>NZ_CANDOD010000001.1:0-870880 GCF_947387585.1 Grimontia sp. SpTr1
CTAATCATGGAAAGAGGAGAGCAAGGTATTGCTTGTGGTTTGGGCGAAAAGTTGCTCAGCGAGCAAGATTTGGCCGAGACTCAGGTAGGAATTTAACCAGCGTATAGACTTATAAAAAAATAACTCCGGGAAAGGTTCATGCGCGCTGACGAATTAAAACAATACCATACCTTCTTCACCACCCCGATTCTGGCAATGGGACAGAGCATTCCGGGTGAAAGCGATCTGCGGATCAACGAGACTGCCACGCGAGCCCGGGCGGGGCTATTAAATGTGTTATCCGCGGTCACCATGGTGATCTTGTTGGTTCGTCCTGAATGGGATCCTGTGATTTATGTTGGCCCTTATGTGATTTTCGACATGTTGATGGCAGCGATTTTCGGGTTGACACCCCTGAGCCCGTCAGGATTGTTGGGAACGGCGATGACCATGCGCTCCAAGGCCATTTGGAAACCGATAAAGCCCAAACGCTTCGCATGGAGCCTCGGAGCCATTATGGGGATCACCTGTCTGACATTTCGCTTGCTGGAAATGTCGGACATCTGGCTGTTTGCTGTGTTGGGTATCTGCTTTATGTTGACCTGGCTGGAAGCGGTGCTGGGGTTCTGTGTAGGCTGTTGGATGCATGCCAAGATGTTTGGATGCGAAACCTGCGCCTTGGATTGACGTATTGAAAGAAGAAAGGCGCGGAGTTCCGCGCCTTTGGCTTTGGTTGCGAAGATTCGTTAACTGAAGTTCAGTACCTGTCCCTCAGCGCGACGGCTCACCGATTTGTATTCCACTTTGGAAATGACAGTATCTTCCGTATCCAACAGCTCAATCACTGTTCCTTTATTTGAAAGGGCTGCCCCGCCGCCACCTGCGCGAACAACAATTTTGTGCTCACGACCTGGTGGTAACTTGGTCTTCTCGCGAAGGACTGTGGTGCCGGATTTAGTGCGGATTTGCCAGCCAGTGACGTCAATCAGTCCCGGCGTTTCATTTCGAATGGAGACCCACTCATTTTGATCGCCGACACCCGGTGGATTTGGCATCGCAGAAGCAATGACCACATCGCCTTCGTCATACAGCAAGACATCGGTATTGGAATGCGGAGCCAATAACGGATCGCGATTATCACGACTTTTAAGCACCGGATAGAAAGAGCGCAAATGGAAGCCGCGATCCTGGTTTTTTAGCGTCTCGCGGTATAGCACCAAATCGTAGCGCCAGCCGTTGATGGCGGCTCTACGCTTGGATTCGCCATCAAAAAACGACAGTGGCTGGGTGTCGTTGCGGAAGCTTTCAAATGTCAGCATGGTGCCCAGTGCCAAGAGGCATTCTGGGCTCATACCTACGAAGAATCCGCCTTTCTCTTTCCATGCGATCTTCTCGCCCACGCGCCAGCTCATGGCCAATGTCGCGACATCAGTATTCAGGTTTCCTTCTGGGCCATCATAAAAAGAGCCCAGATACTCCAAATCGGCTTTTCCACCGCTACCATTTTGCTCATCCCAGAAGAACTTCGCCCAGAAGTGATAGCCCCCGATTTCATAGCGGGAGCCCTCACGTTTAATCTCACCAAGAAAAACATGTTCAAAGCCCGAAGCATGTTTCACCTGACGGTTGCCAAAGTTGTTGGTATAGAGCCCGAACCAAATATTTCTGACCGTTTCGCGGAAGGTCTCGATGCTGGTTAGGTCTATGCACTGTCCTTCACCAAACGTGGCACTGGTAAAAGGCATTTCGGTGAGTTTGGCTTGAGCAAATCCAAGACCGCCTTCACTTTGATCATCCGTGATGTATTGGTAGACCGATTCCATGAGTGAAATCCTGTCTTCATCGTCGTAGCGGGCAAAACAGGTATCGAGGAAATGCTCAATCTCGGCCAGTTCAACATCGCTGTATTTCTCTTCGTCGCGTTCAAGCTCGTTGTAGTTATCAATCAACCGCTTAAACGCCTGATAAGAAGGCAGGAACATCAGCTTGTCGGTATTCACTTCATCGAAGAGGAAGAACTTGGCCAAATCACGTTTACCCGGACGACGGTAGCCTTGCTCATAAAGGCGGATATCTGCGTTCTCGTTCATCCAGCGACCGTCCGCAAGACGGGTGACATCGAAGCGGTTGTCATCGGCATCCCAAAGCTCCTGGACGATGTCGGTATATTTTCCTCGGTTGTCCACGATGTCAGTCGGCGATTCGATAGGGCGCATTTCTGGCGTGTCGATATCGTTTGATGTGGTGAAGTTGTTTGGGGAGTAGAACATGGGGTTCGTATCGTAGAGCTCTTGCTGGAAATAGAGATCAGTGAGCTCTGTGATTTGGGTAAGTGAAACCTGATAGCTTTCCAGGTTCAGGGTATTTCGACCGTCATGATCGTCCCAGAATTCGCTTTGCTTCATCAAAAACGCGCGGCATTGAAGTTCGCCACCTTTGGTGAACACAATCACTTTCCAGAATGCAGACGGAATGTAAGTGCCTCGGTAAGGTTGGTCATTGATGGTATTGATTGGGCCAGTGAACACAGAAAGTTTATCGTCGAGATCTTCTTCTTCCAATAACCAGTTTTCCAGTTCCAGCCATTCATCCTGGTTGAACTTCGCGTGCTGCAAGTTGGCGTTGGTGTAGAAAAAAGAGTCTTTGTTCGCCTGACTTGCTTCCGGGCGAGAGCCCCAGGTAATCGCCGCGCGACGCACCATATGGCCACGGTCCCAGACGTTGTTTTTATAAACCTCGGGGCCAGCCTGATAATCAATATCGACGCGGGGATCTAGCTTCCATCTGGCACGTTTCAGGCTCATGAGTGTTTGCCTGTCGATATTGTGGGCGGTGTAAAACGCCATTTTGGTTTCACGGTTCATCACCAGTGAAAAGTGTTCATAGTGCAAAGGTTCACCGTATTCCCAAGCTACCTCTAACAGGCTTTCGCCCAGTCGTGGCAGTGAAACAGGAACACTCAAAAACTCGGTATTAAATCCTTGTGAAGGCATGGCAGTCACCTCTCGCTGTCATCATGAAGTGATACACATTAGTCAGCGTTTATGTCGCTATTGTTTTAACTAAGGATGAATAACCCGTTTTCCCTACAACTGAGACGCTATCTCATGCTTGCTTTGACAGATGGGGAGAAGATCGCGCGAGCTGCACTGCGCAGCGTGATAGACTCTCATTCTGCCCAATAGGAAGTGAAAAACGACCATGCTCGAAAAAGAAAACATGCTCAAACTGGCGAGAATGAAAATGCCGTTTGGCAAATACGCCGGAAGGGTGTTGATTGATTTGCCAGAAGAATATTTGCTTTGGTTCGAGAAGCAGGGGTTTCCCAAAGGGGAGTTGGGTCAACTCTTGGCCTTATGCCTGGCACTGAAAATTGAAGGGCTGGATGCCGTCGTCAAACCCCTGAAAAACATGTGATCACAGAATTGAAAGAGAGCTATTGTGAACGAAAAGGATGTGGTGCTGGCCTTTTGGCAGGCAATGGAAAGCAATGATTTCTATGCGGTGGGTGAGTGGCTTTCTGATGATTTTGAGTTGTATTGGCCGCAAAGCGGTGAGCTTATTCAGGGCCGGGAAAGCTTTGGGGGCTCTCAACAGTGCTTACCCGGCAGAGGGTTTATGGCGCTTTACCATTAACTCTTTGGTGCATGAGAGAGAGCAGGTAGTCACTGATGTCTCGGTAACCGACGGAACCAGACAGGATAGAGCTTTAACCTTTCATACCGTCAGAGATGGCAAAATCTGTCGACAGACAGAGTATTGGCCAGACCCGTTTGAAGCGCCGGAATGGCGAAAGCAATGGGTGGTTCAGAAATAAAAACGCGAGTCTTCTG
This sequence comes from Grimontia sp. SpTr1, assembly GCF_947387585.1. NCBI lineage: Bacteria > Pseudomonadati > Pseudomonadota > Gammaproteobacteria > Vibrionales > Vibrionaceae > Grimontia > Grimontia sp. SpTr1. Next base: position 3,813 of record NZ_CANDOD010000001.1, read on the forward strand.
ACTCGCGTTTTCTTTGCCTGAAGGTGAATTACACCCACATAAACTCATCATCTGCTGCTGGCATAGGAGGCATTGGTTCAGTCGTACCGCAACCACATGCTGTTTCACCATGGCCGCCATGCTCACCAGAGCCGTGTTCGCCTGAGCCATGACCGTCATGCTCACCAGTCAACCAACCCATGCCCATTTCTGAGTGGGAAAGACCATCGACTGTGTTGCCGAATACTTCGTTGTTCAAGTGCTCCCAACCTTCAATCGCTGGAGCGAAAATACCGTCATGGATTACGTCGTCGAACACAAAGCTCTGCGCATCATCAAGCAGCAATGGTGCTTGAGAAATATGGTTTTCGCCGATAATGCCTGTGAGTAGTTCACTGGTCGCTTCTGACACAACCTGAACCGGAATTTTCAAAAGTTCAATGTCGTGCTGAATATGCATGGTGAAGTGTTCTTCCGCAGTTTCAACGATTTCACCCACACCTTCTTTGATAATTTCCGGTACACACTCCCCATGACCTTCAGCAACCGCTTCAATCACTTCACCGGTGGTATCGAGAACTTCACCCACGGTTTGGCCAACTTGCGCAACGTTCATCATAAAGTGGTGCGTCACAATTTCTGCCGCGTCAGTGACGCCATCAATCACGGTAGCAACGGCAGCGGTTATACCATTGATTATGGGTATGTCCGCGGTAGCTTCCGCAATTTTGTCTCCAACCCAGCTCAAGCCTTCATCAATAGCGCTGACTGCTGTACTTACAACGTTCGCAATGCCCGTTGTGACTTCTGCAATCGCTTCGCCGACTTTAGAAATTGCCTCACCAATTCCACTAAATAGATTTGCGAAAAATCCCATTTTAAATTTCCCCTTTTGTCGTGAATGTTATTCACGTTTTCTTTTCGTTGTCTCGTACTGCTAATCCGAGCCCTACTTTTGCAAATCGTTGGAATGACAATCCAACGGCCTGTGGTCCTTTCTCTATGTGCCGTTCCTTTTGGGTAGAGAGCAGCAGGCTAAATTGGCCTGCGCGGCACATAAAAAATACTGTTCAATTAGACGGAGGAGGACAACAGAAAAATCAGTTTTCATTAGGGTTTAATGCGTTGATTTTTCACAAGGAATCAAGTGACTCGATGGCTGAAAATCACTGTAAAAATTGATAGAAGACTGAGCCGGTATGAAAGTTGAGTGAGGGAAAAATCGAAGGGGTTATCAGCCAATTTTCTTTCAAAATGACGAGATAGGAGTGCGTTTTTTATGCCTGAGCAAATAGCGATACCGCTGGTATGTTTATGGCTCGTATCAGTTCTGCTAGAAATCACGCTTTTCTGGACGACGTTTGGGCAGACTCCTGATGGTGGCTGGACAGGAGAATTGCCCTCCTCAAGTAGGCCGATGTAATGGAATTGTGTTCTGGCACAAATACGCTAACATTTAATGTAAACGTTTCCATTTTAATTGTTCGCCTTAAATCTTCTATTTGGATTACGGAGAGGAAGTCTTTGACAATACCAAAGGTCAACAGACCCTGAGATGGAAACGGTAATTAGCAAATTGTCTGATTGGTTTTGAAACGGATTTTTTTGAGTAGTTCTAGGGAAAGCCATGTCAAATCTTGTGTTTAACCCGGTTGATCATCCTCACCGACGCTACAATCCCTTAACTGGGCAATGGGTGTTGGTGTCTCCCCACCGCGCAAAACGTCCGTGGAGTGGTCAAGATGAGAAGCCTGTTGATTCGGCGTTGCCTGACTATGAAGAGCATTGTTTTCTGTGTCCTGGCAACGTGCGCGTATCCGGTGATCAGAACCCTCAATACGAGAGCACTTATGTGTTCGACAATGACTTTGCTGCACTGATGCCAGATACCCCGGATGCGCCGAAAGCCGATAATCCGCTATTCAAAATGGAAGGAGCGAGGGGACTTAGCCGGGTGATTTGTTTCTCACCTGATCACAGTAAGACCCTGCCGGAACTTCCGCTTACCACCATTCGCGACGTGATTGAGACTTGGTCTGAGCAAATAGAAATGCTGGGTAAAACCTACCTTTGGGTGCAGGCATTTGAGAACAAAGGCGAAGTCATGGGATGCTCGCAACCCCATCCACACGGTCAGATCTGGGCCAACAGTTTTTTACCGAATGAAATCGCCCGGAAGGAAACCTTTCTGAAGGCTTATCATCAAGAGCAAGGTACGAACCTGTTGCTCGATTACGCGAAGGCAGAATTGGCGGACGGCTCCCGCACCGTGGTGGAAACCCAGCACTGGCTGGCGGTGGTTCCCTATTGGGCAGCGTGGCCCTTTGAAACCCTGTTGATGCCGAAAGTATTGATACGGCGAATGGGGGAGTTGAATGACGAACAACGTGACGATTTGGCGTTGGCACTGAAAAAGCTCACCAGCCGTTATGACAACTTGTTCCAATGCCCTTTCCCTTATTCGATGGGGTGGCACTACGCGCCTTTTTATGAGGAAGGGACGGACATTGATCACTGGCAGTTACATGCGCATTTTTATCCGCCTCTGCTTCGTAGTGCCACGGTGCGAAAGTTCATGGTGGGATATGAGATGTTGGCAGAAACCCAACGAGACCTGACACCAGAACAAGCCGCTGAACGTCTTCGCGCCGTCAGCGATGTCCATTATAAAGAATGCACCGAACAGGCAGGGAATGGCCAATGAATAACCTCATCCACACTGTGCAACAGGCATTCCACACAAAGTTTGGTTACAAGGCCGAATATCTGGTTCAGGCGCCCGGACGTGTGAACCTGATTGGAGAGCACACCGACTATAACGATGGCTTTGTGCTGCCTTGTGCGATCAACTATCAGACCGTTGTGGCGGCTTCTCCGCGTCAGGACAACATCATCCGTGTAGTAGCGGCTGACTACGACAATGCGACGGATGAATTCTCGCTTGAGGAAGATATCTCTTTTCTGCCCGAGAAAATGTGGGCCAACTACATTCGGGGCGTTGTTGTATGTCTCAAGCAACGTGGCTATGAGTTCAAAGGCGCAGATCTGGCCGTGAGTGGTAACGTTCCGCAGGGGGCGGGATTGAGTTCATCTGCTGCCCTTGAGGTGGTGATTGGGCAAACCTTCAAAACCCTCTACCAACTGGATATTTCCCAGTCAGACATTGCGCTGAACGGCCAGCAAGCGGAGAACGAGTTTGTGGGCTGTAACTGCGGCATTATGGATCAGTTGATTTCCGCCAAAGGGATGGAAGATCACGCTTTGTTGATCGATTGTCGAACGCTGCAAACCACCCCGGTTTCTATGCCCCAGGATATGGCGGTGGTCATCATCAACTCCAACAAAAAGCGCGGGTTGGTAGATAGCGAATACAACACCAGACGCGAACAATGTGAAGAAGCGGCACGCTTTTTCGATGTGGCTGCCCTTCGCGATGTTTCTTTGGAAACCTTCGAGCAAGCTGCCGAAGAACTTGACGAAACCGTGGCGAAACGGGCGCGTCATGTAATCACCGAAAACGAAAGAACCCTTGCTGCTGCCACTGCGCTACAGCAAGGGGACTTGCAAACGATGGGGGCTTTGATGGCGGCGTCTCACGCCTCGATGCGGGATGATTTTGAAATCACCGTCTCGGAGATCGATGCGCTGGTGGAGATGGTTAAGTCTGTTATCGGAAATGAAGGTGGCGTGCGCATGACTGGCGGTGGTTTTGGGGGCTGCATTGTTGCGCTGGTCGCGCCTGATAACGTGGATGCGGTTCGGACTGTAGTCGCAGAAAGGTATCACGCTTTGACTGGATTGAACGCGGATATTTATGTCTGTCAGGCAAAGGCTGGCGCGGGTGAAGTGAGAGAGTGATTGGTGATGTCATGAGTAACGATGCTGACTTGAAAAGGCTGGAACAGGCGTTCACTTCCACGCCATCTTATGATGGATTGCCTGCGACACTGGTCCATCTCAAAAACAGCCATGGTATGACCTTATCCCTGATGGACGTCGGCGCGACTTGGCTAAGTTGTCGATTGCCCCTCACTTCGGGTTTCCGGGAAGTGGTACTGCATGCCCCCGACATGGCCGCTCACCGAAAGCAAACCGCCTATTTTGGCGCGATCGTTGGGCGTTATGCCAACCGTATTGATGCCAGCCAGTTTTCTCTCAGTGATCGTGCGTATTCCCTCAGCAGTAACGAAGGAAAAAACACTCTTCACGGCGGCAAAGAGGGGTTTGATAAACGCCGTTGGACGATCGTGGCACAGAGTCATAACGCCGTGACATTTCATCTCGATTCAGAAGACGGTGATCAGGGATTTCCGGGAAATCTTTCTGCAAGCGTGACCTACGTGCTGGATGAAGAAAACCGTGTTGAAATTCAGTATCAGGCTGAGTGTGATAAAGCCTGTCCCATCAACCTGACTAATCATGCGTATTTTAACCTCGCTGGTGTGGGGTCAGGCGTGAAAAGCCTTGAGCACATACTGATGATGGAAGCCGGTCATTACCTTCCTACGCGAAAAGATCTCATTCCTACTGGTGCGTGGAATCCCGTCAGCGAAACCGCCTTCGACTTTTCCGAACCCAAAGTCATTGGACGTGATTTTCTGAGCGATGAAGACCAGAAAATCGCGGGCGGGTACGATCATGCCTTTGTTCTCGACCCGGACGTGTGTGACGGCGAGGCATTGGCGGTATCTTTGTTGGCGCCGGATCGATCTATCATCATGAAAGTGAGCACGACAAAACCAGCTATCCAGTTCTACTCAGGCAATTTCCTTCAAGGAGCGCCTGGTGATCATGGTGACTATGAGAATTTTGATGGTCTGGCGCTTGAGACCCAATACTTACCGGATGGCCCCAACCACCCAGAATGGGGCGAGAAAAGTGGCGTCTATCAGGCCAACCAGCCATATCGGCATCGCACGGCCTACCAGTTTCTCTTTTGAGTGCTTATGCAGATCCCTCGGGATGAAGAAATAAGATATGTGTATTTGCGTGAACAATGGAGCCTGTAGGTAATAACAGACTCCATTGGCATCTTATGGGTAACGAATCAATCGCTGTAGCTGGTGATGGTATCGAGATACAAATCCAATAGCGCCTGATCGTTCACTTTCACTGCCACATTCTGTGCAGGGAAATCCGCCCAATCGTCGGTTTTGTGTTTCGTGTCTTTGTATTTCTGTAACGTTAAACCTTCCGCTGGGCCGTCACAGACCACGCGAATAGCGCCTTGGCGCACCTCGAACAGGCTCGGGTCAATCACATACGCAATCGCGGAAGGGTCATGCACAAAACAGCCATCAACGCCCATACGTGTTTTGTAGAAATCGAGATAGAAGCGGCTAATATCCCACATAAACTCACCAACCTCTCCGCAAGTCTCGCGCAAGGTGTCGATGTAGTCATTAGAGAAAAAGGCTTCGTGGGTGACATCCAAACCAATAACCGTCACTGGCCAGTCAGCGGTGAAAACGATATCGGCAGCATGGGGGTCATCATGGACATTGGCCTCCGCAAAGGGAGTGACGTTACCCGTGTGTCCGTTTGTCCCAAACGCGCCACCCATGATCACCACTTCTTTCACCAGCTTGGTGATCTCCGGCGCTTGCTTGAGTGCCATTGCCAGGTTAGTCAGGGGGCCAACAGCGACGAGTGTGACTTCACCCGGTGAGGCTGTCACTGTGTCGATGATGTATTGGTGGGCGGGTCGTGGATCGGCGCTGATGGTCGGGGCCTCAATGGCCACATCACCAAAGCCATTTTCTCCATGAACCGCCACGCTGGCACCAACAGGTGGACGCTGGAGTGGCTTTGATGCACCTTTCGCGACATCACATTGAAAGCCAAAACGTTGTTTGAGATACAGCGCGTTGCGTGTGCTGATGTCGATGTCTGCATTGCCATAGACTGTGGTTAAGCCAACCAACTCGATCGCAGGGCTCGCCTCGGCAAAGAGGATGGCCATGGCATCGTCGATGCCCGGATCAGTGTCTAGAATAATTTTTGTTGTCATTGTGAATATCCGGCAGGAAAACTTCCTATATTCTATGACGGCTTGCGGTACACCACCGTCTGTGAATTGACTTAATATTGTGATTCCGTTCAATATTCAGCAGCAAGCATGAGTAAGGTATATGCCTTTACTCAAGGAAGAACTAATAAATATGCAAAATTAGTTCTAAAAGCCAATTTTTTGGACAAAAAGGCGGAGTGAGAACGCGGCATTTGCCGCGCTCGAGATGGCTATTCGTCGATGCTAATACCAGCTTTAGCGGCGATGTCGGTTTCAAAACCATCAAGGCTCACCTGATTCTTCTTCAACCAGTATTTTTGAATACCTTCCGTTCCCTGTCGCTCAGACCACTTCGCCAGTTCGTCCCTGTCGCCTTCATAGCTAAAGAAGGGAACAGACATTCCACAAGACGCCTGCACCATATCAATGTCCAGCAAGAAAATCTGACGGGACGCGACGCTTTCAGGAAACAGCGAAACATAGATTTCCCATTCTGGGTCGTTACGGTGTAGTGCCCGCGCCTGACAATAGGTACGAAGGATCAACGGTGAGCCTTCAAACGCACACCACATCACCGTCATTCGGGTGTCTTTCAGCACATGTGCCGCTGACTCATTTCCGCTGCCTGTCAGGTTCAGCCATGCCAACGTTTTGTTGTTAATCACGCGTAAGGAGTCGCCACCTTTCGGAGAGATATTAACCGTGCCGGAGTCAGCTGCTGTGCCGACGAAATAGATTTTCTGCTGCTCGATAAAGCTGATTTGTTTGTCGCTGAGTGATTTGGTGGTTTGTCCCATTACTCTCTTTCCGTCCTTGTGGCTGAAGTTTAACCAACATAACACCCGGCGAACTAATGACCAATCCCCTCTGCCCTATTGAGATCTGTCTCTTACCAAAATATGAGTTCTGCGTGATGAATCGCTGTTTTTTATGGAAAATTTCTAGTGGGCGCTTCAATGCTTGCCTAGTCTGAAATGACAAGAAAGGAGATTCTACCCATGCTGGTGAAAGCAGCCCACAAAAGCTACATGAAAGCGTTGAAAGTCGCAGCGCGTGTCATTCCTATTCCGCGGCCGACGTTGTTTACCGGGGCGGAAAGTGCAGAGCAACTTTGTGAAGCCATCAGCCTGATGAATCTCGGCAAACTTCTGATTGTGACCGACGAAGCCTTAGTGGAAGTGGGGATCGTTGACCAGATTGAAAGCTATCTGCATCGGCATGGGGTCGATTTTGCAAGGTTTGACAAAGTGACGCCTGACCCAACTTACCCTCAGGCAGAAGAAGGATTGGCGGTTTATAAACGGGAAAACTGTAAAGGTATTCTCGCAGTGGGCGGCGGTTCACCGATTGATTGTGCCAAAGTCATTGCTGCACGTGTCACCAACAACAAGGCAATCAAAAAGCTCGCAGGATTGTTGAAGGTCTGGCGCACACCCGCTCCTTTGTTTGTGATTCCAACCACGGCAGGCACAGGGTCGGAAGTCACGGTCGCCGCAGTGATTTCAGATCCTGCTAGTCATCAGAAAACCCCGTTGATGGATCCGAAATTGGTGCCTTTGATGGCAGCGCTGGACCCAAATTTAATGACAGGTTTGCCTCCCCACATCACTGCCGCAACGGGCATGGATGCATTGACCCATGCCGTTGAAGCCTATCTTTCACTTAACGCCACCACAGAAACCGATGCGTACGCGACAGCGGCATTAAAGCTTATCCATGCCAACCTGATTGCGGCCTATAAAGACGGTCACTCATTGAAAGTCAGATTCAACATGGCAATGGCGTCCTATTACGCAGGTCTCGCATTTACCAAAGCCAGTTTGGGTTACACCCATGCGATTGCTCACCACCTTGGAGCAAAGTATGGCACGCCGCATGGTGCAGCAAATGCGTTGGCACTACCCCATGTACTGGAAGCGTCTGTTCCGTCTGCCAAAGTGCGTATTGCTAACATGGCGAAAATGGTCGATGTTGGTGACGAAAGCTGGGACGACCAAACCAATGCCAGTGCGTTTGTGAATTACGTCGTGTCGTTGCAGGAATCCATGAACATGCCGCGTACCCTGCCAGACATCAAACCCGAAGATATCATCCAGATAGCCAAAAATGCCATTCATGAGGCGAACTGGAATTATCCTGTGCCGCACTATCTCTCTCTTGGCGAGTGCAAGCAGCTTATCGCCAAAATCAAAGGTTAGCCTTTCAGCGAAAACTGTCATTTCATCTTCCGCATGGTAGAATGCGCGCCCTTTGGTCAGCCTCATTTATTGCGGTTCTGCCATACTTTGTCTTCCTACAATGCCGAGATTTCTCATGTCATTCTCCAAACTGGGCTTGAGCCAACCTATCGTATCCGCCGTGACGGAGCTGGGTTACCAACATCCTACTGCTATTCAGGAAAAAGCCATTCCTGTGATTCTGCGTGGCGAGAACCTGCTGGCGACGGCGCAGACAGGTACGGGCAAAACGGCCAGCTTCCTTCTGCCACTAATGGAAATGTTGAGCCAGGGTGAAACTCAACGCAAAAAGCGTGTGCGGGCACTGGTTTTGGCACCGACTCGCGAACTTGCAGGTCAGGTGGAGAAGAATGCCAACGAATACGGCAAGCATCTATCGCTGAAAACACTGGCGATGTATGGCGGTACGGACTCAGCAACACAGAAGCAACGCTTGATTGAAGGCGTCGATATTTTGGTGGCCACGCCAGGTCGCCTTTTGGACATGATGTCCCAGCGCGCTGTGCATTTTGATGAGCTGGAATGTCTGGTGTTGGACGAAGCCGATCGCATGTTGGACATGGGCTTTATTGAAGACATCAACAAAATCATCGAGCGCCTGCCTGCTGAACGCCAGAACCTGCTGTTCTCTGCAACCTTGTCAGACAAGGTTCGTTTTCTTGCCAAAACCGCCGTGCCTAACCCGGTTGAAATCAGTTCAGAAGGGAACAGTAAAGCAGACATCGAGCAATGGCTGACAACCGTAGACAAAGACAAGAAATCGTCGCTTTTAGCGCATCTCATCACCGAAAATGGTTGGGATCAGGCGCTGATCTTTATTGAAACCAAACATGGCGCCGCCAAGCTGGTGGAGCAACTGGGTAAGCGCGGTATTGAAGCAGAGTCTTTCCATAGTGGTCGCAGCCAGGCAATGCGCGAGCAGTTACTGGAAGATTTCAAATCTGGCAAGCTGCAATTCTTGGTTGCCACCGGCGTTGCAGCGCGTGGTATCGATATTGAAGAACTGAAGCGCGTGATCAACTATGACCTGCCGTTCCCAGCGGACGACTATATCCACCGCATTGGCCGTACGGGCCGTGCGGGGGCAAAAGGCGAAGCAGTTTCCTTTCTTTCAAAAGATGACTTCAAGAACCTTTGCATGATTGAAAGCCGTCTGGGGCATTTGATTGAACGACGTGAAATCGAGGGCTTTGCCCCAAGAAAACCCGTGCCTATTTCTATTCTGAATTACGTGCCGAAGAATAAGCGAGAGCCAAAAGCGGGCGGCGAAAAGTCTGCGAAAAACAGCAAGCCCAAGCAGGCGGCAAAGCGACCAAGAAAGCCGCAATCCAAGCAACGTGGTGAACGCAAACCATCAGGCGAAGATCGCGCTAATCCTTGGGCAACATTGAGCCCTAAAAACACCAAGTGAATTACATTGAGAAAGGAGCCCAATTGGCTCCTTTTTTGATCAACTCATCGCAGCGGCGAGGTTACGAATCCATTTTCCTGATTTGAGTCGCCAAAGGCACACAACCAGCTTTAAGCCTTCTTCTACAAGTACTAAACCAAACAGGTAAGTGGCAGGCCATTGAAGCCAGTGAGTCAGCAGAAAGGCGCAGGGTAATAGCACAATCCATTGGGCGAAAATATCGGTAAACAGGCAAAACGAGGCATCTCCGCCAGCCCTGAGTACACCCACGATAAGCATCATAGAAAGGCTCTTTATGACCAATGAAAACGCCATAATGTCATAAAGGGTGAGTGCCAAAGCTTCTGCATTTGAAGGAACGTCATTGTGGAAGAACAGCGATACCAAAGGCGCTTTGAGCATCATTAGTAACACCGCTGAACATACCCCAACCACCAAGCTGGTAATGAGGTTGGCACGCACAGTATCGGGAAGCTCGCCTTGCTGTTCTGCGCCCACTTTATTTCCTACCAGAATCGAACCTGCCGTTGCCAATCCAATCAATAGGGACATGGCTAAGGCTTCAATAGGTGCTAATACGGAAAGCGCAACCAGAAGATCCGCATCTCTGTATCCAAGAATTGCATGAAAGGCGAAAAGGCCAGCAGCCCAAACCACACTATTAATCGCGGCAGTCATTGAAAGCTTGCCTACTATCTGAATGTCCCTGACTTTCAATGTGATGAACTGTGCAGGGCGAATGATAGCGAGAGGGTGCTTGGTGAGTTTCAGGTAGCCAATGAGCAGCAGACACTCAAAAACGGCACTGATCAATGTGCCGATAGCTGCGCCTTTAATTCCCATGGCTGGCATTCCCCAGTGACCAAAGATCAGAACCCAATTCAGGAACAGATTGAGGACGACACCAATAAGGCTCACTTTAGTGGCGATGCCGGGTTGGTGCATGGCGCGCAGGCCGCATGCCAGAGATGATGTTATTGCAAAGCAGAAAAGGGTGAATGCGATCGGCTTGAGGTAATCGGCACCTTTCGCAATAACATCAGGCGACTGGGTGCCCAATGCCATGAGGGCTTCCGGGAAAATGAACAGCAGAACAAAGAAACATGCTGCTGTCGCCAGGCTTAGCAACAGAGTGATTAAAACGGTGTTGAGGAGCTTTTTCTCGCCGCTTGCTCCCTTTTCGCCAAAGCATTGCGCAGCCACCTGACCGCCACCAATGCTCAAACCAATGATGAAGAAACTGATGATCATTTGCGCTTTGGCAGCGAGGCCGACAGTGGCTATTTCTAGCTCTCCAATTCCGCCAAGCATCAAGGTGTCAACGACACTCTTACTGGAGAATACTGCGGTTTGGAGAGCGACGGGTAGAGCGAGAGCGAACAAAGGTCCATTCGCAAGAAGTTTTGAAGACAAGGCGTGAGTTTTTGACATAGGAGTATCCGGAAAAAGCAGATCCTTCGAGCTTTTCGAGGGCTTAATGACTTCAGTTTGAAGAATGAAGGATCTGCGAAAAGGTTAGGAAACTGCGTCCAACTGTTTAACGATGGTTGCGGGGTTTCCTATTGCTATACAGTTGTCAGGCACATCTTGGTAGACGACGCTGTTTGCGCCAACGACGGCATTTTTACCAATGGTCACGCCTTTGAGGATCGTGGCTCCCATCCCAATCCAGGCATTGTCTTTGATGGTGACTTTGGCAACGCGCGTGCGCGCTGCTTCATCATCACTCCAACGCCCTGTTACCGGATGACCACTGCTGTCCATAATGGTGACTTTTGGGCCAAACAATACTTTGTCGCCAATTTCTACTTCGTCGTAAGAAACAATTGCTGTGCCTTGCATGACACAACCTTCACCAATAGAAATTTTGCCAGACTGATTGCTATTTACCTTCACAACCGTCAGACGTACTGCGCGGTTTTCGAAGGCTAGATTGTCTTCGGAGTACAAAACCGTTCCTTTACCGATGGAAATGCTTTCGGCGAAATCCTGCGCATCAATCAGCGAGTACTGAGCATCTCGGGCGTAGTTATCGGAATCCCTTGCGAGCGTAAATGCGATATGGGGGGCACCGATAAAAGTGGCATCCTCATCCAGAGCTATCTGTTCGCGAAAAAGAGTTCTGACATCTTCCGTTGTTCGTCCTTCAGACACGGGGAAGATATTTTCATAAACACACGGCATAAATCTGGTTTTATTCCTGCTCTACGATTGGCTGGGTTTTAGGTTGTGGTTTATACAAAGAGGGATCAGCCATAGGATGATTAGGGCTGCTTTTCAGCACTTTTATCAGCTTGTTTAAAGGGAGATCGTTAATCTCATGATCCAAGCCGTAGTAGCTGGTTTGCCAGATATTGTATTTGTTGTGAATACGCTCAGCAGCGCTGCGTGAGCTTTCACCGGTATCTTTCACTTCTTTAGGATGCGGCCAGTGGAAGGAAGACATCGCTTTATCAACGATAAACATGTTGTTGTTGATGAAAAGACGAACGCCCAAGTCAACATCTTCGCCCCCCCAGCTATTAAACCCCTCGTCAAACAGACCAGCCTTGATCAGTTGCTCGCGCTCTGCCGAAACATGGCAAGTCCAGAATAAGTCAAAAGGCGCAGGCCAGTCGCAGATGTTGTGGCCAAGATCATCGTACTGAGATTGGCGGATATCGTAAGCGCCCTGAGAATCCAGCTCAGCCAGAATCTGGTCAACGTTCGTTGGTGTGATGACAGATTCCATTTTCTTAATGCCTTCGTCATCAAGATCAAAGCCGTAAACATAACCAACAATCGCGATAGGGTGCGTGGAAACCTTATGTCGGAACAGATGTTCTTCCAAGGTGCCAGTGCCTGGAAGGACACCAGTGTCGAGATAAACGATGTACTTCCCTTCTGCAATAGCGGTGCCTACATTTCTAGCTTTTCCTGCTCTGAAGCCTTTGTCCTCTTGCCAGAAGTACTTAATATTCAGTCGGTCTGAAAAAGACAGCGCAATATATTCGGAGTCATCCATTCCACCATCGTCAACAACAATAACTTCAAAAGTTTCTTTAGGAAGGGTTTGTTCAGATAAAGCCGTTAACGTATGTGAAAGAAGATCTCTTCTGTTATAGGTGGGAATAACAACACTTAATTCGATCATTTTTACTTCTCTATTATTTTCTAACCAACTGAAGGAATAATAAGAGCTGTGTTTTTAGAATCAACATCACATTTTTTCAATTATTTACAATTTCAAACCCAATGATCCAACAAAAAACGTTAATAAACAGTGCCTTATTGGGGTTTTGTGTGTTTGTTTTTGTTTTAATATATGCGATTGATATCACGCTAAGGGTTTTCTTAATTACAATATATTGCATTGAAAGCATTTTGAAATCTCATTAATTGTGGTTATTTTAATCAATCTGGGAATAGTTTAGATATATCCATTGTTGAATTTATATACAGATTGTGAATGAGAGGATTAGGAATGAATAGGGTTGTTTGTCGTTAAATAAATCGCTGTTTTTTTATTTTTTTAAATTATTGGCACACACAATTAAGTGATAAGAATTGAAAATCTCTAGAACTTTAGTGTGTCTTGAAAATTGTATTTCCACTGTTCAAGAAAACTGGGTTGTGGCTCAAAATAATGTTTTGTTTGGTCTAGTCGTGAGATTAGAGGTATTGCCAGAATATAATTTGGTAATGATAACTATTACCAACTAATCATCTAAGAAAGATAATGTGAAAGATGTCGCACTGGAACGAGTGAAAGCTGTCTCAACGTAGATGTGCGCCGCACTAAGGGTCTATTGAGCTCCAAATTAACTTAATTTGTGTCATAAATGATGTCCATCTCAATAGCAGAATGCGTTGAGGTACTTTTTAACTATCAGCTATCCACTGCCTTTTGTTTGCTGATGACTCTCTTGTCACTGATATGTTGTCCTTTGGTGCACGGGAGAGGTTTCGTCAATACTTGGCGAACACCCACGCTGAACATTTCTCCCTACGAAAATAGGTTCAGCGCGGGTGGTTTCTTCCTTCCTTCTTTCTTCTCTTACATCACACCGTATATTTCTGGATCTTCGATTTCATTTCGTCCGACAGCTCTTGCAGTGAGCTCGCAGCAATGCGGCTTTGCTCTGCGCCCGTCGCGGTTTGATCCGATATACCACTGATCACTGTGATGTTCTTGTTAATCTCCTCGGTGACCGAGCTTTGCTGCTCTGCGGCTGTCGCGATTTGTGTGTTCATGGCATTGATCTCATCCACACTCTTCAGAATGCGGGTGAGTGCTTCACCAGCTTCCTGCGCCATTTGCACCGTTTCCTGTGCCTGTCCGTTGCCTTTCTCCATGCGTGACATCGCGTCTCTGCTGCCTTCCTGAAGCTGCTGAATCGTACGCTGAATTTCGATGGTTGAAGACTGGGTACGCTGCGCGAGAGAGCGCACTTCGTCGGCGACGACCGCAAAGCCACGGCCCTGATCGCCAGCACGTGCGGCTTCAATGGCAGCATTGAGAGCAAGCAGATTGGTTTGTTCTGAGATCTCCTGAATGGTATCGACCACACTGCCAATGGCGTCGGTGTGTTTTTGAAGTGACTGCATGGCATCGACGGTGGTTTTAAGGTCTTGCGAAAGATGCTCAATCATTTCAATGCTGCGGAGCACCACTTTCTGACCATCAGAGGCGGCGGTGTCAGCCTCTTGCGAGGCGGTCGCTGCATAGGCAGTGTTGTTGGCAACCTCGTGGACAGTGGCGGTAAATTCATGGATGGCGGCGGCAATCATCTGGGTTTGCGCTTGCTGATCCAATACGTTTTTCTGGGTTTGGTTAGTGACTACTGCACTTTCTGATGCAGAAGTGGCGATCAATCCCGTGGAGTCGAGCGTGGATTTCACCACGCTTTGGAAACTGCCCACCAGGCGGTTGACGTAATCCGCGATTCGGGCAAATTCATCTCGCCCCTCGATATCGACACGTCGGGTAAGATCCCCACGCGTAATCGCCTTGGAAGTGGATTCAAGCTCTGAAATAGCCCGATTCATGCGGGAGATGATCTTGGTAAAAAGCGCCCCCAAAACAATCAGTGAAAGCACGATGGTGGTGCCGACGACCCAAAGAAAATGGCTGACATTTTCCAGCGCCAGCTGGTAGTTTGTGCGGCCTTCCTGATTTTGAAGGTTTAGGAAAGCTTCGGCTTCGGCTGAAATATCCTCAAACAGCGGGTTGATGGTGTTGAGCAGCACCAGATTGGCGGTTTCAAACTGACCGGCTTTCAGCGCATCCACCGCGGGCACAAAACCACGGTCTGTAATGGTATCCAAAATTTCGACCATACGGTTCACTTCACGGCGTTCTTCACTGCTCAGCTCGGAAGGAACAATCTCGTTATCAACAGTTTGATGCAAGGTATCCAGCGCTTCACTGATTTGTGCGTAGTGAAGAGCAATGGGGTGATCATGCAGGTTTGCAAATTTACTGGCCGGATCATGCTGCATGGCGAGCAACAGGTGGCTGCGAGCATCACCCAGTTCATCAAGGATATTTCCCGCGCGAATCGCGTGCTGCATACCTTGTGAGTAAAGATCGTCCATCGATTGGGCTGCACTGTTCATCCCGGAAATGCCTTTGTAGCCGATAAAACAGAGCGCCAGTGCAACCAACAAAACGATCCCTTTCAGCTGGTAGGTGACCGAATGAAACTTCGCAAAAAATCCTTCTTCCTTCCTTTTTGTTGTCATGGTGATTTTCTCCAATGCGCTGATATGCAACCAGTATAGAAGCTGCCAGAGAAACCACTGACGGTAAAATTGATTTAGATCAATGACTTGTTGCGATATAGAAAAGCACGCTGCGTTTTGTTGTATTGGTCACATCAATATCTTCGCTATCGGAAAGTCAGCGTGACCATGCCTTGTCAGAAAACTTTGCATAGACTTGTTGGTTTACTGACAAGGTCGCGCTAGCTTGTGGGCGAAAAAGTGGTCGTGTGACCCGAATCGAGAACAGTGAATTGAAAAAACGAATGATAAGAGTGGTTAGCGGTTTATTGACCGTAGCATTGCTATTGAGTGGATGCGCGCAGCCGACGACGGAAAAACAGGATGCTGACGTCATCAAACAGACTTATGACAGTCATCTGGCTGAGTTGTCTGCCTATCAATTGGGCCATTATGGTCTTCGTATGTATCGCCAGACCCAAGATGATAAATATCAGGCAGCAGTATGGACTGATATGGCGCGGGTAGCGGATAAGCTGAATGAGTACGCGGCCACGATTCACAGTAAAGAAGATGTGTTGGCTCAGGGCCAGAAAAGACTGAAAGCCTACGATTCTGGAGACTCGGAGCGCGATGAAATTCGCCACGCCGCAGCGCAAGGGCGCGAAGAGTATCTTGTTCTAGGGGCGGGGCTTATCAGCAGCATGGCGCGTGCAAACGAGTATGGGCTGGAGCATATCGACGATGAAAAGCTGCATGAGATCCTCAGTTGGTATGATTTCAGCGAGTATGCCACAGACCCACAAATGATCCGTGCCTGGGCTGCGCAACTCGCCAATCAGGTTTACTGGCTGAAACAGCTGGGTGAGACAGATCATACCGCTGCCTTCGACAAAGCCTTCCGCGACACATATCCGGACAGTGAAGACGCAAACCTCTCTACCCAGCAATACAACAACAAGCTGTATGGAATGACTCATATCATTCTGGCGGCTTCCGAGTACTACAGAAAGCCTGTGAATGAAGCGGACTTCCAGTGGATTTACGACTACTTCCGAGACAATTTCGATGAAATTGCAGCGCGTTCAAAAGAGGACGTGATTGCAGAGATCGGTATTACTTTCCTGCTGGCAGGGCTAGATAACGACCCGGTTGTCACGCGTAGTCAGGACATCATCCAGGAAGCGATTAACCGCGATAAGGGCATGGTGCCGTCGGTCTCTGGCAGTACGGATTTGGCGAAGGGAGAGCACCGCAATGTTCTCGCTATCATGTTACTGGACTGGCAGGGAGCGAATGCGGTACCAATGGCCGGACAGGTCAACCGTGTGGTTTCGAATATCCCTTGGGGACTTGAAGCGGTCGAATAAGCTAGGGGCTGTTGACCTTTGGTGGTTAAATTTTGTTCTCGCTATAAGTGTTTTAGGCGCGGCGAGGTGTGTGCCGCCTAGTCATTCTAAGCAAATACACCTCAACAATGCATAAAACACTTAGAGTACGGGACGTGCAGTCGAACCCTTCGGGCAGCGTTTGTGGGGAGTTTCTGCTGCGTTATCGGCTTCTCATGTAGGCTAGCTACACCTCGAAGCCTCTGCCTTGCATAAAATCCCCACAAACTGCTGCAAAAATCATCACCAAAGGTCAACAGCCCCTAAAAGTAATACGTCATCATGATTTCGCCGTAACTGTCTGGCTCCAATCCATAGAAAAAGTCGCTGGGAGACAAGGCTGAAAAGTCGAACAGCGACAATGCCAGTTCAATGTTCTGGTTAAAACGCCGGGTCAGAGTGACTTCCAGAATGTTGCTGTGATAATCCAGATCATGAAGCAAAGAAATGCTCAGCTGAGTGTCATCCACATCATTAAATGCAGTGTGCAACGCGAGCAAGACATCGTGCTGGTAAAGCGAGAGCAGCATGTCTCCCATTGAATTGTCGCTATACTCTCCAACCCATCGTAAATCGATACCACTGTTAAACAGATCAAACATGCTGTATTCACCAGCGACCACATATTGTGTGGTCTCGTTGAACTCGCCGTTGAGAGTCGGCGCGTTCGATACATTCAGCGCTTCCAGTTTAGTGAGCATATTCCCCATCACCCATTGAATGTCGACGCCAACTTGGGTTGCCGCCGCATATTCTGGTATCAATCGACCGGCTTCAAATAAAAATGCCGGTTCGCGGTTAATGCCATGAAAGCCAAACAGTGCGACATCAATGCTGTCGAACGAATAGACGTATCGTGCGGCAAAGCCCGGATAGTAAGCCTGATGGCTGTTTTTCCAGCGTTCGCTGTCGCCATCAATAACAAAGCCGGCTGACAATCGTTCTTCGTATTCACGAAATCGGCGTTTGGGGGTGTAAGGAAGGTAATAAAAGCTTGCCAGCCCTTCTCCGACATACCCAGAAAGATTGAGCATAGGTTGACCCAGTTTGATGTCACCGTCGAATGCTGCGCCCAAATCTTTTTGATTCAACACATCCAAAATTTGGGCGCCTTCTGTCGCGCCCAAGAACACAATGTCGTAGCCCGCTACCAGCTCCCAATCATCGAAGTCACTCAGCCACCGGCTCTTGTACGGGTCGAGAAAAGGAGAGTCATCGGTATCGCTTCTTGCCCTTAAGGCTGGCTCGATGATGAGAGTGGAGGCATCGGCAATATCAGACGAGAAGCGGGGGATAACGGCCTTGTTGGTCTGGTAGGACGCGACATCTTCGGGGTGTTCCCAAAAGTGTGTGTAGCCCAGCGAGATCTCTCCAGTCGGTGCAGCGGCGAAAGTGAAAGGGACGCAAAGCGATGAAACCGTCAAACAGCCAGCCGATAACCAAGTAACGAAAGCCTGCCGCCGAATCATCTCAAAACTGAGCGCCTTCATTAAAAACATGTCGCCATCCATAACATATCGAGAATTCCTGATACATTGAATGATAGGCATTGGGAAATGAAAAGTGAACCCACAGGAGAGGGAATCCATGACCAGTATCGTTTCTGGGCTGATTAACTTTGGCTACAATCGAACCTTCCTCGAACCCGTTTGGACGGTATTTTTGCTGGCGCTGCTGTCTATCGCAGTGTTCGATCCTCAGCAGTTACCGGTCTCACTTCGGTTTATGGGTGACACCTTTGTCCTGATCATCCCCTTCATCCTGGCTTCATCGCTGATTTATGCTTATGTCTCCGCCACGCAGGCAGACAGCCTGATTGCCAGTGCGTTGCAGGGTAGGCAAGGTGTGGTGATTCTCACTGCGGCGATGTTTGGTGCGCTGTCGCCTTTCTGTTCTTGTGGGGTTATCCCGCTGATCGCGGCCATGCTAGCCATGGGTGTGCCGCTGGCACCTGTGATGGCTTTTTGGATTGCTAGCCCAATTATCGACCCTGTCATGTACCTGTTAACGGCCGGTATCGTCAGCTGGGAGTTTGCCACAGCGAAAGCGCTTGGCGCCATTGTGCTTGGGTTAACCGCGGGGTGGGCAGTGTATCTTGCGCAGCAGGCTGGTTACTTGATAGAGCCGTTGAAACCTTCTGTCACCGGGGATGCCACCACACTGAGTCAGGTGGATAAGCCAGTCTGGCGTTTTTGGGAAGAAGCACCGCGTAAAGCCGTTTTTATAGAAAAAACCACCAACATTATGCTGTTGCTGCTGAAGTGGTTGGCGCTTGCTTTCCTGCTGGAAAGCCTACTGGTGGCTTATGTGCCGACTGAATGGGTGGCGTCCTCGTTTGGCGGTGATACTCAATCACCTATCCTATGGGCGACGATAATCGGTGTACCTGCCTATATCAACGGTTATGTGGCTGTGCCTTTAATCGCTGAATTGATCAACAAAGGCATGCAGCCTGGTGCGGGTATGGCGTTTCTCATCGCGGGCGGTATCACCTCCATCCCTGCCATGATTGCAGTCGTGGCGGTTGCCCGTGTTCAGGTGGTGATGTTTTACGTCGGCTTTGCGCTGATAGGGTCATTCGCTTGGGGACTGCTCTACCAACTTTGGGCTTAGGGCAAGGAGAATTTGGTGAGCAGTGATCTGAGCGAGTTGTTGGTGTCTTTTCTGCAGCCAACCCTCACTACTGTGATTTTTTTCTTATCTTCAGCCGCGCTGAGTCTCGTCATGGCAGTGATTTACGTGCTGTGCACAAGGAGTCGGCACGTATTGATTCGTGGTTTCGTAGGGTTGCTGATAGAGGTTTCCCGCGGTGTTCCTACGGTGGTGTTTGTGCTCTTAATGGGGAATCTTGGCTTGGCTCCTTATTTTTCCGGCTTGGATTTGGAAGGGGTGATTCCTGGTGTGTCGTGGGGTTTCAGTGTTGCGGCAACGTTTATTGTTGTTGGCCTGGCATTTTCCAGTTCAGGGCATCTGGCGAAAATTATCGAAGCGGCAATCTCGACGATCAAATTCGACACGATGGACTACATGTCAACCTTACACCCCGGCGTATGGCTCAAAATCAAGCTGACCTTTTTAGAATGCGCGCCTGCGCTGATCCCTACGGTGTCTGCGCGCTTGGTTCATCACCTTCACAACACAGCCTTTATCTCCATGTTCCCTATAACTGGCATTTTTGCTGCCATGAGGACAGGAGTAATCGAGACGGCGTTGGTGATCCCTTATCTGGTGGTTGCCACCCTGTTGTTTGTGATCCTGGGCTCCTGCATTCACATAATGGGGAATGGTTTGGTGAAGCGATTGCAGCGCAGACCGACCGATCTTGGTGAAACGGTTACTTTGACTGGTTAAAGCCTGACTGCAGGTTGCTGACCAACTCACTGACCATATCACTCTCGCCGCCACAGCAATGCTCAAGTAAGAAAGTGAGAAGATGTCCGATGGTCTCCATATTGACCGAGTAATGGATCATTCTGCCTTCGCGCTTTCGGCGAACCAGCTTTGCGTTGTGCAAAATGGAGAGGTTGGTAGACATGGTGTTTTGACGGATATTCAGTCTTTCAGCGACCTCTCCTGAAGAGAGTCCCTTATCTCCTGCCTTAATGAGGAGACGAAACACGTCCAATCTTGTTTCCTGCGCCAGTGCGGAAAATATTTTTGCGGATTCTTCAGAATTCATAGTTATAGGGTTTTGCTTTTTAAAATAATCAGACCCTATCCAGGCCCCATAAGTTACATACGTTCGATGCGTGGTGTTATACCAATCGTAGTAAATATCTGCTCATCCTAGCTTGTTAAAATGCTCGATCACTGCGTTGAAAAATTTGATTGTAGAATAACTACTTATCGAAATTTTCCGCCTTGTTCTCGAGCATTTTTCCTGCGCTACTTCTGATCAGCTACCTACTGTGATTGGTATTACTTTCAATTTTATCAACACATCGGACGTGTGGCTAAGTGAATACTAACATGCTGCCACAAAAATCACACAGTTCTATAACCCATTGATGTTAAGCATCATTATCACTTTTCTCATATTTGATATCAACATATCAGTATATCTAGATATAATGAATGTATGGAATTCTTAACATGATGAATCACATCGTGGAATTTGGGTCAGGGGCAGGAGGCTTCGGTGGATGGAAGGCAGCTTAGCATTAGCGCAAAAGATGTTATTTGGCTTGCCCCATGCGCAACCGGGTGGATTGGTACTGACTTGGTGCCTGTTTGTCACCACCATCGCCCTGTCTGTTCCCCTTTCTTATCTCTTGGTATGCCTATGCAGCAAGCGCCATTGGTTTCAGGTGGCATCCGGGGCCAGTTTTGCGCTGTTGAGGGCGATTCCACCGCTGGTGATCATTTTTACGATCGACTTTTTTCTTCCACTTGAAACCTTTACCAAAGGCATTCTGGCATTGACGGTGTACTCCATGTCTCATCTGGTTCCCATCTTTGCCAAATACATCCACCTATATCCGGAAAATCTGGATCGGGTGGAAAACGTGCTGAAGTTAGGGCTTTTGGCACGTTATGCCCGACTTCGGGCGCATTGGGTGTTCAAAAAGAGCTTTCCTGCCATGCACACCCACTTTGTTTCACTGTTTAAGGACACCAGTATCGTCATCCTGATCGGGCTGCTTGAACTGAGTGCATTAACCAACTTGCTTGCTAGCCGGGCTTACCGCCTTTCCGATTGGCTGACCATCTTTGCTATTTGCTCTGCCCTGTATTTCTTCAACGTGCAGCTCTTGAACCTTGTCGGTGACAGGTTGCGCCACACTGTTTTCCGGTCAACGCACCGGATGACAAGAAGCATCAACTAAGGAGAGTTTATGTTCCGCAAATTGGGTTTGTTTATTTGTGCTTGGATGACCCTTGTATTTTCCCCAGCCCAGGCAGATGAAAAAGGATCTGTGATCAACAGGGTGAAAGAACGTGGAGAGCTCGTCGTCGGTATCCGTCAGGATAACCCTCCCCACTCTTTCATCAATGAAGCGGGTGATTGGGTAGGGTTTGATGTCGATATCGCCAGCGCCGTGGCCGATAAGCTTGGCGTGAAAATGAAGCGCGTTCCCGTGGATGAAATTACCCGCATCACCTACCTGCAAAACGGCAAGATAGACATGGCTGCAGCATCCATGAGCCATACCTGGAAACGTGATGATGCGGTGGACTTTTCTCAAACCTACTTTTGGTCGGCCCAAACCTTTCTGGTGAGAAAGGACGGCGCAAAATCACTGGAAGATCTGGTGGGTAAAAAGGTGGGCATGAACCGTGGTAGTCACTCGATTGGCAACTGGAAGCATTGGCTGGAGAAAAACGGCCACCCGGTCAACGAAGAAGACATCATCGAGTTTGGTAATAAGCAAATCGCCATGAATGCGGTGCTCTCAGGCAAGATTGCCGGCTGGGCGGAAGATGCGGAAGTCTTGGTCAGTTACGCCAAACCTAACCCCGAACTCACTGTATTGACCGGCGAAGCGATCGGGATGAAACAAGACGGTCTCGGGGTGATTGAAAACGACAGCAAGATGCGTGATGCCGTGAACCGCGCGTTGCAGGAAATCGAATCAAGCGGCGAATACCTCACTATCTATAACCGCTGGTTTGGCCCGGACAGCGAAACCCCAATGCCGCTCGAAAACCGCATTGAGGTTTGGCCGCAAGGCTAATGGGAGAAACAGATATGTTTTCACGCCAACCCTCACCAGCCCCCAACCTCTCGCTGCCCGCGTTGGTGCTTCAGGAAGCCAAGGTCAACGTTGGGTCTGGTGAAACATCCGGCTTTTTCGGTAATTGGCTCGGCCAATCATCCAGTCAGGACTCAGTATCGGTGCTCAATGGCGTCAACCTGACTGTGCCTACCGGTGCCTGGTACATGTTGGTTGGGCCAAGCGGTTGCGGGAAATCTACCTTGCTGAGTGTGCTCAATAACCTCACGCCACTCAGCGGCGGACAGGCGCTGAAATTCGGGGTGCCTGTCGATTGCTGGTGCCGCAAATGGGAGTGCTGTCCCGGCACCCGAACAGGCACTGTGTTCCAAACGCCGGCTCTGTTTGACCAGCTAACCGCACTGGAAAACATCTGCATGGGCTTCGAGTGCCGCGAGAAACGTTGCCTTCACGAAAAGCACCAGAAGGCTTTACTGGTGATGGAAGAACTGGGTATCGCCAAGTTTGCCCATCGTTATCCGCCGGAGCTGTCCGGTGGCCAGCAACAGCGGGTATCCATTGCCCGAGCGCTGGTGGGCGACCCGGATCTATTGCTGATGGACGAGCCCTTGTCAGCACTCGACGAAGCCAATGCTCAAAAGGTGAATCAAATCCTGCTGGAACGTCAGCAGGCTGGCACGACGATCTTGATGGCATCCCACCGTTTGGATGGATGCCTGGAAGCATGCACCGCAAGAGTGGACATGAAAGAGGGCGTCGTCACCGCGATTCAAGCCTGTAACCACTTACCCTCGGCGACAGAGAACCAGGATGCTGTTGCTCTCAACCCCTCCATGGCAAGGAATGAAAGTGTATGGAACTGAAATCGAAAGACACCCGGCTGTTCGATGTGCAGCTGACCTACCAATCGGACTACCAGTTTAAAAATGTCGCCAGTGAGCATGGCAACCAGGCGGGCGAGCCTTATTTGAGTGACGAACCCGATCCTGTTGGCAACAACAGCGGCCCTTCAACCCCGGCGCTACTGGGAAGCGCGGTTGGGCATTGCCTGTCAGCTTCTTTGCTGGAGCACATGCGCTTTCATGGCGCCAAAACAGAGCAGGAGTGCATCGTAACCGATGCGCAAATCACGGTTTACAAGGGACCAGAGGGTTACCCGAGGATCAAAGAAATTAATGTGGCGATTAAGGCGAATGATGGAGGCGGCTTAAGCAGTCAGAACCGCGCGTCCATAGAACGGAATTTCAAGAAGCATTGCACCGTCTCTGCTTCTTTGTCGCCGGCTTTCCCTATCAACGTCACTGTTCAGTGGATATGAAGGAGAAAAGACGTGTCAAACCTAATGACTGAAACACAACGTGTTGAAAACCAAGCCTACAAAGACCTGCTTGCCTATGTCGTTACCAACACCATTTCCGGTGAAATCATGGCGGTGAACAACTATACCACCATGGTGCCGCTTATCGAGGATGTGGATGAAAAAATCCACGTGGTGAAGCAGGCGAGAGACGAAGGCGGACACATCAATGCCCTGACCAAACTTGGCCAGCACATCAACTTTCCCACCATGAAAACCATGGTTGAACCGCAATGGAAAGAGATCGGCCGCTTTGTCAAAGACCGAGCGCGTGAGGGCGATTTAACCTCCTGCATTATCGCGCAGGACATCATGGTCGAAACCTTTGCTACCGTGGCTTACACCGCCCTTCAACGTAACACCGATAAACACACCACCAGTCTTGCTGCCAGCATTTATGCCGAGGAAGTGGCGCACCTTCAACATGGCGTCGATGAAATTCACCGTATGCTCGACAATGATGCCGAAGAGGTGCATCGCGCCTTTGATCTGGCACACAGAGCCGTGATGCCCGCCATGATGAGCATGGTGAACTACAACTGCTTCAGCCTGTGTGACCAACTCAGCATCAAATGTTCCACCGTTTCTCTGGGTGTGATTGAGCAAGATTTGGATCAGCTGCGGATTGATGCCATTGACACCTACATGGAGAAAATCGATCGCATTGGTTTGGACCCAAACCGTGTCGCGCCTTTGCTCTCTTCGCTGGTGGATGATGATTCCTCCAAATGGCAACCAAAAGACAAAGCGGATCTCTCAGGCAACCGCTGCTGTCACTGAGGTGAAAAGCCGGACGGAGCGAAGACATCGTCCGGCCCTAACAAGGAAGGATGCCTATGCGAATTCTCGTGCTCGGGGCAAATGGATATGTTGGCCGTCTTGTCGCGGCATCAGTGCTAATGGAAGCCCATCATGAACTGGTGATTGCTTCGCGGGATCCTGAAACTTTTGAGGAACTGAAGCAGGACATCTCAAAGCTGGCCTGCGACACCCTCGAGGCTTCAGGTGAACCTATGCCGCAAATTGACGGTGATATGACCAAAGGATTCACCACGGTTCAGTTTAATGATGACCTGTTTGACAACCCGGAACTTGAAGGGGTTGAGATGGTGATTAATTGCATTGGGTCGGTGGAATACTTCAATGAAGAAAACCTCAATGCCGTCAATATCACGCTTACGGACTGGATATTGGCGCAGTGCAAAGCAAAAGGCATCGAGAAGCACATCTACATTTCCACCGCGTTTGCACCTGCCGTGAGTACCGGGAAAATTGAAGAGCGGATATACGGGGATGAAGGGGATGACCCCACCTTCTATACCCAAACCAAGCGGAAAGCCGAACAACTGGTCGCTGCGTCCGGGCTCGACTATCTGATCGTGCGCCCTTCTGTTGTGATTGGCGACAGCCGCACCGGGCACTATGCCGGAAAACGCTATGGCATTTACCAACTGTGGGATGGCGCCAAGCGATTACTGCCCGGCCATATCGATGTGATGCGTCTTGCCTGCCCGCAGGCGAGAATGAATTTTGTCCATCAGGACGCAGTCATTGCAGTCATGCGTTTCACCCTCAGAAAACCTTGGCATAGCCGGATCATCAACCTGGCATCCGATTCCTCACACGCCCCAACCATGGAAGCGCTCTGGGCATTGCTTTTCAACGATATCGGCCATCCCGATTCGCTGGAATGGGCACCCACCAATGATGCGCTCGACTATCGCGGCCTGTCGCCTCGCGTGCGGGCGTTCAATGCGTTTTGTCGCACCAATTTAGAGATCGCCAGCCGTAACTGGATGTTTGATCGTCCCAGTATCACGGTCATGAAAGCCGAAGGGCTCGACTTTGCCGAAGCGTTGCTGCCAACCATCCGTATTTGTCAGTCGCACTTTATGGCGTTGTACAACGAGAAAAAAGGACGCGTGTTTAATGAGTAATTACCAGACTAAAACGCAGGGCATGGAGCAGTGGCTGATGCGTTTGGTTTCTTCAGCACTGGCTCGTCCAAAACTGACGTTGCTGCTTGTACTGGGTGTATTACTGCTACTGGCGGGTGGACTGGCAAAGCTGGAAGTGAACAACTCAGCGCGGGTTTTCCTCGCCGTCGGATCGCCGGAAAAAATCGCGTTGGATGAGTTGGAAGCCAATTATTCCAAAGATGAAAATGTCATGTTCGTGGTGGTGCCGCCAGAGGGTGAGTCGGCGTCGAGCCCTGAGACACTGGCGCTGATCAGAAACCTGACGGACGAACTCTGGTTGGCCCCTTATGCGCGAAAAGTCACCTCTTTGGTGAATTTTATTGACCCAGTCGCTGATGCCGAAGGCGGCGGGATGATTGTTGATGATCTGGTGCTGGCGGGGGACGAAGCCAAACTCGAAACTCAGGAAACATTGGCAACATTTTTCAGGGAACGGCCTGACGTAAAAGGTAATCTGACAGACAAAAACGGCGAAGTGACCACGGTGTTTCTGACTGTTGCCATGTCCAGTGAAGACCTATTGGCCGTGAAGAAAGTGGCGCTTCATGCCCGCGAGTTGCAGCAAAAATACCTCGACGCTTATCCCGGCTATCAAATCTACCTCACGGGCTTGGTCATGCTTGATTACGCCCTGAATGAAGCCAGCGATGCGGATTCAGGTTCTCTGGTACCCGCGATGATTGTGCTGGTGTTGGTGCTCATCGGCGTTTTATTTCGCGCCGTCGTGCCTTCGCTTACCGTGTTGATGGTGATCCTGCTCAGCATTATCGGTGCGATTGGCGCGGTCGCCTGGATGGGCTTTCAACTGAATACCGCCTCCGGCGCTGCCCCGCTGATCATACTGGTACTGGCGGTAGCGAACGTCGTCCATATTATTTCGAAAACCTATCACCTCAGACAAAACATGCCCAATGCCAAACCTCTCAACGTGGTGTTGGGTGCCATGGCCTATAACGTGGTTCCCCTTTCTTTGACCAACCTGACCACATTCGTTGGGTTTATGAGCCTCAACTTCTCTGATGTAGAACCCTTCGGTGAGTTGGGCACCATTGCAGCCTTGGGGGTGTTAACCAGTCTTGTCGTGAACCTCACTATCACGCCTTTGGTGTTGAAGTCCTGGTTAGGTCGCAGGAAAAAGCCACTGCCAAAGCTGCCGAAAATCCAGTTTGGGCAGCTGGCGGCAAAGGTTATCGGCCATGCGCGTTGGCTTTTGTTTGTCTTTTCGACGCTTGCTGCCACTGCGTTGCTGGGGCTGCAGCTTATCCAGTTCAACGACAATTTCGTGGAGTATTTTGATAACCGGAACAGCTTCCGTGTGCAGACAGATCTTGTGCAGAATCACTGGGGTGGCATGGGCTTGATTGAGTATTCGTTTGACGCGCCGGAAGGAAAAACGGTCGCTGATCCGGATTATCTCAAACAGCTCAATGCGTTTGCGGATTGGCTGCGAGAGCAACC
The DNA here is from genome assembly GCF_947387585.1 of Grimontia sp. SpTr1. Lineage (NCBI taxonomy): Bacteria > Pseudomonadati > Pseudomonadota > Gammaproteobacteria > Vibrionales > Vibrionaceae > Grimontia > Grimontia sp. SpTr1. Next base: position 31,010 of record NZ_CANDOD010000001.1, read on the forward strand.
CCATGTCAATGCCGTGATTGCCTTGCCTGATCATCTTGCCAGACTACATCAGGCATTTAACAACACGCCTTCCGCCATCATCCCGGACGACCCTTATCTGAGCGCTCAGTTGCTGACAACCTATGAGATCTCGGCGCCCTATGGACACAGCTTGAGTGATCGGGTGACGCCGGATTACGCGTCGTCTCGCTTATCGATCATGACAGACAACCTGTCTTCAGCAGAAACCATTGCCATTGAAAAAGCGGCCAACGAATGGATGCTGGAAAACGCCCCTCTACTCTCGGGAACCGCAGGCACAGGACTGTCGCTGGCATTTGCTTACGTGTCAGAGCGCAACAGCCAGTCGATGCTGATGGGAAATTTGGTGACCATCATTACCATTTCATTCCTGCTTTCTCTGGCATGGCGATCCTGGCGGATGGGGCTATTCAGCCTGGTTCCGAACTTACTGCCTATCTTGATTGTGTTCGGTCTTTGGGGGTATTTCGTTGGCGAAATTAATCTGGCGGTGTCCGTGGTTGGTGCCATGGTGATGGGGATCGTGGTGGATGACACCGTATATATCCTGACCAAGTATCAAGAATCGAGGCGGAAAGGCAGCACGGTTGAGCAAGCGGTCACTGACGTGTATTCCGGTGTGGGTTTGGCGCTGCTGGTGACCACGGTCGTTATTGCCCTTGGCTTCGCCGTGATGGCGACATCCAGCTTTGCCATCAACGCTAACTTGGGTTTGTTGGCGTTTGGCGTGGTGATTACCGCGTTGCTTTACGATTTTCTCTTTGTTCCCGCATTGCTGATCACCGCCGATCGAAAGTTGCGACAACACACCGTACAGGAGGTTTGAGATGGTGAAATATCTACCTTGGATGCTGCTCTCAGTGCTCATGCCATTGTCAGTGAGCGTGATGGCGAACGATGCCGAGAAAGGGCGGGAAATAGCAGAGAAGATGGATCAATCCTACAGCGGATATGGTACGTCCCGCGCTGATGGGGAAATGATCCTCTATTTGGGCAACCGGGAAGTGAAACGATCGTTTCGAAGCTTAACGCTGGAAGATCTGGGTAACATTCCCAGCGAGTACAATGTACTGGTGTTTGAATCGCCCGGAGACATGCGGGGGATTGCGTTGTTAACCCATGCCAAAACGGAACCGGAAGATGATAACCAGTGGCTCTACCTTCCCGCTGCTGCGCGAACCAAGCGCATTTCCAGCTCCAACGTGTCCGGCAAGTTTGTCTCGTCCGAATTTTCGTATGAGGACTTGGCGAAGCAGGAAGTGGATGAATACACCTACAAATGGTTGCGCACCGAATCCTGCCCCGGCAGTGACATGACCTGTGAAGTGATCGAAACCTACCCGAAAAACGAAAACTCTGGCTATACCAAACGGGTGATCTGGGTGGACACAGACGAATTCAGAGCGCAAAAAGTGGATTTCTATAACCGGCGCGGCGTTCATGAGAAAACCTTATTGCTGACCGATTACACCTTGCCGGACAACGGGCGATGGCGTCCGCTGAATTTGGATATGACCAATGAGTTAAATGGACGAAGAACCGTGATGGTGTGGTCGAATTACCAGTTTGGCGAGCCCTTGGGCAAGAAGGATTTTATGAGCCAGCGTTTGAAGACGCTTTCGCGGTAGCGAGCTGAAACGAAAAAGGCGGTCATCTAGATGCCCGCCTTAGTCTGTGTCTGTGAGCATATGCTATCGAAACGATTTCTCAGCGTAACGTGCCAGGCCAGAGGTGACTGAGCCAAAGAAGTCACCCGCAACGATAGGCACGCCAGGCAATGTACTTTCTAACAGCGCGCGCAAAATAGGCGAACGTGCACTGCCGCCAGTCATAAAGATAGCGTCGGGTTTGGTCGCCGATTGCGCTAAGGCATCGTTGACCAGTTCACTGACTTTCGCCACTGGATTGGCGATGGCTTCAGCTAACTGTTGTGACGTCGCATTCGCGCTCAGAACTTCCTGAACAATCGGCAGATCAATGTGTGCGCTATCGTGCTCAGAGAGGCGGATTTTCAGCTCTTCCGCGCAGCGGACAATCTGATAACCCAGTGTCTCGCGGTGAACACGTAGCAAGCGTGCAATTTTCTCTGGCTCACTGGCGTCACGCATAAGTTGCTCCAGCACAGCGCGGTTAGCGGAGGCATAGAAGTCAGATTGCGCGACCACGTTGTTGATAGCAATTGGGTTCCAGAACTGGGTTACTGGCATCGCAATACCGCGTTGCAGGGTCGAGTCTTTACCAAACATCGGCATCAGTTGTTCGAAAGCCAGATGGATGTCGAGATCGTTACCGCCCACACGGCAGCCTGAGTGTGCCAGCAATGACGCGCGACGATCGTCTTGGTTTCGCCAGCTTGGTCCCATTTCAATCAAGCTGCAGTCGGTCGTACCGCCGCCAATATCGACAACCAGCACGGTGCTGTCTTTTTCCAGTGTGCTTTCGTATTCAAGGCCAGCGGCAACCGGTTCGAACTGAAAAATAATGTCTTTGAAGCCCGCGCGTTTTGCTGCACGGGTAAGAATAGATTCAGCCTGCTCGTTGGCTTTATCGCCACCGATACCCTGGAAATTAACAGGACGGCCGATAACGGTCTGCAAGATGTCCTGCTGAGTTTCAGCTTCGGCTTGCTGTTTGATGTTCGCCATCATGGCGCAGACCAGATCTTCAAAGAAGCTGATTTGCACATCGCGCAGTCCGGTGGCGCCGAGGAAAGATTTGGGGGATTTAACGTAGTAAACCTCTTCCGGATCCTCGAGGTAAGTATCGAGTGCTGATCGGCCAAAACGGAGATCACCCGGCTCGACATCAATACCTTCTTCGCGGTTAAAACTGACCGCACGACGCAGGAGTTGCTCGCCAACCTGATCGGTGGGTTTGATGTTGAAGTGACGCCAAAGGTATTCACTCACTGCTTCACGGGTAGGCGCGCAGAGGGTGGAAGGAATAAATGGGCTATTGCCTTCAAGGGTTAACAGGCGCGGTGTGCCGTTTTCCATCATGGCGACAGAACAGTTCGCTGTTCCGTAGTCGAAGCCGATAAACATCGGAGATCTCCAGCGTCAAAAAAGCGGGCTAGTTTACGTCAATACATCACGATAGCAAGAGAGACAGATGGGTTTCTGCCTGAGTGTTGACTGAGAAATTCATAGCAAATGTTAGCGCTTGCTAATCAATTGATTACATGGATGTCGTGAAGCTTTATAAGTGAAGTTGCATAAACGATACATGATGTGATGAAGATCAAATTAGGCTTTAGACATATCACTTCAAATAAGTGGAAGTGTAATTCCTCGAATCAAAGGAGGACACCATGAAAAGCGCCAAAGAGTTCGCGGCATGGTTGATGGAGCGTTTCGAATCCCATTCGAATGTGTGGTTGACACGAAACGACATTACAGAGCTCACCAGCCGCCAGTCGGTGCGAAGTGAGTTCATTCATGATGTTCACTGTGAATTGATGAACTATGGCCGCGCCCTTATCGCTGATATCAAAAACAACCGGTATTACATGGTTTCCTTAAGCGATACCTATTGGAAAGATGTCGGTGACATCTATGCAGAGCAAACCAACAAAGCAGACCAAACCAATAAAACCCTAAATTCAGCCAACACAGTTGAACGCTTCCCCGGTGATGCTCAAAACAGCAGGGTGAGGCCTTTGCGCAAATAACTGTCCGTTCTGTTCCACTGCCATTGTTTCTCTTTGATCTTCTATCTTAGGCCTGTGTAAGCAGGCTTCTTTTTTTGGTGACCGCTGAATACGAACATCTTCGGGTTGTTTGGGTATCTAGGGGTCTTGGTGGGATGATGCGCTGAAATGAGACAAATTGAATAATTTTTAAAAAATTAATCTCTTTTAAAAACAGGTGGGTAAGTTGATTTTTTCTGTTGTGCTGTCAAAGATCAACAACATAGACAACGTACGGAAAAGCAGTCTGATTTGCTTTTCCCACGACTCTGCTAAATTAGAAATACGACGTCACTTTGTTCTCACTGCCGCCTTCCATTTTGCAGTCATACGTCGTCAGGGTTAGCAAACAAGAACAGTGCATTCTCGATCCTCCCCGCCTTTATGGAACTGAAAAGGCTGACACCAAAAACGCGCGCCAGAATTGGCTCTGGCGAACTCTGGAGTCAATAACCGGGCTCTTATCATAAGAAAAACATGGAGTGACCTATGTTGCCAGCAACAGAGGTAAAAGCAGTCGTTTTTGAATTAGATGGTACCTTGGTGAACACAGCAGCAGATGTCCGTTACGCAGCGGAAGAAATGCTGGCAGATCTTAAACTCCCCAGCCTGAACGTCGAGCATGTGAGCGACTGGTTGGGCGATGGCACAGACAAGCTCATTCACCGTATTCTTTCGCGAAAAATAGATGGCTCAGTGCCAGATCCGGTTTTCCGGCTCGGCAGTGCGCTTTTCCTCAAAGCTTACCAAAGACGGAACCATGCCAGCGCCGCACTCTACCCCGGTGTTGAAGCGTGCTTGCGTCAGCTAACAAGAAAAAAAGTGCCGATGGTGGTGGTCACCAATCAGGCAACGTCATTGGCTAATGACTTATTGACCCAACTGGGGATCAGAAACCACTTCGCGCTGGTGCTGGGCAAAGATGCGTTACAAGAGCCGAAACCCTCGCCCGATGGTCTGTTGGAAGCGGCATTGCTCTTACACATCAACCCTGATCAGCTAGTGATGGTGGGAGGCAGTGTTAACGATGTTAACGCGGCAAGGGCAGCAGGTTGCGGGGCGGTTTGTGTCAGCTATGGCTACAACTACGGCGTGGATATCCGTTATGCCGCGCCGGATGCTGTGCTGGATTCCTTGGCAGATTTCTCAACCTACTTAGAGGACGAGCAGCCAAGGGCAAGAAAACCAAGGGCACGACGAAAAACGTCAACCCAATCTGCACGAGAAAGGCGCTGAAAAGCGCCTTTCTTTTTGTGTGGCGACCTCGTTATCGCGGCGACACTTCTTCAGTTTTCTTCGCCTGCTTTCGGGTTAAGAACATAAGGGTGAGTAGCACGGCAACTAGTAATCCGCTTCCCATCAACAAGGCATAGTCCTCAAGACGCAGGATGGAATAAAGCAAGATGTAGAGGCCAAGCAACATAGAGAACATCAGCAATCCAGCACGTCGGCTTCCTGTTGCGCTGCCGACATAGGCAGGGATGCTGAGTATCGGCATAATAGCTGCCGCAACATACGCCATGGTGAACCCCAAGTGTTCAGAAAGTGCCAGCAACACCAGATAGAACAGGGTCATTGCCGCGCCCACCATCACGTATTGCAGCATTGAAAGGCTGTGACCCTGACTGAGCTCGAACATCAGCAGCACAATAAACGTCAGCGCGACAAACAGCAGACCATATTTGAGGGAGCGTTCGACTTTTCCATAATGGGTCACAGGCTCAAAAAGCTGGGTGTGGGCTTGTGCTTCGACCAGATTTGCGCCGCGTGTTTCCTTAAAAATTTGCGGGTAGTTGCGGCTGAGATGACTGATTTCCCAGGTCGCTGAAAAGCCTGAATCTGAGATGTTTCTTTCTGTGGGTAACATGCCGCTGAAGCTTGGGTGTGGCCAATCTGTTGTGAGATTGAAGGTGGAAGTTTCGCCCAGAGGCAAAAAGCCGATCCCCTGCGATCCGCGCAGGCGGATTTTAAAATCCAGTGTGAAAGGAGCGGGGTTGTCAGCCAGAGCCACCGGGCGGTGAAAGCCGCGTCGAAGTGCCTCTGTGGTCACGCCAGTGCCAGACATCAGGTTGGCTTGAGGTTCCAACCCTTCACCTGTCACTTCAAACAGATCAACGCCATCAATCGCTTTATTTGCTGAAAGGCCGAACACCAGACGCGCCGAATTAAAATAGATGTGTTCTACGTTGTTGATGGTAGGAAGCTCGAAATCGAACTTGGCCTGACCTTCAATCGTGCTTTGGTAAACAAGCGAGTGGTAAATGCCACGGTCGCGGAAATCGTGGTTGAGCTGGGCGTTGATATCAAGGGTTTTGGGGAGGATGATCAACTCATCCTGCATCACGGTTCGTCGCTCTTTTCGTTCACCGTCATCGTTGGTTTCTTCGGTGATCACTACATAGCTGTAGGGCAATGCTAACACTGGGCCTGCCAGTAATTGTTCGCAGCCCCAAGACTCGCCAATCTCATTGACCACGTCTCGATAAAGGCTTTCCCTTTCCCACGCCATATCCTGCACCAAGGTCAGTGGCGCGATTATCAATACACAAAGAATGGCAGCGAGGACGCCTTTGAGAAACAGCGAACTTTTGGCTTTGATAACGGGGCTTTCAATATTGCCTCCAAAGCGGCTTATTCCGCTTTTGATCAGCGCGAAAGCGCCAAAGCCGAATACGGCGAGAATAACGAGGATGACTATCCCTGCGAAGAATTCAATCATGATGCTTCCTTGGTAATGAGTGAGGTATCCATGGATTTAGTGAATGCCATTAAACCAAAGGAAGTCACTCACAGGAGGGCAGACTGCTGATCAATTGTGGCGGAAAAAGGGCAATGTTTGGGAAGGGAGATTCAACGCATGACTTTCCGCCATGGGTGTTAAATACAAACTCTCTTTCTGTCTCAATATTGGGTCAATTTTGAGACGACCACTTATCGTAAGGTGCAATAAGTTGCTTAGCCTGCCATGTGTAGGTGAAAGGAAGTCTTGGACGAAGCGATAAGGACACGGATGTATGCAAAAGTACTCATTTTTCGCTCTCACCATGTTACTGGCAGGATGCGGTGGCGGAGGTGGTGGGGGAGATAATCCCACACCGAATCAGGTGAAAGATTCTTCGGATTTTCCCGCTGAACAGATAAGGGTCAACGTCAGTTTTAATGCGCTGGGCGACGGTACGGCAAAAGTGAATGCCTATGTCCATACATCGACGGGAGAAAGCTTTATTCCACTCGGCGCAGGAGACAGTGTTTTACTAACAGCAAACGATGAAACGCAAAGTCTAAAATTAACAAAAGATGAAATTATCGAGGGCTCTGGGTCGTTTGGTGGAGAATATTATTCGTTAGTGTCTCGGGATAATTATCCTGAATACACACTCACCTTTGTCCGTGAACAAGGCTCTTATTCAAATGCTTTCACTTTTAGTCAAAATGATATTCCGACGCCCTTTGTTTTACAGGGAACGCTTTCTAATGAAGTTATTGACTTGAGATGGTCTCCAGAGGCTGACCACTCATATACTTTGCTGGGTCCAACGTTTTTCTGTTATAGCGGAAATACGGTAGAGGTCAAAGGTGGTCATCCGTCTGAGGGAGATCTAAATGGCGTTTACAACAAGAGCCTGACCGAGATTTTCAATCTAAATCAGAGCCAGTTAGTTGCTGGGAAAAGTGGATGCTACATCGAAGCAGAGGTGCTTGGTTTTAAGGTAAACCTCAATAAAGCGTCTGAGAATATATTGGTTGATGTTTCCCAGCGGCGGAATATCCGTTTTGATCTGAACTAGCGCTAAACGGAAGGAGAGGCAACTAGCCTCTCCTCTCGTTTGCGATTATTCATCCCTCAACAGCGCTTTGGCAAGCAGGGAAACCGCTGCTGACAACAAAACGATATCTTTCAGCAGGAATTGTCCTGGCACCACGGAGATAGCAGGGAAACCACCTAAGCTAGCTTCAGCGATCGGCGCGGTGAACAAGAAGCTGGTGGTTACCGCGAATGTCACGGTCGCACCCACTGCACCCACAATGGCAATAGTGCGATTTAACGGCGCCAGCAGCAGAGCAACAGCCGTAGCGATTTCAACCGTACCAATCAGGTTAGAAGCACCTTGCAGGCTAAATACACTATACAACCAGCTTGTAAGTGGACTTGATGCAACAAGACCTTGAATCGCGCCCGCTTCATAGCCGGTAAACTTCATGGCACCAATCCATGCCAGCACGATAACGATAGAGAATCGCACTGCGTTGTCCGCAATATTATCGAGTGTATAAACCCAGCTAGCGCGTTGGTTGTTGATTCGGCCGTGTACATTGTTAATCGTCGTCATGATGCTTCTCCTTAAACTTTTATGTCGTCGTATTTGTTTGGATTAAACCGCGTTGGTTTGGCTTTCCAGAATTTTTTCGAATTGCCCGTTTCTGATGGCTCGTTGTAAGTCGTCATTACCGCCGACATGCACGTCTCCGACAAAAACCTGCGGCACCGTGCGGCGTTGGCTGCGCGTTTTCATTTCGTCAAGCAGCGCAGCATCATCACTGACTTCAATTTCCAGAAAATCGAGTCCTCTGAGTCTCAGTGCCTTTTTCGCTGCTCGGCAGTGTGGGCAATAGCTCTTGGTGTAAATTTCAATCTTCGGCATGGTCGTGCTCCGTTGTGTTTGTGTATGGCTTTACTTTAGGTGTTGCGGTCGGGACTATCTATGCATAATAATCTTGATTAAATACATCGATCGTATAGGTGGGCTATCAGTGGAAGTGATGAGCGATATTCTCCGCGCCATTCGGGTGGTAGGCAGTGTGTATTTCTGCAGTCAGGTAGAAGCGCCGTGGACGAAAACCTTTCAGGATTTGGATTACGCCAGCTTCCACATGATTCGTCGTGGAGCCTGCTGGGCGAACATTGATGGGCAGATTGAAATGTTGGAAGCGGGGGATCTGATCTTCCTCGGTCCGGGACAAAATCACGAACTTTCTAGCCTGTCTCCTGTTAACGGAAAGCCAGATCTGAATGACACCACCTTGCTGCTATGCGGCTCATTCAGTTTTTCACGTACCGCGACAACACCGCTGATGGATGTGTTCCCCCGCATGACGATTGTGCGCGACAAAGACTTTGCCAATCACCCTTGGCTGCGCAGCACTTTTGATCAGCTAAGCGCGGAATATATGTCGCAAGGGCCGGGTTCTGAACTTATCGTCAATAAGCTCACGGAGATCATTCTGGTTGAACTTATCCGCATTAACTTTGGGCGCGAGCAATCCAGCCCGTTTTTGGATGCGTTGAACGACAAGCGGATTTCCAGAGCGCTGCAGCTTCTTCACGATAACCCTGAGCTCAGCTGGACGTTGGAATCCGTCGCCAGCCAAATCGGCATGTCCCGCGCAGCATTTGCCAACCGCTTTTCCTCGTTAGTCGGTCAACCTATGTTTGGCTATCTCACCAACCTCCGTATGCAAAAAGCACAGGAGTTACTGCGCGAATCTCTGTTGCCGATCTATGAGGTTGCCGAGCAGGTGGGTTATGAATCAGAACGTGCTTTTACGCTCACCTTTAAAAAGCATTCGGGAACCACGCCTAAGCGGTTTCGGGCCCAATAGCTCCCTGTCCAATAGTGCGCTGCCCAATTGTCACCATGACAATTTTTTCATTTAATTCAAATAAATGGAGCGTTTCTCTCAGCCGTACATGCAAGAGAATGGTCGTAGAAAAGAGGGTAAACCTTTATAGGATGTCAGCGATAGGAATTAGGAGGTTCAAATGACGATGAAAGAATACGCAGAGAAAAGCGTGCTTTGCTGGCTGGCGACAGTTGACGAAGATTTAGTGCCGAATGTTTCCCCCAAAGAGCTTTTTACCGTGCTTGATGATGACACGCTACTGATTGCCAACGTCGCTTCCCCCGTCAGTGAAAAGAATATTCTGTCGAACAATAAGGTGTGTGTTTCCTTTGTGGAAGTCTTTGAGCAACGAGGTTTCAAAGTGAAGGGAATAGCGCGAGTGATTGTACCTGAAAGCACAGAATGGACGGGCTATTTAGCAGCACTTCGTAAGCTGGCAGATGAACGCTACCCTATCAAAAATATCTTTGAAGTGAAGATAACATCCAGCGCCAGAATCCTTGCCCCAAGCTATTTCCTATTTTCAGAAACAACGCCAGAAAGTCAGATTGAGAGCGCGCTGAAAACCTATAAGGTTCGCCGCTAAAGCTCCGTCTTTTTGAACCGTCCCTGAATCGTTTCTTCAACGAAATACCGTCCTTCCGGGTTTAACGCCCGTACTGATGGGTACACGCAATAATCGCGTCTATTCAGATAAATATCAGGGATAAAACCAGTAAGAGCCTGACATCTAATGTCTTTCAGGAAGTGTGAACATAAAATCGGCACAAAGCGCTAGGAAATTAGGCATGAAGTGGTAAAAATAACAGCTTGATGATAGATGTCTTTCATTGTTGATCTTATTGCAAAAAGCCGCATAAAAAATATGTGTTATCAGTGAGTTAAATTTATGACAGGAAAGGCCTGATATGCTCACTGGCGTCACATATTGGCTCAAGTAATGTTAGAGTTCTGTCAATTTGGATGCGTGATGTGAACTTATCTGATAATTAACATATTCGTAATTTGCTAATTTATTGGGTGCTTAAATGACGACCTACTCAAAAGACCAGACTGCGATAGAAAACCTCACCGAGGAACAATATCGTGTCACACAAGAAAACGGCACGGAGCGCCCGTTTACAGGGGAGTACAATCGCCATTTTGAATCAGGCATTTATGTAGATATTGTGTCTGGTGAGCCTTTATTTTCGTCCTCAGCAAAGTTTAGTTCTGGCTGTGGATGGCCGTCTTTCTCCAAACCCATCGTCAAAGATAACGTCACAGAACATTTCGATACCAGTCACGGAATGCGACGTGTAGAAGTGCGTTCGAAACATGGTGACAGCCATCTAGGCCATGTTTTTACGGACGGTCCTAAAGATAAGGGTGGCTTACGTTACTGCATTAATTCCGCTTCCCTGCGTTTCATTCCAAAAACAGAAATGGAAGCTGAAGGCTTCGGAGATTACTTAGACCAAGTCGAGTAATACCCCCTCCTAAATCGGTGTGGATTATCCTGACTATCGTTGGTTTTTGCGGGTTTCTCGGTATAAAAGTTGTACATTGCAACTTACTATGACTGAGGAACACAACAATAAACTGACCTTGAGGCAGGGATGACCACACCGTTTTTATTTCAACTTTCTCTCTTTTCCGCAACCTTGCTTTGCGCCCTCGTTGCAGGTTTGGTACTCGGTTTTGCGGTGGTGGTGATGCCTGGAATCCGTCGACTGGAAGACAGAGAATTCCTGCGTACATTTAAGGTGATGGACGGTGTGATTCAAAACAACCAACCCTTGTTTATGTTCGTATGGGTCGGTTCTATTTTGGCAGTTGTGGCGACTCTGGCTCTGGGAATAGGGAATACGTCGGGATTAAGCCAGCTATTGCTTTTGGCGGCCACACTCTTATATCTACTCGGTGTTCAACTACCAACAATCCGTTTCAATATACCTCTCAACAACCGGATTCAACGTCTAAATCTGGACACAATGGAAGCAAACGAATTACGCGACGCAAGGGAGACATTTGAACCCAACTGGAACCGTTGGAATCAGTTCAGGACTGTTGTTTCCTGCATATCGGTTGGCTTGATGCTGGCCCTCATTTTCAGGCTTTAAATAAGATCGGGATGGAAATACCGGTCTGCCACTCTCTACAGGGAAGGGTTCACCATGCTTTATTTCATCGGAATACTGATACTGATTGGGTTTGTCGCTTACCGAATGACCCCACCGGAAAAGCTGTTCGAACTTGGCATTTCTGCTGAGCGAAGAATATCGGGTTTGACCTTAAAGACATCGAATATCGAAGAAGGCGAAATTGCCTATCTAGAAGGTGGGTCGGGTACGCCACTTCTGTTGCTTCACGGCTTCGGTGCAGACAAAGACAACTGGGTGAGAATGGCGAAGCACCTCACTGGCAAGTACCGGGTGATTGCGCCGGACCTGCCGGGGTTTGGAGAAAGCTTCAAACAGCCTGACTTAAACTATGATGTGCCTGCTCAGGTGGCACGCCTTAAAGCTTTTGCAGAGTCTATTGGCTTGTCGAAGTTTCACATTGGCGGTAATTCTATGGGAGGTTACATTGCGGGAAATTACGCGGTGGAACACCCTGATCAAGTGCTGAGTTTGTGGCTTCTTAACCCGTTAGGCGTCGCAACCTCGCCAGACAGCGAGATGTTTGCCATGTTACGCCAGCAAGAACGCCCCGCTGTGTTGGTAGGCGATGCCGAACAATACAGAGAACTTTTGGCGTTTGCGTTTCATAAACCACCATTTATCCCTGGGGTGATGATCAAAGAACTCGCTAAACGGGCAGAAGCCAGCTTTCCGCTGAATAGCCAAATCTTCCAACAGATCCACCACCTCAATGACGGGCAAGTCCATTTCACTGTGCCACTGGATACCGTGCTCGAAGGCTTCGAGCGACCAACACTGATTACCTGGGGTGATAAGGACCGAGTCCTGCATGTTGCCGGTGCAGACATCCTTGGCAAATTAGTCCCTCAGTCGGAAGTGCACGTGATGAAGGATATGGGGCATCTTCCGATGATTGAAGCGCCTTCCCAAACGGCGAAGCAATTCCTTCAATTTGACCAAGCGTAAAGCAAGGTAAAGCTAAGTAAAGCGCCTTCTTTTTCCAGAAAAAATCACGATACTTGCGCGTATTGTTGAGCATGAATAAGAAGGAATAACTCAATGAAAAAATTAGCGATTGCTGCTTTGGTATTGTTTGGTTTGATGGGCACCGCCTATGCATTTGATGCGCATTGGATGCATGGCTGGGAAATGTCAGAACTCTCATTGTTTGGCTGTGGGCATGGTAGCCATCATTAATGCTAATGACTTTGATAAAGGAGCCACATTGTGTGGCTCTTTTTGTTTGTGCCCTTTATGAATGATTAGTTTTCCCTCAGCCAAGAAGAGGCTTCTGTGATCTGACGTGAGGCTGATGGTCTTGAGGCTTTATTTTGAGACATCTTCGATCGTTATAGCGGTGTTAATCTCCCGAAAGATGGCTTGGAAATAAAAGCACTAAAAGGGACAAATAATGAAAAAACTCATCATGGCTTTGGCAATGGCTGCATTGGTATCAGGTTGTGCGAACAAAGACTTCGGCGAAGTGGTTAATGACGGCGTAAACGGCGCTATCGACGGTGTGCTTGGTTCAGTCGGTGTAGGGAATGGCACCGTAGTCAAAAATAGCGATGGCGGATTCAGTGTTGAGGAAGAGGAAGTCTGGCCTCATAGACCTGAAAGAACCCGTCGAGACTATGGTGAGATTAAAGTCGCTAAGACAAAGAAAAATCCAAAAGGGAGAACAGAAATTTTTGTTGAAAGTTGTGTTCACCAAAGGATTGGTTCTGTCGATTGCGAAGGGTGGATGTTCGAAGTGACCGCTGAAGGTTGGCTGGTGGAAGACAGTATTCTTGTTTATGACGATAAAACTTACTCCATTGCTGCAGGAAAGTACTACGCAAAGTTTGAATCAGACGATACGCGTACAGAATACTATGCGACGGGTGAAGTGAACATCGTCCCTTTTGTCACCAACTATATAGCAATAACAGTAGAGTAATCATCATCAATAAAGAAAGGCAGGTGTCAGCACCTGCCTTTTGTGTTTGTGAATTCGGACGAATCTTCCCAAGCCCATTCGGCTATTACCTGAAGACCTAATGCTAATATTCCGTTGAAATGGATTCGGAGGAGATAGCCTTGTATCAACTGTTTTACTACCCACGCAACGCAAGTTGGGCACCTCATATGATGATGGTGGAAATGGGACTGCGACACGAGCTGATTTTGGTCGACAGGAAGTCCAACGCCCAGAAATCCGAAAGCTATCTGAAACTCAATCCCACTGGCCGTATTCCTGTGCTTGTTGATGGAGAATTGGTCATTCATGAAAGCGCAGCTATTGGGCTCCACCTTTGCGAAAATCACCCTGATTCTGGCCTGATTCCCGACATGGGAAGCCTTGAAAGGCCGATATTTTTTCAATGGCTGTTCTACCTGACTTCGTCGTTACAGTCAGAGCTGATGGTCTATTTCTACCCGCAACGCCACACAGAAAACCCCGATGAAGCGACAGCCATCAAACGAGCCCAAGAAGCCCGCGTGACAGACATGTTTGCTTTGATTGATCGTGAGCTGGAAGGCAAAAACTTTCTGGCGGGAAACCGAATCAGTATGTGCGACTTCTTCCTGTTCATGTTCGCCCATTGGGCCAGCGATTTTGATAAACCACCGTTGAGCTTTGAGCATTTAGGTCGATATTTAAGGAATTTGGCGAAGCGGAAGTCCGTGGTTGCAGCGAGTGAATTGGAAGGTACCAACTTGGACATCTATCGCTAAAGGAGTGGGGAAATGAAGATACACAGCCTGTTTAACGATAAGTCAGATCTTTACGAGAAAGCGAGGCCCGTCTATCCCGATGAGATTTATCGGTATCTGGTAAGTATCTCTCCATCGAATCTCAAAGCATGGGATTGTGCTTGTGGAAACGGACAGGTGTCAGAAGGGCTGTCGCATTATTTTGAAGGTGTGATCGCGACGGATGTCAGCGAACAGCAGATTGCGAATGCAAAGCCATTCGACAACGTCATCTACCGTGTTATGCCATCGGAAAGTACAGATTTCCCTGACGATAGCTTTGATTTGGTATGTGTGGCTCAGGCTGTCCATTGGTTCGATTTCCCCGTTTTCTGGCCGGAAGTTAAACGTGTATTGAAGCCTGATGGTGTATTCGCTGCTTGGGGATATACATGGCCAGTGTTACCAGATGAAATAGAGAGAATTTTCCACGAACAAATTCTCAATGTGATTGCGCCTTACTGGGCGACCCAAAATTCACTTCTGACCGGTCACTACAAGGATGTGGAGTTTCCTTTTGAAGGACTGAGTTCACCAAAATTTGAGATGAAGGTTGAATGGGACCTCGATCAATTCTTCGATTTTATTAAGACGTTCTCTGCCACCCGACGGTGCATTGAGGAACATGGCGAGGCATTTCTTGATGCTGCTTATGAGCAGATTGAAACTTTTTGGTCTGCCGGTGAAAAGGCGAGGGTCATTCCGCTTGAATTCGTTTTTTATGCCGGTCGGAATACCGAGTAAAATGAAAACCCGCCAGCAAGGCGGGTTTTGTTATTCACCTATAATGCGCGGATTCGGGTTATTTCATCCGGCCCAATGCCAAGTGATTCCAAAAACTTCTGGTGTTCTGCTGGCTCCATTTCTTCGAATTTCTGATGCCACTTGACCATATCATTTTCTGAAAATCCGGCAGCGGCCATAATCTGCGTCCAACGTTCTTTGTTCACGATGTTTTCCTCCAAAAGATGGGGTGCATGCAGCAGCGCGACAATCGCTTTCTGCTGTGCTTTCAGGCTCTGGATTTCTTTCTCAAGTGCATGGAAATGCGCTTTGAGGATTTGAGCCTGATCCTTATCTTTCTGCTCAAGCAATGTCCGAATGCTGGAAACCGGTAACCCATAAGCACGATAAGCCGCGATATTCCTTAACTTTTCAACTTCCTTTTTTCCGTACCAGCGATAGCCATTATCACTTCGACAGGCAGGCGTTAGGAGGCCTTCTCTTTCGTAATAAAGAATGGTGGCGCGGGAGATATCAAACTCCCGAGCAAGTTGGGTCACCGTTAACATAAGCACACCGTTTGGCTGAAAGAACAGGCATCGTGAACCCTGATCTTATAGTCGGGTCAAGCTAGCATTATGGCGTGAAAATTGAGGGAAGTGGAAACTGTGTTTCGGTGATTAGAGTATCAAAGACTTCCTATCCCTTTAGATTCACTTCACTAATGAAACATAAATATTTTGTCCGCTGAGTTACGCTTGCAAATATAGAGAACTAGATGCTGCAGTACAGCATCTAGTTGCTCTACAAACCATGGGATGGAATGTATGACGCTGGGTGCCAGTCAGGCAATTACCCAGCTTGCTGTCATCATACTGATTAAGGATATGAGTTTTGACCGTCAAATACCCTGAAAGTCTAAGAGATTATTCTTGGACATTTCGTTTCGGACTTGGCCAATTGCAATTTCTAATTCTGCTTCTGGCTATGTTGCTTTTCCTTGTTAGTACTAAAGTTCACTCCTCGGAAAATGAGCCTCCGATTTACTGGCGGTCGATTGTTTACTTCTACCCTGACGACAGGATTGTTGGAGAGGATGAGCTGAAGCTGGCATTTAAGGACTTCGATTTCGTCAGCGAGTTTCCTGAGAAAACAGAAAACAACACCCCCCTTTATACCTATGAAGTCATCAAGAATTTTGACGAAAGTTATCCTGTGCCAGACATGAGTTATCTCGCTTACTTCGGTAGGGGGGTAACTAAGGCAGAAGCTGAGAGCATTCAGGGATCAAAGTTGGCAGTTGTTATTGATGCAATGTTTCCAATCTCGACAGCAATTAAAAATGTATATGGTTTGAATAATGCAGTATTTCGATTCGCTAATCAGGAACATGGGCTGATTTGGGATTCTGAAACAAGAGAGCTCTTCTCTCCAATTGCCTGGAAGGAAAAGCGTATTTCTAGCTGGGATAAGTCAGGCTTTCCAGTTATCGAAGACCAAATAGTGATCCATGCATATCAGGCCGGGGAAGGTGTAAGAGCAATAACGCTTGGCATGAGTAAGTTTGGCCTTCCTGATATTGTTGTTGACAAGTTTTCATGGTCGCTGAATGGAGAGGTCGGGAGCGTAATAAACGTGGTGGCCCAGTCGATATTTGAGGGTACAGAAGTCACTGACAGTTTCATAAGAGTTGATATTGATAAATTGCGTGATGGTGAATTCAAAACAAGGGTGAAAAATTCTTTGAAGGAAAATGCTGTTCAAAGAATTGATGTTGGCTACAGGGAAGGTAAATGGGAGTCTGGTGATCCAAACAATTACCTTATTGAGCTTACATTCGACCATATTGAAGGTAGTTCTCTCTCAGAGAAACAAAGTAACTTTGTACATGCACTTTTTGGTTGGGAAGACGATATCGCTTATGTTAGACATAACCAACTCATCAAAGAAGCTAGCAAGAGAGCTCGGGAAAAGCTTCCCTCCCTTAAGAAGGATTTTAATGAAGGACTAGCGCCAGGAGAATATATTCAACTTAAGGCTCCATTCGATACAGATGATGAGGGCGTTGAATGGATGTGGGTGGAGGTTTTGGCTTGGTCTAACTCTGAAATCAAAGGTCTGTTAAAAAATGAGCCTTACTTTATCGAGAGTCTGCGCGCAGGAATGGAAGTCTCGATCAATCAAGATGACGTATTTGACTACATCCGTACTGACGCGAATGGTAATCGAGAGGGCAACGAAACCGGGGAACTCATTCAAAAATATCAGGTTAGATAGACTGATGTTTTTGAAAACAAAGCGGCCCCGTCTCCGGGGCCTAAGTTCGCTGAGAGAACTTAAAACTTGTATTGGATGCCGACGCCGCCAGCAACTTCTGAACCAGACACCTTGCCAGATGTCTCGTAGTGGAAGGTGCCTGAAACACTGATCTTCTCGTTGAAGCCATAAGCACCACCGATAGCCAGGGCCTCTTTGCTGCCGGAGAAGCCGACACCGGCACCGATTGCAAATTCACCTTCGGTCACAAATGGACGTGCGTTAGTAATAGCGTGCATACCAGCACGAACACCATCCATTTGTTCGTCCATCTCGGCAAAGCGCTCGTTCATTTGTTGCTGAAGGTCAGCAATGAGTTCGCGCTCTGATGTAGGTGTTACACCGAATGACGGGTCAACAGGCTCACGGTCAGGCACGTCTGCTTCAGGAGTAAAACCAAAGTCCGGATCTACTGGCTCAGGACGGTCCGGTGTGCCATCTGGTGTTGGACGGTCAACAACTGGGCCATCACGGTCGGGTGTATTGTCCGGCATTGGGCGGTCAACGGTAGGACCATTTCGGTCTGGTACATTTGCGTCTGGACTTGGACGGTCAACCGTTGGTCCATTGCGATCAGGTACCGAATAATCTGGCGTAGGACGGTCAGATACACCAGGCACGCTGTTGTCGATATCAATATTGATAGAGTTTGCCATTGCGCCAGCAGAAAACAGGCCAGCAAGCGAAAGTGCGATTACAGTCTTTTTCATAAATTTGCTCTCTTAGTAAGTTTCAATCAGCGAGAGCATCCTTGCATCGAGTGTATAACTCGTTGTGATTCCTTATCTTTGACTGCAAGTCTACGGAGGGGAGGGCAGGTTTTCTAAGTAGGTGTGGTGATGTCGATAATAAGCATTACTTATTAGAAGGAATCAAATTTTCAATACTTCTTCTTAATCAAGGTCAGCACTTCATCTGCTTGGCTTATGAAAAGAAAAAGCCGCCAGATAAATGCTCTGGTGGCTTTGCTGATTGTTTGTAGGAATGGGTGTTTAACCTGCCACCCAATCCACTAGATCTTTTGATCTGACGTTGTTCACTTGATAAGGCTGGCCCAGCAGTCGGGCTGGTCGATTGGTATCAGCCTCTATATGCAGTTCCTGACCGTCAGTAAAGGAAAGACGAAAGCCCATGAACACACTGGTGAACATGCCATTCCCCTCAAAATCTTCATGAATTTCACGACAGCTTTTTACGCGGCGATTGGTTTTTCCATCGTTAAAGTAAAGGGCAATGCCTTGGTCGAAAGCGTTGTTTTTCAGCAAGGGATGGATATGTCCGGCTGAATCAATGTTAAAAATAATCACTTTTCCGTGGTCTCATATTTATGGAATCTATAGCGCGGCGTGATTTCTATCACGTTTTCACATGGTTTGTGGTCGGAGGTGTATAAATTAGAGGGTGAAAATAAGGCACTTCGACTCAGTCTTGAGCCGAAATGCCTGTTTGGGAATCAATATAAGTTCAATAAGTGAATGGTTTGGTCTTGTGCTTCATGGTGGGCGAACTTAATCAGTGCCATAGAGGGTGGCCCTTGCGGCGCAGGGTTGTTTGAAAAACCAAATCCTTCAGAAGGGATCCCATTCGCACCGAACGACAGCGTGTTGTTACCATCCACATCCTGATACGCCATGATGCCGTAAAAACCTGATGGCAGAGCTTCCAATGTGATGCCCTCGCGGGCTTCGTCTGATGTGTAATGGTTGGCATGAGCAGTTGGCGCGCCTCCCATCAGGTTGTCTGTTTCGCTGTAAACCAACACAACCACACCCGCTTCTTCCACACGAATGTCCGTGATTTTAATCGTCAGCGGATAGGATTCACCCTGTGCGAATGTCGGAACTTCTTTGGGCTGCTTGCTGATTAAACTGGAACTTAATACCACAACAAAAACAGACGCCAGAGCTGTAACCGGAATCAAGGTCTTGCCAGCCTGCTTACGGCACTCCTGAAGCCAGGATGACATCCACAATGTCGCCGTCAGAAGCAGCACCAACAGGGTGAAATAACCACTGAGAACGGTTTCGCTCAGGAAAGGTGCGGTAAAGTAAATCAGAACAGCGTGCCAAGTGAAAACCTGAAGTGAGTTTTTACCAATGTAGCTCAATGGGCGGAAAACCAGTGCTGAAGGCCACTTACGGATGACTGTCGCGACAAGGTACACCCAAACCATCAGGTTCAGCATGCGCAGCCAACCCAGCTCGGGCTTATCAGCAAAGGAATACAACACGCCCTGATGGATACCCATTGAAAGAAACGCACCGTGGTGAGCGGCAAATAGCAACGCAGCGAGAGCCAGACTGACCGTGGCAACGGCAGGGTGATACCAACGCAGATTGCCTTTGGCATTCGAAAAGCCAATGGCTGCGCCACCAATAAACAGCAACTGCCATGCAAACGGATCGAAGTAGCCGACCTGAATATTTGTCTCAAACAGTGAGGAAAGGAGGCTGGCCTCAATCTGTGTGCTGACTGCCCAAACCCCGACGCTGGTTGCCAGCACCAGCCACATCAACCCACGGCGAAACGCGTATAGCGCGATGGGTAGAATCAGCATGAAAATGACATACAGAGGCAGTATCTCAAGGTAGTCCGGTTTGTTGATCAACAGGGCGCTCAACGCAATGGTAATGAGTGGTGCTTCCCCTAGATTGTTAAAGCTGCTGCCGAGGGATTGCGCGACGGTAGGCAACGCAAACGCGCAGTAAGAGAACCACACCATTACCAGAAGCAGGCTGACCATATGGTATTTGTAGATGGTAAAAGCACGTCGCAGGACTTTACCTGTGGCCTCCCTGTCTGAAAGCTCAGTGCGGCTATAAACCGCGCCTGCCAGCAGCCCGGAAATCATCACAAAGCCTTCCGCCGCACCAAACTGACCAAGGGGTTGAAGGGTGAAATATTGGAGCAGGCTTCTACCGCCACTGAGCCATATCAGATGGTTAATCGTCATTAAAACCAGCAGCAAACCGCGCAGGCTATCGAGCGCAGGTATTCTTTTCATAACTCGTCTCCACTTTTCTTAATACAACTGATTGTGTCGCAAGCAAAAAGAGAGCATCTGACAAAAATTGCGGTATTGAATTTAGAAAGGGCTTTGTAGGAAGGATTGATAGACGCGTCGAAAAAAAGAGCCTCAGTAGAGGCCCTTTTGCATGCCAGTGTGTGACGGTTATTTCTGGATTCTTGGTTCGATGATGTTGAACCTAGATTCGACGCTGTCGAGCGTGCAACCAAACTGAACCTAAGTCCTGCTCCTTTGAGCTAAATTGGTTTTGGGACAAAAATGGCTTAGAGTTGGAACTCTAAGCCATACAGATCAGATAAACTGGGGTAGGGGAAAATCTAGGTTACTACAGCCTACGAGTTCGGTGGCCATTCACCTATAGAATCAACTACGTTCAATTTGCATCTTCTCAACAAATTGAATGAAATTATCTTTTGCAAAGCTCTCTAACTGCTTATTCCAAATTAGGCCGACATCCCATGAGCTACTTTCCCCGGGCAGTTCCCAAAAAACGACGTGCTCATTCGCAATATGCTTTACACTTGCTGGAACAATAGTGAAGCCCAAATTTGCTGATACTAGTGCCAACAATGTTTGAATATCATCGGCCTCCTGAACTACATTAAGTTTTTTCTCATGCTCCTCTAATAGCATGTTAATTTGTTGGCTTAGCCCCTTACCTCGCTCAGGGTTAAGCTGTAAATAATCGATTGAATCTAACGAAGACCATAATTTGTTTTTGTCTATGATTTGGCTTCTATGTATCGCAAGCACTAATTGATCTGTACAGAGCTTCACGCCCGTCAGCGGAGCTACAGCTGGTAGTCGACTAAAGCTAAGATGAAGATCCCCCAGAAGTAGGAACTCTGACTGCTTTTGAGATGGTATATCGTTAAGTGTAATGTGGATCTCTGGGTAGTGTTTTTTAAACTTAGCTATGTAATCTGGTGCAAGGTGGTAGGAAGATATACCAAAACCTATATTAAGAGTTCCTGCAATTCCCTTGGCGACTCGTTGAGTTAGAGATTTATAAGATTCAAAACTCGATACAATTCGTTGCGCTTCAGGTAAAAGAGCTACGCCTGCCGCAGTAAGACTGGCTCCTTGTCTTCCTCTCTCAAATAAAACTACTCCACAAAAAGCTTCAAGGCGCTGAATCTTCTTAGTTAAAGCTGACTGAGTGATGTGTAAGTGCTCTGAAGCTACTCGATAGTTACCATCTAACGCTAACTGGCAGAATGCGCGTAAATCGATAAAATCCATTCCATAAGCTCATTAAATATAGGAATTTTATTCATTATACGGAATTAAACGACCTTTTTAAAATGGTTGATATTCACCAAGTAAAGGGAACAATTATGAAAGATATCCGTGTTGCGACTGTCCAATTTAACCACCATGCGAACGATAAAAACTACAACTTATCGGTCATTCAAAGTTACGTAGAAAAGGCGGCTAAACAAGGGGTAAAAATCATCGCATTCCCTGAAATGTGTGTGACTGGTTATTGGCATGTTTCGAAACTTAAAAAATCAGAGATCAATGATTTGTCCGAGTTCATCCCACAAGGGGAAACATCTCAACGCTTGCTAAAAATGTCTGAACAATACCAACTCAGCATAGGAGCAGGTTTAATTGAAAAGGACAAGGACGGAAATTTCTATAATTCTTACATAATGGCCATGCCTGATGGCCAGATAGCCAAACACAGAAAGCTGCATACATTTGTCAGCGAACACATGAGAAGTGGTAATGAATACACTGTATTTGATACGCCACATGGATGCCGCGTAGGGATCCTGATTTGCTGGGATAATAATTTAGTCGAGAATGTTCGAATAACAGCATTAAAAGGGGCTGATATACTAGTCGCGCCTCATCAAACAGGCGGCACGAACTCTCGCAGCCCCAATGCGATGGGGTTGATTGATCCCGAGCTTTGGCATAATCGCAAACAGAATCCAGATTCGATTCGTTCTGAAATGCAAGGTTCTAAAGGAAGAAAATGGTTAATGCGTTGGCTACCCGCGCGTGCCCATGATAATGGCATGTTCCTGATCTTTAGTAACGGTGTTGGGGTTGATATGGATGAAGTTAGAACGGGGAATGCGATGGTGCTCAATCCCTACGGCGAAATTATCGCTGAAACTGACTGTGTCGATAATGATATGGTTATTGCTGATCTCAATGCGAAAGATCTAAATATGTGTACAGGCAGACGCTGGATCAGAGGTCGTAGACCTAATTTATACGCTCCCTTAACGATGGAAGGGAATGAATTGACGCCTTATCAGGCAAGATTCTCGACACTAAAATAGATGACGTAACTTATTGAGTGGTCGCCAACGAATAATACGTTGGCGACCATTAATATATTGTTTCATAAAGAGCCCCTAACAAACTTTGGGGCATAATCCAGCCTGAACAAACCGCCAATTAGGTTGCGAATTTCAATAAAAAAAGAGCCTCAATTGAGGCTCTTTTGCATGTCAGTATGTGACGATTACTTCTGAACTTTTGGCTCGATAATATTGAACCTGAATTCGAAGTTATCCAGCATTCCCACGATGTCGGTCAGTGCTTTACTGTTACCGTCTATTTTCGCGTTGCCCCGCTCAACCAGTTTGGTGATAGAGCTTTTGCCCATCAGCACTTTGTTCAGCGAGATTAGACCGTGAAATGGCTGACCATTTTGTCGAGAGATTCAGCGGTTTCTTTCAGCTGTTGGCTACTGCTTTGTGATTGGTTTGCCGCGCTGGAAAGTTCGGTCACCATCTGGCTGATCTCCACCAGATCCTGACTGACTTGCTCTGACACCATGCTTTGCTGCATCGCGATACTCGCGACTTCGGTATTCAGCATCGAAATGTTGTCCACTTCATCTGTCATCTGAGTGAGCTGTGCAGCCGCATCGTTTGCTAGC
The DNA here is from genome assembly GCF_947387585.1 of Grimontia sp. SpTr1. NCBI lineage: Bacteria > Pseudomonadati > Pseudomonadota > Gammaproteobacteria > Vibrionales > Vibrionaceae > Grimontia > Grimontia sp. SpTr1. The sequence goes on from NZ_CANDOD010000001.1 coordinate 54,169, forward strand.
TCAACACAAGCCTGCGCACTCTGACTGCCCGCATCCATCACTTCAACCGCGCTTTCCGCATCAACCTGCAACTGGTTAATCAAATCGTAGATTTGTTGGGTAGAAGATTGGGTGCGAAGCGAAAGAGACCGCACTTCGTCAGCCACCACGGCAAAACCACGGCCATATTCGCCGGCGCGGGCGGCTTCAATGGCGGCGTTCAAAGCCAGCAGGTTGGTTTGGTCTGCAATGCCTTTGATGACATCAATAATGCCATGCACGTTCTGGCTGTTTTCGCCAAGGCGGGTAATGACGTTAGACGCTTCTGACACTTCGCTTTCCAGCTTCTCGATCGCCTGTTGTACCTCGTTCAGCATTTGCTGACCGCGAGCGGCGGCGTTCTGGGTCGATGTTGCGGCGTTCGCGGCGCTCTCTGCGTGTTGGGCCACGGTTTGTGCGGTGGTGCTCATCTCGGTCGCTGCTGTCGCCACTTGATTCACCATCTGCATTTGGCGACTGACACCCTCCAGCGTTTGCTGGGAAACCGCAGAAGACTGAACAGCGTTGTCAGACACCGTATGGCTGGTTGCGGTCACTTGCTTGACCACCGCCTGAGTCTGGTCAAGGAAGGTGTTACAAGCACGCGCCAGCTCTCCGGTTTCATCCGGTGCGTCTGCCTCACTGCCCAAACGTCGGGTAAAATCACCGTCTGCCACCTGAAGCATAAACTCAGACGTGCTGCGGATAGGCGCAGCGATTCGGCCTGCAATCACCCAAATCAGGGCAATATTTGCCAGCAACACCGCCACACCCATTAGCAGGGAAATCAGGGTTTGTTCGCGCTGGTCTTCCTGTGCTTGTTGCTGGAGTGCGATAACGTTTTTTAGCACCAAGGCTTTGTCGAGTGTCACTACCAGTGTCCACGGTGCGATATCGGCATTGGCCTTCACCGGAATCATCGCCGTAATGCGTTGATCATCGGCACTGGTAAAGCTTTGATAGCCGTCTCGGCCCAGACGGTTAGCCCAAAGATTTGCATCGCCACCTAATGATTTGACTGAGTCACCCAGCGAACGGTCTTCACTGTCTGCCGCAATGGTGCCGCGATCCGTCACCAGCATGACGTGGCTTTGGCCTTGATACAGACGTTGGCTGAGCGATTCCGCGACGTGCGAAAGGGCTGCCAGTGAAATATCCAGACCTGTGATACCTGCAAATTGACCATCCACCATGACCGGGGAGACCACAGAAGTCAGCAGCACATTCTGGCCGTTAACGGGGTACACGTAAGGGTCGAGCAGGCAATTTCGGCGACTGTCGCGGGAGCAAAGGTAGTATTCACCGACACGCGCGCCGCCATCAGTGCGGGTTTCATCCGCATAGCCTGCCAGCGGTTCCAGTTGGAAACGGCCAGCAGCATCACGGTTCCAATAAGGAATAAAGCGCCCGCTGCGGTCATGACCGGTTTGGCTGGCGTAAAGGCTATCCATACTATCCAGAGCATTGGGTTCCCAGGCCGTGAACACACCCAATGCGTTAGGGTTGCTTTCCAGTAACCCTTTCAGTTGGTGGTTCAAGCTGGCGCGCAAGGTATCGCGGGTATCCTGATCGCTGGCTTTCTGTTGGCGGGAGAAATTTTCTGCCATCAGGGAAGTTTGAATGAAGCTGTCCGATAGCTCGCCGGCGATCATTTCAGCGGCAGAGCTTAATTCTGCCTGCAGACCATTGTTGAACATCTCCAACAACAAGGTTTGGTTACGCTGGTTTGAATGGGTTTGTAACTGGGTAGAGAAATAGAGCGAAAATGCCGTCATCACGCTGATCGCGGCAAGGGTGGCAATACCAGTAAACGTACTGATTTTTAGCTTAATCGACTTCATAAAAATGTGTCTTTAGATCCGAAAGAGGAAGGAACTAAATAAACCCAACATCGGAAAATGGTGCTTATTTCGTCTGCTGAGCATAAAAGGCGCGCAATATTCGATGAAGTCTTTATAAATGTCTATATCTTCGGCATGAAATAAATTGATTATTTAACAGTGATTGCTTCATTGGTGCGACAAGGTGAATTATTTCCGTTTTTTATAAATCTTTAATTTAATTTCTTCATCGAAGTGCCCGAAAAGCTTTGTTTTTGAACGGTGTGTTTTCTCATTTAACGGCCAGTCCAATGAATAACACACTAGGCATCTCGACCCAGAAACCCTGCACGATTATGTTTTCTGAACACCTCAACAGACCCTAAAGCCAGGTATCAGGATGAACATGTCAAAGTTATCAATTCAGGGGGCGTTTGCCATTTCCCTGCTGACTGCCACGCTTTCTTTCTACGCGCAGGCAGACACGGATCTGGATAAAAATCTGCAAGCCATCGAAGCGTTCAGCCAGCGTACTGAGCCCTTGTTGGAAGCCTCCCAAAACAATGGCGTTGCCTACTCAGATCTGGTTGAGGGGATTGGTGATGTGCTGGAGCGAACTCAAAGTGCCAAGGCCGCGGTATCCAGCATCGATCTCAGCAAGCTGTCGGTGATTGCGAACGACAACGCCGCTTTAGGGGATAAATACATCGCCGAATACCGCGATTTCCTCGGTGAGCTTGATAAAAACTCGGCCTGCTATACGCCGAATATGGTCGACGAGTACCAAACCGAAGTCAGCAAGCTTCGTGACTTTGCCGATTCAGTGACGGATTACGCGTCAGTCAGCGATGAAGGTGAAGCCTATGAAGCCATGATGGCGATATCCGCCAATAGCGTGTTAGTCGCTGCGGTGCCTTCTCTGTTCGCCATACAAAACATGTGTATCGCGCAGGATGCCGCTCCTGTCATTGAGCAGTTTGGCGAAGTGGAAGGAGCCATCGTCAATGCGCTGATTGGTCAAGCGATGTTGAATGAAGAAGGGGAATTTGATTTGCCGCCAGAGATGCTCAATGGAGGCGAGGGTGATGCTTTCTTTGAAGAGGAGGACGGCTATGACGAAGACGACTCGTCCCCGTTGATATCAGAGATCACCTTCTTAGAGCCAAAGATAGCGGAGTGTATGAAACAATCTGCGGATGCGAGCGGGGTTGAACGTGTGAATGGCATAACAATGTTTATCTGTGATTTGCCCAAAAACGCAAAGGTTCGCCTAGACGATCTGGCTCAGTTTCCTTATCTGGATATGGTGATACTCAGTGGCGGTGATATTGAATCTCTGGCACCACTGACAAACGCCACTTACCTGTCCCAAATCACGGTGGAAGACAGCACTATTCAATCTTTTGGTGATTTGTCTGATATGACGGCCTCGGTGGTGTTTTCCTATGTAACAGCCAGCAACTGGGGCTCGCTTGCTCAATCCGGCCTTGATTACATCACCATTGAACAACCGCACGACTGCAGCGAGCTGTCTCCGCTACTTGGCTCCGGCGCTGTCACTGTCGAATATGTGGATGATGAGCAGGATACGGTAAGTGATGAAGCGTTAGAAACTGCCAACTTGCTTGTGGTGACGGATTGTCGTCAAGACAGTGTGTTTTGAGGGCAATGGGCGAAGGCTCTATTCGTAGATCCATTCCCCCATTTTCCACCGATGATACAGCCCGTTAACTGCAGGTAGACACATACTTGGTAAGTAAAGCCATAGGTATCGAGTGGACGGTGATCTCTAAAAAGGGCGTCAACGGATGCGATAAGCCCTCACTTCTTCGCCAAAACACGTTTCATTGAAGGGAGTTACGCGGTTTAGGCAGTGTAATAAGTGCCAGACATCACGGTGATATCTTCAGTCTCTCAATCCGGTTTGCAAAGCAAATAGGAGGGTAAAATGAAGATCCCAAGCCAACTAATAGCATCAATCGGTGCTAGCGCATTCTTGCTGATACTTTCAATCACTAGCGTCCATGCGACGCACGACAGCTCAGGAAAACGGCACTCCGACTTACAAGCGTTTGCCTCGTGGGCAGATTTGGTTGACCGATGGAAAAACCTGGATGGTCAGCTCATTGATTTTAAAATCATCAAGTTCACCTCGGATGGTGAATATCGGTATATAGGTGCTTGGAAACTCGGAGACGGCAAAGGGGGCGCTCTTTTCCGATACCCGAGTTGGGCGGAGTTCGTTGATCAATGGAATGAGCTTGATAACCAACGCTTGATTGATATTGATATCTCCAAGGTCGGAAATACCACTTGGTATACCGGTAGCTGGCAGTTGGGTGCGCCGAGCGGGGCGCTTTATTCCTTTGGTAGCTGGCAGTCATTCGTTAATAAATGGAATGCACTGAGTCATCAAAAGCTCATTGATTTGGAAGTCAGTAGTGTGGGTGACAACACAACATTTGTTGGTGTTTGGCAAGGTGACGCGACCAGTGGTGCGCTGTATCGTTTCGGTAATTGGCGCTCATTGACCGACAAATGGAAGGCGCTAAACCTCGAAGGCCAACGCTTAATCGATATTGAAGTCTATCAAGCGGGAAATAGCCTCTACTACACAGGAGTGTGGGAAAAAGGTTCAGGGAACGCCCTGTACCAATTTTCTAGCTGGCCATCGCTAATGAATAAATGGCTTGAACTTGATCGCGAAGGTTATTACCTCGTCGATATCGAAGCTGAGCGATTTGGTGATCGAGAAATCTATCTTGGTGTATGGCACAGGTAGTCGGTGAGCAACAAAAAGACAATCACTAAGCGGGCAGCCTAATTGAGTTGTCTTAGCTCGTGTCAGGTGTTTGCTCTGGAGTGTTTCTGCTCAAAACGCTCCAGCACCAAGAGCAAAAAAGCTTGCGCTCTGGGCGCTTTTAAACCGGACAAGACATGACTCCCGATGAAAAAGAGGATAACCAGGCTTTTAAACATCATCAAGTAGAACGCTTAAGGACTTCGAATCAATAGCATAGAAGGATGGCAACAAAGGCCAATTAAGAGGTTAATGATACCCCATTAACTTGCTGAATAAATTGGCGAAAATAAATCATACAAAGAAATGCCTATCTATTCCTCAAACAACCTGTATAGTGTCGCGAGCTCTCGAGTCAGAGCTATGAATGAAACATTTAGTCCAAGTATTTTCTCAGTTTCCATTCGATTCATTTCGTCTTCAGTAAATTCTTCTTCTTAATCGACCATTTAGTAGCTTTCTCTACGAGCCTGATTTCCGCCGTTCAAAGTGAAAATCCCTCACGAGAACCTTCAAGTTTCATGGGTTTCAAAAAAGGAACTAGCAATGAGAAAGAAAAGAGCAAACCTTCAGAAACAAGCATGGAAAAATGGCAATGAAGCCAGATTTGAGCAGATGGTAAGCGAATACCACAAAGAAAAAGCCGTACTGGAAGCCATGACTGCGGGCTCTGAAGAATATGACCAGCAAAAGAAGTTGTGTGAAAAACTGTTTGCTAATGCAGAGCGCTTTTTCAAGCAACACCAGTAATCTGAGACTCAGCAGCTGATGCAGGCATCTTCAACTGTCTGATTGCGTCAGAGGTAAGCCCGGCAGGATTCGGGCTTAAACCTTATCTTTCCGTCATGTCCTCACGGTGAAAACTTTCCTGCTCTCTACTGGGGCTATCACCTTCAACATCCGTTCTAAGAGTTTGTCCGATACTCTGGTTTCACCTCCGCTGGGGGATGGATTTCATCCAGTGCTTTTGGTAGGCCATGATCATTGATTATTTGGGCATGGAACCGACGCAGTCTGCGTGGTTCAGTCACGCCACAGGAATGGGCAATTACGCCGACCTCATACATCATGCTCTTGGCATAGTGGGCAACACGCTCAGCTTTGTCGGTAACCACCAATCCTTTTTGTAGTTTCGGATCATGCGTGGTGATGCCGGTTGGACAGGTGTTTTTATTGCACTGAAGTGCCTGAATACAGCCTAACGAGAACATGAAGCCTCGGGCGGAAACCACGAAATCAGCACCGATACACATGGCCCAGGCGACTTCCGCTGGGTTAACCAGTTTTCCGGAAACAATCACTTTCACCCTTTGCTTCAAGCCATAGCGTTCCAATACGTCAACCAACATAGGCAGGCTGCGTTTGATCGGCAAACCCATAAAATCCATAAGCGATTGAGGTGCTGCACCGGTGCCGCCATCTGCTGAATCGAGCGTGATGAAATCCGGCGCGGATTCTATGCCACGGGCATGAATGGCCTCCATCAGATTATCCAGCCAACCATAAGCGCCCAGCACCATTTTGAAACCGACAGGCTTACCTGTGACTTCTCTGATTCTGGCTATCATGTCCAACAGGTCGTCAATGCTTTGAATGTCCGTGTGTCCATTCGGGCTGATGGAGTCCTTCCCCTCGGGAATACCGCGAATAGCCGCGATTTCTGCGTTCACTTTATTGCCCGGCAGAATACCGCCTTTACCCGGTTTTGCACCCTGACTCATTTTGATTTCAAACATCCGCACTTGTTCATGGGCGGCGATTTGTTTGAGTTTTGCATCGCTCAGATTGCCGTTTTCGTCCCGCACACCGTATTTGGCGGTACCAACCTGGAATACGATATCTGCGCCCCCTTCAAGGTGGTAAGGGGAAAGGCCACCTTCGCCGGTGTTCATCCACACTCCCGCTTTCTTTGCGCCCTTAGAAAGCGACAAAACGGCAGGCACACTCAAAGCGCCAAAGCTCATGCCGGAGATATTGAAAAAACTTGATGTGGTAAACGGCGTTCTTGCTACCCCTTCTCCGATAGTGACAGCACTGGCTGGCACGGCATCCTCAGAAAGTGTTGGGAAAGGACAGTTGAGAAAGATGATATCGCCAGGCTGGTTGAGTGCCCGTGTTGAACCAAACGCAATGGTACTGTCGACATTTTTCGCCGCGCGGTAGACCCAGCTTCGTTGGGCGCGGTTGAACGGAAGTTCGTCGCGATCTTGCGCGAAGAAATATTGGCGGAAAAACTCGCCCATGTGTTCAAACCAATAGCGGAAACGGCCGACCACCGGATAGTTACGGCGAATGGCTTGTTTGGTTTGGGTGATGTCCCGAATGTAGATATAGATGAGTGCAAGGACACCGCACCCGATCAGAAAGACGAATAGCGCTGCGCTGATTTCAAGCACGCGGGATGCCCAGCTGGTAACAACTTCCATTTTATATCCTTATTCATTTACCCAATTTGATGGGATTTATTGCTCTCGATTCGATAGACCGGATGGAGTAGCTTAGGCTTTCTGATATTTTCCGGAGGCTCGTTCTGGGGCTTATAAGAATCGTTTTCTTTAAGTAACAGGCACTATTTGAAGTAAACTCAAATAATCCGGTCTTGGAGACAGTCGTACTGAAAGTTGTGCGCTATACCCTATGAAGCTGAAAACAAGGAATGAATGGGAACAGGGAGAGAGACGATGTACAGAAAGGTGCTGACATTCTGGTTTGAGGAACTTACGTTAAAGCAGTGCTTTGCCAAGAGTGATGAGTTGGATCGCACCATTGAGGCGCGTTTTGGAGAGGTATTAGAGCAAGCGTCGATCTGTGAGTGTTTTAACTGGCGGGAAGATCCGGAAGGTCGGTTGGCAGAAATCATCGTGCTCGATCAATTTTCGCGTAATATTCATCGCGATACGCCGCGTTCTTTTGCTCAGGACCCTCTTGCTTTAGCTTTGGCGCAGGAAGCGGTTTCTTTAGGTATTGACCGGGAACTTCCGCCTGCCCAACGTAGTTTTTTGTATATGCCATACATGCACAGCGAGTCTAAGACTGTTCACGAGGAGGCGCTGCGCTTATTCAATCAGCCGGGTCTTGAAGACAACTATCAGTTCGAAATCCGCCACAAAGAAATCATCGATCGTTTTGGTCGTTATCCGCACCGAAATGAGATTTTGGGGCGCGAAAGTACGCCAGAGGAAGTCGAGTTCCTGAAACAACCAGGCTCAAGCTTCTGATAGGTAAACAAACTAAAGACGAAGAACTTAGCGAGTTTGGCTGGCATTGGGAGCGCGGCATTCCTTTGTGGGGGAGTCATCTCGGTCAGAAGGAAGGATATAGAGAGGGCTGCATGGTGCAGCCCTTCGCGATTTCCTATCAGCAGTTTATCGAAAAATACAATACGTCGAAGGTCGTTGTTAGAGAAAACTTGAATACCATACGTTCGGAAGGGCTGCCTTTTATGGTTATAGCGCCAGGGGCTAACTCAAGTTCTATGACTTGTTCGAAAGGAGCATCAGGCAGCAAAAAGGTTCGTGAGAGCCAGATGGTGCCATCAGATTGATGTCTGAAGGCGTTTTTAGTCTTCAGTTTTTCACGATCTTCAGGCTGGATAAGACGCACTTTATTGGTATCAAAGAAGATGTCATTGATGTCGAGTAGCGGTTTATCAACAAGGGCTGAAACGCTTATGGTTACGCCATTTCTACCATCCTGGCTGGCATTGACTTTTATACTGTAGTCATCGAAAGACTGCTTTAGCGCATCTCGATTTGTGCGCAGGTAACCGCAACTTTGCGAAGCAACAGCTTCACCAAAACTGTCCTCTGGTTTGTAGTAAGTTCTGTCCGTTGGAATTACGCAGCCAGAAAGGCCAATTGCGACAGCGCTGGCCAGAAGAATGGTTTTAAGTTTCATCACTATTCACCCTTTGTTACAAGAGTGCGCCATTCTAATCACGATAAAACGAGGTTCAATTTCGGATTGATAAGTTGCACATTTTGATACCTAAAGGATCAATTTATGGACTTTGTCTTTTCTGAACTTCTTAGTGGATAGGCAATGATGATGGTTAAGGTGGAAACCTGAGTCGTTATATCAAGTGCAATAGATGTCCGAAAGCGTGGTAGCGTTGCTTCCGGAACATCCGTTGAAAGGCCTTTCGCTTGTGATTTGGTTATTCTCTGAATTAAAGAGTTAACACTGTAAATCGAGAAGCAGTGCCATCAAGGCTTCAATAGCCAACCCCATGTCTTCGTCGCTGGCGTATTCCGCTGGGTTATGACTGATCCCCTGCTTACATCGAACAAATAGCATAGCGACACGGGTAAGGTCAGCCATGGCTGAGGCGTCATGGGTGGCACCGGAAGGTAAGGTAAATACACGCTTATCAAGGCTACCAATCGCTGTTGCGATCGATAATTGCAGTGCAGGGTCGCAGGCTGTAGCAGGTTGGCTGTAAATTCGGGTGACTTCGCAGCCCAGCCCGCGAATTTGTGCTGTTTCTTTCGCAAACGCTTGCAGTAGCTCTCCCGCTTTCTCCCTGACTTCATCGACGGGAGAACGCAGCTCGATCATCATGGAAACTTTGCCTGGAACGGCATTGGGCACATTGGGTGTGACGTCCAATTGCCCAACATTGGCGAGTAAATCCGGCAGTTTTATCGCGAGCTTTTCTGCTTCCAGAGTGACTTCCGCGGCTGCAGTCAGAGCATCCTTACGAAGGTGCATGGGTACTGTGCCAGCATGGGCGGCTTGGCCGGTAAACGTGAGTTGATGCCTTTCAATACCACAGATGGCCGAAACCACTCCTAAAGGCAAGCCTTCGTGTTCGAGAACGGGTCCTTGTTCGATGTGTGTTTCGATGAAGCCGAGAATATCTTCAGGATTGCGTTTGAGTCGGTCAATGTTCTCCGGTTGAACACCAAAACTGGAAAGTGCCGAACGTAAAGTGATTCCGTCTTTGTCTGGTCGGTTGATGACACTCTTATCCAAAGTGCCTGCCAGTGCTCGTGGGCCGACCAGCGCAGTGGGAAAACGCACACCTTCTTCGTCAGCAAAAGCGAGTATTTCGACAGAATAAGGTAACTTTTTCCCCTGACGGTTCAGCGCTTCAAGCGCAATGATTGGCAACACAATCCCCATGATTCCATCATAAGCGCCACCCTGTTTGACACTGTCCTGGTGGCTTCCCATCAGCAGCGTTTTGGTACCTTTTCCTGCATCGTAACGACCAATCAACGTGCCTGCGTCATCCATGTGAACGGTTAGGTCGGCCTCTTCCATCCATACCGTCAGTAGCGCGTTGGCACACTTATGTTCTTGCGTAAAAGGAAAGCGAGTCACACCGATTTCTGAGTCCGTACACTCGGCAAGTTGCTTTAAATATTCCTGGGCTCGTTGGCCTATAAAGTGAGTCATTGATTATCGCTCCGGATTTTCTTGTGTCGGCAAGGTATCCCTCCATGCCTGATAGTCGGGGTCGCTGTGGCGTTCATAAAGCGTTTGCAAGGCGAGCAAGGGCGAATCGTGGTAGTCGATACGCAGGGTTGTTGGTGGCGAGTCGGGCCTGTAAACAAGCAAAGCTGCAGATAATAAGCCCCGGTAGTCGCCTCCTGATTTTTCTGCGGCAAACAAGGCAGCGATTAATCTTTCTTCAAAGCTTTTTTCGCTGTTTTTGTAAGCTCTCATCATGGCATCCAACACCAGTGTGTCTGAGAGCAGATTTCCACAAACCACGATATTGGGCTCGATCAGGCTGCCTCGAGCGGCACCATTTTCGCTTCCTGTGTGCACCGCCCCGGCACCGTGAAGGTCGAGAGCGGCAAGTTGACGGTGCGCTGCGCCAGAGTCTGCGCAGGTGATGGCATTGACCGCATCGACCGCACTGACGCCCGACGCCATTTGGGACAGCACATTATCTCCCCAGAGTGTGCTGGGCTTCGCACCTTGTGAGGCTGACATGCCAGCTTTTAAATTCCCTCTGATCACCCAACCTCCGACGCAGAGTGCGCCCGTGGCCGCCGCAGCCCCAATCGCGCCAGATTCCGGATCTCGTGCCAATATTGAATAAGTCATAGGTCTCGCTCCTGAGCCAGTGATCTAAGTGTGATTTGAACACCCAGTCCTGTCAATTTATCATGATAAATACTTGCGGCAAGTAATTTATAGTGATAAATGTGAATAAAAGTTAAACAGCTCTTAACATCACATCCACAAACTGGGAAGGAGTTTCCCCATGAAACAAATAAGAAGTGATTTCATGCAAAGGCTGCGGAGTGCAGCGAAAACCGCGTTGTTAGCGGTATGTGCGATCGTTCCTTTAACTGTGCAGGCGCAGACACCACCGAACGTGTTGATCGTCGGTCAGGTGGCTGAGCCTAAGTCGCTCGACCCGCATGCAGTTACCGCAGTGAACGACTTCCGGATCCTGATGAACCTTTATGAAGGTTTGGTCCGTTACAAAGATGGCACTCTGGAAGTGGAACCTGCTTTAGCAAAGAGTTGGACAGTCAGTGAAGATGGCAAAACCTACACCTTTACTTTGCAAGAAGGCGTGACATTCCATGATGGTACACCGCTGACGGCTGATGCGGTGAAGTTCAACTTTGACCGTATGCTGGATGAGAAACATCCGTATCATGAAACGGGTCCTTTCCCGCTCTCTTTCTTCTTCTCATCGGTAGAAAACGTCGAAGCCGTCGACCCGAAGACAGTGAAGTTCACCTTGAATGCTCCTTACGCCCCTTTCCTTTCCAACCTCGCTTACCCAACGGGCTTAATTGTCTCTCCTGAAGCGGTGAAAAAGCATGGTAAGGAATTTGGTCGTCAACCTTCGGGAACCGGTCCTTTCCGTTTCGCTGAGTGGGCGTCAAATAGCAAAGTGGTTGTGGTGCGTAACGACGATTACTGGGGCGACAAAGCCAAGTTGGAAGCGGTGGTATTCCGCCCGATCACAGACGCGAACACCCGAGTTGCTGAAATGCTGGCAGGCAGTATCGACATGATGGTGGAAGTACCGCCAAACGCATTGTCTGAGTTCCAGAATAACCGTTATCAAGTCGCTGAGCAGGCTGGCCCACACGTATGGTTCCTTATCCTGAATGCCAAGGAAGGCCCCTTCGCGGATAAGCGAATGCGTCAGGCTGTGAACTATGCCATCAACAAAAAAGCCTTGGTAGAAGGTGTGCTTGAAGGTACAGCAGAAGTGGCCGCTGGCCCAACACCGCCAGCTTTTGCTTGGGCTTACAACGACAGCTTGCAGCCATACCCGTATGACCCTGAAAAAGCCAAAGCGTTGATCAAAGAAGCCGGTCAGGAAGGCGCGAAGCTGACATTTTATGTCACTGAAGGTGGCTCCGGTATGTTGGATCCAGTGCCTATGGGTACCGCGATTCAGGCAGATCTGAAAGCGGTGGGTCTTGATACTTCGATTGAAACTTACGAGTGGAATACCTTCCTTGGCAAAGTGAACCCTGGTCTGGAAGGCAAAGCCGACATGGCGGAAATGGCTTGGATGACCAACGACCCTGATACCTTGCCATACCTGGCGCTTCGCACTGATGCATGGCCGGATAAAGGCGGTTTCAACTCGGGTTACTATTCAAACCCTAAAGTCGACAAACTGCTCGAAGCAGCGCGTGAGGCAACTGACCAAAATGAGCGCGCGGAGCTATACCGCGAAATGCAGGAAATTGTGCAGGAAGATGCGCCTTGGGTGTTTGTGGCGAACTGGAAACAGAATGCTGTGACCAATAATCAGGTGCAGGATTTCAAATTGCAGCCTTCATTCTTCCTTATTCTCAAGGATGTACAAAAATAATAATCGAACACTCAGGTCTTTGACCTGAGTGCTTTTTCCTGTTGATGAACGCAGAAAGGAGCACTGCGCGTGGGTAACTATTTTCTTCGACGATTGCTGTCCGCGATCCCAGTGCTTCTCGGGATAACGGTTATCGTCTTTCTCATCATGTCGATGATTCCCGGCGACCCGGCAACGGCCATTTTGGGCGCATATGCGACGCCGGATAATGTCGCTAAAATCAATAAAGATCTTGGTCTCGACCAGCCTTTGGTCAGCCAGTATTTTATCTGGTTGTCGAACATGCTTCAGGGGGACTTTGGCCGTTCCTATTCGCTCAACCGTCCTGTTCTGGATGAGGTGCTGGAACGCTTCAATGCCACGCTGATTCTGGCGGGTGTCTCCTTTGTGCTGTGTTCTTTGCTTGGCATCATCGCTGGTGCGGTGTCTGCGGCACGCCAGTTTTCGTTGACGGATAAAGGCATCACTCTGGTGGTGTTGCTTGGTATTTCTATTCCTTCCTTTTTCCTCGGCATGATGATGATCCTGCTGTTTGCCATCAATCTGCGTTGGTTACCGGTTTCCGGTATGTATGCGATCTACGGCGGTGGTGATTTACCTGACTTGCTCAAACATTTGGTGATGCCTGCGGTGGCGTTGGCGTCTGTGGCTACGGGGGTTATCGCCCGTCTTTCACGCTCTGCCATGCTCGAAGTATTGAGACAAGATTACATCCGCACTGCCCGTGCCAAAGGCGTACATGAGCGTCAGGTGGTATGGAAGCACGGACTGAAAGCGGCCATGGTCAGCATTATTCCGGTGCTCGGTATTCAGGCGGGCTTTGTGCTTTCAGGCGCGGTGTATATCGAGATGGTCTTTCAGTGGCCCGGCGTTGGCAAGATGCTGGTGGAAGCGATCCTCAAACGCGACATTCTGCTGGTACAGGGCGGGGTAGTGTTTGTGGCTTCTTGTTACGTGCTGTTCAACATTGCAGTAGACATGCTGCAAAGTTGGCTCGACCCGAGGATCAAAGCATGATGGCATTTTTGAAACTTCTGGTTCGAAACCGACTGGCGGCCTTTGGCGGCATTGTGATGTCGATGATTGTCTTTCTGGTATTGGTGACGCCACTGTTGGGGCTTCAAGACCCCGCCGTGACCGACACTGCAAACCGCTTTTTACGCCCTTTCAGTGATGGCCACTTGTTAGGGACTGATCATTTGGGTCGTGATTTGCTGTCCCGCTTGCTTTGGGGTACTCAACTGAGTCTCGCTGTTGGCTTTGCAGCAGCGCTCATTGCTGCGTTGATTGGTTCAGCGATTGGCATTATCGCAGGCTATTACGGTGGTCGTGTTGATAATCTCTTTATGCGCTGTATCGATGTGTTGATGGCCTTTCCCTATATTTTGTTGGCACTGGCGATTGTCGCAGCGCTGGGCCCCGGTTTGCTGAACGCTTTGATCGCGGTCGCGGCGGTCAATATTCCCTTCTTTGCGAGAAACATCCGCGGTGTGACCGTCTCGCTGGCACAACGTGAATTTGTTGAAGCAGCCAAGCTTTGTGGCATGTCTGACCGACGCATTATCTGGTCTGAGATTGTACCTAATATCGTTCCTGTGATTGTTATTGCGATGTCTACCACGATTGGCTGGATGATTCTGGAAACGGCAGGACTGTCGTTTCTGGGCTTGGGCTCCCAGCCGCCGCAAGCAGATTTGGGATCTATGTTAGGCGAAGCGAGAAATTCGTTGATCACTGATCCCCATGCGAGTGTGGTGCCGGGCATTATGATTTTCCTTATCGTGATGAGCATTAACCTCTTGGGCGATGGTGTGCGTGATGCGTTGGATCCAAGATTGAAATCAGGCGCACTCACCCGTCCTCAACCCGCCACCAAAGTGAGCGATGAGTTCCATTCTGTCGAAGCAAGTGAAACAAATCATTCGGTACTAAAAGTCGACAAACTGGAGACACAATTTCACATCATCCACCGTGTCTATAAGGCCGTGAATCAGGTGTCATTTGAGATCGCACCGGGTGAGTGTCTGGGATTGATTGGTGAAAGTGGCTCAGGGAAATCGGTGACGGCACTTTCTGTGATGGGATTGGTAGCCTCGCCCCCCGGGGTGATTTGTGGCGGTGATATCCGTTTTAAAGACGAATCCCTGATTGGGGCAAGTTACGAAACACTTCGAAGCCTGCGTGGTAAGGATGTGGCATACATCTTCCAGGATCCGTTGGCGACCTTGCATCCGCTCTATCGTGTCGGCGAACAAATGATGGAAGCGATTTTAGTGCACGAAAAATTGCCTGCGAGTGAAGCGAAGCAGCGTGCGATTTCTTTACTGGACGCGGTACATATTCCCAACGCTGAAGAACGGATGAAGGCATTTCCCCATGAGCTCTCCGGTGGCATGCGTCAACGTGTGGCGATTGCGATGGCTCTGGTGAATAACCCTTCACTCATCATTGCTGATGAACCGACAACCGCGCTCGATGTGACGGTACAGGGGCAAATTCTTGCACTGTTGGACGAGCTTCGACGTACCCGAAATGTCTCGGTGTTGTTTATTACCCATGACTTCGGGGTAGTGGCACAGCTTTGTGATCGGGTGGCGGTTATGTATGCCGGAAAGATTGTGGAAACTGGGCCGACCGAGTCTGTGCTGGATTCACCAGCTCACCCATATACGAAAAAGCTGATTGCCTGTGTGCCTGAGCTTGGACGAGGAAAAGGAGATTTGGAAGCGATTCCTGGGCTACCACCTGTGGTGGACAAACTGCCGCAAGGCTGTGCGTTTGCCGCAAGGTGCAGTAAAGCCCAAGACAGTTGCCAAACCGGTGAAGTAGCAAGAAGCGAAGCGTCAGGACGCATGGTGCTGTGTCATTATCCAGAAGAGAGGTTGGCATGACGGCGGCTCTACAAATTCAAAGATTGAAGAAAACGTACTTTTTTAAGAAACCTCTTTTTGCACCAGCACTTCCGGGTGTAAAAGCGGTACAGACGATTAATCTTGATGTGCAGCAAGGAGAGACTCTGGGCATCGTCGGCGAATCTGGTTGCGGAAAGTCGACGTTGGCAAGAATGCTGGTGGGATTGACGACACCGACCGAAGGCCGGGTGTTGGTTGAAGGGGAAGTGTTGTCACCGGATCGCCCCGAAGAAAATGGGAAACGTATTCAATATGTCTTTCAGGATCCTATCAGTAGTCTTAACCCTAGAAAAACCATTCGTCAGTTAATGGAAGTCCCGCTTATTTATCTTCACGGTATGGACAAATCAACGCGGGATGAACGTATTGCCGAGATCTTTTCGCAGGTCGGGCTACGAGAGGAGTTTTTGGCACGTTATCCCCACGAGTTTTCGGGTGGTCAGGCGCAGCGAATAGGTATTGCACGGGCATTAGCAGCGAACGCCAGAATATTAGTGCTTGATGAACCTGTCTCCGCACTGGATGTGTCTGTGCAGGCGCAGGTATTGAACCTGTTGGCTGAACTGAAGCAAACGTTATCTCTCACTTACCTGTTTATCAGTCATGATCTGGCAGTGGTAGAAGCGGTGAGCGACAGAGTCGCAGTGATGTATTTTGGTTCACTGGTTGAGCTTGCACCTGCTGAAAGGATTTTCAATTCTCCAAAACATCCGTACACTCAGTTATTAGCGAACAGTGCGCCTGTTGTTGGGAGGCCGTTACAGGTACCCACACAACATGCAGAACTGCCAGACCCGCTCAATCCACCTCAAGGTTGTGCATTCGCGGGTCGATGTCCCAATGCACAATCTGAGTGCCTTGCTGCTTCGCCGCCGCTGACACAAATTAAGGAGAATGAATTTGTCGCCTGCTACTTCCCGCTCGAATGACCCAACTCCTTCTGCAAAAATGCGTCGTCCCTATAAAGTAGCGGACGCCATTAAAACCTGGATTGTCGAACAGGGACTAAAGCCAGGAGATAAACTGCCCCATGAGCAAACACTGATGGAGCTGTTTGGCATGTCTAAAGGCACAATTCGCGAAACCATGCGGGTGCTAGAAGCGCAAGGTCTCATTGTGACGCGAACGGGTCCAAAGGGCGGGGCGTTTATCAATGCCGTGTCTGAAGCGATGGCAAGCAGCCTGCTGAGCAACTACTTCTTCTTTAACGAACTCTCTGTCAAAGACATCTATCAGTTACGCTGCCTGTTAGAGCCGGAACTTGTCGCTTCACTGGCAGGACGTCTTTCAGAAGAAGATCTGGCAAGGCTTGAAGCGAATATTCAAAAGTACGCCCAACCCGCGCTCAATGCCGAAGTTGAGCGCGCGCAGCATATCGACTCTCTCCAGTTCCACATCATTCTGGCTGAGCTTGCCGGAAATGAATTACTGGGCTTTATCATCCGTTTTATGGCCCGTATGCTCGCTGATCTCACGGTCAACAGACACCTTTATGAACCTCATAATCATGAGCTTTGGGAGCAAGGCTTTAATCACCAGAGAGATTTGATTCTGGCCTTGAAAGAGGGACGCTCTGGGGATGCCCGCAATATTATGCGTGAACATATGGAAGTAGCTCAGAAGCTGATGGAAGCGCAGGAAGTCGAAATGACTCGCAGGTTCATGCTTCACGCTCCCCAGCAATAAGTCACCCTCTCATTCTTGCCTCATGAGATGCCATTACTGATCAACTTTCAGTGATCCGTGATTGGCACGTTTCTGTATTGAAAATCATAATTTTAATGCAGAGAAACCACTCTGCACTTGCTGCTAAAACGTGGCAGTTGCGAGGGAATGGCAATGAAAAATGAACTCAACCCAGCGAAGTTACTGGCCGCTTTTGAAGTGGTGATGGAAAAAGGCGAAGACACCGAATTTGGTAAGATTTATGAAGGTGTGGAAGCATCCACAGACTACGACGGTTACAACGTCTATCTGAGGGGTAATGGCGTGGAACTGCATATCGGGTTCCACAACACCTATGATTTGAAATACGACCAAGCCCACCTGAGAGACAGTTTTCTGAAAAAGGTCGAGGCTTTGGTGACCGATAAAGTCGTTGATGACCACCATTAAAAAGCCCGGAATCCCCGGGCTATCTTTTACTTAGCGGTCATAGTGGTTTCTGCTGGCGTCAGCGTTTTTCTTTTTCCTTGCGTCATTTCCACCAGAAACCTCGTCAACGGTGTCTTCTCTAAGCACCACACCAAGCCCAGTGAGAGCAAAATAGTCAAAGGTGCCACAAGCATGTCTTTCACTGGTCCTTCAATCGCGTACATGCCGAACAGATTAAACAGCAAGATCAACGGTACGAAATGCGCGACATACACACCCAAAACACGCTTGCTAAGGGCAAAGGTGAGTGGCGTGTTGCCCAGATTCGGGTGATTCAGTAAAAGGGCAAACAATCCTAGCGCCATCACCGGCGTGCCTATCAGGAAGTCATGGTTGGCCATCCACACATCGTATCGAGACAGGTTAACGCCTTCTGCTAAACAGAGTGCCATGCCGCCAATCGTCATTGTCCAAGCCGCTTTGTTGGAGAAGCGGATATTGCGACGTCGCATTTCAAATCCAGCGGTGACCATCAATAAGCTGAAAAAGGGTCCATTGCGGGTGAAGATAGGTGCTTCCCCTTCCATAATAGGTTGGTAGCTACCCGCACCCAGTCCCCAAACATACAGACCGAGTGCCAGAGGCATGATAAGGCCTTGCTGGTTCTTATTAATCAGCAAAGCGAGTATACCAAGCGCTGAAAGCAGCCCCGGGATATACCAAAGATGCACCAAGCCACCTTCAAAAAGCGTGTTGAGCGGCGCTTGAAGTAGATAGTTCCAGTATCCAGTGCGCTCTGTGAGATAGCCTTCTGTCATGGCAACATCCAACCGGAAAGGTACCGCAAGATAAATAAGGCTCCACGCCAGCCAAATCATCATCAATGGCTTGGCATAGTGCATAAACGTGCGGGTTGGGGTTTCAGTCAGTTTAGGTTGGACAAAGTAACCCGTCAGAACAAAAAAGAAAGGAACGGCGAAGCGGCAGATTTGGTTAATTACATCGGACAGTGTGTTGATGCTTTCGCTGTAAGCCTCCCCACGAAGAGGGCCTGCGTGGATGATAACAACGGCCAGAATAGCCAATAAACGACCCATCTCTAATGAAGGGATACGGGCGTTGGACATGTGGTCTCCTCAAATTGCACAGCGTGCACAAGTAGAAAAAGCAGAGTGAACGCGAACTATATGTAATTTTCGTCCTTAATCTGAGGCGTGATTCTCGAATATGCGAAGACAGAAATTAAAAGCGTTGCAAATTGTAAGTGATTGGTTGAAAAAGCATCGGCAAATCTCCACTTAGAAAAGCCAAACCTAATCACGCATTCGGGTCTACCCTGTATAGTCGAACGCCCCTATTCCTGTGGGAAGCGATTTCTCATGAAGGGTGTTTGGATATTCTGAGCTTGCCGAAACTGCAGAAGGCAAGCACTAGAAGCGAGGAAAGTGGCACCAAGATGCGCAGAAATGTATCGAATCGGCTATCAGTGAAAACTTATCTGATATCACTGTGTTCTACATGTTTCTTTACGCGACGACGCCTGCTATACTCCCGGCCCTGATATAAGCCAGTAATTGTTTATAGAGACGAACAATGACAGATCTAAGTAAATACAGAAACATTGGTATTTTCGCGCACGTTGATGCGGGTAAAACCACTACTACCGAGCGTATCCTGAAGCTAACCGGTCAAATCCACAAGACTGGTGAGGTTCATGATGGTGAATCGACTACTGACTTCATGGAACAGGAAGCTGAGCGTGGTATTACTATCCAGTCTGCAGCTGTAAGCTGTTTCTGGAAAGACCACCGCTTCAACGTTATCGATACTCCGGGACACGTTGACTTCACCGTTGAAGTTTACCGTTCTCTGAAAGTACTTGATGGCGGTATCGGTGTTTTCTGTGGTTCTGGCGGTGTTGAGCCTCAGTCAGAAACCAACTGGCGTTACGCTAACGAATCAGAAGTTGCACGTATCATCTTTGTAAACAAGCTGGACCGTATGGGTGCAGACTTCTTCAACGTTGTTGAGCAAGTTAAAAACGTTCTGGGTGCAAACCCAGTAGTGATGACTCTGCCAATCGGTCGTGAAGATGAGTTCGTAGGTGTTGTAGACATTCTGAACCGTCAAGCATACGTTTGGGATGACACTGGTCTGCCAGAAAACTACGAAATCAAAGAAGTTCCAGAAGATATGCTGGAGCAAATGGAAGAATACCGTGAGATGATGATCGAAACTGCTGTTGAGCAAGACGATGATCTGATGATGGCTTACATGGACGGCGAAGAGCCTTCTATCGAAGACATCAAGCGCTGCCTGCGTAAAGGTACTCGCGACTGTTCATTCTTCCCAACTTTCTGTGGTTCTGCATTCAAGAACAAAGGTATGCAGTTGGTACTGGACGCAGTTGTAGATTACCTGCCGTCTCCAACAGAAGTTGACCCACAGCCGCTGACTGACAAAGAAACTGGTGAGCCAACTGGTGAAGTTGCAACTGTTTCTGCTGACGAGCCACTGCGCGCGCTGGCGTTCAAAATCATGGACGACCGTTTCGGTGCCCTGACCTTTATCCGTATTTACTCAGGCGTTATGAAGAAGGGTGACACCATCCTGAACGCAGCGACGGGTAAAACTGAGCGTATCGGCCGTATGGTTGAGATGCAAGCAGACGAGCGTAACGAGCTGACGTCTGCGCAAGCGGGTGACATCATCGCTGTTGTTGGTATGAAGAACGTTCAAACTGGTCACACTCTGTGTGATGTTAAGCACGAATGTACGCTTGAGCCAATGATCTTCCCAGTACCAGTAATCTCTATCGCTGTGTCTCCTAAGGACAAAGGCGGTTCTGAGAAAATGGGTATCGCGATCGGTAAGATGGTTGCAGAAGATCCATCATTCCAAGTTGAGACTGACGAAGATTCTGGCGAAACCATCCTGAAAGGTATGGGTGAACTTCACCTGGATATCAAAGTTGACATCCTGAAGCGTACTTACGGTGTAGACCTGATCGTTGGTCAACCACAGGTTGCTTACCGTGAAACTATCACTCAGCCAGTTGAAGACAGCTTCACTCACAAGAAGCAGTCTGGTGGTTCTGGTCAGTTCGGTAAGATCGACTACCGTATCAAGCCAGGTGAGCCAAACTCAGGCTTCACTTTCACTTCTACTGTTGTTGGTGGTAACGTTCCTAAGGAATTCTGGCCAGCAATCGAGAAAGGCTTCGCGGGCATGATGGAAACGGGTGTTCTGGCTGGCTTCCCAACGCTGGACGTTGAAGTTGAGCTGTTCGACGGTGGCTTCCACGCAGTTGACTCATCAGCAATCGCGTTCGAAATCGCAGCGAAAGGTGCATTCCGTCAATCTATGCCAAAAGCTGGTCCACAGCTTCTTGAGCCAATCATGAAAGTTGACGTATTCACTCCAGAAGATCACGTTGGTGACGTAATCGGTGACCTGAACCGTCGTCGTGGTATGATCAAAGACCAACAAGCTGGCGCAACTGGCGTTCGCATCAAGGGTGATGTACCACTGTCAGAAATGTTCGGTTACATCGGTACCCTGCGTACTATGACTTCAGGTCGTGGTCAGTTCTCTATGGAGTTCGCACACTACGCACCATGTCCAGCAAACGTTGCTGAGAAAGTTATCGCTGAAGTTAAAGAGCGTAACGCTAAGAAGTAATTCTTAACGACTTTCTAAAAGAAAAACCCGCAGCTTGCTGCGGGGTTTTTGTTTGCCTGAAGAACGCCTTTTTATTGCTGAGGCGTTGGTTGCGTGGCCAATCTTGCTAGAGTCACCAACGCTTTCTCTACTTTCCTCACCGCCAAATCGCATTTATCCAACCTATGGCGTTTAACGACATAGGCGGGGTTGTTATAACCAAGCCAGACAGTTCCATCATCGTCTTCCCATATCAGGGCTTTTTGCGGCAGGTCAATACCAGCGGTCTGATTACACTCGATCAGAGAGCTACCGACGTTAGGGTTCCCAAAAATGACCAATTCCGTAGGACGCAAGTCTCTGCCTGTTTCTCGCGCACCATCTTCGTGGTCAATACGGCCTATCACATTCAAACCATGCGCTCTTACTGCCGCTATAAGACGGTCTGCAGTGGTTCGTACATCGTATTGGCTTTGTACCTGAACCATTCCTTCCAGCGCCGTTGAAGGCAGGCTAACGAAGGCAGCAATGAACGCAAAAAGTCGGATGTTCAATTTCATAGCTGAATCCTTTTTACGAATACCAAATTGAATAATCGCCAATACCTAACCCCTCATGTGCACTGTCATCAATGGGTAAATGCCAATAAATCAGTGTTAATGAATAGTTAGGTATGCAGAAGACACCATTCATCACGTTTAAATGGATGAAGTAGAACTGCATGCCGACACATAAAGACTAGCAAATTGTTTTAGAAGTCACTTAAATGACTGAGAATCAAATGTTGGATTCTAGGGGCTGTTGTTCTTTGGTGATGGTTTTTGCAGCAGTTTGTGGGGATTTTATGCAAGGCAGAGGCTTCGAAATGTAGCAGGCCTACATGAGAAGCCGATAACGCAGGAGAAAGTCCCCACAAACGCTGCCCGAAGGGTTCTTCCCTAAGCGTTTTATGCTTTGTTGAGGTGGATTTGCTTAGAATTACTAGGCGGCATAAACCTCGCCGCGCCTAAAACGCTTAGGGCTAGAACAAAATTCAACCACCAAAGGTCAACAGCCCCTACGCAAGGTGTTTAAAGTACCAGCTTATAGCCGACGCTGTAGACGGATTGCACGACTTCGTCTTCAGCACTGATAGCATTGAGTTTTTTGCGCAGCTTTTTGATATGACTATCAACGGTTCTTTCGCTGACAACTCTATGATCTTGATAAATATTATCGATAAGTTGCTGTCGTGAAAATACCCGCCCAGGGTCGCTGTATAGAAGATTCAACAGGTTGAACTCGATGGCAGTTAATGCCACTTCCTGTTGTTTGAACGTCACGATGTAACGTGACTCGTCGAGCTCCAGATTACTTGGGGTTTCTTGTTGGTTCGTCTGATTTCCAAGGCGACGAAGCACGGTTTTTACTCTGGCAACCACCTCTCTGGGGGAGAAAGGTTTACAGATATAGTCATCGGCACCCAACTCCAATCCGAGTAACCGATCAATCTCTTCGACTTTGGCGGTAATCATGATAATGGGAACATCACTTTGCTGTCGGATTTCACGGCATACAGTCAGTCCGTCTTTCTCTGGCAGCATCAGATCCAACAAAATCAAATCCGGCCGATGAACTTGCTCCCAATCTACCGCTTCAGCACCAGTAAACTGTTGGGTAACGTCGTGGCCTGCTTGAAGGAGATAGTCTGTGATCAGTTGAGAAATTTTAGGTTCGTCTTCAACAACAAGTATCTTAGCCATGCTCTTTTCCTGAGTTAAAGGCATTGGGTAAATTCACGGTAATCCTTAACCCGCCTAATGGTGAGTGGCTGGCCTGAATACTTCCAGCATGCGCTTCGGCAATTTTATGCACGATAGCGAGCCCAAGGCCTGAACCGCCTTTTTCCCGGTTTCTTGAGCTTTCTACCCGGTAGAGTTTTTCGAATAAACGGGGTAAAGATTCATTTGGTACGCCGGGTGCGGAGTCTTCGACGATCAGACTAACTAGGTTATGTTCTCTTGCCAGAGATAATCGAACAGTGCCCGGAGAATCGGTATATTTCTCGCTATTGCTCAGCAGGTTCTCAATAAGCTGTTGTATTCGAGTCTCGTCACCGTCAATCCAGATTGATTCATCGCCTACTTCCCATTCCAGATTTAGCCCAAGCTTTTGCATTTGAAGCGCGCGTCGCCGACAGGATTCTTTCACCAGTTCGCTGATATCCAAGTCAGACATTTTGTAGCGATACGCGCCTATGTCTGCATTTGTCAGCTCATACAAGTCCTCGATCAATTTCTGTAGATGAACGATCTCTTCTTCAATAGAGGCTAACGTTTTTTGGTTCGCAGGTCGGATTCCGTCAATGATTGCTTCGAATTCTCCTTTGATGATGGATAGAGGCGTCCTGAGTTCATGAGCTGTACTGGCTAACCACTCTTTGCGGGCACTTTCTGCGGACTCTAGTGTGGCTGCGAGCGTATTAATGTCAGCCGCTAACTTGGCCACTTCGTCTTTTCCATAAACCTTCGTGCGGGCAGTATAGTTACCTTTTGCGATCTCCCCTGTGGTCGAGGCGATCTGGGTGACAGGTCGAATAAAAGCTCTTGAGAAGAACAGAGCAGCAATGGCACCCAACAAAAGCGCAACCAGAGCTAACAAAAGAAATGCATGTTTCTGGCTTTCTGCGAAAGCTACGTCATAAGAAGCTTCCGGCACCTTGGATGGCGGCCAGGCAAGGTAAGCGATTAGGGTGCCATCGGCAGTGATGGGTAATGTTGAGAAGTCTTTCTTATAAGGTCCTTTGACGGGGACGTGATCTTCATTGAGCAGAGAGACACGAAGTTGATCTTGTGGGGGAGGATGTCGACCCCGCTTCCTCTCGTGAGGTGGCGGTGGTTTGCTGCCAAACTCTCTGCTCCTTGGTGGCGGCCGTCGAGCGTTATCTGGCTCAAAAAGCATGCTCATCACCCAGCTGGCCATCAACTCATCGGTGAGGGTTTCACCTTGCTTTGAACTCTCCACAAGTTGGTGCCAGTAATAGGGTTCTTCCTCAATGAGGGAAAGGTTGCCATTTAACTCATGGAAGTGCTTGATGTTGTCAGCCAATGTTTGGAAAACGACGGCTTCACGTTGATTAATATAGCGGATTAAACCTTGGTCGAAGCTCCATTGAATAGCGATGTAGAGCAGCATGAGAATCGCACCCAACGTAATGAGAAAACTAAGCCATAAGCGGACAAACAGTGACATGAAAACTCCAATTCTTTGACTTAACAAGAGTATAAGTTGAGTGGTGTCGCTGCGAATACCTCGTGGCCAACTTGCACAATTGATCCACATTTCTTGCACAAGGCCTGCACTTTTCCTTTGTAACCTAAGAAAGCACAGGTGTGTTTAGGGGAAAGACAATGGAAATTGCAGCAAATAATAACAGTCATTGGGCTGCACTGATGTTATGTAGTAGTGCGTTGATAGGGTGTGGCGGCGAGGGCGGTGATGAAGTCAGTGCCCAAACGATGCAGACAGCAGAACAAACTGAACTGGCGGGGATAATCGAGAGTCTGGGATTAGCGGAGAGCCCATTGTCGGGCAGGACATTTCCTAATATCAGTGATCCGCTTCCTCAGCTCGGTAAAAAGCTGTTCTTCAGTAAAAGCTTGAGCGGCGATCAGGACGTAGCATGTGCAAGCTGCCATCACCCCATGTTGGGTGGTGCTGATGGACTGAGCCTTCCTG
Source organism: Grimontia sp. SpTr1 (assembly GCF_947387585.1). Lineage (NCBI taxonomy): Bacteria > Pseudomonadati > Pseudomonadota > Gammaproteobacteria > Vibrionales > Vibrionaceae > Grimontia > Grimontia sp. SpTr1. The sequence continues at coordinate 78,991 of NZ_CANDOD010000001.1, forward strand.
TTGGTGTCAATGCGATACAGCCGGAGGTCATGGGAGAGGGTCGGGTAGATGGGGACAATCTGCCAGATGTTCCGAGAAATAGCCCAACCGTTTTCAATGTCGCGCTTTGGGATACCAGCTTGTTTTGGGATTCTCGTGTCGAAAGTCTAGGCAAAGAGGCTGGGCAAAATGGTTCAGTCTCTGGCATCAGTACGCCGGATTCCGGTTTTGGTGTTGCAGATACCAATGCGGGTAACAACCTTGTTATGGCACAGGCTAGATTTCCAGTGACATCCGATGAAGAGATGAAAGACACCACCTTTGAGTCTGGGGAAACCAATGATTCAATTCGCGACCACCTTGCCGCACGGATCGGCGACTACGGTGAAGGTGTTGGCGAACTTGTTACTAACGAATGGCTGACGGCTTTTCAGGTTGCTTTTAGCAGCAGTGATGGCGCAGCAACACTGATTACTTTCGACAACATTGCTTTGGCTCTGTCTGAGTATCAACGCTCCATGGTATTTGTGAATTCGCCTTGGCAGAACTATCTCGATGGAGATACCAGCGCGTTAAGTGATGATGCCATTGAAGGAGCCATTCTGTTTTATACCTCAACAAACGACGATGGCGGAGGCTGTGTAAACTGCCACAGTGGGTCGCTGTTTAGTGATGGTCAACAGCACACCATTGGCTTTCCGCAAATTGGCCCAGGCAAAGGAGTAGGGAATGATGACGATTTTGGCCGTGAGTCCATCACTGGAGATCGTGACGACAGGTATCGCTACCGTACACCCTCATTATTAAACGTCGCAGTGACCGCGCCTTATGGTCATGCTGGCGCGTATGCTGATTTGAATGATGTGCTTCGTCACTACAATAACCCCAGAAATACCGTCGATGACTTCTTTGATGACGGTGAATTATGCGATTTACCGCAGTTTGAAAATGTATCGGGTTGCACCAGTCTATACCCCGATGCCCGCCAGAATTCATTCCGCGCATTGAACAAGTTGGATGATGAGCAGGATGAAGGTACATCGCTTTTTGGCAACATTAATATTAACGGCAACGAGAGAAACCAACTCGAAGCGTTTCTGAATGCGCTGACCGATCCCTGCGTGAGGGACAGGGACTGCATGAGCCCGTGGATTGCAGATGAAGTGGTGGATAACCCCGATGATAATGTACTGATTGCGACTGACCAGTTTGGGTCGCCACTATAGTGTTTAAATACTGCCCCGAATTGGCAAGATTCTCTCTTGACCAGGTTATTGTTCTGGAAAAAGGAACTTTGACCTTCAACGCCAAGGGTGACCGCAGAAACAAAAAATGCCCCGAATGGGGCATTTTTTCTTGAGCGAGAAAAAGCTTAGGCTTTCTTAAGCGCTTTTTTGATTTTCTTCACTTTCGCTTTTGCTTTCTTCAGTGATTTTTTCAGTTCTTTCTTTGACTTTGCCATGATGCAATCTCCATTTATTTCTTAAATGAAGCCCTTAGGTACAACTTAATCCGAAGAACTCCTGTTAAAGGCCATTTGACCCATTTTCCTTTAGGAACTGTTTAATAAACTTGCGAATTTCCCGTGCCGCCGAACTGTCCAGTTCTTCACAGAGCGACACGAATTCATCCCTTTGTTGGCCATTGATCCGGATGATGAGTTGGCTGTCTTTTCTGTTGGTGTCGCTTTTCTTTTTACTGGCCATGTACAAAATCCGTATCGCCATTAGATATACAATGTATATACGCAAAGGTGGCCAGCATCTAGCAAACTGTTGGCTTTTTTGAGGCAAATAACGTTGCTATGTAAGTTGAAGTATTCAAGGCTGCGGGAGGTGAGATTTGAATTGGAAAATAGAAACGTCTGCCAATAATGACAAACGTCTCCAGCGGTGGGATTTATAAACCGTAGTACGTAGAGAGATAAACCAGTACTGCTTCGTGATCATCAGGATCTAATTCGTCCATGCCTTGCTCATCCACCATCCATTCGAGGGTTTCATCCCAGCTGTCTTTGCTCAAACCTTGCTGGACGACAAGATGAAGTGAGTGGCAGGCTGAACAAACAGCAGCAACCAGTGCCATGTTTTCTCCGGGTTTCAGAATACCGTCTCCAACAGACTTCACAGGAGCTCCCGCGGCAGCGGTTGTCCATAGTGGAGGATTCGGATTTTTACTGGCAAGCCAGGCAATAATGGCAGCCCTTGCACCCGGGTCTTCAACACCGGGAAACACCATATTGGTACCCGGAGCGAATGTTGCTGGAGACTGCAAAAAGGCATCAAGCTTTTCTGCGTCCCATTGCCCTTGATGCTTTATGAGCCCGCCGCTGTAGTTGAACCCTTCAAAAGAGGCGATATTACGGTCCGCCAACCCCCACAGGGGCGGGCCGACAACCGCAACACCATCAGGCCCTACCTGATGACAGGCTTTGCAAACCAGCGCTTGCTGTTCTCCTGACGCTATCAATTCTTCATTGGCGAAAAGCGCAGTACTGAAGATAAAAAGCAATGATAGAGAGAGCGGATTAAACCGCTCAATGATGTTGAATCCATGCATCCACTTACCCCTTCACAACAACTGCAACACGGTGAAAGCTGTTGTTGAGATAGCCTTTGGGGTTCCATGCAATGGCGAAGGGCTGGCTGACGCCTTGGTCGTCAGTGGCTTTTGCCCACACTTCGTAGTAGCCAGGTTGGGGGAATTGCACCTTAGCATTGAAGGTTTGCCATGCGCCTTCATTTGCCGGATCTGATAAATCCGCATCCATCCATGTTGCTCCGAAGTCTGTGGAGAGTTGTACGCTGTCTACTTTGCGGTCTCCTGACCAGGCGTGGCCTTTCACCATTAACTCGTTACCACTGATTTCAGTGTTGGTTTGTGGTGATGTGATGAGCGACTTCACTGGCATGCGCTCAATGATGACGAAATCTTCTTTCGCCACTTTCTCGCCCGGTGCGACAGGACGGTTGGGAACGCGGTAAGCCTTGCCCGTCATTTTCGGGCCGTCATGAACCTGATCCCTTACCTGAATGCGTGTTAGCCATTTTTGTGAACAGGAGCCTGGCCATCCTGGGACCACCAGACGAAGTGGTGCGCCGTTCATTGGGTGAAGCGGTTCGCCATTTTGTTCAAAGGCTATCAGATTTTCTCCACCCATCGCTTTAGCAATGGGTAATCCTCGGGAGATAGGGAGCTTATCTGCTTTCCCTGAAAGGTGTTTGTCAGCGCTGTAGTGTGCGGTGTATACGGCGCCGTCCTGAACACCCGCGGCTTTGAGCACATCTGCGAGCCTAACGCCTGTCCAGTTTGAGCATGCCACGGCACCGTAAGTCCACTGGTTGCCTTTGGCTTTGGGCTCAAAGAAAGCGCGGCCATTGCCTCCACATTCCACCACGAGTTGCTGTTCAACCACATCGAAGTTTTTCTTAAGATCCCCAATGGTCAACGTCATCGGCTTATCAACCAGACCATCAATGGTCAGTGTCCAGCTATCTGCATCGACATCTGTTGGGGGAATACCATTATTACGGATAAAGTGTCGTGTGGTGGGTGTGATGTCATCGTTCAAAAGGTGAGGTGGCGTTTCTGCATTCATGGGTCTGTCGTTTAAAACGGTCAAACCGTCTTTTCCCTCAATCACCACATCTTCAAGGCCTTCTGCAAAAGCGGCGGGAATCATGCCCGCAGGCATATTTCGGTGAAAGGGAATAGCTCCTCCCAACACGGCTGCCATAGTGGCTAACCCTGCGCCTTTCAAAAAGCCTCGTCTGTCTGGGTAACTAACCCTTCCGAACACTTTGCCATCCGCTGTTTCTGGATTTTTTTCGTAGTACTCGTAGATACCTTTTGGTGCGTTTTTGTCTTCTTTCATGCTGCGTTCCTTCTTTTAGCCAACATCCCGGTAACTAGTGTCAGTTACTCATCTACAAGCCCGTTTTAAATGTGCTGCAAAAAGCGTAGTCAGCACCTGGAGAGACGGATCTCTCGGAACCGATAAAACAGTGAGGTACAAACAAAGGGACGGTGGAAGAAAGTCGTTAGATGCGTATAGAGACAAAAAAATGCTCACCGATGTGAGCATCTTAGGAAGTTAAAATTGGGTGGGTAACCAATGCTCAACAGTAAAGTCGTCATCAGCTAACGCAATATAGCGCCACTTATCGAAAGTCAGGCAAGGATGTGACGTGGAAAAAGCGATGACATCACCTACCTGTAAATCGCATTCTTCTGGGACATCGACAAAGGTGTGCTGATCCATCACGGCGGTAGCCGTCAACCCTTTGATATCAATTGGCGAGCCGTTTCGGAAGCCGCGCTCTGCAATAGGTAATCCTGCATCATAGGAGGCATCACGTTTGCCCATACCAATCACTGCCTTGCCCGGCTCTGGAGTAGAAACCACGCAAGCCCATACCTCCAGCGCGTTCTTCAAATCGCCACCCAAGCGGCAAGCGACTCCCTGATTTTTCTCTGCACGGGCCATCACCTTCTTCTGCGCAACATCGTAAATACCGGTGTCGTGGGTGAGATAACAGCCGGGGCGGATAACAGGGAGTAAGTCGTTACATTGGGAGAAGGTCTCTGCCACCACATCATACCAAGCCGAACCTGCACCAGTGACGATGGCATCTTTGGTGTCAATCAGCCCCTGATCTTTGAGGGATTTCGCAAGTTCAGCAGTTTCGGCAATGAAGGCACGGACACGCGCTTCGGCATCGTCACCTGAAATGACGCCTTCATAGACTTCGACGCCTGCGAGGGCTGTACCAGGTAATTGATGAATACATTTAGCAAGCTCAGTCGCTGCTTCAATTCCCCGCACCCCACACCGTCCGCCAGCGACACCCAACTCAATAAAAACATTCACTTGCTGGCCACGTTCTGCGAAGAAGCTCGATAGCTGCTCCACATTCAATGTTGAATCAACGCTGCAGTAGAAATTCACATCGAAGCAGGATTGGAGTCTGGCAACCTCGGCCATGTTGGCTTTCCCCACCAACTGGTTGGCCATGATGATGTTTTGTGCGCCTGTCATGGCTGCAACTTCTGCGTGAGCTGGTGTGGCGATTGTCATGCCCCAGGCGCCTTGTTCAAGTTGGCGCTTGAAGAGGTAAGGTGTCATGGAGGTTTTACCATGAGGACATAATTTAACCTGATGCTGATCAGCGAACGCTTGCATCCACTGGATATTGCTATCGACCGCGCTTTGCAATATGACGGCTGCGGGTAGGCTGATCTCTTCCAAAGTCAGGCTGTAACATCCATCGTCTTTCTGTTCAGCCCAAATACCTTTTGTACCCGACGGGAAGTTTTTTTGGAGTGACACTTGATAGTTATCAATAGGTTGTTCCGCAGAGTGACTCATTCCTTATTCTCCTAACATCCACTGTATGCCATCGCGCTGGCTGATAAGTACTCAAAATACTAAGGCTTCGATGCGGTGCTGGCTACAGCAAATCTCTCCCAATTCGACAAGCAACAAGGACAGATCGATGGAATTCGATGTTGTGGTAAGTCGAGTAAATCTAATTGACGGTTCAGGTAAGCCAGCCTTTGAGGCCGATGTGGCAGTGAAGGATGACCGGAAAGAAGCCATCAGCAGCCCGGGCTCTCTCCGCTGAGAAGCAGATAAACGGGAAAGGTTTGGTGCTGGCTCCCGGCTTTATCGATGTTCACATTCACGATGATACAATGTGATCCGCCAACCGGAATGTTTGCCAAAGATCAGTCTAGTAGTGACGACTGTGCTTTTGGGCAACTGAGGGATCAGCGCTTCCCATAGCATTCTGCTAAAAGTGCTTTTTGCAAGCACAAAACTTAGCCACCAAGGCTAATAGAACCTAGGCGTCGCTATCTAGTTTTTTGAGTGCGGCAGCCCAAGGATCGGCTTTTTCGGTCGTTGCGTTGCCAGCGAAGGTGTCGACATAGAGTTGCTCGACCTTCTCACGCGCCCAAGGTGTTTTGCGCAGAAATTTCAGACTGGATTTCACCGAAGGATCGCTTCGGAAGCAGTTGATGGCGATTTCATTGCCAAGTGCCTGCCAACCATAGTGTTCCACCAGCTTGTTGATGATTTGTTCGAGTTTCACGCCATGAAGCGGGTTGTTTGGTTGATGGTCCATAATACTGCTTGAATAGGTAATGACAGCGGCGAATGTGCCACAATGAGTGGGGCTGTTCAACGAAAAACAGAGGCTCGGAAGCCTCTGTCTAAGTTTTTATGTTTCAGCGGGGCTGAACTTAGCGACGCATTGAAAGGCTTTGGTCGCTGAATTGGTTCATGCGAAGACGGGTTTTGATGTCTTCACAGGCACGTTGAATACTAAAGGTATCTTCGTCATTCATGTGCAGAGAAAGCGTACCGCTGAAGCGGATGTCTTCACAAATGTCTGCCAGACCGATCAGATCGGCAATCTTTGCATCTTCAGGATCTTTTAGCAGTTTCTCATGCTGCTTCTGAATCTGGATTGTGTAGATTTTGCTGGAATAGGTGATGGAAGAAAGTGTCAGAGCAATCATCGCAACCAGCAACACTGCGGTGGCAATAATTAAAGGTTTGTTGTTAGACATAGCGCTATTCATACCAACTGAAGTGAAATTAAGTTTCTAATTATTAATGCGTAAAGTCTACGCTTCTGGGCATTGTGTTATCAATAGTTTCAAATTTATAAATAGCGAAAATATGAGACCAAGATCTAAAAACAGTAAGTTACTCTTAATCAGAGAGAAATAGGGGAATAGTCCAAATAAATTGAGTTGTATTTGTGACTTGGGATGTGAGATAGTAATGAGAATGAATATCATTAGCGGTTTTGAATGCAATGCGTGAACTGCTGCTTATCGAAAATGTGCTGTCGCCTTGTGGCTGGATGAAAAGTGTACTTGCCGAGCATGGCTGTAAGGTCACAAGAGTGCTTCATGTTAAACAGGCCGAGCGGGCGCTGAGCCAGACCCGGTTCGATATGATCCTGTTGGCAGGAGAAGGTGCTTTGCCTTGCGTGACCGATGTAAAAAGGCTTCGTCAGTCAACGTCTTTGCCTTTGGTCGTGATGCTGCCGCAGACCAGTGCTGAGGATTTATCAACACTGCATTATGCGGGGGTTAACGGCTTGGTCAGCGCAACGTCATCCCGAGATGAGTTATGGGAAACCGCTAAAACTGCTTATGACAATACACCGCCTAAGCCTGTCGATGTCTGACGGAGTGAGGGTATCTGACGCACATAGTTCTGACGCCAGTTGCCGGGTGGATTAAAATCCGTTTGGCAATTAACCCTGAAATATGTGTGCTGTTTTACACTATGCTTTACGCCCAGAGAGACACAACTTCATGAATGCTGTAAAGCGCTTCGGCGCTGTGACCTTGTTAAGCCTGCCCTTACTTGCCCAAGCAACGGACATTGATAAAGCGGCTGCTATTGAAACCCAAACGGTGAAAGCGGCAGCGGCCTCGCAACAACGTATTGATGTCAGCGATGAGCAAGCCCAATCAACCAAAGCGGAAATTGAAAAGCTGAAGCGTGAAATTGAGAATCTCACGCTTTACCGCAATCATCTTAAATCCTTGGTTGAAAATCAGGAACAGGAACAGGCAAGCCTTAACCAGCAGTTGGAAGAGATCGCTCAGACACGTCAGGGTATTGTCCCTCTGATGTATCGCATGATTGATGATCTCGATGTCTGGGTCAGTCAGGATCTTCCTATTAAATCAGCACAGCGCCAAAACCGCGTGGATGGTCTGAAAACCCTGATGACACGCGCCGATGTGGCAGATGCGGAAAAATTCCGTCGCATTCTCGAAGCCTACCAAATCGAACTGGATTACGGCGCTAAGCTTGGCATCTATCAGGAAACGCTGCCTCTGGATGGTGTCGAAAGAGATGTCGACATTTTGCACCTTGGGCGTCTGTCTCTCGTGGCGAGAAGTCTCAATGGTGATGCTTTCTGGTTCTACGATCAGTCGACCACTAAATGGCTACCGGTTGATAAGCGAGCTTACGAAGCCATTCAACAAGCGTTTGATGTCGCCAATAAAAAGAAGCCTCCTACACTGATGGCCTTGCCATTGTCTATTTCTATGGTGAAGGAGGCAGCACAATGAAAAACTTCTCCATATTGGTGCTGAGTGCATTACTTCTGAGTTCACCTGCTTCGGCGAATCTGGTGAGTGACACTAAAGCCGCTCAAGCTGAATCAAAACAGCACAATGTTGTCCGTGAAGCCGGATTCAACGCGGCCGAGCAAGCACTGAAAACCAAACTTGCAGAGCTGCAAGCCCAGCAAACTGCATTGGAAACAGAAGCGGAACAACTGAGCAAAACGTTCAGTACCAATGAAGAAACGCTGGCAGCGTTGGAAGAAACACTGCGATTGGAAACCGGCAGCTTAGGCGAAGTGTTTGGCGTGGTGCGTCAAGCGGGCCGTGAAGTGAATGCTGAGCGTTATAATGCCCCGGCAACCATCAATCAACCTGACATGGACAAGGCGTTGGATGCCATCTCCGATGCGAAATCTTTACCTTCTTTACCTACGTTAAGGGCTTTCTGGAAAGGCATGCTGCAAGAGCTTAAAAACAGTGGTGAGATTGGGTCTGAAACCGTCAGTGTACGTGACGGTAGCGGTGTGGTAACGCCTCAGGAGGTGCTGCGCCTCGGTAATGTTGGCCTTATTAACAATGACGGTTATCTGGAGTGGGACAGCACCCGCCAGCAAGCTAATGAGCTTCCAGTTGTAGATGGGGGGCTGAACAGCGCGTCGGTTTCTTCATTGCCAAGTGGAGAACTTGCACTGGTGGATCCCACCCGTGGCACTGTGATCAAACAGTTAGCAAACACACCGTCATTGGCAGACCGATTTGATCAAGGTGGTGTCGTTGGGAAAATCATCGCAGCGCTGTTGGCGGTAGGACTCATCATCGCACTGGTGCGTGGCTTCAGCATGTTCCGTGCGCGTATTGCCATCACCAAACAAATCAGAACGCCAATGCAGCCAGGTAACAACCCGCTAGGCCGTATTCTTAATGTGTACCGAAATGAGCCAGATCGCTCACTCGACACGCTGGAGCTTCGCCTGATGGAAGCCATCATGGATGAACAGCAACATTTCGAGAAAGGCTTATCCATGCTGAAACTGCTGGCAGCACTGGCGCCAATGCTGGGGCTTCTTGGCACAGTGACAGGGATGATTGAAACCTTCCAGGTGATCACTCAGTACGGTAATGGCGACCCAACAATTATGGCGGGCGGCATCTCGATGGCATTGGTGACAACGGTATTGGGTCTGGTCGCGGCTATCCCGCTTCTGCTTGCTCACAACATTTTAAGCACTCAGGCAGATACGCTGCGTGGCACGCTGGAAAAAGTGGGTGTTAGCCTTGTAGCGGAGCAATCTGAAACCTCGAATAACGTTCGACCAATAGTGAAGCTGGCATGACAGAAGTGACGTTTCTGGAGCTGCCGAGCGTTCAAGATTGGTGGCTCTCTCTGAATGATTTTATGACGCAAGGCGGCCCAGTGCTATGGGGCTTAGCCTTGGTGGCGGCCTTGAGTTGGTTGTTGGTCTTTGAGCGCCTTTTGTTTCTGATTGCCGCTTATCCTGGCTTGAAGAAACAAACCATTGCTAAGTGGCAATCAAGGGAAGACAAAACTTCCTGGGTTTCGCGTTCTATGCGTGAAAGCTGGTTGTTTGAAGCTCATACCCAGCTTTATCGTAATCTTAATTTCCTGAAAGCGCTGGTGGCAATTTGCCCCATGCTTGGCTTGCTGGGCACAGTGACAGGGATGATATCTGTGTTTGACTTAATGGCGCTGGAAGGGACGGGAGAGCCCCGTTCAATGGCAGCGGGGATTTCACTGGCGACTTTGCCCACCATGGCAGGTATGGTCATCGCATTGGCAGGGTTATTTGCCCATGCCCGTTTGCAGAAAACCTGTGAACGCCGTGAGGCTTCATTGGCTCAGGCACTAAGGAGTCAGGCATGAGATTTCAACGTCATCAAAAACAGCGTGAAGATGCACAAATCGATCTGACGTCGATGTTAGATATCGTCTTCATTATGCTGATCTTCTTTATCGTCACCAGCACCTTTGTACGTGAATCCGGGGTGGATGTGAACCGCCCAACAGCGAGCAATGCGACCGCACAAAAAAGCGTTGGCATTTATGTGGCGGTAACGGCAAACAATGATATCTACATCGACAAAACACGTGTCGATGAAGAACGTGTTGAGGCAACATTGACCCGTTTGGTGAGCGAGCAACCTGAAGCATCACTGGTGATTCAGGCGGACAAGCACGCTTACAGCGGTACGGTTGTGAAAGTGATTGATGCAGCGAAAGGTGCAGGCATCGTGAAGATTGCGTTGGCAGCGGAGAAACCCTAATGCTGCGAATGCTATTAGCAATGCCGATGGGGTTGCTGAGCGCGTTTGGTCTTTTCGCGCTCATGGCTACCATGGTTGCTGCACCTTCTGGTTCCTCAAAAGACGAAGATTTGCCATTTGCTTTCGACGTTTTCATGACTGAACCGGAAAGTGAGATAGAACGCCGTGACCGCGTTGCACCGCCTAAGCCTGACGTTCCACCTCCACCGCCAAGTATGCAAATGAGCGCGCCTACAGCGGCAGCGACCACCCCTTCCATTCAGGCAGTGATGCCGGATATTGCGATGGATATTCAGGTCGATGGTATGAACATTAACATGCCTGCGATAAAAGCTGCGCCTGCACCAGCCGTTGGCGAATTAACGCCGTCATTTGGACAGGGTAATCAGGCCGCGATGCCACTGGTGCGTGTTCAACCTAGCTATCCTGCCAAAGCCTTACGCCGCGGTATTGAAGGTTATGTGGTGGTGAGTTTTACGATTGATGAAGAAGGCCGCCCCACCGGCTTGAAAATCATCGAGGCGTCTCCAAAACGCATCTTTGACCGAGAGGCGCTGCAGGCACTGAAAAAATGGAAATACTCGCCGTTGTTGGTTGAAGGAAAACCTGTTCCTCAGCCGGGTCAGACAGTAAAACTGGAGTTTGCACTCACAAAATGAAGCGTTTCATCCAACAATTAGTGAGTCGTCGCTCAGTGCTTATTTTGCTGGTGGGCGTATTGTTCTTACCTTCTTCCAATGCCGCTGAGCTATCCGCTGTGACGGCGAGGCAATTGCAGAAGGCGCTCGAATTCCAAGCGGAAGAACAGTGGCAACAAGCCGCTGAGGCATTGGAGAGCGCAGCGAAACCCACCGACTATGACAACGCCTTCGTAAATCGTATGCTCGGGGTGGTTTATTGGCAAAAAGGCGAGACACTCAAAGCCATCAATGCCCTCTATGCGGCGGTGAACAGTCATGTGCTGGAAGCAGAAGCGCAGCAAGATTCTGAACGTATGTTGGCAGATTTGCTAATGACTCAATCGCGTTACCAGGATGCACTCAAGCTTTACTATCCGCTGTCAGAAACACCGGAACTGTCCCGCAAAGACCATGGCGAGATATGGCTGCGTATCGCTCAGGCCCATTATCAGGATGAGCAGTACAGTAAAGCGCTTAAAGGTATCAATGCCCACTTGAAGCTAGCATCTGCTAAGCCCTCTTCTTTGTCGTTGAAATTAGGTTCGCAACTGAAGCTTAAACACTGGAAAGGTTCGACCCGCACGCTTAAGCAATTGATCGCGATTGAACCGGGCAAGAAAACCTGGTGGATACAGCTGGTGGGTAGTTACCAACGCTTGAACGACAAAAATCAGATGCTCAATACTCTGGTGCTGGCAACGCGCGAAGGTATAAAGCTGTCCGACTCTGAAAAGATGATGATGGCACAGCTTTATCAGCAACAGGGCGTGCCGGAGAAAGCTGCCGCAGTCATGGCGATAGTGAATCAAGGCGGTGAAGATACGACGCGCCTTGTGATGGAAGCATCTTATTGGCAGCAAGCCAAAGAGTGGGATAAGGCGATTGGTGCCTGGGAACGTGCTGCTACAGATGCCCCCAAGTATTACTGGGTCGCTGCGCAGTTGTCGCTTCAACATGGCCACTATCGAAAGGCGTTATCGCTGCTTGATAAAGTCGACAATCCCGAAAAAGCCTCAGACGTAGAGCTTGCCCGCGCGCTGGCCTACGACAAGCTTGATGAGCTCGATAAAGCACTCCTCCATGCGAAAAGAGCCGATGCGCTTAAACCATCATCGCAAAGCCATTCGTGGATTCAGTACCTTAGCCAGAAAACGAAATAGGCTTGATTTAACTGGGCATCAAGCCTTCCCACCACCACACTACAAATTCCAAAATACTCGTTGATTAGTACATCAATATCACTTTATTATCAGGCTTCGGCCTGATAACACTCTGTAAATGTGTTAATGATTGGTTAAAGATTCGGCATGATTATCTGTCGGTTATGGAAAACACACCCCAGAGCAAACCGCTCGCCTGTAAGAGAAGTACCCTGAATGACGTTAGACCTCATCACAGAAATCCTAGGATGGACCTCTGTCGCTTTTTATATTGGTATCACGATTTTCAACAGCATGAAATTCACCCGCTTTGCCGCGTTCGGCTCGGCGGCAAATGACACGCTGTGGGCATTTCTTATGGGTTGGTGGCCGAAAGTTATTCTGAACCTTTCAGTTGCTTCACTGAACACTTACCGCTATGCGAAAGATTTCACCAATGCCTCTAAGACAGTGATATTGGCGTTAGGTGGCGTGATGGCAGCGGGTATCCTTTATATTGCTTATGTGGCGGTTACCGCTTTTATTGCCGATCCGACATTGCCAGTGGCACTGCAGTTCGCTGACCTAGGTATCATTTTGTTAGCACTCTACATGACTACGCTAACCAACTATCGCAAGTTGATGCTGCTATCTGGCTTTATTGGTATGGCGGCTTACTATGGCAACCCGCAGATGATGATCATCAAGGCGCTGGTTATCGGCATCATGAGTTACAAGCTGATGTTTGATAAATCGCAGAAACTGGAAACGGCCGAAGCGGCATAAACTGATAGAAGTGTAAAAAAGGCATCTCATAGAGATGCCTTTTTTATGCTGTTGATTTATCAATAAAACGATGAGATTGTTGCCTGAATTATAAAAAGATTACCGGAGCAGTAGAAAGGTAATGACTCAATAAGGAGAAGCGATGAAAGGAAGCTGTCTTTGTGGTGCTGTTCAATATGAAGTTAAAAAGTTAAGTTCACCCATTACGCACTGTTCGTGCAGTGCCTGCCGAAAATCTAACGGGGCTGCGTTTAACACCGCGGCGGCGGTTCTTCCAGAAGATTTTCAATGGTTGAAAGGTGAAGAGAAAGTCTCTCAGTTTGAATCCTCACCGGGCACAAAACGCCACTTTTGTTCGGTGTGCGGCAGTCCACTGGTGAAAATGAAAAAGGGCGGTGCCTTTCACGCACTGCGGGTTGCATCGCTGGATGAAGATCCTGGGCAGATCCCAGAGCTTCGCATATGGAAGTCAGATGAAGTCAGTTGGCTGAGTTATGAACACGACATGCCACAATATGATGAGTGGCAGCCTGGCCGATAACAAAAAAGCACCGAAAGGTGCTTTTTTAGCTTCATGTTGTTTGGGTTTAGGCTTATCGGACAAAGCCATCATCGATACAAATTCTCACGCAGCGCTCTGCAGCCTTGGTCGCATCTTCCTGACTCTTGAATATTGATAGTGATTTATCAGAGTTCATGAGCTCATAGGCTTTTGATTCGGCTTCACCTTGTCCTGAAGATGAAGTGAAAGAAAATGAGGCAGCGAACCCTCCCAGATCTTCCCTTTCGTTAACCTTCACTATGTAACTGATATTATTGTGCGTTCCTTTCATGCTCTTTGTCCTTTTATTGTTACATTTGTTTAACAAAGTAGACATAAAAGTTGAGGTCGTCAAAGTTCTTTCAGTATAAGTGCTGGTATATGCATTCACTTGAACTAACTGCATAAAAAAAACCAAAAGGTGACAGTGTCACGCTCTTCGGGCTAAGGGCAGAAATAAGGAGGTTCAGGTTCTGATTCCCGGGGGGTAGTTTTAGATTCTAACTCCACCAAGTGCCATATCTTCACATCTCGGACAATCATCAGAACAACGTGTTATGGAGGGACTCGTGCGAAATGCCTGAGTACATACGTCGAGTAACGCTTCGAGTGGATATGCTGTCCAAGTGCTTTCCCCTACCAGTTTTTCAGACTGGATTGTTGATAGGTAAGGCTGAAGATGGGTAAACCCTTCAGAACATGACCCTACGCATGTCTCAACGACGCCCCGATGGGCTGTTTGCGCCCAGCGACGGAACAGCGCTTTTCCAGCCAATTGCTCTGCATAATGAATAGGTGTAATGCTGTTTGGGGTGACTCCTATTGAAAGCACAACGGCATTTCTGGCTTGAGGAGATTGGTAAACACCGTAGACATTGAAATCGTCTTGGGGTGCGAGCACTGCTTGAGCGAGCGGACCCACTGCCGCATAGCTATTCATCGGATGCTCAGTTCTGAAGCGTTTGGGGTGGTTAAGTACCGCTTTGGCAAAAGCGCCCATTGAAGGCTCAATGTCATTAGCATCGGCGTCGTAAGGAGAGGGATCTGTTTCAAGTTCTCCACGATAACCATTTTGCGAGTATTCGACACCATCGGGTGACAGACACATAGGAAAATAGGTAAATGTCGGCGCGACCACGGTGCAACCGGCAGAGAGAAAAGTCTCCAGCAGCCACTCTGCGCCGCCTTCAAATCCGCCAAACGAACGCATTGCGCAATGTGCAAAAACGACTTTGCCTGAAAGATTAAGTGCTTCGATTGCCGTCTTTATGTCATTCACTGTGGTACTCACAGGGAGGTTTCCTTATCAGTTTCTTTGATCGTCAGAAGCGAAGACAAATACTCAAGACGACTGCTACTTTGCATCATGCCTCCGGGTCGGTAATGTTCTTGCCAAAGTTCGCGATAACGCTGAATCAACGGCTGCAAACTCGCCTGCAACATCTGTTTGCGTTCATCACTGAAATTCTGTGTAAGGCGATGCTCTTCCTCTGTATACCCTTTCACAATGAGACATGCCATCTCTAACGCATCAATAGTCCAAAGAAGGTCTTTTCTCAGTTCGTTATCTGGGAGTGGGCCGAGCCGTGCCTTCCAGCTGTTCAGTTCAGCGAGTGAGTGATCAAGATTATGGGTGCTGAGCCCCTTCATCCGCTTAATATGGCGTCCTGATTGCTGGTCAAACAATACGGGACCAAAAAAGGCACAGTTAGGTGTTTCAATCCCGGTGGTTCGGTAAATATCTTGCAGTGCAGTCAACGCATTCAATTCAATCTCAGACGCGTCAGGGTAATACCAACTGAGTGGAATAATCATATCACTGTCAGTTTGCTGCTCTTCCCCCCATGCCATGGCAGCGCCGAAAGCATAGGCAGGAATCGGCATGGCATGCTGTTGGCCGTGTCCCATGTCACCCCATTCGGTCACCATGTAGCCTTCTGCCCCATACCGTTTTGCAGATTTAGCGGCGCGACGCATATGTGTCGTGGCGGCGTCCCATCTGCCTGCCACAGAAGCAAAGCAGTCTGTGGAAACCACGACGTGGAATGGGTATCTGAACAGCGCCAACTGCTTGTGCTCTGCATCGAAGGGGTGGTCTGCTTCGTAGCCCCAGTTCAGTAAAGTGAGATTGCTGGGCAACTGATCGATAAGGTTTGGGTAGCGGAAAAGCATGTCGCTAAAAATCTGACATTGCTTTCCCTTTGATTCGGCGATTTTGAGCACCGTGTTGAGATAGTTTAGGAATACTTTTCCTTTGCCGAAAATCTCGCAGGCGGATTTGCTCGCGCCAATCCCCAAATCCATGGTTTCATCGAAGTTAATGTTCAGGATATCACTGGAAAAATTGGGCGTGAGCTCTGAGAGTAATCCGTCCACAAATTCTGCGGTTTGTTCGCTGATGGGGTTTAAGCCAAAGGCACCGGCCCTGAAGTCACCGCGTTGATCCAAAAAGCCGCTGGTTTGCTCTGCCAGATGTTGATACTCAGGGTGACACAGCCACTTTTCCATATGCCCGAACGTCGCCTGATTTGCCACCAGCTCGATGCCTTGCTGGTGGCAGTAAGCATCGATTTCCCGGATTTCTTCCGCTGTCATCGGCGAATAGTTGCGCCATACCGTTTCATGCTTTTGGTAGGCAAATGTGTGCTCGGTATAGAGTTGGAATTGGTTGAAGCGTAGGGCACTGAAGTAATCAATCAACCTTTTCAGCGTCTCCATGGTTGGAACGCGATCCCGACTGATGTCCAGCAATACTGAGCGTGTTGGGAAATCGGGCCAATCTTCAATGACCGCGTCTTCTCTGACGACCGCTTGTGTCTCTATCAATTGGTTGACCGCAAGGTGTGCGTAACGAATACCTTCGAGATCGCTGTATTCAATTAAAACACTGTTGTCAGCAAAGCTGATTCTAAAACCTTGTTCCTGTAAAGAAGGGTCGTGTCGGTAAGTGAGCGCTGCATGATGCAATTTTGCGCCAAAATTAACCGGGCAAGTCGTCAAAAAACTTGAAACACAAATACGCTTACTGGCATATCCAGCGATATAACGTTTTGGTGCAGGAAATATGGTTACCATCAGACGTCCTTGTCATTAACCCTAAATTGAAAGATTACCGTTCTGTTTGAGACTTAGGCTCTCTGCCAGTTTTAGTTCTGGTGTAAGCAACTTTTGCCAGGCCATTGAGGCC
This sequence comes from Grimontia sp. SpTr1, assembly GCF_947387585.1. Classification (NCBI taxonomy): domain Bacteria; kingdom Pseudomonadati; phylum Pseudomonadota; class Gammaproteobacteria; order Vibrionales; family Vibrionaceae; genus Grimontia; species Grimontia sp. SpTr1. The sequence goes on from NZ_CANDOD010000001.1 coordinate 95,686, forward strand.
GCGCCCATCGCTGCGGCCTGTGGCCCCAGCAACGAAAATTCAATATTGGGTTTCACGATCAGAGAGCCGGTCAATGCGTCGCTGTGTTTGCGAAGGGAAGACGCCAGCTCAGAACCGAAAGAGAGGCCATTGCCGCCAATAACAATGCGGCGGATGCTCATCAAGCTGCAAAGGTTTACAGCAAGGGAAGAGAACTCTTCAATGATCACCGTGGGTGTTGGCTCTGCGCCGCGCATTAGCTGCTGGCTATTGAACTGGCCCGCCATATAGTTCTCACCGTAGAAGAGTTGGCGGTTGAGGATAACGCCAACACCAATGCCAAGACGATGGTAAAGCTCCCGGGCATGGTGGGTAGAAAGCAGCACATAGAGGAAATGATCGTAAGGCAGGCTGCGTTGTTGCATCAATTCGCCCCAGGCTCCGCAATTGGCGTCATTGTCGAGAAAAACAGGGTAGGGGAACAGGCGTTTGAACTGATTGGCGAAGTTAATGTTAGTACGGGCAGTCAGTGCATGGGAAACCAACAGCTGGCTCTTATCGGGGTCGATCACGCCCGGCATGCCAATACCGATGGCGAGAATCCGCGGAAACAGTTTTTGTATGGTATCGACACAGGGAACGAGGACATCCAACAGGGCCTTATCGATAGAAGCCTGAGTGTCTATGGGTAACATGTCGTGATAAACGACTTGGCCTAGCAAGTTGACGACGGAAACTTTCAACGTGTCAGAGTTAACATCTACACCGATGAGCACACCAAAGTCGGGGTTGAAGACGAGGGAAACCTTAGGGCGACCGCCTTTACCCGTTACCATTTGCGGTTGCTCGAGGATCATCCCGATATCCAGCAGGTGATTGACGGTTTTGGTGACGGTGGATTTATCCAACCCCAGCTTGGCTGCGACATCAATGCGTGAGACGCCCGGAGATTGCCAAAGGGAATTGATAATGCCAGCCGTATTTGTCGTGCGGCTTAACTTGATCGACAAGGCTTTAGTTTCCAAAAACAACTTAACTATCGAATATGTTATTGGTGGTGTTTAAAAAAACAACGAAATGCCCAGAATTCACGGCGTGTTTCACTACATAAATTCAATAGATTGAAGTGAGTCGAATTGATTTTGAAATAAGCGAGTTGAATATCAAATACCTTCGAGTGGTGACATCTTAGGATGCAACCAAATGTTAATGGGAAAATTAGGCGCGTTCGTGGGCGCCAGTGTCATGAAACAGTGACTCTATTTTCATGTCACTGAAACATGGGAGCATCAAGATACCCCTGCTTTCCGATACATCATTCACTCTCTGGTTATGTTCCTGAAAAGGGCATTGAACACCACGGTCACAGACCATGGCCTCAGCCTCTTTGCGCTGAGGTTTTTTTTCGCAGTCACCAAACAAGAAAGCATCGCCTGAGCGATGCTTTCTTGTTGTTTCTATTCAATACAAAATCGGGTCTATTGGGTCGGGTTGGTTGTTGGCGAAGAGATCGCTCATGGTAACGGCATTGCTATCAACACCGTGCAGCATAATGGTCACTTTGTCCTCAAAGTCGATGACCATATTAGAACCCATTTGTTTGATGATGTAGGAGGTATCCTCATCCGTGCGGTATTCATCGCTGTAATAGTGGAAGTTGAGGCTGTCGACACCGACTTCAAAGTCTTTGATGCGAACCACTGAGTTAGTCGGGTCGATATCTTCATGGGCTTCGAATTCGTAGAACCGGAATATGTCCGCACCTTCTCCACCAATACAAAAGCTGACGCCAGACTGCGCCGCCCCTAAATCGCGGAAGGAGAAAATGTCGTCGCCTGAGCCGCCATCCATGGTGCAGTTTTGTGAACTTTCTGATGACAGCACATCGTTACCTGAGCCACCTGAAAGCACATCACGGTATTCACCACGATCATCGCTGGGGTGGTTTTTACTCAGCAGTTGATCGTCGCCCGAGCCTCCGCGCATGACGTTGCTACCATAGCGAGAATAGATGAAGTCATTACCAGCGCCGCCAACGAGCAGGTCGTCGCCGTAGCTTCCAAAGATATCGTCATCGCCATTGTAAGCAATGACAGTGATATCATCAGTGTCTTGTTCCAAGTTGAAATAATCGCGCTGGATTGACCCGTAAAGGAAATCGACATCAGACTCGCCATAAATCTCAACTGGCTCATTCGAAATCACCGACATGTTCAGCACCTTCCTTGTTGATTTGATAGTGAATTCCTACCACATACAGATTCACACAAATTGTCGGATTTGCATGAACTAATTTCGAGACAGGCGTGTTAGAACTCCTTACACCAAGTAGAGCGCGGGTTTGAGCGGATTCGCAGATTTTCCGGATGACTATATTGTTGGAAGCTATGGTTTTCAGTGTCGATAAAGTCAGGCCAAGAGGTTGCTGTATATCACATGCTGCGGGATACTCGAAACTTCGTCCCGCCTTTTCAGGAATTTCATGGAATGAATAGAAATGTTTGGTTGTTGGCACTTTGTCAGGCGCTGTTAATGAGCGGCAACATTGTGCTGATATCTGTAAACGGATTGATAGGCCAACAACTCTCACCCAGCGACACTTGGGTGACGCTGCCGGTTTCAACCCAGTTTGTCGGCCTGATGATGGCGACGATTCCTGCGTCTCTTATCATGGCGAAAATTGGACGCAAGAATGGCTTCCGACTGGGCAATATCATCGGTATTTTCGGGGCGCTACTTTGTGTCTATGCCCTGCAACAAGGGGCGTTTTGGCTGTTTTGCTTTAGTACCTTGTTACTAGGTATCGGCATTGGCTTTGGCACCTTGTATCGTTTTGCAGCGATAGAAGTGAGCGACCCGGAAAGCCGTGACAAGGCGATTTCTCTGTCCATGGCAGGTGGCGTGTTAGCAGCGATTCTTGGACCTAACCTTGCTATTGCCAGCCAACATTGGCTACCTGGTACCCATTTCAGTGGCGCTTTTATCGGAATCACTGTCCTTTATATTCTCTCTTTACTGGTATTGAATTTTATTGCCTTACCCGCAGCTGTACCGTCACAAGACCAACCAGCCCAGAGCCCAGTGGGTCAAATTCTTAAAGCGCCGGGTTACCTAGTGGCTGTTATCGCAGCCGTTGTCGCTTATGCGGTCATGAATCTGTTGATGACAGTGACACCGATTGCCATGCATAAACACGGTTTCCATTTTGAGCAGGCGGCCTTAGTCATTGAATGGCACGTACTGGGGATGTTTGTACCCTCTTTCTTTACCGGCAGTATTATCGGAAAAATTGGTGCACGCATGACGATACTTCTTGGAAGTCTGTTTTTCGTTGGCTGTATTCTGGTGAACCTTAACGGCGTCTCTGAATGGCATTTCCGTATTGCACTGGTATTGCTGGGCGTCGGGTGGAATTTCATGTTCATCGGCGCGACCAGTCAACTGACCCAAACTTACCTGCCTCAAGACAAGCCACGTGCCCAGGCAATCAACGAATTTGCCGTGTTTGGTAGCGTCACGCTGACAGCATTGATGGCCGGTAACCTTGAGGTGAACTTAGGTTGGCAGACCCTGAATTTGGTGATGCTGCCTTTTGTTTGTGCGGTTCCTCTTATTTATCTGTTGTTTACACGAACCCCGAAAAAAGTGGAGGCTTAGACTCCGCTTTTACTCAGTTTTTCGGGTTCAGAAAACCCGCTTTCAGTGGCTTTCGACTGCTATCTTTAGTGAATCACCGTTGAGGAGTGAGTGATATGGAACTGGAAAACGAGCGTGGAGAAACCATGCATCTTGCCGACGACCTAACGCTTAAAGAAATGGTTGATATGGGGCTTCTGGTGGTGTTGTCAGATGCCAACGATGACGCTGAAAACTGCTGGATTCCCACAGAGCCACTCGAATAATCTGAAAAGCCCCGACAAGGGGCTTTTTTGTGACGATGAGATTTTGTTCGCGAATTAATCGCGGTGTGATCCTCCTTGAAACATCATCATTTTCCTTTGAGAGAAAACGCTCTACAATCTGCGCGTCATATTTGTGCCACAAGAGTGTAGGCGCACCTGTTTCAAAAAGGATGTCTCATGAAACTGTTTGTGTTTGACCACTGCCCGTTCTGCGTGAAAGCGATGATGGTTGCAGGCTTGAGGAAGATAGACCTGGAACTGGTTTATCTTCAAAACCACGACGTCGACGCCCGTATCGAAAAAGTCGGCGCCAACCTGGTTCCGATCCTTCAAAAAGAAGACGGTAGCTACATGGCAGAGAGTCTGGATATCGCCTCATACCTCGACAATCTCGACGGTAATCCAGCGATTGCTGAGGGTACAATGGATGAGCGTATTTCAGCTTGGATGAACATTGCTGGCCAGTTCGGCTCACGCCTGATTTATCCGCGTTGGACGATGATTGAGTTGCCGGAATTCCAGAGTGAAGAAGCGAAAGCCTGGTTTACTAAAAACAAATCAGCCATGATCAAAATGTCTTTCGATGAGGCGTTTGCTAACAGCGAAGAGTACATTGCTAAGCTGAATGTTGAACTGCTGAAACTTGATTGGTTGGTCCCACCTTCACAGCGCAACAACGTGCTGACCTATGACGACATCAATATATTCCCATTCCTTCGAAACTACACAGTGACGAAAGGTTTGCGCTATCCAGGCAATGTTCGTCAGTACTTGGATGAAGTGTCCAAACTGACGGGGGTTGCGCTGTTCGACAGTGTGGCAGTTGGGGCGCCGGTCGCGACAGCCTAACTAGCAAAATTGAGAAAAGAGGGGCGAAATAGCGCTCCTTCTTTTTTGACCTTTCTTCCGCCTATTCTGCACTTCTCATCGATATTTCTTTTTAATCAATGAACTAGAACAGTCCAAAATTGATGCGAATCATCTTCATTGATAATTCCGAGGATGGCTATCGGATAAATTAATTGTATTGAGTCGAAACCATGTGTTAAGTCTTTTCTATCCTCAGCGAAAGGAAAAAACACATGAAAAGAAACAGTTTGGCAAGGTTAAGCAAAGCTGCGTTGGCAGTTGGGTGGTTGTTTTCGTTGGATGTCATGGCATCAGAAGATCTGCGGCAATTGGGCTTAAGTGTGTTTGGCGTCATGCCGACTGCTATGCCCGGTAGTGAGAAAGACACTTCAGAACAAGTTGCCTTGGGAAAGACTCTTTACTTTGAAACCGCGCTCTCAGGCAATAACAGTCAGTCGTGTAACAGTTGCCATGATCTGGATAAATCTGGCTCGGGTACAGAGCCGTTATCGGTGTCTGTAGGGGCATTAGGGAAGCAGGGTAGCCGTAATAGCCTCACTACCTGGAATGCAGGTTTCCAATTCGTACAATTTTGGGACGGCAGAGCGAAAACGTTGCGTGAGCAGGCAAGAAGCCCAATTCTGAACCCGGTTGAAATGGCGCTTTCTTCCGAGGAAGAAGCAGTGCGAAAACTGAAAGAGAAAGGCTACCAGCCCAAGTTCGACCTTGCTTTCCCTCAGGATGAAAACCCACTGGTGTTCAATAACATCACGCAAGCTTTAGCGGCGTTCCAACGTACATTGGTGACGCAAGACAGATTTGATGAATGGCTGATGGGTGACGACACCGCACTCTCAGCGCAGGAAAAGCGGGGAATGAAGCGGTTTATTACAGTGGGATGTCATGCATGCCACAATGGCCCTTTGATGGGAGGCCAACTCTTTATGAAAATGGGGTTGGTGAATCCATATCCCAATGAAATCGACAAGGGAAGAGCGTCAGTGACTGGAAACAGCGCAGATAATTTCATCTTCAAAGTTCCCACGATGCGAAATGTCGGTCAGACTTCACCCTACTTCCACGATGGCGCAGTATTTTCGCTGGAACAGGCTGTGCGTGATACGGCGTGGCATCAACTGGGTGTCAAACTCAATGAGCAGGATGTTGACGACATGACAGCATTTCTGCGATCGCTCGACAATAAAAAGAAAATCGAATTCTTGAATCACGAATAACAGGGAAGGACGATGCAAAAAATGTATCCCATCACCAAGGTCTTTACCGGAAAAGTGAAAAGTCAGTTTGGCATGATGACCGCCATGGGAAAGCAACCGATCGAAGGGGAAATATTCCTATCCGCGCTGGGGCTTCAAGGGGATGAGTGCGCGTCGGATAAACACCATGGTGGTGTTGAAAGGGCATTGCATCAATATCCTTCTGAGCATTATGACTTTTGGCGCACGAAGTTTGGTGATAAGGCCGACTGGCAGCCTGCAGGGATGGGTGAAAACGTCAGCACTGAAGGCATGACAGAAGACGATGTCTGCATTGGTGATAAATATCAGTGGGGTAAAGCCGTAATTCAGGTAAGTCAGCCCCGGTCACCTTGTTACAAGCTCAACAAGCGTTGGGATGTAGAGACGTTTTCAGAGGTGATGCAGGAAACAGCCAAATGCGGCTGGTTGTACCGTGTGATCACGCCCGGGTTTGTCAGTGCTGCGGAGCCACTGATTTTGATTGAGCGCGCCGAAAACGCTTTGACCATCAAACAAACCTGCGATTACTACTTTGGTGATCCACTAAACCTGGAAGGCTTGAGATTAATTGCCGCACAGGAAGGGTTGTCCGCTAGCTGGACGCGTACCGTCCACAAACGCATGGAAACGCAGCAAGTAGAAGACTGGACGCCAAGGCTGAAAGGCATTTTCGCCTAAACAAAAAAGCCGCGAACATGGTCGCGGCTTTTTTTGGAAGTAATGACCTTTACAGGTACATCTTCGCCAGCTCAGAAGGCTCGACTTCTTTGCCTTCCAACTCTGCATTCCAGTTGGTACCAACCAGCACGCCGTCTTCATCCAGCGTGATAAGCCAGTCTTCAACGAACACATCCAGTGGAATTTCAGTGATTTCGAAATCAGCCCACTCATCGACGTTGTGTTGCGCAGCGTCTTCTTTTGAAGACCAGAATGGCATCACTTCGCTTTCTTCGAACTCGCTCGAGTCACAAGCTAGCCAGCCTTCCTCTTCGTTTTTCAGACCCCAAACCACGTTAGTACGCTTGGTTTCTTCAACGAACAACATCAGATTTGCCTGAACGTCTGCAGTTAGTTTGCTCATTTTTCAATTCTCATGGGAAATTTCGCAGTTAGAGTAACACTTTCATTCCAAAGGTGCTTTATTCCCGTGTCGTTAATTCAGGAAATCACTGAATGGCATAGGCTTACTGGCCAATAATTCTGCGAATTGGCCCAGCCCTTCTTCAAACCGATCTCTTGAGCTGATAGCCATCAGCGACAGTCGGACGCAATTAGGGGTGTCACCGACTGAAAAATACCCGCCGTGACTGACAAGAATCGCTCTCTTTTTCGCTTCTTCTACCAATCTGTCTACTCGCCAATGCTCCGGCAACTTCAGCCAGATATGAAAACCCGACGCTGTTTCGTAGAAGTCTTTGAGGATATTTGCTGTCACGGTTTGGCGATACTCAGCCTCGCGAAGTTGTGCGCTGGCCAGTTCAAAGGCGGTGCCTTGTTCTATCAGGTCTGTCGCAGCGGCGAAATTAATGGGAGAAGCCAGCCAGATGTTCGCGCGGATATGAGCGGCCAGAACAGGCAGCAAGGTATCCGGTGCTTTGATATAACCGCAGCGCATCGCCGGACTGACGGCTTTCGACAAACTGGTGATATAGATGCTTTGCTGCGGCAGCAGGTCAGAAATAGCCGGGATAGGAGCATTATTCAGGAAGGCATAGATGTCATCTTCGACCAGATAAGTTGAAGAGGCTTTGATGACGTCGGCGATTGCCTGACGTCTTGAAACAGACATGGTGATGCCAGTCGGGTTTTGGTGTGAGGGAATGCAGATAACCAGCTTCGGAGAGTGCTGCTTGATCACCTTCCTCAAATGTTTGGGACAGAGGCCATCTTCATCAAGGTTAACACCGACAACCTCTCGGCCAGCGAGATTGGCAATCGCCAGAATGCCAGGATATGTCAGGGCTTCGACCGCGATGGTGTCCCCTGGCTCTGTCAGGGTTTCAACTAAGAGCGACAATGCGTGCTGCGCACCGTTTGTTAGCAGTACATTTTCGGAGCTTGCAGATTGAAGGCCATGTTTCTGTAACCAGATTGCTCCGGCCGCCCGGTGGGAAGAATGGCCTGAGTCATCAGCATACGCGAGTAACGTTGGTGAAAGGGTTTCAGCTGCCCGGGAGTATGCCTGAGTAAGTGCATTGAGGTTCAAACCCAAACAGGGCTGGAGAATAGAAAAGTTAAAATCTAATTCCTGATGCTGAGGTTGGATAACCTGACTAAGAGCAGACTTGTCCCGAACGAAAGTACCACGCCCAACAAATGATTCAACGCGCCCTAACTCCGCCAGCAGCTTATAGGCTTTTGAAACAGTGGCTGGCGTGGTGCCAAGTTCATTGGCCAATTCCCTGTGAGGCGGTAGTTTGGCCCCAGCAGCGTAAATACCTTGCTCGATTCGAGAGGTTATCTGATTGGCAATGTCTTTGAATTTGGTTTCACTCAAAAGGTCTTCCCTGTGTCTGCTCGCGGCATGGACTAAATTATGACCAAAGGTACGAATAATTGAAATAACTTAATTATGTCATTATTTAAAATTGACATATGTCAATTGATGCAATTATAGTCGCTCAAGAGATAGTTAAACAACCTCCATTACGGACATCAACGAATACCAAAAGGAGAAGTCATCATGGCTCAGGAAAAAGTCGCATTTATCGGTCTCGGTGTTATGGGCTATCCGATGGCTGGCCATCTCAAAAATGCTGGGTTCAACACCACCGTTTTCAACCGTACCACTGCAAAAGCTCAAGCCTGGGCAGATGAATACAAAGGTGACTTTGCCGTTACGCCATGTGAGGCGGCACAAGGCTGTGATGTGGTCTTTGTGTGTGTTGGCAATGATGATGATGTCCGCAGTGTGATTTATGGTGATGATGGCGTACTGGCCAGTATGAAAGCAGGGAGTGTGCTGGTTGATCACACCACCACATCCGCGGCATTGGCTGAAGAACTCGCCGAAGCGTGTCAGGAGAAAAAAGTGCACTTTATTGACGCGCCAGTCTCAGGCGGTCAGGCAGGTGCAGAAAACGGTGTATTAACCGTGATGTGTGGCGGCGACCAGACAGTATTTGATGCGGTGAAGCCTGTGATTGATGCTTACGCCAAACAAGCCGTTTTGATGGGTAAAAATGGTCAGGGTCAGCGCTGTAAAATGGCCAATCAAATTTGCATCACGGGTATCTTGCAAGGATTAAGTGAAGCATTAATTCTGGCGCAAGCATCGGGTTTGGATATCGAACAAATGGTCAACGTGCTTAAGCATGGCGCAGCGGGTTCGTGGCAGATGGAAAACCGTGCTGTCACCATGGCGCAGGACAAATTCGATTTTGGATTTGCTATCGACTGGATGCGTAAAGACTTGGGGATATGTTTGGATGAGGCCACTGGCAAGGGTATTGAATTACCACTCACCAAAGAGGTAGATGAAAAATACGCCAGCCTTCAAGCGCAAGGGCTTGGAAGAATGGATACCTCGGTGCTGATTAAAGCCAGCCAGAAATAAGAACTGAAAACACAAAAGGCCAGAGCGATTGCTCTGGCCTTTTTTAGTTGCTTTGAGTGTTATACCAATCGTCGTAAATATCTGCTCATCCTAGCTTGTTAAAATGCTCGATAACTGCGTTGAAAAATTTGATTGTAGAATACTACTTATCGAAATTTTTCGCCTTGTTCTCGAGCATTTTTCCTGCGCTATTTCTGACCATCTACCTACTGTGATTGGTATTAAGCGACTTGCTTGTCTTTCTTCGCTGCTTGCACAAAAAACTCGTCGTGCAATGCGCGAATAGCACCTTCATACATCTCGTCTTTTACCACAAACTGCACGTTGACGTTGCGCATTGAAGAGTGAACAGCAATCGGTGAAATATCGCTGTTCATCAGCGCCAGGACACCTTTGCTCAAGGTAGTGTTGGTATTGATCTGTGAACCAATCGCGGAAATTAGAGCAACCATGTGGCTCGTGATTGTCGAGTCAGGGAAGCGTTTTTCCGCACGGTAAAGTAGCTTGTTCAGGTTCTTGGCGACGCCGCTGAGGTAGTAAGTAAGAGAGTTGGCACTCATCTCCTTACCGACCAGATTCACGCTTTCGTCAGCGATCATCTCCATCAGTTCATAACCGACGTTATCGACGTTACCCACCATCGCCTGATCAAAAATGTGCAGGGCGAAAACCTTGTCGCGACCTGCAATGATTTCGATCTTTTCGGAATCTGGCTGGTAAGCCTGAGAGATCAACGTGCCTTTGTGCTCTGGCTCAAAGGTGTTTTTGATCTGTAGCGGAATTTCTTGTTTACGAAGACCGGAAGCTGCATTCGGGTGGATGGCTTCCATGCCGAGGTTGGCTAGCTGGTCGGCGACATCAAAATTACTTTGGCCGATTGGCAAAACGTTTTCTGGGCCTGCAATGCGAGGATCTGCGCTGCTGAGGTGATATTCCTTATGGATAATCGCCAGATCTGCAGAGGTTTGGCAGGCAATGCGGCTGAAGGTCATTTCGCTGTAACCGCGATCGTAGGTCTTCATCAGGCCTTCGTCGCAGTAGGCATAGCCAGTCACAATTGGCAGCTCGGTAGTGACATCAATCTCTTTAAACGCTTCAACAATCACTTCATCCAGCGTGCCGGAAAGCTTGTTGTCCCATCCTGAGAGATCCACAAACTTGGCATTTACACCAAGAGTTCTTAGCTTCAGAGCAGTGTTGTAAGCGCTGTGGGCTTCGCCGATTGAAGATAAAAACTCTCGGATCTGTGGCAAGTATTGGCGCAGCGTGAACTGACCATAGCTGCAGGTCGCCAGAATGTTTGAAATACAGTCTTTGGCATCTTTCAGACGCTCAGCAATGAAGTTGTCTGCACGGGCTCGGTTAAGCGGATCTGCAAACAGGTTTTCATTGATCATTTTCAAACGCACTTCGAGCGCATCGATGGCATCGGCCCATTGTTCATCACGCTTGGCAACCAGTTGGTAGATGCCTGGCTCGCCAGAACGCTTGCTCTCAAGAAGCGCGTCGGTAATACCACCATAGGCTGAAACCACAAATACACGGTTATACGGATTCTTGGGGCGAAGGAAAATGTTGTCCAATACGGCATCAAATGCCGACATAGACGTGCCGCCGATTTTCTCAACGGTGTAAGTCATAATTGCAATCCTTGTCTGTCGTAAATAGAAAAAAGGGGGCAAATGGCCCCCAAAAGATGCTAATTTTTATTAATCTACCAGCGGATAAACGCCGTTTTCATCGTGAACTTCTTGTCCGGTAATTGGTGGGTTAAATACACATGCCATTACCATGTCCGCACCTTCGTAAGCGCGAAGGAAGTGTTCATCGTGTTTGTCCAGAATGTAAAGTGTGCCCGGTTTGATTGGGTAAGTTTCGCCACCTACCACTTCAATTTCACCTTCACCAGACATGCAGTAAACAGACTCCAAGTGGTTTTTGTAGTGAATGTGGGTTTCAGTGCCTTTAAAGATGGTCGTGATGTGGAATGAAAACCCCATCTGGTCATCTTTCAGTAACATACGAACACTTTCCCAGGTTTTGGATGCTACGCGGCGCTCGCTGTTTCTACACTCTTCCAGAGTTCTTACGATCATGTTTCTTATTTCCCTTAAGACGCTTTGCGGGTAAGTTCATTAGCAACTTCCTGAGCTGCTTTTTCAAAGATGTGCAGACCTTGCTCAAGCTCTGACTCACTGATTGTCAGCGGACAGAAGAACTTCACGACTTCATCGTCAGGACCTGCGGTTTCAATGATCATGCCTTTCTCAAAGCAACGACGCGAAATCGCGCTGGCGATGTCACCGCTTTTACACTCAATACCTTGCATCATGCCGCGGCCTTTTGCGCGAACGAACAGCGAAGAAAGTTGCTTCAGCGAGCGGTCGATAGTCTTGGAGACCTGTTGGCTGCGCTCGGCAATATGGCCTTCAAAATCATCATTCTGCCAGTAATGCTCAATCGCTTTTGTTGCCGTAACGAAGGCGTGGTTGTTACCACGGAAAGTACCGTTGTGTTCACCTGGAAGCCATTTGTCCAACTCAGGTTTCAGCAGCACCAGCGCCATTGGCAGACCGTATCCGCCGATAGACTTAGACAGGGTCACAATGTCTGGATTGATACCAGAAGGTTCGAAGCTGAAGAAGGTGCCAGTACGGCCACAACCAGCCTGAATATCATCAACGATTAACAGAATGCCGTGGGCTTTACAGATTTTACTCAGCTTCTGTAGCCACTCGTTTGAAGCGACATTCAGACCACCTTCACCTTGTAGGGTTTCCAGCAACACTGCTGCAGGTTTATCAAGACCACTAGAGTTGTCGTTCAGCATGGCTTCGAACAGCGCAAGGCCATCAATGCCAGCGTAGTCTTCATAAGGAATGCGGGAAGTGCCAAACAACGGAGTGCCGGCACCACCACGGTGGTGTTGGTTACCGGTAGCCGTGAGTGCGCCCATGGTGCACCCATGGAAACCGTTGGTGAAAGTCACGATGTTGGTTCGGCCCGTCACTTTGCGAGCCAACTTCATCGCTGCTTCTACTGCATTCGTACCGGTTGGGCCGGTGAACTGCACTTTGTAATCAAGATTTCGTGGCGCGAAGATGTGATTACGGAGTGCGGTTAGGAAAGCAGCTTTGGCTTCGGTAAACATATCCAGGCCATGGGTAATGCCGTCGTTGGAAATGTATTCGACCAAGGCTTCTTTCAGAATTGGGTTGTTATGGCCGTAGTTCAGCGAACCTGCGCCGGCCAGAAAATCAATGTAGCGTGCTCCTGAGTCTGTGGTCAGCCAGCACCCTTTTGCCGAGGTAAAGACAACAGGGAAGCTATTGCAATATGACTTAACGTTTGACTCTTGCTTGTTAAAAATTTCCATTTGGAATCCATTTTATATTTTTAAGAATGGTTTTATTTCAAAGGAATGCGGAACAAAAACTCCGTGTCGTGTTTTCCTTTGAAATGCTGTTTTTCGTCGAGAAACACTGTGACTTCACCATTTTCACCATGTGCGGCGTCGAGCTTGCGGAATAAGCTCCAGGAGCCTTTGTTGGATCCAGTGATAGTGGTTTCTACAACATTGACGTCTGAGAGGTGATCGCGCATCAAAAGCTCTTGCAGCATTTGAAAAGCGAGACCTTTTCCGCGTGCTTCCGGAGAAACAGCGACTTGCCAGACAAACAGCTCATTAGGGGCTTCTGGCTTTAGGTATCCAGAAATGAATCCGGCTACGGAACCCTTGTGCTCTGCGAGGATGCAGGTCTTATTAAAGTGGGAAGATTGGAGAAAGTTGCAGTACGAGGAGTTTTCATCGAGTGGGGGACAACTGGCGATAAGCTCGTGGATCCTGATGCCATCTTCGATTCGCGGAGTGCGAAATACCCAGGCGTCGTTTTCCGTCCTCAAACGCGTCAATGTCGCGCTCTGGTGTATCGTCTCGGTACTCATTGTTTCAATTAATCCTTTAGAGGTCTAAGCATTTAAGCCCTTTAAATGATACATCTGATGGAATTTTTATCAAGTCTGAGTCACAAATAAGCATATTTATGTCTATAACTTGCTGTTTTATATGTGCTCAATAAAAATGACGCAAAATTGAAACATTTAGATGTGTAATCAATGTGCTTTAAGTTAATCATTCTGTATCGATAAGAGGTGAAAACCGAATACAGCGACAGATCCCGTGTTAACTGTTGTTGTTTCGCTGAGCAAAGATCAACAGGCTCTGGGGTCTGTCGTTTTTTAGTGAGGCATATTAAGTTGATTTGGAGGAAAGAACTGAAAGGTTTACGTAGTAAACTTTCAATCAGATTTTAAGAGAAAGAAAATGAAAGCGTTTTACACTTGTAATATTTTAACAGAAAGAGGAGTAACTGGCTGAATTTTAATGAGATAAACAATGACTTATTTTTGCTAGGTTAATAATAATCTGGCCGTTAGACTCGTCGCCAAAATAATAAAAACAGTTACTGATTACACTTTTATACCCTAAATCCCAAAAAGGCAAAGAAAGTCACGATGAGTCCAGAACAACATCTTACCCAATGGCAACAAAGTCAGGCCGACGCAGAAACCATGTCACCTCTCATTAGCAAGCTGTACCGTGAGAAGGGCGTCGAAATTCAAATTTATGGTCGTGCTGTGATTAACGCTAGTACGATTGATCTGCTGAAGTCACACCGTGTAGCGCGCTGGTACACAGGACAGGAAGTCACTACCGCACACACACTCCCTATTCTGGAAGCATTGGCACAAATGCCACTTTCTCCTTGCCGAATCGACATTGGTCGTCTTGCGAACGTTTACTGGCGTGACCATGAAGATTTAGCCCAACTAGATGATTTCCTCAAAACAGCAATCGCAGACCTGCCGCCGTCCACGAGTCTTAAGGAGCCCAGAGATATCGTGTTGTATGGCTTTGGCCGAATTGGGCGCTTGGTAACGCGCCTGATGGTAGAAAAAAGCGGACCAGGCTACCCACTGCGTCTACGCGCGATTGTTGTACGTGGCGGTAAAGATGGCGATCTTGAAAAGCGCGCCAGCTTACTGCGTCGTGATTCTGTTCACGGGCCTTTTAACGGTTCCATTTTGGTAGACCATGCCCGTAACGCTCTGATCGTGAATGGTAACTACATTCAGATCATCTACGCGAACCATCCTTCTGAAGTGGACTATGAAGCGCATGGTATCAATAATGCCGTTGTCGTTGATAACACAGGCATGTGGCGCGATGTTGCTGGCCTGAGTAATCATCTGACCGCCAAAGGCGCAGGTAAAGTGTTGCTGACCGCACCAGGTAAGGGTGACATCAAGAACATCGTATTTGGTGTTAACCACGGTGACATCAAAGACAGCGATACCATAGTGTCAGCGGCAAGCTGTACTACTAACGCAATTACACCTGTGCTGAAAGCGATGAACGATCGTTATGGCGTGGAGTCGGGTCACATCGAGACGGTACACTCATTCACCAACGATCAAAATCTGATTGATAATTTCCACAACGGTGATCGCCGTGGACGTGCAGCTTCATTAAACATGGTGCTGACATCAACAGGTGCTGCAAAAGCCGTTGCGAAAGCTTTACCTGAATTAAAAGGAAAGCTGACGGGTAATGCTATCCGCGTTCCAACCCCCAACGTCTCGATGGCGATTGCCAACCTGAACTTGGGCAAAGACGTGGACCGCGATTCACTGAATACCTACCTGCGTGAGACGGCGCTGATGTCACCACTGGCGGGTCAGATTGATTACACCCAATCCACTGAAATCGTCTCTTCAGACATCGTAGGTTCTCGTTATGCGGGTGTGGTAGACAGCGAAGCGACTATCGCCGACGGTAATCGCTGCGTGCTCTACATTTGGTATGACAATGAATTCGGTTACAGCTGTCAGGTGATTCACTGCATAGAGCAGATGGCGGGCGTCCAATATCCAGTGATCCCTGCGGTAAATCAGCAGTAATCATTTAAAGAAAACATCCCCCTAAGCCAAAGCGACTCATCTGAGTCGCTTTTTTTATATCCAAGAGCAACAGACCTTAGGGTCTGTTGACCTTTGGTGGTTAAATTTTGTTCTGGCTATAAGCGTTTTAGGCGCGGCGAGGTGTGTGCCGCCTAGTCATTCTAAGCAAATACACCTCAACAAAGCATAAAACGCTTAGAGCTGAACCCTTCGGGCAGCGTTTGTGGGGAATTTCTGCTGCGTTATCAGCTTCTCATGTAGGCTAGCTACACATCGAAGCCTCTGCCTTGCATAAAGTCCCCACAAACTGCTGCAAAAATCATCACCAAAGATCAACAGACCCTAGAGAATAATATGAGGCAGATAACGGGCAAGATCCTGTGTAATGAGGGAGGCATCTTCGCGAATCGAAATCCCAGCAGCGCGATCGTTGACCAGCCAGCTGCCTATCAGGGTGAAGTTGTCGCCGAATTTTGGCAGTGGTTGGTACTGCTGGACGATAGCTTGGGAAATATCATAAGGCCCATCAGTTTTAAAGGTCGACGCGCCATTTCTGACGATTTCGATGTTGGCGCCCTCGCGTGAAAACAACGGCTTCACCACATAGTCAGCAAGCGAAGAGGCTTTAGGATCATCCGCGAAGTAGGCAGGCAGCAGGTTGGGATGATTCGGGTGAAGCTGCCAAAGCATCGGAAGCAGTGCTTTGTTGGAAAGCACAGACTTCCACATCGGCTCCAGCCAATTAATGGTCGCGTTCCCCAGGAATTGGGCATATTCCTCATCGAACATGAACTCCCATGGATAGAGCTTGAACATCCAGCGAATGACCCGTCCATTCATGTCGACAAATTCGCCGCCATCATTCACACCAATGTCTTCAACGTAGACAAAGCCCGTGTGTAATCCAGCCTCTTTGGCGCAGTCTTCAAGGTACTGAACCGTCGCGCGGTCTTCCTCTGTATCCTTACAGCAACTGAAATAAAGCGTCTGACCAGGCTGGCGTTTAGCAAGCTCGACAAAGCGCTCCATGATGTAATCTTGGAGGATATTGAACTGGTCGGCACTTTGGTGGATGCGCCCGCTGTTCACCACATCTTCCAGCCATACCCATTGCCAGAAGCCGGTTTCAAACAAAGAAGTGGGGGTATCAGCGTTGTTTTCATAAAGCTTGGCAGGACCCACGCCGTCGTAGGTGAAATCCAGACGGGCATACAGCGATGGATCCCGGCGTCGCCAGGAACCTGCGACCAAATCCCACATGGTTTCGGGAATGCCGAACTTGGTCAGCAGTTCATCACTTCGGGTGACACGCTCTACCACATCAAGACACATCTGATGGATCTCTTCGGTAGGTTTTTCCAGATCTTCCTCAATTTGCTTGAGGTTGAATTGATAGTAGGCGGTTTCATCCCAGTAAGGTTCGCCATACATGGTATGAAATCCAAACCCGTATTGCTTTGCCAGTTCGCGCCAGTGAGGGCGCTCAGGGATATCCCGCCGGAACATGTTCTAACCGCCGCTACGTGAAGAAGATGCGCGAGAGACGGATTTACCAAAGCCGCCGCGAGACATGACCTGTCCGATGGTGCCGCTGGATTTTGGTTTGGTGATTGAGCTGGTAGAGACCTTCACCGATTTGTTGCTCGATGAGCTATAGAAGTTACCATCGCCAGAATAATACTTGCCACGATAGCCATACAGTGGCCTGGAATAGTAACGTTTCTTCTTTTTCTTGAAGTAGTCGTCATCCAGCATGTTGGCGAAGAAAAAGCCTGCCATCGCTGGAATGTACCAGTTGTTGTAACGATCACAGCCATCTAAAAAGTCGGCTTCGCACTCATATTCATTGTTATAACGGGGTGCAGATTGCGCTGCATCCGCCAGTGCATCCTGATAGGCGATACGACACTCTTCAATTTGATCTGGAAAAGAGCGCGCACAATCTTGTGCAGACTGGAACACGAAACCTTCAGTTTCAGGTTCGAAGAAACAACCTGAGATACCTCCGACAAACGCAAAAGGGATCACTTTGGCGGCTTTGTCCATGGTTGGACGAATAACGTTTTGACTCCGTTTCATGACTGCCTCCGTTAGTAGGTCAGACACGCAGCGTTCAGTACGCCGATGGAAACAGAAACGACTGCCAAAATAATACCGGCAGGCAATTCGTCGTTTTCAATGCGAGTAGTCAGCTCTTTTAGCATGACAAAACGAACGATGGCGAAGGCAATGAACTGCGCTAACATGGCGATCACGCCCCACACCATAAAGTCGACAATGTCGACGGAGTTCTGCGCCGCACCTGCAATGGCAATGCAGTAACCCAAGAATGCACCACCAAGAGCAACTGCTGCTGTTACGCTTTGCTTATCTTTGATCAGTGACCACTCGTCGTAAGGCGTAATGCGGATGTAGATGAACTTAAAAATCAGCACAAATGCCAGCGAAGCAGCAAAATAGATGATGAAGTTTGGCAGACCTGAAAGCAGTCCGGCGAGCATATCCATAGTGGTATCCTGTCAGTCCTTTAATCATTATCCCCACTTAAGCTGTAGGCTTGCTGGGGTCGATAAGTATAAGCTTATGTTTGTTAGCGAAAAACGGCCTTAAGCTATCACGACTTTGCGAGGTAAATCGTCTCAAAGTTAAAGACACTCAGTTATTGCTGGAATTATTGGTTTACAACGTTCCTATGAGTGAGTTTGCGAGCGACCTATGAAAAATATTGTATGACCAAGGTCTCATTAAAGCCCACTTTCTATAATTCGCTCATTTAGACCCAAACCATGGATGGAGAAGTCATGTTTGATTACCCAAAAACACGCAAAGATACGATCGTCGATACATATTTCTCCGAGAAAGTGGCCGACCCTTACCGTTGGCTGGAAGATGATTTAAGTGACGAAACCGCGCAATGGGTAGAAGCCCAGAATGCGGTCACCTTTGGTTGTTTGCACAATATTCCCTTCCGTCATGCCATTCGTGAGCGACTCGAAGCGGCTAACAATTATGTGAAAGAATCTGCACCATTCGATCGCGGTGATTACACCTATTTCTATCGCAACGACGGCCTGCAGAACCAGTCAGTGGTGTATCGTACCAGCGGAGAGGGTGCGGACGCCGAGGTGTTTCTTGACCCAAATAGCTGGAGTGAAGAGGGCACCACATCACTTGACCAACTGCGCTTTTCCCGCGACGACAAATTCATTGCCTATTCGACCTCTGAAGGCGGCAGCGACTGGCGAACCATCTATGTGATGGATGCAAAAACCGGCGAGTTGCTGACTGACAAAATCGAGAACGTGAAGTTTTCTGGTATCGAATGGCGTGGCAGTGAGGGTTTCTACTACTCGACCTATGACAAGCCAGAAGGTAGTGAGCTTTCAGCCAGAACTGAACACCATAAGCTTTACTTCCACACTTTAGGCACCGCACAGACGGACGATGTGTTGGTGTTTGGTGGAGATGATGATCCGCAGTTCCGTTATGTTGGCGGCTACACCACTGAGGATGACCGCTATTTGGTGATCTCTGGTGCTAATGCCACCTCAGGAAATATGCTTTATGTTCAAGACCTGAAAGGCAGTGGTGAACGCGTGTGCCTGACTGACGATGACAGCGCAGACAGTGATGTTATCGATCATCACGACGGCAAACTCCTTATCTACACGAATTGGCACGCACCGATGGGGCGTATTGTGGCGGTGGACGTTGCAAATCCGCAGCAGACAAATTGGGAAGATTTGATTGCGGAAACTGAACATGAACTTAGCATCTCAACGGGTTCGGGCTACTTGTTCGCCAGCTACCTCGTCGATGTTCAGACCCAGGTTAAGCAGTATCGCCTGAGTGGCGAGAAGGTGCGTGATGTGGTTCTGCCTGGTGTAGGTACGGCATCTGGCTTCTCAGGTCGAGAAAAAGACAAAACGTTGTATTTCACCTTCACCAATTACACCACAGCAGCAGACACTTACCGCTTTGATCCTGTCACCGGTGAGACAGCACTTTATCGTCAAAGCGCCTGCACCATAGACAGTGAGAAGCTTGAATCCCGTCAGGTGTTTTATACCTCCAAAGATGGCACCAAAGTACCGATGACCATTTGCTACCGCAAAGGCATCGAGCTCGATGGTTCACATCCAACCATTCTTTATGGTTATGGCGGTTTCAATATCAGCTTAGAGCCTGCTTTCAACCCAAGTATTGCAGCATGGATTGAAATGGGTGGCATTTATGCCGTTGCAAACCTGCGAGGCGGTGGTGAATATGGTAAAGCATGGCATCAGGCAGGCACTCAGCTTCAGAAACAAAATGTGTTCGATGATTTTATTTCAGCAGCAGAGTTTCTGATTGCAGAAAGCTACACATCACCCGAGAAACTGGCGATTCGAGGTGGTTCCAACGGCGGCTTGCTGGTGGGCGCGTGTATGACGCAGCGACCAGACCTGTTTAAAGTAGCGTTGCCTGCCGTAGGTGTGTTGGACATGCTGCGCTACCACACTTTCACATCCGGTGAGGGCTGGAAGTACGACTATGGTACCTCTGCGCAAAGTGAAGAGATGTTCCAATATCTGCTGGGGTATTCACCCGTGCACAATGTGAAAGAAGGCGTTGTTTATCCGTCGACATTAGTAACGACGGCTGACCATGACGACCGCGTGGTGCCCGCGCATTCCTACAAGTTTATTGCAGAGCTTCAGGCAAAACATGGTGGAGAGAACCCAGTGCTGATCCGCATTGATGTGAACGCGGGACATGGCGCTGGTATGCCAATGCACAAGGTGCTGGATTTGGGCGCTGATGTGTATGCTTTCTGTCTTGACCAGATGGGTGTAGAGCCCGAGCTTTAACGGGATAAGAAAAACGCGCCAGATAAGGCGCGTTCTTTAATTGCCAGCGGCATTAATATTGGTTTCGATGACTGTTATTGCGCTAACCAGTGCGCTTGGAAGCGCAGAATTTTCTGAAAACATGGCAAGTGTAATCACAGAAACAGCAACGCCAATAATGGCATACTCGATGGCGGTCACCCCGGACTCATCCAAGATGTAACGTCGAATGCAATTGAACATTCTCATACCTTTTTAGTTCTTATCTATGACGACTAAACATAACGGTGTAACGTCTACGAATCCAGTCACGTTTGTATGCCATCTAAACACCTAATACTTCTTAGTTTTATTAGTGGAACTGAAAAGTGTTTCACTAACAGAAATATCCTGAAAATTTGGTGGTGTATTTAGTCAGTAATGCTCTATTTGTCACAGATTGAAATATGAGCATCAAGCCTATTATTTGAGTTGATTATGGCGGTGATTTCTAGAAAGAAAATCATCAATCCTTGAGCGCTATCACACAGAGTTTTATTCTTTAATAACAGAAGGGTATGCCATTCACTTTGGTGATTGAACGTATTGCTTAAGGTCACTCAATGTTTGGATATCAGCCGAAGTCGACTATTCTCAATCATGGGTATATCTACATGGTTGAGAATTTTTTATGGTGAAAGCTCAACGACAAAGGAAATAAATAAGGGGCTGATATGTTAGGTGAAAACCACTCACTCTTGAATGAGTTCCCAGAGTTCAAGGATCTGATCTCAGAGCTCTCTTCTCAAGATGCTTCATTTGCAGAAGACACGAAAACCTACAACGCACTTGATAAAGAAATTCGAAGCCTGGAGCTCAGAGATTCACCGATTGATGATGAGGAAATGCATAAGCTCAAGCATGACCGCGCAGTATTGAAGGACTCGCTCTACCGCCGTTTGCAGCAAGCGAAATAATGCGCATCGTTGATGGATACCAAGGCGCGCCACTGGCGCGTCTTTTTGTTGGTTTATCCTAAATTCGTACTCTTCTTGCCAACGAAAAGATGCTTATATAAACCCAAACAACCTGAATCATGCATTTTCAGGTTATGTAGGTATAAAAGTCTTCAAATATCTAACGCTACAAGGTGCTCTATGAAACATCTCTTTCTGATCCCACTCTCGGTTTCACTCTTGTTTGGATGCACTCAAGGCCATGTGCAAAACAACGCGGTAGGTGCAGATCGTGATGAGTTTGGTTGTATTCCTTCTGCAGGCTATCAATGGTGCGCTTACACGAACCAATGTGAGCGACCATGGGAGCTGGCTGAAGCGGAAGGCTTTGACAATACGCCGGAACTTTTTGATGGTTTCTGCGAACAATGATGAACAGAAACAACGAAAAACGCGCCAACAGGCGCGTTTTTTTATAACGAGTAGACCCTAGGGATAACCGGAAAAAAGACCCAAAATCACGCCGATAGTCGCGTACTCTTTAATCGTATCTTCATGACGGTTTTGATGCTGCTCCATGGCTTTAAGAATCGTCGGTGCAGAGATGACATCGCCAGACTCAGTAAAACCCTGCTCAGTCAGCTGCCGGATCTCGTCTTCAGTCGTAGGGGTATCCAGTTTTACGTGAGTGACAACGTCTTGTGATTTATAGAACTGAAATCTGAGCATTTCTCTCTCCTTATTGGTTTCACCTTAACAGGGGTAAATAAAAGGTTTTTACCGTGAATCAATAAGTTAAATGCTCAATGCTATGGAAGAATATTAGCATTGAAAGGGTTAATAAACCCTCACTTTTGGTGGGCATAGATCGCACAATTTGCCACCAATTGAGGTGGTTAGTCTTGGGTGACTAGCGGGTAGACTTCCGTTGAAATTTACGAATCTATCACCTCATTTAGCCTTTTAATCAATCGCCTGACTTCGGGTAAGTAACGGTCTTCATGGTGAGTAACCAGCCATTGATCGTGACTGAGTTCCTCTATGATGGAACCCTGGCGAGTGAGCGTTTCTTCGGTGTCGCCAATGAAGGTAGGCAGCAGGGCAACGCCTCTTCCTGCGAGAGCCAAATCCAGACTGTTTCTTGGTGCACTGACTTCTACAAATACTTCTGCTGCTGAATGCTTTGAAATCCATTTTGCTGAAGGTGTTTCGGCAATAACCTTTATCCATCTTTGCGGCGCGTCCTTAGTGCCATATGGTGCAAACTCGACCCTGCCGAGTTTGCGACAAACGAGGTTATCTTCCATTGGGCGCTGATTTCGAAAACCAATAACGACTTCTCTGTGAGAAATATCGAGCACTTTTTCTGATGTGACAAAGCGGATAAGGCAATCTTGCGGCGAGCCAGACAACGTGTCGATATGCGCCAGCAAATGCATGGTTGTCCAGGTGCCTGCAGATATTTTGATTAAAGGGCGGTGACTCTGACTGGCTGGGGTCGCTAGTTTATCCAGTGATGCTTCAACACTCTGCAACTCTTCGAGGAGTTTTCTCCCTGCCAAAAGCAATTCATACCCTTTATCGTGACGGGCAAAGAGTTCTGCGCCCAAATTGTGTTCAAGTGACAGCATCCTGCGTCCCAGTGTTGCCGGACTTTTCCCGGTAACTCTGGATGCTGCTGACAACCCGCCTGTACGGGCAACAGCGATAAACAACTGAAGATCGTTCCAGTTTACATCCTTTTTATTCATGAAAAGACCTTACCAATCTGTTTCGTTGATGAAATGGTGCTCGCCATTAGTCTAGAGAAGGTCAGCAGTCACCCGGTGTCGTAAAGCGTGGACGCCGGAAAAATAAGAGGAAATAACGCGATGGCAGATGAACACACACTCTCTACAGGCATGGGAAAAGTGCGCTTGGGGCATGCAGGCCCAATGGTGTCTAAGTTGGCACTGGGAGCCATGACGTTTGGCGCGGAAACTTCTGAGCAGGAAGCCTTCAATCAGCTTGACCTATTCGTTGAAAGCGGTGGGAATTTTATCGATACAGCAGACAATTACAGCGCGGGTTTGTCGGAAGCGATCATTGGAAAGTGGGGCAAGTCGCGCGGTGGATTGGATAATGTATTGGTGGCGACAAAAGGGCGCTTTTCACCACCTCCTGGCAGTTATGGCGCTTCACGGCGGAGCCTTATTCGCTCGGTAGATGCCAGTCTTCGACGGCTGCAGCTGGATGCTATCGATGTCTACTACATCCATGGCTGGGATAAGGATACTGATGTCATGGAAACGCTGGTGGCTTTGGGTGACCTTGTCACTGCGGGTAAGATTCACTACACCGCTTGGTCAAACCTCACGGGTTGGCAATTGCAGAGAGTGATTACCACGGCGAAAGAGAACGGGTTGCCAGTACCTGTCGCTATGCAGTCTCAATATAGTCTGTTGGAGCGGGATATTGAGCTGGAGCTTTTGCCGTGTTGTCTTGAAGAAGGGATAGGAATGACCCCTTGGTCGCCACTTGGTGGAGGCTGGCTGACCGGCAAGTATCAAAAAGATCTGCTGCCAATTGGCGAAACAAGGTTGGGAGAAAATCCCAATCGCGGAGTGGAGGCGTATCATCTTCGCAATCGAGAACGAACCTACCGCGTATTGGAGGCATTGAATGAGATCGCTACGCAGCATCAAAGATCGGTAGCCGATATCGCGTTGGCATGGTTAGCCCAAAGGCCGGGAGTGTGTTCCATATTGCTTGGTGCCAGAACTGCTGAGCAGCTCAAAGCGAACCTTGCCGCTGCTCAGATTCATTTGCCAGACAAGCATATCCAAGCCTTGAGCGAGGCTTCAGATCCGGGGTTACCCGCTTATCCCTATGGTTTTCAGGAAAGTTGGTCGGAAATGGATGTTTGGCGTCGTTTAGCAATGAAGGTTAAGTAACGGAGAGGTAAGGTCTATTCAATGGGGCAAGCTTCATAGAGATCCATCAAAACGACGGTGCCTTCAAACGCACTTAAATCGTTGCGTTTGAAGGCACTGTAGTTTGATCTTATTTCATCAACACTTCACGAGTGAAACGTTTCTTTGATTCCACATCGTATTCTTCGCCAAATGAGTCGGTGGAGTTCTGTCGCATACTAGCATTGACCAAGGCGGCCTCTGCATTGGCATCTGGATGCTGTGGCGCACTGCCGAATTTAGCATTCAAACCCGATTGGGTTTTGGGTGAGGTCAGCCAATCAACGAAATAGACGGAAGCAGCAAGGTTTTTGGCATTCTTTGGCACCACGACAAAATTGCCACCGCCCGACATACCAAACTCTGGAATATAAAACTTAATCCTCTCTGCGATGGCGCCACGTTTCTGCAGCCCTGCAAGGTGATCCTCCCATGCAGGTGCAATCACGATTTCACCGTCGTTGATTCGGGTGATGCTATCGGCGTTGGATGCTGTGATGATCAGGTTGTCACGATTGTCGTGAAACCATTTCCACGCGCGACTCCAATCTTTCATAACATCCTCAGAAGCCTCTTGGGTATAGTCTGAAGGCGCAAAGTGTTGGAGGGTGGACTGTATAAAGCGTCCGCCGGCACCGCCACCATTGGGATCATTGACCCCGAAGCTTTTTGGATTGGCTTGAACGTACGCTGAAAGCTCCTCGAAGGTTTGTGGCAGCTTTGCTTCGTCGATGCGAGTCGGGTCATAAGCCAAGCCTGTTTGGTTTCCCCAAAAACCGACGGCGTAACCATTGGATTCAATCCCCTGAAGACGAGTATTGAGCTTGGCATAATCTGGCAGTAGGTTGAAATTGACGAACTGATTTTCGGCATCAAAAATCTTAAGCTTTGAAGCGCCAATAGCCACCACATCCATACTGCCGCTTTTGCGCTTGGTCTCAGCAAGAAGCTTGGTAGTGTTGCCATCAAACGTACCTTCGGGAATACGCACCTTAATGCCTGTTTCATTTTCAAACGCTTTCACGTATTCACGCCATGCCGGTTGCAGATACCAGACTGCAAACGTCACTTTGCCTTCTTTCTTTGCCTGCTGCTCAATGTCATCCCAACTCATGGTTGTGATGTCATAAGCGGATGCCACCAATGGCAGAAATGCTGCAGCAGCGATTGTCGATAATCCTTTGTACTTCATTGGAGTAAGTCCTCTACTTCTTCATTTGCTCTGGGTGAGATGAAAAGCCGATCACTAGCCCTTGCCTGTCGATTGAGAAAGATAATTCCCTTTCAACAGGCGTTCGATAATCAGCATTAGAATGACGTTTGGAATGACCAGGATCAGCGATACGACTGCCGCATCCGGTCTGATAAATGAGTAACCTAAGAACGAATACAAAATGGTGGGAACCGTAATAAAATCCGGTGCACCAAGGACGTAGGCCATATTGAAATCTTCAATGCTGATCACCAGACAGAAAATCAGGGAGGCTAACAGGCTTGGTTTCAACATCGGGAAATAGGCGTGTCGGAATGTTCCCCAGCGTCCGGTTCCCATATCAGCACATGCTTCAATCAGATCCTGAGGCACGCTGGAAAAACCGGCGGAAAGAATGCGTATGGCATAGGGAAGTGCGAGCACGGTATGAGCGATTACAATACTGATAAATGGTTCAGATATACCGTAATCAAACAATACTGCGCTGAACACAATCGCCAGAATCATCGGCGGGATAACCATGGGAATCAGTGTCAGCATTTCCGCAATTCGCTTTCCGCGAAAAGAGAGTCGGCCAAAAGCGTATGCGGTCGGCATCGCCAGCGCCAGTGTCAGCAGCGCAACGGTCGGCGCGACGGTGTAACTGTTAAACAGCGCTTCCTTCAGGGAGGTGGTTTCCCATACCAGCTCCCATCGCCCGAAGGAAAGCACGGGTGGAAGAATATCCGGGAAGCTCCACGGGTGCTCTGGGTCAACCAAAGACCAGAGTAACGCCATGACAAAAGGCATACCCAGCCAGATCAAATTGATGATGAAGAAAAAGCCGACGGACAGCTTAATAACAAGCTGTGAATGCTTAGTTGGTGCTAATGTTGTCATTTTGCCACCCCATCAAGTCCAGCTTTGTCGAGGGAAATGAGCGAATACCGTTTGCGGGCGAAAGGTTGCAGCACAGCAGTAATCACAATCGCGCCGAGCGCAGCGATCGTCATCAATACGACGGCAATGACATAAACCTTCTCCCACTCTAAATACTGATATGCGGTAAAATACATCAGCATGGTCATCGAATAACTGGTACGCGAGCCTGCGATGGAAGCAAACGCATAGTCGCCCATAGCTCCGATAAAAATCAGGATCATCGAGGCCTGCAAAGCAGGAATTGTGAGCGGGAAAATCACTTGCCGGAATTTTGCAAAGCGTGATGCACCCATATCACTGGCTGCATGAAGGAGATCCGTCCTGATACTGTTTACCGATCCGCCAATCAGGATCAGCGCGAAGGGTAGATTTTTCCAAATCTGCAGGAAAACGACGCTCCAGCCGAAACTGTCATTGGTCATTCGGATAGGCTTATCAATGACCCCAATAGCCAGTAAGCCTTCGTTGATAATGCCGTGATAGGAGATCACGTTCATCAGAAGAAACGCCGCAACTAAACCTGGCACAAACATAGGCGCTCGCAACATGCCAATAATCAGGTTTTTTCCTTGCAGCGGTTTGGTTAGCCACAAAGCGATAGGATAAGCGAGGAGCACTGCCCCCAATGTGCCGAGCAATGAGGTACGGAAGGAGTAACCCACGGAGCGCCAGAGAATGCTGTCCGATAACATTTCATTCCAGTATTGCAGGGTAAATCGGTTTTCTTCACTGCCCAAGCCTAAGCTATGGGAAATGGTGGTATAGAAGGCATCACCCATTAAAAATAAGATGGTGCCGAGTCCAGGCAGCAACAGTAAAACAACTTTCATGATGTCGCCTCCTCAAGGAAGCGAATACAGTCTGCAGGGACGTTGAAGTGTGCCTTTTCGCCTTGCTGTATAGCGCTATGACGGTGCAACTGAATACGGACAGTTTCACCGTTTATGCTGCCAAAGAGATCAGTCATGTTCCCAAGGAAGGCTTTTTCTGTGACTTCTACTGATATCACGTTCTCACCGTTTGCTTGCACAGATTCTGCTTCTTCTGGCCGCCAGCAGATGTAACACCGCTCCGCCGGAGGTGCTGTGTCTGATTTCACTGTGAATTCGCCCAACTCGCATTGAATACGGTAGACACCGGGTTCTGGCGTAGAAAGCACTGTCGCAGTATGAATGTTGGCCGCACCGATAAAATCTGCAACAAAGCGGTTAGCGGGCCTGTGATAGATGTCTTCGGGCGAGCCAATTTGCTCTATCCGACCCTTGTTCAGCACGACAATTTTATCGCTCATCGCGAGCGCTTCTGCCTGATCATGGGTGACGTAAATGGCGGTTAACTGAAATTTTTGTTGAAGCTCTTTAATTTCATAGCGAACGCTTTCGCGTAGTTTGGCATCCAAGTTTGAAAGCGGCTCATCGAACAGAATCACGTCAGGTCTTACTACCATTGCCCGCGCCAACGCAACGCGTTGTTGCTGACCACCTGAGAGCTCAGCTGGCATTTTATCTTTGTGTTCAGTCAACCCAACCTGCTCCAGCGCCAGTTTTAGACGTTGTTGCTGCTCCTCTTCACTGACATTTTTTTGCACCAAGCCAAAGACGATGTTGTGCGACACGCTCAGGTGTGGGAACAGCGCATAAGACTGAAAACACATAGCCGTGCTGCGTTGTTCTGGTGACTGTGCGGTGATGTCTGTTCCACCCAGCAGAATGTTGCCACTGTCTATATCGTGAAACCCACCAATCATTTTCAGCAGCGTTGTTTTCCCGCATCCGCTAGGTCCGAGCAGGGTGACAAACTCACCAATATCTGCGGTGAAACTCACTTTGTCCGTCGCTGTGAATTCACCGAATTTCTTACAGATGTTGCGCAATTCCAGTGTTGGCGTACTAACCGTTTCCATGAGTGATTTCAGCTCCATTGCTTTTTGCATTGTAAGTGATCTCCTTATCTGTCACTCATCAATAAACTTTTCTAAAAAGATTAATTGGTGAGTATGACAAACATAAGTTACTTTGGTTAAATCCGCGAGAGATCAATGTCACACATTATTAACAAATGACACATGCATTTGTTATTTATAGAGATTAATTTTATCGACGAATATGGATTGACTAAGGTCATCTTTGGCATATAAAGTTTTATTAAACTTTATTAAAAAGGATATTTGATATGTCATTTAACTTCTATATTGCGGGAACAGGAAAAATTTACCTTAACAGCCATCGTGGTTACTCAACGCTATTCCCCGAAAATACCCTCCCAGCTTTTCAAGGCGCTCTCAAAGCGGGCACCTCCACCATCGAGATTGATATTGCGATGACGGCAGACAATCAAATCGTCGTTATCCATGACCCAAGTGTAGAGCGCACATCGAATGGTCAGGGATATGTGGAATTAATGACTTATGCCGAGCTGGCTGCGCTAGATTTTGGCGGCTGGTTTTCTCCCGAGTTCGAAGGGACGAAGATACTGCTCCTGACGGAAGCCTTGCTGTGGGCTATGGAAAACAATGTTGGTTTGGTGGTGGAAGCAAAACAGAGGAGGCGTCGCGACGCCTTTGTTTTAGAGTTAAGCACACTCCTAAAACGTATACCGAAGGCCTTGGATCATATTCAATTACTGGCTTTCGATCATGTGCTTATCAATCAGGTAAAAAAACGGGTGCCGGAAGTGAACTTGCAGGTTGTGACGTTGGCAAGGTACAACAACCAGCTGTCTGCCGTTTTGAATTCGCGGGCAGATTGTGTTTGTTTTGAATACCCGAATGCCCATGTGGAAGATCTTGTCGCTTACAAAGAAGCAGGTTTATGTACGCGACTGTATTTGCCGACGAAAGAAAACAATGAAGACACAACGCTGTTTTTCAATCGTCAATTCGGCTACGACGTAAGGGGAGAGATCATTGGTTGGATGCGTGATGGCCTGATAGACATGATTAGCCATGACGATATTGCCATGCTTCGTTCGCTTGCTGATGAGGCAGGGTTAGAGGGGATCTAGAATCACATTCCTTCAGGCCTTGGATAGGCGGTCGAGATATCGAGTGCTATGATTCCCAGCCGTTATTTTTAAAGAGCTCAATGTATATATGCTTGCACCTGTTATTCCGCTAACTGTTGAACTGAGCCCTGGTCAGCGAAAGGTCCTGGACCTTATTCGTCAAAATGGCCCGGTCTCGCGCGCCAAAATCACAGAGTGGTCAGGGCTTGGCAGTGGCTCAGTGACCACGATTTGCAAAGAACTTCTGTCTATGCAGTGGATCATTGAAGGCGAGCGTATGGTGGTTGGTCGTGGTCAACCCATTGTGCCTGTTGAAATCAGTCCCTATGCTGCCTTCTCTTTTGGCGTGGCTTTTCATATTGCGCGGCTTGAGATCTCACTGGCTAACTTTCGTGGTGATACGGTTGATTTGGATTCCATCGAATATGATGAATCCCAATCGGTTGAAGACACACTGTCGCTGCTGGCGGCTAGCGTGCAACGATTGGTCACTAAACACCGTCTTCAACACGCGCGTATTTTAGGTGTCGGAGTCTCCATGCCTGGTCCGCAAACGGAAAATGGTAAGTATGTCTGGGCGATAGCGCCGATGGCGCATTGGCGCGATATGGATTTAGCGGAAGCATTTGGCCGCCATTTTCCGTGGCCTGTCTGGATTGATAATGATTGTAACGTCGGTGCGGTGGGAGAGTTCTATTCCGGTAAGTGGAACCACGTGAACAATATGCTCCTTTTAGAAATTGGCCATGGTATTGGTGGCGGGGCGATCATTAATGGACAGCTATATCGCGGTAAACACCAGAACGCCGGGGAGATTGGCGCTTACTTCACGATGATGCCTGAGCGTCGACCTTGCCTTCGTGAACTGATGATTGATTTGCGTGAAGCAGGTTTAGATGTACATCTGCTGACAGACATTCCTTCGCTTGAGCATCCGGTGGTGAATGCTTGGATTAAGAAATCTGCCACCCAGCTTGCTCCTGCAATCATGCTAACGTTGTCTTGGTTTGACCCTGACTGTGTGGTGTTTGGCGGCTCTGCCCCCAAAGAAATTGCGGAAGCGCTTATTAAAGAAATGAACCTAGAAAAAGTATGGTCTGAGCGCTCGTTTGATTATCCGATGGCAACACTTGCTGCTTCGAGAGTCGGTGAGAATCTGTCCTCTTTCGGTGCCAGTATGTATCCCGTATTTCAGACGATCAGGCCAGAATGAGCGGCCTGATCGCCAATCCAGATCAATCTTCCGTCTCTATATCCGCAAAGTAATCGCCCCAGCTTTGGTGTTCGCGTCCAGAAGCTTCCAGAAAATGGCTGGGGTTGTCGACCTTACCTTCACTGATACCCTGATATATCCCTGCAATGACGGTTCCAAGGAATTCGCCTAACTCCGCAATGCGCTCAGCCTTATAGTCCTCAAAAGAGAGCGGCACGTAAGTCAGGTGAGTGTGATATGTCGCGTTGAGGTATTCCGTTAACTGGGTTTGAGTGAGGGCTTCACCATGCAGGTTGTAAGTTTGCCCGTTGTGCTTGTCTTCAGTCAGCATTCGGGCATAGGCATAACCAAGCTCTCCACGAGAGGTATACCCGCATTTCCCTTCCCCCGCACAATTGGTGATAACCCCAGCTTTCTTGTAATTCTCGATGTATTCGATATCCGGTTCAATGTAGATACCATTGCGGCCTATCACCCAGTTAAGCCCCGATTCACGAACATCTTGCTCGGTTTGTCTGTTGCTTTGAATAATGGGTGAAAACGCAGTGCCTTCTTCAGCGCCTTGAACACTGGTGTAAACAATCTTATTGACCCCTGCTTTTTTGGCAGCATTAATCACATTGCGGTGCTGGTCAATGCGCTTGTCAGGCGCATCCATTCCGGACACCAGTAACAAGGTATCAATGCCTTGTAGTGATTGTTCAAGCTCTTCAGGCTCTTCGTAATCACCGGGACGGATTTCAACACCAAGTTCTTTGGCGCGCTCTGGGGTGCGGGCTAAAGCAATGACATTTTCTTTCGGTATTACGTCAATCAGCGCTTTGACGATTTCTGAGCCCAATTGCCCACTGGCGGCGGTAACGGCAATTTTCACGGTCTTTTCCCTCATCGATAAACGGGCAAGCGAGTGATGATTGGCTTGCACTATGTTCCTAATAAATGTAGCTCGGTACATTGTGCAGGAAGCGCTTTCTGAGCTTTGGCTTATGGAAGATACAAACAATGACTAAGTGTTACTTCATCCTGTTTTCTCAAAATGACACAGTGCGTGCATCTTTTCTCAGTACTGGATTTGATGTGAGAGTATTCCTGAGACGAAAATTGATAAATTCTTTTTAATCAATAAGATAATTACATGGCATGGATGTTGTTTATACGCTCTAAAGTCCGGACTTAATTGGAGCCTATGTCGTGCGTCTATTTATCCCCATTTTTTTATCAGCTCTTTTCGGTTCCTCGGTACACGCTGGAACACCAGCTTCCGTTGAGCCTTTTGATACATGTCCCAGCAAAGCCTTCTTGTTCCAAAGCTCACCCAGTAAAGTTTATGGTGTGAACCTTGTCACCGGTGGCTATTCAACGCTGGCAGAAACCACTGGTCTCAACACCCATATCAACGCAGTTGGGTTTAACCAATCAGACCGCTATATATACGGTTTTGATTACGACAACGAGGTGGTGATACGGATTGGCCAAAACTACGTTGGTGAACAACTCACAGTGAATGGGTTGCCTAACAACACTAAATTTATTAGTGGTGATGTGCATGACCAGGTTTACTATCTGCACCGCAGAGAGCTGGGAATCATCAAAATTGACCTTTCTCCTCTGGAGGCTGACCCTTCGGCGACATTAACAGCGACCACATTAGACACCGACCTCAATAACCTCAGAACGTCAGACGTTGCGATCAACCCGATTGATGGCAATCTCTATGCAGTCAACAACAACTCGTACAACCTGTATCGCGTGGACTTAGAAACAGGCGATTCCGACATGGTCTACAGTTTGGTGGCTGATATCGGCCCACCATCTGGTGGCTTTGGCGCGGTCTATTTCGACGTTGATGGCAACTTTTACATCTCCCGAAATGATGATGGCAAAATCTTCAGAATCGACCTTTCAAACGAAGACGATATCGATGACAAAAACCTGGAGGCAGTGCTGTTCGCCTCAGGGCCGATATCTGGACAAAATGACGGCGCACGGTGTGCAAACGCACCCATTATTGATGAAGATTCGACGATTGATTTTGGTGACGCGCCAGACAGCTACAAAACGTTGCTTGCCTCCAACGGTCCGCGTCACGAAGTGGATAGCGGTTTCTACTTAGGCTCCATCGCACCAGACAGCGAAGGTGACGGCTTTACATCCCCTCTTGATGACAACAAAGCCGGTTTAGCGGATGAAGACGGTGTTGGCTTTGTTACCGCATTGGAAGTGGGTAACACGTCTCTGGTTTCTGTTCAGGCATCTACTGCTGGTTATTTGTCAGCATGGATAGACTGGAACCAGGACGGCGATTTTGAAGACGCAGGTGAGAAGGTCTTTAGCGACAGTTTGTTAACCTCGGGCATCAATTCTCTCTCCATTGCGGTTCCGGCAGGCGCGACGATTGGCTCGACTTGGTCTCGTTTCCGTTTTTCAGAAGCGTCTGGTCTCGATTACTTCGGTGGTGCCACAACCGGCGAAGTTGAGGATCATCCTGTGACTATCATGGAAAATGGCTCCTCGCTGCGTTACTACCCCAGCGAGAGTGGATATGCCACGATCGCTTTTGAGGACAACTGGCCTAAAGAGGGGGATTACGATCTCAACGATGTTGTCTTTAAATTCCGCATCACAGAAACACTGGATGAAAACAGCGCGATTACCCGTGTATTGATTCAAGGTTATCTTTCAGCCTACGGCGCTGGTTATCACAATGGGTTTGCATTCAGACTCGGGGGAATAAACCGGTCTGACATCAGCTCAGCGAGCACTTTGACACACAATGCAGTGTTACAAGAGAGCAACGGCTTAGAGAGCGACTCCAATGAGGCAATATTCATTGTTTCAGACGATCTCAAACAGAAACTCCCAGCAGGCTGTATGTACTATCGAACGGCGCAGCATTGCCAGGAAGCGTTGGTCTTCGAGTTCGAAATAGATGTGTATTTCAACGAGGGTACTGATACGAGCTCTCTGATGACAATGCCTTATGACCCGTTTATTTTTGCCACACCGGGCGCTTATGTCCGCGACGGGCTCTGGTATAACCCTGGACGAGGATTAGAAATCCACCTCGCCGATCAGGCGCCGACAGAGCAATTCGACACCTACTGGCTAGGGTGGTGGAGCGACTCCAGCGACCCAGCAACATCACGTTACTTTAAAACCTCTTCGAATCATCCTTGGGCGCTGCTTATCCCAGATGAGTGGTCTTGGCCGAGAGAGCATGTCGACCTTGTCGAGGCATATCCAGAGTTTGCAGGCTATGCCGAGTCCGGCGGTGAAAATAATCTTCAGTGGTATTTATTAGAAAAAGCAACTGAAAACAAATACTACTTGTCTGAGGAGTAAGTGCCATGAATAAGAATATCAGTCTGTTAGCGTTAATGGCCCTTCTGAGCGCATGTGGTGGCGGTGGTGACGGAAGCGGCAGTTCAAACGTGTCTTCAACCGTTATCGCTGATGAGTCTGCACCGGAAAGCAATGTTGAAGTATCCAGTCTGTCAGAGTTTGAAATTATGGTTGATACCTCTGGTGGCGAAGCAAACATTCCGGAGACCGTCACCAGTTCAGCATCGAGTTTTAACGAAACAGTTGTGCCTGATGGTTTCTCATATAGCCCTGTGTTGGAGCAGAGTTTTGTCGTCGATATCAGCGGCTATTCAACATCACCCGGTGTAGTGTCGATATACAGCGAGTTTTCTGAGAATAGCAACGGAACTTACACGGCGGCCTACAACAGTCGAATGGCTTTCTCTTCCTTGGAATCAGGGGAAGCGGTTGTCGATTTTGTTTCTTCAGAATCTCACTATTACGTGCTTGCTGAGGTGTGGTTTACGGATGGAACGCCGCCTGTCCAGAAAAGGATTCCGAACACAGAAACGAGCTGGGTCTGGTAAGCAGTGTAAATTTGAAAGCGACGCTACCAAAAAAACAGCCCAGACACTTGTCTGGGCTGTTTTTAAATAGGCAAATTTAAACGTTACAGAAACAGTTCCAACGTAATCTCATCGATGTACTTGCCGCCAATTTTCGCATGATTTTTTGCGCGTCCCGACACTTCAAAACCATGTTTTAGATAAGTGTGCAGAGCCACTTCATTGTCTGATCTAACTTGAGCAACCAGCTTTTCAAAACCGCGTGAGCGCGCGATATCGAGCGTGGAAGCAAACAGCGACGTTGCAACGCCTTGACGATGATTTTTTTCATCGACATAAGTGGTGATGATGCCGACATGGTCCAGTGCGCGTGAATAGCTGGCATATGGCTCAACGGTTTGGTAGCCCAGAACAGTTTTCGAGTCATGATCTTCAGCAACCAAAAACACGCCGTTTACCGGGAAGTATTGGATGAAGAAACTTTGGTCTGATACCGAAAAAGCGGAGTCGAGAATCACGTATCGACCGCTTTCGATAATGGGGTTGACGATATCGGTGATGCTCTTGGCATCTGAAGCTAGCGCAGTTCTTGTTATTAGATTCATAGTTCTTTGTTTTTCTGACAGTAAACAAGCAAAGGGTGTAGGCGAAGCGTAGCGTAAAATCGTCACATTTCGCCAGATAAAATGTAGGGCTACTTCTAATCCTGTTCCAGAAAGCGTCTCACTGTTTTTAAGTCCTCGATCATCGGCATTTCAATACTCAGTGAGCTGCTGAAACACCAAGGGTAGGGCAGTTCGCCTATCCCATCGAGCAAGTGATCTTTATTCGAATAGTGAATGGCAGCCATGTACTCAATGGTGATGGTGAGTTTGTCCACTTTCGGATCCTTTACCGCGATAGAAGAATCATCGCTGAACAGCCAGTCGTAATAGCCACAACCGATGCGCAGGATGTCATTGTCCTTCTCTGTCATCACGACGAGCCACTTACAGTTGAGAAGAGTGCCATCCCTGATAATGGAGTCTGACAAGCAAAAGGTATAAACATTCTCAAAACGCTGGTTGAAATGGGAGGACAGAACTTGGCTGATTGCTTCAACGCCAACCACATCTGAGGGAAACGAAATACTGTCGGTGTTGACCTTCATTTCCAGCAGTGATTCTTCTGTAAACACTTTGGTGAGCAGGTGTGGCTTGTTGTTATCTTTGGCTGAGATATACCGATTAATCGCCTTGAGAAAAGGGCGCACATCATCTGGCCTCGCATTCGTGGCCTTGTCGATGTGCACCATTTTCCCCTGAGATGGACTCATCCGAAAATGACCCGGTTGAAGAGCCTTCTTTCGACTTCGGCGTCCGCAACATCCATGGGAGAGAAGGTAACAATCTGCCCGGGTTGACGCTGTGAAAGTTGGCCAGCACCTAAACTGCTCAAACAGCCGATTTTCGGATAGCCGCCGATGGTTTGCCTGTCTTTCATCAGTACTATCGGTTGGCCATCGTTGGGGATCTGAATCGCACCAAAGGCAATACCTTCTGAGATGATGCCATCGAGACTGCTGTGCACTGGCGTGCCAGATAAGCGATAACCCATGCGGTCAATGTTTTGGCTGACTTCATACTCGCTGGTGAAAAACGTCATCTGTTCATCATGACTAAATGACGCATGCTGATAGGACGGCATCACCCCGAGTTCGAGCGGCGCATCGTAATCGGGAATCGCCCATTTAGGTGTGCGCTGTTCGGTGAATTCAGTCGTTGCGGTAAAGGGTAGAATATCCCCCGTTTCCAAGGCATCACCGAGACCGGTTAAACCGCCCAGTTGCTCCCTTTTCACCGTGGAGCAACTCCCGAGCTTAGGCTCACATTCGAAACCGCCAGCTACGGAGAGATAGGTGCGCAGCCCACTTTTGGGTGCACCAAACGCCAGGACATCACCTGGCTTCACCGCATAGGTGAGCCAGGGTTGAATAGCTTTGTCGTTCAAGGTGGCGGAAAGATCTGCGCCTGCAATAGCAACGGTTGTGGCGGCATTCACCTGTAGCTGCAGTTGGCCGAAGGTGATTTCAAGTTGCGCTGCATCTGGCTTGTTTCCCAGTAGACGGTTTGCCCAGTAAAAAGCATGCTCATCCATTGGGCCTCCTGTAGTGATGCCCAAATGCTGGAAGCCGATGCGACCACTGTCTTGCAGTAGGGTAAGCATGCCAGGGTTCAGTACTTCAAAACTCATAACACACCGCCTTGCTTCAAAAACTCGTCCTTGTCGATAGGGCAGAACCTTACTCGGTTGCCGACATTGACTTTCGCCAGTGATTCGCTGTCCCAGTCCACCATATTCAGTGGTGTACGGCCGATAATTTGCCAGCCACCCGGTGTGCTGCTGGGATAAATGGCTGTTTGGTTGTCTGCCAGCCCTACACTGCCTGTTGGTACTTTGAGGCGTGGTGTGGATTTACGCGGCATGACTATCGCGTCATCCAAGCTGCCAAGATAAGCAAAGCCGGGGCTAAAGCCGATGGCGTAAACGCGGTACTCACGCTCGCTGTGCAGTTTGATGACAGACTCACTGTCGAGGCCGGTTTTGTCACACACATCCGACATATCCAGCGCGACTTCCTCACCGTAGTAGACGGGAATCTCAACTACCTGATTGTCGTTGTTATTGGTGACAGCGTCAGTGTTGGATTCAAGCGCCAACCGGATGCGTTTGATGATGTCAAAACGATCCGTTCTGTTTAAGTCAAAGCCAATCAACATCGAGTTATAGGAGGGGATGATGTCTGTGACTAAATCCCCCAGACCTTCCCGAACCTGAAAGATGGCGCGGTTGACGTCAGCGGCGATGGCATCATCAATTCTGTCCCCAAAATACACAATCAATGTCTGTTCATTGACTGCCTCAATTCGCGCCATTTGCCCTCCACTTCTTCAATGCTTGGGCAACCGCCGAAGCGTGGGGGCCATCTCCGTGAATGCAGAGTGTATCTGCGTCCACCTTGAGCGTTTTTCCACTCAACGTTGTGACAGAACCGTTTTCAACAATCTGTTGTACCTGCTTGATGATGGCGTCAGCACTGCCGTGGACCGCGCCTTCAATACGACGGTCGACCAGAAATCCCTCATCGTCATAGGCGCGGTCAGAGAAAGCTTCAAACATCAAATCAATGCCTACTTCCAATGCCAAATCGAGAATAGGTTGGCGCTTAGGAATTGCCATCACCACCAATGGGCAACCCGGCGCAGCGGCTTTCACTGCGCGCATCACGGTTTTCAGCACCGCCATGTCTTTCATCATGGTGTTATAGAGCGCACCATGGGGTTTTACATAATCGACAATGGCTTTTTGCTGACGGCAAATGCCTTTCAGCGCACCGATTTGATAGCCAAGCCAAGCGTAAAGTTCTTCCTCTGTGCAATCAAATTTGCGGCGGCCGAAGCCCATCAAATCCGGGTAGCCAGGGTGGGCGCCAATGGTGACGCCATGTTCAAGGGCTAAAGCGACGGTCTTTTGCATCGTGACTGGATCCGAGGCATGGAAGCCACAGGCGATGCTTGCCATATCAATGCAGGGCATCACTTCAGCGTCTTTCCCCATGGTCCAGGCACCGAAGCTTTCTCCCATGTCGCAATTTAATTTCATCTCAACTCACTCCTTGTTGCTCTGCTTTCTTTAGAAGCAGTTTGTCCTGCTAGCGCTGACTCATGGTGGTCGGCAGATAGGTCACGATTTCCGGGAAGACGGTAATTAACACTAACCCTAAAAGGATCAGCATAAAAAACGGAAACGCAGCGCGTGCGACATACAGAATGTTTTTGCCCGTGAGTGCCTGAATAACAAACAGGTTGAAACCTACGGGCGGGGTGATTTGCGACAGCTCCACCACCAGAACGATGAAGATACCAAACCACAGCAAATCAATCCCTGCTTGCTGCACCATAGGCAATACAACTGCAACGGTCAGAACCACCACAGAAATACCATCCAGGAAGCAGCCCAGCACCACAAACAAGATGGTGAGGTAAAGCAGGAGTTCAAACGGCGACAGCGACATCGCAGCAATCCACTCCGCTAACGCGCGGGGAATGCCGAGGAATCCCATTGCCAGTGTAAGAAAATGCGCGCCCACGAGAATAAAGCCAATCATACAGGCGCTTTTCACGGCACCCAGTAGACTGTCGATAAAACTCTGACGACTCAAAGAGCCGGTAAGGGCGGCCAAAACCATGGCGCCAAACACGCCAAGCGCTGCTGCTTCTGTCGGTGTAGTGAAACCGCCGTAGATCGACCCCAAAACAAAGGAAATAAGGGCGACTATCGGGAGCAGCTTTTTCAGCGCTTTGAATCTAACTTGCCAATTAACATCGTTACTCGAGTGCTGAGGCACTTCATTTTTATTCATCAATGCCCAGATGGTGGTGTAACCCACAAACAGGAGCATCAACATAATGCCGGGCAGGGCTCCGGCGATAAATAAGCGTCCAATGGACACTTCTGCGGCCACCCCATACACAATCAAAATGATGGAAGGTGGAATAAGAAGACCCAGAGTACCTGAACCTGCCAACGTGCCGACGGCCATTTTCTCGCTGTAGCCCTGTGCTTTCAGCTCGGGCAGAGTCATGCGTCCAATTGTGGCTGCAGTGGCGGCGGATGAGCCCGATACCGCAGCGAAAATGCCGCAGCTCAACACATTTACATGGAGTAGTTTGCCGGGAAAGCTGCTAAGCCAAGGAGAAAGGCCTTTAAACAGATCTTCCGAGAGTCGGGTTCGGAACAGAAGCTCACCCATCCAGATAAACATCGGTAGAGCCGTCAGCGACCAACTGGTGCTCGCCCCCCAGCTTGAAGAGCCGAACAACAGGCCGATTTGTTCATTGCCTGTCATGTACAGGCCCATGACACCGACACCAATTAAGGCAAGGGATACCCATAAACCAGCGGCTAAAAACAGCAGCATGGAGATGGCAAGAATAAAAGAGATTAAGGTCATGTCCGTCATTTTGCGCGCTCCTTGCTGCTTGCCTGCGGAGCCGTAGCTTCGTCAGGGTCTTCAATCAGTTCGAGCGAAACGTCTTCACCTTCCAACTGCTTGTAATGGGGGGTAATGCCGCGAATGTTGTCAATCAGGCTATCCAGCACGGCGAGATTGAATGCAATCATGCCGACCGCGAGTGGCACTTGTGGAATCCACAGAGGAATCGGAATGTAACCGTGGGTGACTTCTTCGAAGTCGTAGGATTCCCAGACCATATAAGTGCAGTAATAGCTACAGAAACAAAGCAGCAAAAACGCAAGGGTTAGGACCAGAGTTTCCAGAGGGCGTTGCAGCGATTCTGGCAACCTTTGAATAGCAAGGTTAACGCGGATATGGCCACCTTCACGAAAGGTATAGGCAAGGCCAAAGAAGGTTGAGGCAGCCAAAGCGTAACCGGAGAAATCTTCCGCTGACGGAACAATAAAGCCCATCATTCGGCCAATAATTTGGGCGAGGATGATCAGCATGATCAACACAATAAAGAAGCCGGATAAACCACCCGACAGCAGGTACAGAGCTCGTTTCATAATAATGCTTCCAGACAGGCGTAGCTCAGGGTATTGAAGCCCTCCCCAAGTCCGTTTCCAGGGGAGGGTACGTCGTAGTAAGTAACTACTTACTTAGTTTTTATAGGCTTTCAGAACAGGCGCTAGCGCTTGCGAGTTTTCTGCTTCCCACTCTTCTGTCATGGTCACGCCAATCGCCTGAAGCTCGTTCAGCAATTGCTCAGAAGGTTGGGAAACCACGATGCCGTTGTCAGCCAACGTTTTGGTGTCTTTGGCTTCTTGATCCAATACCTCTGCCCAACCGCGTGCTTCGGCTGCTGCTGCGGCATCCAAAATGGCTTTCTGTGAATCTTTATCCAGGCGTTTGAACGCACGTTTGTTAACAACCACGAAATTCTTTGGAATCCAGGCTTTGATCTCGGTGAAGTGACTCAGGTAATCCCACGCCTGACCGTTTGCGCCCGTCGAAGGTGAAGTCACCATCGCATCGATAATGCCAGTGCTGAATGCCTGTGGAATATCCGGTAACTGAACCGTGGTTGGTGTGGTGTCCATCAAGTCAGCAAGACGTGAGG
This sequence comes from Grimontia sp. SpTr1, assembly GCF_947387585.1. NCBI lineage: Bacteria > Pseudomonadati > Pseudomonadota > Gammaproteobacteria > Vibrionales > Vibrionaceae > Grimontia > Grimontia sp. SpTr1. Next base: position 136,242 of record NZ_CANDOD010000001.1, read on the forward strand.
TGGATGGGCTGTAAGCGCGCATTTTGGTGCCTTTAATATCCGCCAGCGAGTTCACTGGCTTTTTGGTGTAAAGGCTTTGTGCAGGCCATGGCACGGTGTAGAGTAGGATCATGCCTTCTTTGCTGAGTTGCTTTTCAACCTCTGGTTTAGCGGCTTCCCACAGTTTCTGGGCTTGCTCGTAGTCAGTGGCAAGGAAAGGAATGTTGTCGTGCTTAAAAATAGGGTGGGTATTACCCATGATGCCAATGAAAACTTCGCCGATCTGCACCTGACCAGTTCGCACTGCGCGAGGGATTTCAGGGTGCTTCATCAAAGATGCTCCCGAGTGAACCTTGATATCGACTTCACCACCTGTGGATTCTTTGATTTGCTCGGCAAAGTCATAGGCGATTTTGGTCGGCAAGTGAGCATCACCGTAAGGTGTCGGCATGTGCCATTGCGCAGCGAGTGCAGAAGGCACAGAAAGTGCAGCGAGAGACACTGCCATGGCTGGCAGCAGGTTTTTCAACAACTTCATCGGAAGTCTCCTTTTCACTAGTGTCCTATTTTGGGTCAACAGACCCTACTACTTATAAAACTGAGAGTTGCTCGTTACTGATATCCGTCACCAGCATCTTGCCGGGTGCATGGGTAATGGCGATGGGCGGCTTAGCATTAATAATGGCCAACTGTGGCGTTACACCACATGCCCAGAAAACGGGGATTTCACCGTCCTTAATAGGTACTGCATCACCAAAATCCGGGTTGGAGAGATCTTTGATGCCAATGTCGGCGGGGTTTCCTATATGTACTGGCGCACCATGGGATTTCGGATAGCGGGAAGTAATTTGAATGGCGCGAATAGCGTCTGCTGGTTTAAACGGGCGCATAGTAACCACCATGTTACCACTGAAATACTGGCTTGGTGTCGTCGCCAAGTTGGTGCGGTACATTGATACATTCGATTGGCAATCAATATTACGAAGAGACAGGCCAGCACGAATCAAAGCATCTTCAAACGAGAAAGAACAACCCAAGACAAAAGTCACCATGTCATGCCACCAAAGATCTTTAATGTCATGAGTTTTCTCAGCCAATTCACCGTTTCGGAAGATATGGTATTCAGGTACATCGGTGCGAATATCGATATCCTTGCCAAGCAAATCAATCATTGGTTCACCCGGGCTGGATACTGATAACAGAGGACAAGGAACGGGGTTCTTCTGACAAAATACAAGAAAGTCGTCCGCCCAGTCTTTGGGAAGAATGACAAGGTTTCCCTGTGCGATGCCAGGGGCAAATCCACTTGTCGAACCAATAAACTTGCCGTCACGTGTCAGATTTCTTAATTCACGTGCCTGTGTCAGGGCTGCTTCGTAGTGATTGGATGAAAGAGGGGCTTCTTGTCCTGCAAGTTGACTCATGGCTTTCCTTCGCCTCGTTGATTGAATGTTGTGTTAACTAAATGTTGCAGGTTGGTGTCATTTCGTCCAATTATAGTTTTTTACCTTTTCTGATAAATAATTTTTATGCCCTGATACGCTGACAACTTTGTCAGCCAACTTTCTTTCCCTGTTCAGTTTGTGAGACATCCTTTCAACTCACGGGTACTAAGTGATTGATACGCCGTAATCATCATGAATTAGCTCGATTTGTCTCGGGTTTGTATAAGGTTAAACACCTGACAATGCATAGAATTTCAGACGAGTTACCGTTCAAGAAAAGCATCGGACACAACGCAATAATCACACCCACACCGCACGAAATTTCCTGCAGGCGTCACAGAGCACGGGAAGAAAGTGTGATGTGTGGAGGAGGTATCTATGGCTGACAAGGATCAGGACGCTGTAACAAGCGAACAGGGAGAGGCTTCTGGCGAGAAGTTGATTGTTCTTTTCGATGGCACCTGGAATGACCCTCAGGATCAGACCAACGTTTTCCTGATGTCTCAATGCATCAAACCCACGGATGACAAAGGAAACAGGCAGCGCTTTTTCTATGATCCGGGTGTTGGCACATCGCCGTTTACCCGCTTTCTCGGTGGGACAACAGGATGGGGTCTGACGAAGAACCTGATGCAGGGTTATGGATGGCTAGCCAAGCACTATCATCAGAATGAGCAGATTTGGATCTTTGGTTTTAGCCGAGGGGCTTATACCGCAAGGAGTCTGGCGGGGCTCATCCGAAAATGTGGTGTATTGAGAACAGCGACGCCTGATTTGTTAGAGCAAGCAAAAACGCTCTATCGCAATAAGGCACTCTCGCCTAACTCCAAAGAGTGTATCGCCTTTCGAAAAGCCTATTGTGACGAGCCTAAGGTGCATTTTCTTGGAATATGGGACACTGTCGGTGCGCTGGGTGTGCCGGGCACTGTGCTTTCCGAGCGAGGCATATTCAAATGGCACGACACCAAACTCTCCCGAAGCGTACTCAATGCTTTTCATGCAGTGGCGTTGGATGAACACCGTGCTGCTTACGACACTGCATTGTGGACGCTTCCAGTCGGTTCAGAAGAAACCCGTGATCCTGAAAAGGTGGAGCAGCGCTGGTTTATCGGTGCACATGCTAACGTCGGCGGCGGCTATAAAAACGACGAATTAAAGCAAATTCCGTTCAAGTGGATGGCAGAAAAAGCGCAGGACAAGGGGTTGGCGTTAGATCTTTCCCGTGTGGTATTCGATCAGGATGCATGGAAAACGGCTCCCAGAGATTCCTATGAAGAATTCCTGAAAGGGCTTTACGGGATGTTTCGTCGATTCAGAGGTAAAGGCGACGATCAAGGCCGCTTTTACCGCGCCTATGCTGGCAATAAACCTGATGAGCTGGAAGCGGTGAATGTCAGTGTTGATGAGTCTGTGTGGGAGAAATGGAAAGCGGAGGGCTACAGGCCGAAGACATTGGTGAAAGCGGAGCAATCCCCGCCTAGTCAACCTTGATGCTGTGCATCGCCGCCACTTCCACCGCCAGTTTTGCTGCTTCTTCCGCCGCGCCATTCATTGGGGCATGTAGATAAGAAGCGGTGAAGCCGAGCGGAGACGGCACCCATCCGCAATCAACAAGTAGCAGATTTCCCGTTTCAATTTCAGGAGCGGCAATGACAGTAGGTAGGGTCGCCAGACCCAATCCGTCTCTGGTCATCCGCAAACAGGCAGAAAGAGAACTGGAGGTAAAGAAGCGGGCGTTGGCGGCGTCAGCCTGAGCAAACTGTTCTTTAATTTCGCCAAAGGGCTGAGTATTTCTTGCGTAAGTAATGATGGGGAAGTCGGCCAATTCAGCCAAATTCATTGTGTAATTGGAAAGCCCCAACGACGGGCTTCCCACCCATACCAGCGGATAGCGGCAAAGCGGCATATTTTGGACGGAAGGCTCCGAAATCGGTCCCATCAGGAAAGCCAAATCTAGCGTTCTATCCAATAAGTCATGACGGAGGTTTGACGTTACATCCACCGTGATGTCGATATCCAACCGTGGAAACTTATCGTTAAAGCTTCGAAGAAACTCCGTCAGCCAGGTGTGCACGACGGTTTCAGAAATCCCCAGCCTCAAGGTTCCCGTAAACAGTGCATTGTTTTCAGCCCGCTTTTGAAATTGTTCCGCCGTAAGTAGCATTTTCTCAGCGTAGGGCAGCAGTTCGCGGCCTTTGGCGGTCAGGGTAATGGGCGAGGCTTCGCGGTCAAACAGAATAACGCCCAACTCTTTTTCCAGACTTGCAATGCGCGACGAGATGGCAGGCTGGGTTGTGAACTGTTGTTCAGCGGCTTTGCGAAAACTGCGAAGGGTGGCGACGAGTACAAAGGTTTCAATGCGTTTCAGGTTCATGAGGAGCTCTACAAACTGCGTGTATCTGAAAAGATAGAGCAAAACCCAAAGGATTCAATTGCGTGGATAATTTCTGGGAAGTTGGGACTAAGATGTTAGGGTCAACAGTCTCTCTCTTACAAATCACTTTAGCTAAAAGGATTCAACATGATCTCTCACTACGGCTTTATCATCAAAGCGCCGGATTACCAGCAACACGAACATCAGTCTGTTATCGAGTCTCCATTGTTCAGAACGGAAATACTGGGTGTCAGCACCGATGAAGAAGCGATAGATGCAGCAACAAGGCTGATCGCCAATGGTGCACAGGTCATAGAGCTTTGTGGTGGATTTGGGGCGGAAAGTGCAGAAAAGATCATCGCTGCGCTTGGCAGCGATGTTCCTATCGGGTTTGTAAACTTCAGCGAACAGGAGCTGAAAAAGCTGGGGGAAAATGCCTAGTTAGCTTTCAGGGTTCTGTTCCGCACTGATCTCGGCATAGGTGTGTAGTAATTCTGTCAGGGTATTCACCCAGCCAAACACATCTTTCGGCGCGCTTTTCAGCAGCTTCTCAACTTCTTCACAATGCGTTTCCAACGTTATGGCTTGCTCCAAACGAAAAGAGATGGCGTAGAAATGCCAAAGGAGCAATCGCGTCATTCTTTCGCTGTTCTGCTTTGCGTGTTCTGAATCATCAAAAGCTTGCTGGGTTTCATTCAGTGCGATTGCAGTCATTCGCAACATGGCATCAAGACGTGCTGACAACAAACGTTCTTCACTGTCTATTTCTTCCTGATCAAATGTGAAGATTTCAGTCATCACATCTTCTGGCACCATGCGGCCAATCATTCGGGCGCTGAATTCTTCCAGTTCATGGCGTGGCATGGTGACAAGGCATTCGAATGTGTAGTCACGAGACATAAGGGCACTCTAATTCATTACAAATTTTCAGGCCCGTATTCTATACCCAAACAACCTCAAGATGCTCGCATTGAGCCCCTCCCTCAGGGCTAATTGACGGGTGGCGAGCCCTGCAGGTTGTTTGGGTATAGAGAGCAAACACAAATGAATTCCGGAGCAACGAAAAAAGTTGGGGTGTCAGGCATTGCTGACATGCGGGATGAAAAAATGCTTTGGAGTCCATTGACGTTTCACTTCGATTCCTCAAATTAATGATCTTCCTTCCAATATTGATATAACTGTTAGCTTTTTAAAGACGAAGATGTCCCTCACTACTTTTCATTCTTCGTTTTATTAGTATCCGTTAAACTAAAATCTTTAATTGAAGTGATTGAATTTACTCGCGGCAACATGGTGAAGTTAGACATATCTTGATATTGACATCATTTATGACAGCAACCGCTTTCTTGTGTTTAAAATGTCTGTTTAAATGTATCTCAATGGATTATGGGTTAAGAGTTTCATACATTATTCTGCGAGTTTTTATCTTGTATGTTCGAAATTTATTATTGGAAACCTTATTTGATATATGGAAATTGATTCATATGTATAAGCCATGTGTCTCTAAAATGAGACATTGATAACGGTATGAAACCACTTGATACGAAGTGATATGGATGTAAACTTGCTTGCTTATGGAAAAATAACCTTACAAACATATGGTTAGATGATTTTATTGTAATTACTCCCAAAAAGGAGACATTTTTTTCAAACGCTTCTGGCGCAAAGCTGATATGTTTTCTATTAATTATTAATCGTTGATTTGGTTTGTTTTGGCGATTTTCTATCAAGTTAATTTCATATAAACGATTAGATTTATCACTCTTCTAAGAACAAAAAATATAGAGAGGAGAAAAGGTCTGTGTGTCAATTTTAATTACCAAAATCACAGATCTTTAAGTCAACAACAAGATTGAAAGTATTCTTGGCACTAATAGGACATTGGGTTGGTGGGAGAGTGAAAAATACTAAACATGTTGCAGTCATAGATGACTCTGAGTCCGTGTTGTTGTTGATTCAAAAAATGCTTAGCTGCTTGGGTTATGAAAAAGTCAGCTGTTTTTCATGCCCGCAAACAGCATTAGATGAAATAAACATCGGAAAGACACATTATGACGTGGTCTTTACTAATTTGGGGATGCCAGATATTGATGGTATGTGCGTTATCCGTGAATTGGGGAAGATGAACTTCCGAGGTGCGGTATGCATTATTTCTGATTTGGAAAACCGTGTTACCGAATTGGCTGCGGAAATCGCTAAGCTTCAGTGGGTCTATCTACTGGGTAGCATTTCAAAGCCAATCACCCTTGATGCCTTGGAAAAGACACTGAACAAACTGCCAAAGCCGCATGAAATGCAGTTTCAACAAAATTCTGCAATGGCGCGTGAAGCTCTGATCAAATACCTGATCAATGGCAGTGTGGTGCCTTATTACCAGCCGAAAGTGAATCCCGTCACTCGTTGTGTAGAAAGTGTTGAGGTATTAGCACGCATTCTGGACGCTGACAGTGGAGGGGTGATTTTACCTGGAAGCTTTCTGTCTACGGCAGTTCAGCATGACTTAGTCGACTTACTGACAACGACGATTGCGGAGAAAACAGCCTCTGACATGGAAACATTGTCGGCGATTTTCGGGCAGGATGTGACTGTTAGCATCAACTTATCTGCGGAGCAGTTGGATGATCTGAGTATTCCCAACCGTTTGGGTGCGCTGTTTAAAGAAAAGAATGTATTACGACAGCGAATAACATTGGAAATCACCGAAGAGTCGGCGTTGAATTCTCCGGAACAACTGGAGTCCTTGAATCGTTTACGGATGCAGGGTTTCGGTGTTTCGCTTGATGATTTTGGGACGGGTTTTGCCAACTTCCGGCATCTTCGTCACTTACCTTTTACAGAAGTGAAGGTTGATCGCTCCCTGATAAGCAAGATCCACACGGATCACTTTGGTCAGGCTATCGTCCGTTCTTTGGCGGATTTCTCACTGGAATCCGAATGCAAAGTGGTTGCGGAAGGCGTGGAGTTGGATGAGGAGTTGGCATATCTGACATCCCACTACCCAAACATGCTGATACAGGGCTTTCTTATCTGTCATCCCAAGCCCATAGAGGAGTTGGAAGCTTGGTATGTAAAGTGGGAAGCGCAGTGTGAACTTAGCGATAAAGTGAAGTCCTAGCCTAGGTGGAAAGTTCACCTAGGGTAGGTGAACGCTCAATTCCTTCTCACACTGTGCACAATTTGTTCTGACTTTAAATGAGCACTTCGGGTTTTAATCACACTGATTTCTTCCGGACTTAATCCAAAATCCTTAAGGAGGTAGTCCGGATAGTCAGTGAGTGAATCGCGAAGTTTTTCCCGTTGATGTTTGAGCCTAAGTGCCTGATACCTAGCCATCACGCTCTCGACCAATTTCCATATCATTCGGCTTAATTCAATATGCGTCTCTTTATTCTGCTCAAAAGGCGCGACCAACAAAGTATGACTTTTCTTTTCTGAAATCTTCATTTGCCTTTCCTCCGGTTTTATCTCTGTTGACCAAGATATGCTTAAGTTGAAACCAATCTTGGGCTACTATTTCTGCTACAACAAACGAGGTTTCCTGTGTTATGGATAAGGAAAACTAAGTCATGGAAGTTCGATTTCCTCCGTTGAACGCGCTGAGAGCGTTTGAAAGTACAGCTCGGCACCTCAGTATTAAGCAGGCTGCGAAAGAGCTGCATGTCACGCCAGCCGCCGTTAGTCAGCAAATTAAAACTCTGGAAAGCTATCTAGAGGTTGAGTTGTTTGAGCGCAAGGTGCGCTCAATTTCACTTAGCGAAGTGGGTGAACAGCTTTATCCGTTTATGGAAGAAGGGTTCGCCAAACTCGAGGAGGGAATTCGGCAACTGCATCGGCATCGTCACAGCAACGAGCTGGTGGTGAGTGTGTCCCCAACGTTTGCCGCAAAGTGGTTGCTGCCAAGATTAGGGAGTTTTTACCAGCAGTATCCGGCGTATCGTTTGCGGGTAGATGCCAGCGAATCTCTGGTGAATTTCAGACAGGATGGCGTTGATATTGCGCTTCGCTATGGTGGTGGTCACTACACTGGCGTGCACTGTGAGGTGTTGATTCCGGAAGAAGTGGTGCCAGTATGTAGTCCCGCGTTGCTGGAAGGCAAACATGCTTTGCGTTCGCCAGAAGACCTGAAGCACCACATGTTACTACGCTCTGATTGGCAAACCATGCAGGCGCAGGCACCTTGCTGGGGAATGTGGTTGCGCGCGGCAGGTGTTGAGCATTCAGATGCCAATTCCGGTCATCAGTTTTCCAGCGAAGCGCTCGCTATGCAGGCGGCGATAGAAGGACAAGGCGTGGCGCTTACTTCCACCGCACTGGCGGACCTAGATGTGAAAGCAGGGCGTTTGGTGTATCCCTTTGGCCGTGAGCACAACCAGAAAGTGGCATTTGGATACTACTTTGTCTGCCCGGAATCTCACCTCAGGATTAAAAAGGTGCAGGCATTCCACCGTTGGATAACGTCAGAGCTGAGAGCATCGCTCTAAAATGAAAGGAGCGGCCCCTGACTGCCGCTTACCTGTTAATTGAATTCCGTTGAGGTAGAAAGATTACTCCAATGGGATATAAATGTCCGTTCTCAGCTCAGTTTGTGGTACGGAATGGACATCATTCAGATACTCTTCATAGGCTGGTTGGTTACCGACCCGCTCAGTAGAATTTGGTAACCATTCAGAAAATAACCAGCGGTACGCGGCGTCCATGTTGGCATATGGACCTTTGTAATGCATCACCGCACATTTCCCTCCCTGAATGTCAAAACGCTTTAAGCCTTCTTCCTCAGGAAAGTCATTTACATTGCTCACTTTGATGCAAGCCAAGGAGCGCAATTCGTCAGTCGGCACGGTATCAGGGTCATCGAAATAGACGCCAAAGAAGCGGGTGTTTTCGTCAATCAAGTTACGCGTTGCCAGCCAGCCCTGCAGCTTCTCAAACTGCTGGCCCACCTTCATGTAATCACCATGGTGTTCGAATCCGATAAGGGTCATCGTTTCGCTTTCTCTGATTGTAATCTCTTGCATGGGGTAGTCCTCGTTCTTCCGTATTGGTTGCGAAAATTGAACATGATCACCCTCACGCCTGAAGCGTGCAGGTGGCATGCCAAAGGTCTCACTGAAAACACGGGTGAAGCTTTGCACAGAGTTGTATCTCGCCAGGCGGCCAATTGCCTCAATGCTCATGTCCGTCTTTATCAACCTGTCCGCCGCATAGTGAAGACGTATCCAACGGATGGAATCCGTCAGACTGTTACCGTAAATCCCACGATAAATGCGGTGTAGGTGATAAGGCGAGATCAGCGCAACCTCAGCGAGTTTGTCCATATCCAGATCGTCTTCCAGGTTGTCGTAGATATAATCCGACAGTACAGAAAGCCTTTTCTGGTAGTGCTCGGCAGTCGATTGACGCTTCATCAGTGCTTCTCCCTTGTTTCCATCCCTACAAGTTATCAATGGGTCTTTTAACAAATCCTGCGCATTTTTTATTCAAAAACTAACCCACTGAATAGTAAAGCATGATGTGCCCATCCTGAGAGAACGCGGCGTGCCTGTTATGTAATTGTTCGATTTATCACTAAAGCGAATGGTGCGTGGGTCGATACATCATACGGTAAATGATTCATTTCATCGGGGAGGAGAATCAGCATGTTGAGGAAGCTGACGGTCAGTCAAAAATTGTTTTTTGGGTTTGGGGGCATTCTTAGCCTGTTAGTTGGTATGGTGGCGTTTGTCTGGATTAAGTTGGCGTTTCTTCAGGAGGTTGGTATCGAGGTCAGAACCGACGATGTACCGGAAGCGATAGGTTATCTTGGACTGATTGATGAAGCCGGTGATGTTTACCGGGATTCAATGGGAGTGATAAATGATGTCACTGGTGCCAAGGAGGATTTAAAGAGCAACATCAAAGAGTATATGGATTTGATTGGTCATGTGCGCCTGTTGGAAACCCCAGGGTCGGAAGACTTTCAGAGACTGGCCGAGATAGAAGAGCACATGAAGGCTTATCTAGCCGCTTTTGAAAACAGCATTCTTCCGCGGGTAGGAAATGGTGTTGAAATGTCTGATTTGGTGGAAGAGCTTCACGACGTGTATCTCATGCACCTTGCACCTATCGAAGACATTCTCGACCAAGTTTCTTCTGAGGAAGTGGCTGAAACTGATAAGGCACTTGGCAGTCTGCTTGAAGCCTATGAAGTGATGCGAATGACTCTGCTTTCTCTTGCAGCGGTGGCTATTTTGCTCTCCTGCGGCATTGCTTATCTGCTCTCCACCTCGATTACACGTCGTCTGACAATCTTGAACCAAGCGGCACAGCGTATCGCCAATGGAGAGCTTTCCAATGAATCGATTGAAGATAAGTCTGGCGATGAACTCGCCAGCCTGGCGGTGTCTGTTAACGGGATGCAAGCATCATTGGTGAGCCTGATTTCATCCATCCGTGGCGTAACTGAAGAGGTGCATTTTTCGGCTAAAGCACTGTCTACCATCAGTCAGGATGTGGTATCAGGCGCATCGATGCAGGATGAAAAAGCGACCTTGATTGCGACTGCGTCTGAAGAGCTCAGCCTGACCATTTCTGAAGTGGCGAATCAGGGGACTGCGACCTTTGATGAAGCCAAACGCTCAGAGGAAGCAGCGCATGAAGGCCGCCGCGTGATTGGTGAGATGGTAAACAGCATCCAGCAAGTGTCTGTGCAAATGCAGGAAATGTCGGTATCGATGCGTGAGCTGGGCAGCCACAGTGAAGAAATTGGTAACGTGATCAAAGTGATTCAGGGTATTGCTGAACAAACCAACCTGCTCGCACTGAATGCGGCAATCGAGGCCGCGCGTGCGGGCGAGTTTGGGCGTGGGTTTGCCGTTGTCGCAGATGAAGTTCGCGCACTGGCGGAGCGTACTACGCAGGCGACGCAAGAAGTCTCTACTATTATCCAATCGATCCAGACGGGCACACAAAATGCCGTCACCAGTACCGAAGAGAACTGTGGTTTGGTTGAGATTGGTGTGAACCACAGCGAGAGCGCCGTGAAAGCGCTGGATGACATCTTCAATGGCGCTGCATCCGTGCAAAGCATGATAAGCACGATTGCGACGGCAGCCGATGAGCAAACATCCGTGACCCGAGAAATCGCCTCAGATATTACCGCCATCAGCGATATTTCTTCCAAGTCGCTGGACAGTGCTCAGCAAAGTGCAGACCGCATTGCCTCGCTCGACAGAAAAGTGGATGAGCTTGATGCACTCATTGGCAAGTTTAAAGTGTGTTAAGTCTTTACGCTTGAAGACATTGGCCGCCTGCTTGGGCGGCTTTTTTATTTGCATGTTGATTGGTGAATGATTTCCATCACCGCTTCGAATCGCTTCGGCAAATCACGATGTTTCTTCTTCGAAAGAAACAGGGATTGCGAAACCGGTGACTCAAGCGGGAGCGACGTAAGCTGTTCTTTTTGCTCAAATCGACTCATGACGCTTTCTGGCAACAGGGTGAAACCAATGCCTTTTGATATGGGCAAAAGGATCTGCGCCAGCTGGTTGACGTAACCGCGATGATCCAAGGATTCGACGCCACGGTATTCTTTGGGGAAGTTACTTCCAAGCACCAAGTCGGCGTAGTGTTTTCCATCGGGGTGATGAATATAGCCCAATGAAGCAAGCGCATGGAAATTGCCTTGGGGAATACCAGCGTTGGAAGGCACGATCACACAAAGTGCTTCTTCACCGAGTAAGGTTTCTTCAAAGGCAGGGTGATCGAACTTTTGGGTAGTGATGCCAATGTCGGTTTGGTTATCCATGAGCATCTGACGAATTCTGTCTGCGGGCGCGGCTTCAAGCTGCACCGATAAGCCGGCGTATGAGGTTTGCAAGCTCAACAAAGACGGATAGAGCTTCATCGCCATTGCGCCGGAACAGGCAATGCGAATTGCCCCTTGATGAGGATCATCGTCTTTCATTCTTGCCAGAAAGTCTGCCTGCTGCTGTTTTTGCTCGGCGATAAAGGCATTCAGCATGATGCCTTCACGTGTCAGTTCGAACTGCTTTCCTTCACGGTATATGAGGGTTTCCGCCAACTCGTCTTCCAGCTTTTTCACATGCTGACTGACGCCGGGTTGCGTCATGTAAAGTCGTTCAGCGGTTTTGGTAAAGCTGCCAGTTTCAACCAGCGTGGCGAAGGTGTTGAGCCATTTAGGATTCAGCATATGGGAATGAATAACAAAATATTATGGATTTAATAATAATCGATAATTTTTCAATGAAACAGGTGATAAGTAAACTTCTCTTCATCCGATAACGCATTGAGAGACTTTGACCATGACAACGCCATATCCCCGTAACTTTTCACACATTGGTATTTCCGTTCCTGACTTGGAAGCAGCGGTGAAGTTTTACACCGAAGTACTGGGCTGGTACCTCATCATGGAGCCGACTGAGATTGTTGAAGACGATTCTGCCATCGGTGAAATGTGTACGGATGTATTCGGTGCCGGCTGGGAACGTTTCCGCATTGCGCACCTTTCTACCGGTGACCGCATTGGTGTTGAGCTGTTTGAATTCAAGAATCAGGAAAACCCAGAGAACAACTTCGAATACTGGAAAACCGGTATCTTCCACTTCTGTGTGCAGGACCCGGATGTGGAAGGTTTGGCAGAAAAAATTGTCGCGGCGGGTGGCAAGAAGCGCATGAAAGCGCCTCGTTTCTATTACCCAGGCGAGAAGCCTTACCGCATGATCTACATGGAAGACCCGTTCGGTAATATCCTTGAGATCTACAGCCACTCTTACGAACTGCATTACGCGGCGGGTGCTTACAAGTAAGCGCCTTTACTCCCTCCTCTTTCAAGGGGAGGGTTTGTTCCTGAGCGTCAGAATTTCCCATCAAAATACTCAACCAGAAAATCAATCAAAGCACGCACAGGCCTCGAAAGATGCTTGCGTGATGCGTACAGCAGATAGATGGTCAGGGTGTTTAATTCCCATTCCGGCAATACTGCTTCCAGTTCGCCTTTTTCCAGCATTTCCTCGACCAGATACGTCGGCTGCATGGAAATTCCCATGCCTGCTAATGAGCCATGAAGCAGCACGGTAGCTTCGTTGCCAGTGATCGGACAATTTACTTCAATAGTTTGTTTTTCATGGCCTTTGGTGAGGTGCCATTCGTGTCGGCCAAAGTTCTTATAGCCCAGGCATTCGTGCGCTTTGAGATCTTCCGGTACCAAGATAGGCGGCCGAGATTTCAGATAGGCAGGAGAGGCAACCAAGGTTGATTCACAGGGAGCGAGGGGTCGGCCAATCAGCGAAGGATCTGGGTTGCTGGCGGTGCGGATGGCGAGATCAACGCGTTCGGTGACCAGATCAACCGCTCTGTCCTGTGCGTCGATATCAATGGTGACACCGGGATGACGCTCCCGAAATTCATGCAGTGCTGGCATCAACAGGGAAAAACCAAATGACATACTGGTGCTGATGCGGATAAATCCGCTCAGCGCTTCGCCGGGCATCAGGCTCTCTTCCAGATGCAGCGCCTGTTCCACCCATCGCTGCATATCTGGTAGCACTTGCTTACCCATATTGGTGAGTGACACTTTGCGGGTAGTGCGGTTTAACAGCCTCGCCCCAAGCCAGTTTTCCATGGCTTCCACATAGCGTGTCACCATAGGTCGGGACATCTCTAACCGGTCAGCGGTGGCGGTGAAACTTTCCGTTTGCGCCACATCGAGAAGCACCCTTGCGGCAGTCAACTTATCCATAAGTTCACTCTTTATCTGTTCGATTTGAGAAATAATAATGCAAAGAATAGGCGGTATTTCCGAGCATATCCAATCGTTATGCTTCTTCCCAAGCCCAAATAACGAGGAAGTACAACAATGAAAACAGCAATCGCATTAGCTTTATCTTTCGCTTTGACTGCCCCAGTAATAGCGGAGACTACACCACTGACATTTGACATTTACTACGGAGACGACAACAGCTTCAACGTGACTTCTACCGTCGTTGCAGGCGAAAAAGAAGTGATGGTGATCGACACGGGTTTTACCCGTGCGGATGCTTTGCAAATCGCCGCTAAAGTATTGGACTCCGGCAAAGAGTTGAAAACCATTTACATCAGCCAGGCGGATCCGGATTACTACTTCGGCGCTTCACAGCTACTTGAAATCTTCCCACATGCGAATGTGCTGACCACTCAAGCAGTACGTGACGCTATCGTGAAAAAGCTGGAAACCAAGATCAGTTTCTGGGGCCCCAAAATGGGTTCGAATGCACCGAAGCAACCTCTTGTACCGGATGTATTTAACGGCGCAGAGCTAAAAGTCGATGATGCGGTTATCGAAATCAAAGGCACAGATGGGGTACTAGCGCATCGTCCGTACCTCTGGGTCCCATCTGAGAAGGCCATTCTGGGTAACGTCGGCATTGTTGAAGGTATGCACGTTTGGATGGCAGACACCCAAACCGATGAAGAAGTGACAGCGTGGTTGGATCAGCTCAAGGAAATGCAGTCTTTGAAGCCTGAACTGGTCATCCCGGGTCACATGAAAACCGAAGGCAAACTGGATCCTTCGACCATTGATTACACAGCCACTTGGATTGAGCGCTTTGCAGACGCTAAAGCCAAGAGCGAAGACAGCAAAGGCGTGATTGATACTATGGTGGGTTACTACCCGAAACTGGGTGCCACCTTCACGCTGGAACTGGGCGCTCAGGTGCACGAAGGTGAAACCCAGTGGTGATGTAATAACAAGCAGCGTTTAAAACGGTGACTCGGGTAGTCACCGTTTTTGTTTAGTCCATGTTTGACTGTGAAAGCTGGAACTGCGACAGCAGCGTGTCGATAACCAGACGGATTCGCGCGGGTGTAAACTCTGAGAACGCGTGGATGGCGTGAACATCACGTTGTTGTTCTGGCTCAGGCTCTGCTCTTGAAACCAAGGTCAGCAACCCTTGCTCACAACATGACCGGGCAAAAAGATCCGGCAGCAATACACGTCCCAATCCCTGCTTTGCCATTTCTGCAGCGGTGAGAATATTGTTTACACGAAGCACGTTGGCGTGCTCTGCGGTTTGCCACGGCAGCAGAATCTGGTCATCTGAATCTTCCGGCAATTCAGGTGACTGATACCAGCATTGGTGAAAGCGCCCGAGTAATCTGGCTTTCAAATTGCTATCTGGGAGATTACCCACACGAATCGCCACATCGATATTTTCCTGGAGCAGATCCTGGATGGTATCCGTCACGACAAGTTCGATATCCAGTTCAGGATGTTCGCACCTTAAGGTTTTAATCGTAGGGACAACCAATACCGATGCCAGGGCTGTTGGGCAGGAAATTCGGACTCTTCCTTTTATGCCCGCTTGGGTTGAAGAAATATCTTCCTGGGCTTTTTCCAGCAAATTTTCCATTGCTACGGCATGTTCAAAAAAGCGCTCGCCGGAATCTGTCATCCGCAGCGTGCGGGTGGTGCGATGCAACAACAGGGTGTTTAGTGATTTCTCCAATCCACTGATTTGCTGACTGAGCCAAGAGCGGGTAATGCCCAGTTGTTCTGCGGCCTGAGTAAAACTGCCTGCCCTAACCAAGGCGACGTAAAGCTGCATTTGGTAGCCAATATGTTTAGTTTCCATAAACAGTGTTTTCGATTGTGCGATATATATCTAACAATAATACGTGGGTACTCTTTGCTCAACCCAAACAAAGCGACGTGGAGTGAAGGATGAAAAAGCAAATAATGGCAGCGGCAATCGCGACTCAAATGGTATTCGCAGGAGCAGCTTATGCGGGCCCGATTGAAGAGGCACAAGAAGCATCAAAACAGTGGATCGCTGCATTCAATAAAGGTGACTATCAGTATCTTGGTGATGCATACACCATGGAATCGACCATGATTTCCCACCCGTTTGGTGTGTATCATGGCCGTCCGGCGGCAACGGCATTCTGGAAGCAATTGATCAGCGATGGTGCGACAGATTTGGTCTACATAGAACCCAAATTTACAGAGCTTGATGATAAAACTGTGGTGATGGAATCTCGCTGGAAAATGAATATCGGCGAAGGCCATATCACGCTGGAAAAGTGGGTGAAAGAAGCTGATGGCGTTTGGCGTCTGGAGCTTGATGATTTCACCGTTGAAAAGCGTTACTAACAAGCACAATTTCGATATAGAAAGGGACGCAGATGCGTCCCTTTCTATTTGATATTGACTTAACTTGCTGGGGGAAAACCGCAGAAGTTACAGCCTAGATAGGTGATCACTAGACGGTTCTGATAGCGGTTCTGGTAGTTCCACGGAGATACATCATAAGGTGCACGCTGATAACGGCCTTGGATGAAAATAGTCTCGCCTTTTTCAAGCTGCATAATGCTGTTTACTGCTGCGACGCCGGGGATGGCGCAACCCGTATCGTTATTGGCAAATGTTACTGGCCCGATAGAAGCATTGCTGCCTGGTGGGACAGCATTTGGGAGAGAGATGCCAATCCGAAGCAGGTACTTAAACCCGCAAGTACGCTGTGCATAACGGGCATCGATATTATAGAGACCAGCCACAGGTGCCGTGAACATGTGAGACGTGGTGTCAAAAGCGTAGTTAAAATTGATCGCCGTCTCATTGTATTCGACAACTTTGATGGCGCCATTGTTGGTCTCCGTCAACTCATCACCGCCTATGTAAGCGTCGACAACAACGCTGTTTGACGGCAGGTATGGCGTGGTATCAGCAAACACGCTTGCTGACAACATCAGCGCTGCTGAGGAAAGAATAGATACTGGTAGCGAGTGTTTCATCCGCATTCTCCATACGATTATTGTGTGTAAATCAATGGGA
Organism: Grimontia sp. SpTr1; assembly: GCF_947387585.1. Classification (NCBI taxonomy): domain Bacteria; kingdom Pseudomonadati; phylum Pseudomonadota; class Gammaproteobacteria; order Vibrionales; family Vibrionaceae; genus Grimontia; species Grimontia sp. SpTr1. The sequence goes on from NZ_CANDOD010000001.1 coordinate 152,848, forward strand.
ATGTTAGGACGGAGATGGTTAACAGTTGTGTCACTTGAGTGAGACTTTTTTACGACTTTATTATGATGTTAATTGTTGCATATTGATTTCTTTGTACACCTTTTGATGAAAAAAATGAACGCTATACGGTTTGGATATATATACAGCAAAGACATTATTTAAAAATGGCTGAAAATTAAGTTTGATTTTTCACTAAATAACTTATGGGAGAGTGTCACGAATTTCCAAATTAACATGTAGGTTGTATTTCATAATTTTTAATTAGAATAGTGTGAGTTGTTTGAAAGGGCTATAAAAATTCAAGGTTATTCATTGGTCTCATTCGAATGGGAATGGTATTTAAATTGTATTTTATGTTTTGTATTTGAGATGTGATGATATTTTGACAGAAGAAATGTTGAAAGGGTTTGAAGCAGGCTGCCGTGAAAGATAAGCTAACGGCAACTAGATAATTCTCCACATCGATGGCAATAAAAACAATTGATTGAATTATTTCGTCTTGTCGTTGTTCGGATATACGAACCTTATCATTAATTCATGTAGTTGGTGTAATTAATATGAATTCTATCCTCGAGAACAAACAATATTTAACAGATTCGATAATATCGGAAATCATGAGTCGATTAGAGTCTGAGTCAGAAAATGCTATTTCAGCGAAAGATATTGTCCCATCGATGTCATTGCGTGATGATCTTGGTATGGACTCAATGCAAGCAGTTTCACTCACTCTTGATTTAGAAGACTCTTTGGGGATATCCATCGATGACGAAGACTTAATCAAGCTTGACACTGTGAGTGATCTTTTAGAAATCATTGAATCCAAGCTAAGCGAAAAAAATGGATAATCGTAGACGTGTTGTCGTAACAGGGGTTGGCGTTGTTTCATCCATTGGCAACGACTTTGACACTTTTACTGAATCGCTAAAGCTTGGTCGCAGTGGCCTTCGCGCTGTCGAATCTTGGTCTGAATATGGATTAACGAGCCGTGTTGCTGGTTTAATCGATTTAGAAGAAGCCAAAATACAGTCCACGAATATTCCGCTCAAACTCCGCCGGGCGATGCCGACATCAACACTCTATTGCAGTGTTGCCGCCAATGACGCGATTTCGGCTTCCGGCTTAAGTTCTGAAGCGCTCTCTGACCCGCGAACGGCTTGTCTTGTCGGCAGCGGTGTGGCGGATGTCGGTGTGATACATCGAGAAGGTGTAAAGTATTTCAATGGTCAGGTTCGAAGAACTGAACCTTATACCGTGCTCAAATCCATGAGCAGTACACCAAGTGCACTTTTGACCAAACTCTTTGGTATTAATGGGCGAAGCTATTCCATTTCGTCGGCGTGTGCGACAGGTACGCACAATATCGGACATGCGTATGAACTGATACGTGATGGAGTGATAGACAGAGCCATCACAGGTGGTTGTGAGGAAGTGAGCGACCTGATCGTCGCTTCCTTTCAAGCGTTGAGAATGGCGCTGTCCACCGGTTTTAATGACACCCCCGAAACGGCATCACGCCCCTACGATCGCGACAGAGATGGCTTTGTGATTAGTGGCGGGGCAGGTGTGCTTGTCTTAGAGTCACTTGATTCTGCGTTGGCGCGTAATGCGCCAATTTATGCAGAAATCGCAGGTTATGCCGCTAACTCAGACCCTTATGATTTGGTTCTGCCTCAAGCTGATGGCGGTACATTTGTTGACTGTATTGCCAGCGCGTTAGAAGACGCGTGTATTGACTCTGCCGATATCGATGCAATCAATACGCATGGGACAGGCACTGTCGCGGGTGATGTGGCGGAGGTCAATGGATTACGCCGTGCATTTGGCGGCAATGTTCCGAGGTTCTCGTCAACGAAATCCATGACTGGACATGCGATAGGGGCGGTGGGTGCTATCGAGCTGATTGCATGCATCGCCATGCTAAAAGATGGCTTCATTGCGCCATCCATCAATATCGAAAATATTGACCCTCTGTTTGAGGATGCTCCCATCGTACGTGAAACCACACAAGCTGATTTGAAGAGAGTTCTGTCTTTAAATTTCGGTTTTGGTGGCACGAATGCGGCGACCATCCTGCAAAAAGTGGAATGACCTTTGTCTGTGAATGGCGTCTATGAATCGAAATATCATTGATGGATTGAGGGGGCCACAGGGTGGATTGAGTAAAGCGGCTGTTCGTTCAATCTTGCCCTATGGTGATGCCTTTTTATTCGTTGATTCAGTAAGTTATTTGACTGAGTCTGAGGCCGTGGCGCAATACCACATCCCTGAATCTTCAGATCTGATTGATGCACACTTCAAACATGTCAGCATGATGCCTGGCGTTTTGATGGGTGAAGCATTAGCACAGGCCGGCATTGTGTTGATTCACTACCGGAGTGAATTTGAAGAAGAAACCGATGTGGTTGCCAGCACTGTCAGCCAAATGCGATTTAAGTCTCCTGCTCTGCCGGGAGACACCTTAGAAGCGCGCGTCAGCATAAAGGCCATCAACCGATTGGGCGCCAGGCTAACGGGTCATTCCTATGTGAATGGGCGGGAAGTGCTGGCTGCCACGTTCGACCTGTCGTTTATCAAGCGAAAAAATCTCATTGAGCATATTTCTCAACATGCCTCATAGGCCTGAACCCTACATATTCAGGTCGTTTGGGTATAGACCTCGCCGAATAGTGAGCGTGTTTTCCTTATAAAAAAGAGTGGAGATTTCAGTGTCATTTAGATTGGCAACGGTGGATGATTATCTTGATTTAGGATCATCAGGATTCAAATGTTCTACATATAAAAACCTGGCTTACCCTCTTGGCTGCTCACAATCCGAACTTGATGCGGCGTTGGGTGGTGGAGATTTCGTGGTATTGGGTGAAACCACCAAAGTCGGATTTCTCAGAATAAGAGCTGTGTTCGAGGGCATTGCCTATATAGATGTTCATTTGCTGTGTGACTCTGCTGACGAAAATATCAAGTTCGTCATGAACTGGTTGGCCCGGAACTACAGCATCGGTAAGTATTATGTCCAGTTACTCCCTCATGAACAGCAAGAAATAGATTGTCTGAAACGATTAGGTTTTACTGAAGAAGCCCGTTTGAGAGATCAGTTGTTTGTTGAAGGCGCTTATTACGATTTATTAATGCTGGGAAGTGAGGATCAACGTGTTTGACAGTGTTCGTGGAATTTATTGTGCTTTGCGTCGTCCCAATCTCGAAGATATTGATACCATTGCTCGCTGGCTGGAAGATCCCTATCTGAATTCAACGGTTTTTGACAGCTCGACGTTTGCGGATGGTGCCCAAGAGCAGGTGATGAGTTGGCTTGAGCAAAATGCTGCGGTTTATGGTGGAGACAACCTTTTAGGCTTGGTGTGTTCAGTCAAAAGTGGCAAGCCAATCGGGATGGTCTGGTTCAATAACATCGACTGGAAAAGCCGCACTGCAGATCTTCGTTACCTCGTGGGAGAAGCGGAATACCGTACCAGTGTCTTTGGGCCAGAGATAGCGTTGCTGAGCTTGCAAATGGCCTTTAATGTCATGAATTTACATAAGGTCTATGGTTATGTTCTTTCAGGAAATGAGGATTCCATTCGTCTGGCAGAATTTGGTGGTATCAAAGAAGGTGTGCTGAAAAACTATGTCCCTGTGGGGGATGGATGGAACGACTACCATCTGTACGCGATGTTTTCAGAGGATTTCCGGGCATTTTTGCAAGAGCACAAAGAGGGCGTATTGCGCCGTCACTTTAGGCAAGGGCTCTTCTAAACGTGGCCTTGCTTGTATTGCTGCTCATCGCCGTTGTCTGTTTGTCTTTTCTTTACCCGCGATTCATTGGGGATCGCGTTGGCTTTCTGCTCATGCTGCCCGTCATTGCTTATACCTTGTATTTCTATCTGGATTGGCAACTGGCATCTTTTATTGAAATTAGCACTTTAGTCTTGGGCGGCATTGTTGTTGGCTGCGTCTTACTTCTCGCGGGATTGCCGCTAAGTTCACCGCAACCCATAAAGTTTATGGCTGATAGCATCCGCGGGATCAAGTGCCTTAAAGAAAACAAAAACTATCTGCTATTTCAATTGGGGATCACAGCTTACGAAGAGCTGATATGGCGGGTATTTTTAATCAGTACGCTAGTGTTGGCTTTACCGGCATGGGCTGCTATTTTTTTGTCAGCCGTATTGTTTTGGACCGTTCATGAGGAAAACAGACCGCTAGGGTGGCACTCATTAGAGTTCTTTCTTTTCGCAATACTCCTTGGCGTTGCGTATGTGGTGACTGATTCCCTGCTGTTCGTTTGGTTTGTTCACCTCACCAGAAATGTTCTTATACTTTCTGCATCATTCTACGAGGAATATCAGGACAGCCTTAAGGTCGGTGCCGGCGAATCTTCATGAGTCTCTAAGCGCGTCCACGGGTTTCATTTGGGCCGCTCTTCGGGCGGGCAAGTATCCCGCAACCAATCCAACCAAAATAGATACAAAAAGGGCAATGCTGATGCCCAAGATGCCGGGGAATAGCGGAAAGCCGGTAAAGAAGTCCAAGACCACGCCGATCAGCATGCCCACGGCTAAACCTGCCAAACCGCCAATCAGACATATGAGCACGGATTCCACAATAAACTGAATCATGATGTGGCTGCGGTGGGCGCCAATCGCGGCACGAATACCGATTTCCCGCGTCCTTTCAGCAACGGCCGTGCTCATGATCCCACCAACGCCAATGGCACCAACGATCAACGCACTAGAAGCGGCAATAATGCCGATAATGGTCACGCCACCAAGAATGTTGTCTGTGGTTCGAATGTAGGAAGCGAGTGTGCTGCTTTGATATTCAAAAACGCCTTGATAGCGACGGGAAAGCACGCCTTTTATCTGCGCGGCCGCTGCTTCTGCGGCCTCTACCATTGTGGCTTCAGCTTGAATGTAGCTCACGTCATTATTGCCGTTAAGTGCCTGTACCAGTGGGTAACTGACTAATATGCGGTTATTCACATCGCCTCCCGCAGAGCCGATGCTGGCCAGTAGATCCCGACTTTTAGAACGGAGCACGCCAACAACCTGATATTCGCGACCCGACATTCGAAACGAGTGACCTAAAGGGTTCGATATGCCAGGGAACAAATCTGAGGCGACGGTTTCGCCGATAATAGCGACAGGTCTGCGATTTCTGATTTCTGCGTCTCTTAGGCCTCTGCCAATTCGCAATTTATCGTTGTTGATGGTTAAAAAGGCGGCATTGACGCCAACCACTTCAGCATTGCTGTAGCGATTGCCAGCTTGGACGATTGGGGTTCCGCCTCTGGGTTTAACGATGGGGCTGATCAGATTGACGGATGGGCAGCAATCTCCCTGAAGTGCGATTAAATCGTTATTGGTGATACCTGTGCCTGTCCGCATGCGCTTGTGGGGATCTTTGCTGCTTTGTGTGCGATACACCCAAACAGACTTGAGACCGAAAGTTTCCAGCTCTTGCATGACAAAGGCTTTGCCTCCGGTACTGACGGTATCGACTGTCATCACTGCGGCGATACCCACAGCGATACCAATCATGCTGAGCATAGATCTGCCCCAATTCGCCAGCATGGCCAGACGCGCCTCTTTAAACAAATCCGGCAGAATCCGCAACCCTGTCATACCACTATCCTGCCGTCGCGCATGTGCACGACTCTGTCTGCAGCCTCTGCCAGATGCGCATCATGAGTCACCATGATAATGGTGTGACCCTCAGCATGAAGCTCCCTGAACAAATCCATGACTTGCTGCCCAGTCTGGCTATCTAACGCACCGGTAGGTTCATCGGCAATTAGTAACTTGGGTTTGTTGACCAGTGCCCGTGCAATGGCAACCCGTTGTTGCTGGCCACCGGAAAGCTGATTGGGTAAATGGGTGGCACGATCTGCCAGTCCAACCCGTTCAAGTGCGGATAACGCAAGGTCTCGGCGCTGTGAGGACGGTGTGCCTTGATACACCAATGGCAGCATGACATTGGCTAACGCGTCACGGCGTGACAGCAAGTTGAAAGATTGAAATATAAATCCCATTAACGACGAACGAAGCTTTGCAAGTCCATCGTCATTGGTTTGATGAACACCGGTTCCGTCCAGGTGGTAAGTGCCTTTATCGGCTTTGTCCAAGCAGCCAATAATGTTGAGTAGGGTGCTCTTTCCTGAGCCGGATGCACCCATGATGGTGACAAACTCTCCCTGCTCTACGTGCAGATCGACACCCTGTATGATGGGTAATGGCGTCTCCCCACGGAAATAGGATTTATACAAGGATTCAATTTTGATCATTGTTCGCGATAAACCTTGCTGCACGTCCATTTTCCAGATACCCGCTATCAAACAGCGCGACTTTTTGCCCTTCTTGAATACCGCTGAGTATTTCAACATGGGTGTCTGTTTCTAACCCAGATTCAATTGGCTGTAAGCGAATAGCGCCTTGCTCAACCAGGGCAACTTCAAACAGGCCTGGTTCGCGCTCACGCAGGGCGCTGTATGGCAGGCTTAGAACATCGCCACGCTCTTCGATAACGATTTCGATATCCAATTGTTGTCCCAGTAGCAGTTGCGGTGCATCTGGCCCTAAGGCCATGCGAACGGGAAAGGTATTTAAGTAGCGCTCTGCAGAGCGTTCAATGGCTGGGCCAATCCAATGGATTTGGGTTTGCCATACTTGGTCAGGAAAGGAATCAGAAGACACGTTAACCACTTGGCCGGTGTGAATTCTTCCGGTATCAACGGCGTCTAAGTTGGCTTCAATTTCCCATCCTTCAATGGCGACGAGCTGGAAAAGTTGGGTTCCGGCTTCAACCCACTGTCCCGATTCAGTCCATTTGTCTGTGACAACGGCATCGAATGGTGCGTCGAGCCTTTGCCAATCTTGCTCGATGGCACTCATCTGGGCGTCAGCTTTGGCTATCGCCACCGCCGCTTTCGCCGTTTCTAATTCGTATTGCGCTTGATCCAGGGCTTCGACGGCAACGAGCTTTCTATTGGAGAGCTCAGACAATCTGGCATAACGCTGCTGTTGTTCTTTCAGACGAACCGTTTGTTGCTGAACGACGGCTTTGGCACGATTGAGGCGGGCAACAGAGGCACGGTTATCCATGGAAGCCAGCGTGTCATCCTTTTTCACCTTATCGCCACGGGCAACGTAAACGTCCTCAATACGGCCATTGACTAACGCGGTGAGAGAAACAGTGCGGTCATTGATGACTTCGCCCGTCACGCGGATGATGTAGGCCATATCATGACGTTGTACCTGCACACCTGAAACACTAAGGGGCGGCTCCTCATAGAAAAAATAGCCAGCAGCAACGGAAGCCAGCACAACGATGGCAAATATACTCTTGAAGTAGCGTCTCATTGTTTGTGTCCATACTGTTTTAACGTCATAGAGAGGCTTTCAATTCCCTGTTTTTACTACGATAAGGAGGCGAGGCTATTTGATTAGTTTTGTATTGATGTCGACGTTGAAATCATGCATTCCTTAGCCTTTTTCCCCAGTTAAACATTTCGTGTGTGCCTGTGTGTAGCGCTGACTGACGTTTCGGGGAAAACCACACTTTCTTGCTACTCACTTTCTTAGGGTCTGTTGACCTTTGGTGTTCATTTCACTGACTCGGGTTGAATAGTTGGAGCTGTCATTCTCGAGATAAACAATTCGATCCACCGTATCAAACAGGCGGTCGTCATGGCTGACAATGACCACAATCTTGGATTGCCTTTGGGTACGGATAATATCGATAAGTAGCTTCACCGCTTCGCTGTCCAGGTTATTGGTAGGCTCATCCATCAATAGAATCGGTGTATCGCGCAATATGGCACGCGCGAGGCCCAGCTTTTGAATTTGGCCTCCTGAAAGCTCTGAATGCGCGTCTTTGATGACATGATCAATGCCTTTATCAAGTCGCTCAATCCATTGATTCAGACCGACGAGAGCCAGAGCGTGATGGATGTTTTCTTCCTCAACATCCATACCGAAAGTGACGTTGTTGCGAATAGAATCGGAGATGATGTGAATTCGCTGCGGCACCATCGAAATCCATTCAGATCGGTTTGAAAGCGTACTTAGGGGCGTTGAATCCAACCTGATATGCCCTGACTGAGGCTGTAACTCTCCGCTGAGTATGGTCAGCAACGTTGATTTACCCGCACCGTTACCGCCATTGATCAAATGGGCGCGGCCCCGATCAAAGGTGAGGTCAAGGCTGCAAAACAACGGATAATCATGTTGATAGGAAAAGCTCATTCCCTCTATTGCCATGTTTTCGATGAAAGCAGAAGGATTTGCTTGAAGCTCGGTGTGGTCAGGAAAATCCCGTTCAGATTGTACCTTCGCTAAATCACATAACTCTTTTACGCGCATTAAGGCTGTCAATTCATTCGGGAGGCTTGAAGCAAATTCAATAATTCTGATCAGCGACGGCACCATCAAATTCAACGTGGCGGTATAGGTGATGATTAAGCCTATAGTGAGCTGTTCTTCAATCACCATCGCACCGCCCAGATACCAGATGATGACCATGGCGAGCATAGGGATACCCATGATGATCATGTTGACCTTGGTATCATACAACTGACGGGTAAAACGCTTATTTTCCAGCTTTTCAACGGCTTGTCGGCAATACCGCAAAAAGAAATGTTCAGAGCGGTACAGTTTTATTTCTGCATCAGATTCAATCGTTTCTTGTACGACAGTTATCTTTCTTGCCGAGGCGTTAGTTTCCTCTTTGGAAGAAGACCAAAGGGCGCCATCAAATCTTAAGTAAACCATGACAGCAGCAGGCAGGAGGACAAGCAGTATGGCGCTCAATTGCCAGTTCAGGAAAAATACGATTACCAGCAGCACCACTGACAAGACAAGATGGTGAATCGTGCTTGATAAGCCATAAGGCATAATGACTTCAAACTGGTCGATATCCCTAGTTACCCGGGACAAGAGATCACCGTTGTTAATTTTAAGTCGTTGATTGTAGTTCAACCCCAGAATGCTCTTTATCACATCCTGATTGAACTCAATCATAATCTCTTTACGCACCTTTAGGCGAAACCATGCGTTAACGTAGCTTAAAATCAGGTAACTGCAGTAAAGCATAGCGAGTAAGAATACCGTCTTGAGCAGCAAGTTTGAATCTGAGCTGGGAAGGACTTGGTCGATGAGATGACCAGACAAATAGGGAAGCGGCGCTTGAGATGCGGTTAACAACAAAGCCAACAGCAAAAATGACAAAGAATGAGATTTTCTCTTTTTATAGATAAGTTGATATAAATAGGAAGCTCTTGTCACAGTTTTATTCTAAATGCAAAGTGAAAACGCTTTTACGGTAATATAAAAAAGAAATACGTGCATTCACTAATCTCACAACTAAAGCATAAAAAGGGGATGATAAAGCATCCCCTGATTTTAAAGTCAGAATACCAAATTATAACAGGTATTATTCAGACAAGTTTAGAGATATGGAATCTGCTGTAAAGATATTAAGGCGTACAGCAAGGTCCTGGCTTTTCAGGTTCCTTCTTAGTAGCGAGTACAGGACCTTTTTTTGCGATAAAATTGATTTTCTTCATCATATTTCCCTTTTGTTAATTAAATTAATGATTAACGGAATCAATATATGCATATAGTTTATACGCTAAACAAATGCAACTACATTGTTGAGGAGGCGTTTTTAATTGTCAACTCTGTGTCAAAACAGAATTGTTTTTATATCACTGATGGTGTTTATAATTTTCTAATTGCCTTTTCATTGTCTAACAACTTTTTTCTCATAAATTTATCAGTACTTTTTAATCATTTAATATTAAATTCGAGTTATGACTAAAACTCGAATTTACGTGACCGATTTTGTGACTATTGATGGGTGATATCATCTAACATGCTGGTATGGATAGGTATACATTACCGACTAGTAGTGCATACTTCATGGTGTATTACGCCTTTGGGCAAGGGTGAGTATCTGACTGGCATCAATCCGGTGTGAGTGAATCCAACACTTTCATTTCTGCCTAAAACTCACCCTTATCCGATACTCCTTTTCTAGCGTGGGTAATGTCTAGAAGTCGAGAAGCTCACCAAGGCCTGATTCCACATCAGACCTTGGATTTATTTTCCTTCTTTTTCCACCAGAGTTTTCAGTCTTTCCGGCAACTTGTTAATTAGCTTGGGATCGTCGGTCAGCATCTGTTCCAACAGTTCTCGCGCTTGTTGTTCCTGACCTTCATCAAGCAGTCTTTCAACGTCTGCAAACTCAGTGATGATGGATTCTTCCAGTTCCATCTCCATTTGGGGCAGAGATTTCGCCGCCGCGGGTGAATTGCGGAAGAAACGCTGTTCCTCTGGTTTTGGTGGCAATACTTCCATTGACCGCACCGCATCGGCTTCATGGTCAGACAAGGCTTCTGGGCTGATGAATGCAGGGGCGTTCCTTGGTTCGATATCAGGTTCGATAATAGATTCGATACTTTGAGGCGTTTCTAGGGTGTCATCCACCCACTTCCACGGTGCCAGCAAAGCGATAAAAGCGACCGTTGCGGCGGCACCTGCATAGGTCCACCAAGGTATGTGTTTTTTGCTCTGACTGTTTGCATGGGTAAGGATGCGATTGTCTAAGTCTTTGCTTGGTGTTTCTGTCGCGCTTTCCTTGTACAGCGCGACGATGTCTTCGTCTTTGATTGGCGCTGTCATTGTCGGTCTCCGAGTTTTTTTGTCAGGCACTGGCGAAGTTGATCCATAGCATAGCGAAGCCGGGTTTTCACAGCCTCCGCTTTCGCGCCGACGATCTCGCATATTTGTGCTGGCTCAAAGCCTGCTTCATGACGAAGTAGAAATGCTTCCCTCTGCAAAGGCGCGAGCAGTGCCATACAGGCTTTGATGGCAGTTTGCTTATCGCCGTCCCAATCGGGGACTTCGCTCTGATTGTCGTCCAATGATTGAGCATAAGCGCTGGATGACATCATTTTTCGGTGTTCATCAATCACCAGATTATGGGCAATGTGATACAGCCAGGTGGTGAACTTGGCGGTCGGCACATAGCTTTTCCGCTTATCAATCACGCGGTACCAAACATCCTGATATAACTCTTCGGCACGGGCGTGTTGCGCCGTATCCAATTGACGGACGAAGTAGCGATATAGCGGATTTTTATGGCGTTGATAGAGTTCAGCAAAGGCGCGCTGGTCACCTTTGCTGAAGTTCACCATCAATGTTTCGTCGGTTTGTTTATCCATGGATGCCTGTTAACGAATGCCCCTAAAGGTTCTGCGCAATCTCCACCAGACTGATAAATTCGCCGCGGTAGTTGAATGGGTCTTTGCCCCGGTTTTCACGCGCGATATCAGCTATTTGACTGTAGGCTAAACCATCCACATAGTGATTGTCTTTGAGCTTCTGCGCAAAGGCGGCAACCGCAGTGGCAAACTGGAAATCCGCACTGGCCTGAGTGAATGTTGGCTTGCTTTTGCTGGCATTAATCACCTGAGTGGTGAGCTGGCTTTTGTCTTTGCCGGGCAGCTTATATCGGACTTTGACCTGGGCGAGTTCGTCACTGTGTGAGGCCTCGTCTGTCTTTTTCTGCTGATAGCGCAGATCGTCAATGCGTCCTTGGTCACCAACCAGTGTCAGTTCATATAAGGCGGTGACTGTGTGTCCTGCACCGATTTCACCAGCGTCGACTTTATCATTGTTGAAATCTTCATCACGCAGCTTACGGTTTTGGTAGCCAATCAGGCGGTATTCCTTAACCGTGTCTGGATTGAACTCGACCTGGATTTTCACATCTTCCGCGATGCTTTGCAGTGTGCCGCTCATCTGTCGCAACAGTACCTTTTGCGCTTCGTGCAAGGTATCGATATAAGCATGGTTGCCGTCGCCGATGTTGGCGAGTTGCTCCATCATGGCATCGTTGTAGTTACCACGTCCAAAGCCCAATGTGGTGAGAGAAATGCCGTTCTCGCGTTCTTCTTCCACCCGATCTTTCAGCGCATCCAAGCTGGTCACGCCGACGTTGAAATCACCGTCTGTCGCCAGAATCACGCGGTTTACGCCATCTTTAATAAAGCCTTTCTTCGCTTGCTGGTAAGCCAGTTTGATCCCGCTTTCACCATAGGTGCCGCCGCCTGCTTGCAGGCTTTTAAGTGTATCGACGATCGCTTGTTGGTTGTCGCCGCTGGTGGGCTCGAGTACGACGGAGGCATTCCCCGCATAAGTCACCAGACTCACTTTGTCTTTCTCTCCAAGGTTTTTAGCGAGCAGAGAGAGGCTTTGTACCAACAGCGGCAGCTTATTGGGTTCATTCATGGAGCCTGACACATCTACCAGAAACACCAGATTCGATGCTTTACGCTCGTTGACCGGAATGTCGTAACCCTTGAGTGCAATGCGCATTAGCTTACGTTCCGCATTCCATGGCGCTGGGGCAAGTTCAGTGCTGACAGAAAAAGGTCTGGTTTTGGTTACAGGTGTTGGGTAGGCGTAATCAAAGTAGTTGATGAAGGCTTCTTCACGAATGGCGTCTGCTGGCGGCTTGTTGCCCATCTTCAGGTAACTGCGAACATTGGCGTAACTGCCTGTGTCGACATCTACAGAGAAAGTCGACAAGGGTGACACTGTCACTAATTGAGTGGCGTTACTTGGGGTTTCTAGGTAGCTATCTCGGTTTTCAGGTTGCACGTAGGGATCGACACCTGGCATTGGCATCACCATAAATTGGTGATCGGTAGCAACGCGGCTATACGCCATTTTGGAGGTTGGAGTAGCGGGTAGTGGATTCGTTGCATCCATGACTTCCAGCTCCACCAATTCTTCCTGAACCAGAGGTGGCTCCTGTTGAGGCGAGGTTTGAGTGGTGTCGTGGATGGACTCTGAACAGCCGACAACCACGGTCAGTGCTGTGACGATAGCGATAGTGACTTGATTGAATTTCATATACCGATTCCTTTTTCTTGCTGGTTTGTCGGTATAAACGGGCGAGTGGGTGAGAGGGGTGAAATTTTTTCTGCCTTTTTAAAATTCGATAGAGCGGGGCTAGTTCAGAGTAATGTTTGCTCAAAAAGTAACCAATGCGGCGGATGTATCTATAAATGCTCTCATTTGCAGATTATTACATAGAACATTTCGTTATTTATCACAAAAAAATGTATGAGTTACATTTGGCTCCATAAAACGAAACACCTTACGAACAATACGTGAACCCGACGGAAGGTGTTTTAGGAAAAATAACAATTGGAGTTGTAACCATGCCTGCTATGAAAAACGTTTTGCTTGCTACTGTCGCACTTGCAGCAAGCTTCACTTCGACCGCTTCGCTTGCCCAAGAAGAAATTAAAGTGGGTATGTCTGGCCGCTATTTCCCATTCACGTTTGTGAAAATGGACAAGCTGCAAGGCTTCGAAATTGATGTATGGAATGAAATTGGCGAGCGTGCGGACTACGACGTTGAGTTCGTGACTGCAAACTTCTCTGGCCTTTTCGGCATGTTGGAAGCGGGTCACATCGACACCATCAGTAACCAAATCACCATGACTGACGCGCGTAAAGCAAAATACGCTTTCTCTGTTCCTTATGTGGTGGACGGTGCGCAGGTGGTTGTACGTAAAGGCCGCGAAGACATCAAAGGTATCGAGGATCTGAAAGGCAAGAAAGTCGCGGTTAACCTTGGCAGTAACTTTGAGCAACTGCTGCGTAACTACGACAAAGCCAACGAGATCAACATCATCACTTACGATTCTGGTTTCGAACAAGATGTGGCACTGGGTCGCACCGATGCGTTCGTGATGGACCGTGTTTCTTCAGCACAGCTTATCAAGAAGTCTGGTCTGCCTCTGCAACTGGCGGGTGAACCGTTCGAAACTATCCAAAATGCAATGCCATTCCTGAACACTCCTGAGAAGCTGGCTATCAAAGCGAAAGTGGATCAGGCACTGACTGAAATGAAAGCTGATGGCACCCTCAGCGAGATTTCAGAGAAGTGGTTTGACTCTGACATCACGCAATAATGCAGAGCTTCGATTTTAACTACATGCTGGAGTTGTTCCCGATACTGGTGAAGTATCTGGGAATAACTCTGGAAATGTCACTGATTGGCTTTGTGATTGCTCTGGTGCTGTCGGTGCTGCTGGCACTGGTAAGGGTGTTCAAAGTCAATGTGCTCGACTCTGTCGTTGCCGTGTACATTTCGTTCTTCCGCGGTACACCGCTGCTGGTTCAGCTCTTTTTACTGTATTACGGATTGCCACAGGTCTTCCCGATTTTCGTAGGGATGGATGCTTTCACTGCCGCCGTGATTGGTTTGTCGCTCCACTTCTCCGCCTACATGGCAGAAAGTATTCGCGGTGCGATTCTGGGGATTGATAAGAACCAGATGGAAGCCAGCCTGAGTGTCGGCATGACTGAACTGCAGGCAATGAAACGTATTATCCTGCCGCAGGCAGCGCGCGTCGCAACCCCTTCATTGATGAACTATTTCATCGACATGATCAAAAGTACTTCACTGGCGTTCACGCTGGGTGTGGCGGAAATCATGGCGAAGGCACAAATGGAAGCCTCTTCGAGCTTTAAGTTCTTTGAAGCCTTCATGGCGGTGGCTTTGATTTACTGGCTGGTGGTGATTTTCTTCACCCGTATTCAAACGGTGATGGAAGTCCGATTGAACAAGGCGTATGCACGATGATTGAAGTGAAAAATTTGAGCAAACGCTTTGGTGATGTCGAAGTGCTGAAGCAAATCGACCTCGACGTCAAACAAGGTGAGATTGTGGTGATCATCGGTCCGTCTGGCACGGGAAAGTCAACACTGCTTCGTTGCCTGAACTACCTGGAAGTGCCAAGTGGTGGTGAAATCCAGATTGGTGATGTGCGTGTTAACGCTGGCAAGGTATCGAAAAGCGAGATTCACCAGCTTCGTAAACAAAGCAGTTTTGTATTCCAGAGCTATGCATTGTTCGCGAACAAAACCGCACTGGAAAACGTGGCGGAATCGCTGATCACCGTGTGGAAAGAGCCAAAAGATAAAGCGTTGGAAGCTGCACGTAAATTGTTGGTCAGCGTCGGAATGGAAGCGCATTTAGAGAAATACCCTGCGCAACTTTCCGGTGGTCAGCAGCAACGTGTCGGCATCGCCCGTGCCATGGCCTGTAAAGGCGAAGTGATTCTGTTTGATGAACCTACGTCAGCACTCGACCCTGAATGGGTAGAGGAAGTGTTGACGGTAATGAAAGCACTCGCTAAGCAAAAGCAAACCATGATTGTGGTGACCCACGAAATGCAGTTTGCCCGTGAGATTGCCGACAAGGTGATCTTTATGGAAGGCGGCGTGATTGTCGAACAGGGTCCACCATCCCAGATCTTTGGTAATCCTCAAAACGAACGCACGAAAGCCTTTGTGGCACGCGCGGCGTAACGAATTCAACTGTTCCCCCTGGTTGATGTTCCATTAAAGTAAAGCCCCTTAATCTGGCCGATTAAGGGGCTTTTTCTTACCAAAGGTCAACAGCCCCTAGCCAACGTTGCTATCAAAGGTCTTCAAGGAAACTTGGGAAGGAGTTAATGGCGTATTCAGCCTGCCACGCCATCAAGTCCAGGGTGTCGTCTGTCCAGTCAATGTAAAACAGCGCCATAAACCCATTGATGTCGTTATCAATGCTATTCCAATCATTCGAATTAACCCTGAACACAGGTTGGGCAAGGAACTGCAATTCTTCTTTCAATGGCGTCGTGAAGTGGCGGGACAGACCTGTATTAAGGAAAAACAGTGGCGTAAAGCGGGCAGCTGAAAGGTAGAAAATATTGCCATACTGTTTTGAATCTATGCCGATCACGTCGGCATCCTGCTGCAAATCGCCATCAGAAACGAATTCGCCTTCCAGATTGTAGTTGGTGATTCTACGGGCATTGGTTGACCAAGTAGATGCGGAAACTCCTGCATTCGTCATGGATTGTTTTATCTCTGCCAGAACCGCATTACCAATACCTGATGCATCGAAAATGGTGGCTGGTTTTCCAGTGCGAATGGCGGCAACTGTTGCCAAGCCCCCACCGAGACTGTGTCCCGTGTAATGGATGTTGTAGCTGCGGTATTTGTTGGCAAGCCGCGCTGACTCAGAAATTGCAAAGCGATACTGTGGTGGCACTTCACCTGCGGCCATAATGCCGTTGTTTACCCAGTCAGAAGTTCCCAGTTCGCTGCCACGGAAAGCAATTACTGCGTTGCTGCCACTGGTATAAACAGCAGCGTGGAAGCCTGTGCTGCTGTCGTGGATGCTTTCCGTCAGTGCCCATCCGCGTGGTGCGCCCCAGCTTTTGTAGACATACTCTGCAAACGCCAAATAGTGCAGCGCTTCACCTGCTTGATTGACGGAAGGAGGCTGGTGGGTTTTATACGTCGTGCCTGTGGTATTGGCGGTGTGGGTCATGTTCGGATTCAGTATGGAATCGACATACGCGCCAATATTACCCAACTCTTCCTGAGTGGTTGCTGATGCGGACTGAATGGAGAAACCCATCAGAATGGCTAACGAACATGCGGTGATCTTCTTCATGAGAAACTATCCCTTTATTGATGATTGACGATACTGCCTTGTGTCAAGTTGATACTTAACGTATCGATATTCATCCTAGGAGGTCTGAAATATCCTGCTAGCCCAAAATTGAATCAATAATAAGACTACTTAAAATTAGTAGGGTTATTGTGTTTGATTGCAGGTTTGAATGGTATTAACTATTTGAAAATAATAGGGATGTATCTTTCTGGGATAGGCGGAAAAATGATGGAATTACAAGCTAAACAAACCTGCCGACATCATGGGTAATGTAGCAGGATAGTCGTTGGGCGGATAGGCAAAAAGTGGGCTTAACCTTCCTTCATTAGGGCTTCTAAATCCCTCGCTGCACGACGCAGCTGGGGTTCGAATTTTAACAAGTCATCCAACGAACTTCGGAACACGGGGGCATGGGTAAACAGACATGCATGTAACTGTCCGTCTTCATTTCGTATAGGCACCGCTATAGCAGCCATACCATCTACAAACTCTTCATTGTCGATGCCGAGATCCTGTTTTTCTATTTCGGTGAGCGCACGTTCCAAGTCAATGGGATCTGTAATCGTATTCTTGGCATGTCGCTCCAGACTCATATTATTGATAAGTCGCTGCCGTCGTCGTTTTGACAGGGTGCTGAGGTAAAGTTTGCCACTGGCGGTGCACCAAATCGGCGTATGACTGCCGGTCTGCAGATTAATCTGCAATGGCCAGTTGGTTTGTACACGGTCGAAATAGATCATGTCGACACCATTTGGCAACGAGATACCACAGGTTTCACCCACTTCATTGGCGAGCTTTTGCAAAATCGCCTGTCGAATAGCTTTAAAGTGTGTGGTGTGTAATACACCGAGCGCGATGTCATGCATACGGTTGGCTGGTACAAGGTTTCCACGCATGTTGGTTTGTACAAAGCCTTCCCGTTCGAGCTGTTGCAGCAATCTGTGAATGCTGGGTTTAGGAATATCGAGCATGATTGACAGTTCGGCTGGACTCGGCGGCCGCTCTGAGCAGGAAATTGCTTCGATAATTTCCAATACACGGGTTATTGATGAGGCTTTTTCGCGTCTTTCTGTCGTCATCCCTGCACCTGATTCAGTCGATATGGTGAAAGTATATCCGCATTAGACTGTATACCCAAACAACCTGAAGATGCCGGATTCAGCGAGTTTGACTGGCGTTGTGATCACGGCGTCCCTTTGTAGGTGTAGTCACCTCCATCAAAAAGGGACAACAACGAGCACGACGTCAGTCAACTCGCCCGAAGGGAGGCCCTCAATGCGCCCACTTCTTCGTTAAATTCCACGGAAATAGAACCACTATTCCTCGCGAAATTTGCCTTGAATTGAACGCATTGATGACCTCTGAATGCGAGCACCTTCAGGTCGTTTGGGTATAAACCGTATTGTCGGGGCGCACCTGTATAAGCTCGCTCACACAAGTGGGCCCCTTAAGTATCACGCTTTCACACTATTTCATCACTGGCATTGAAAATGACACACCCTCTCGCACGGCTTCGGAAGGCCAGCGCTGGGTGATGGTTTTTCTTCGTGTATAGAAACGAACGCCATCTGGACCATAGGCACTTAGGTCACCGAAGAAGCTGCGTTTCCAGCCACCAAAACTGTGATAAGCGACGGGAACCGGCAAAGGCACATTGATGCCGACCATGCCGACTTCAATATGATCCGAAAAATAACGTGCAGCCTCACCATCGCGGGTGAAAATACAGGTTCCGTTTCCGTATTCGTGATCATTGATGAGCTGCATGGCATCAGCCATGGTCTCAACGCGAACCACCTGTAAAACCGGGCCAAAGATCTCTTCTTTGTAGCTCTCCATTTCCGGTGTAACGCGGTCAATGAGGGTCGCGCCAACAAAGAAGCCTGATTCGAAACCTGCAACCAAAGGCTCTCGACCATCTACAACAACGTCTGCTCCCTGTGTTTCGGCGCTTGAAATCAAACGCATCACGCGGTCGCGGTGCGCGCCGGTAATCACAGGACCGAAGTCATTGTTGTTGTCGTTACAGGCCCCAACGCGAAGATCTGTCATTTTCTCTTTGAGTTTGGCGATGAGTGCGTCGGCGGTGCTGTCACCAACAGCAGTAACAACAGAAAGCGCCATGCAACGCTCACCCGAAGAACCAAACGCAGCGCCAAGAAGCTGGCTGACGGCGTTATCTAGGTCAGCATCCGGCATCACGATGGCGTGGTTTTTTGCCCCACCCAATGCCTGACAACGTTTCCCAGCAGCACTTGCACGGGAGTAAATGCTTTCTGCCACGGGCGTTGAGCCGACAAAGCTGACAGCGCTGATGTCTTTGTGGTCGAGCAGGGCATCAACCGTGCCTTTGTCACCGTTGACCACATTCATCACGCCCGGTGGCAATCCGGCTTCCTGCAACAACTGGGCGACGAAAAGTGTCGAGCTTGGGTCGCGCTCTGAAGGTTTGAGAATAAAGCAGTTCCCACAGGCAATGGCGAGAGGGTACATCCAAAGTGGGACCATGACTGGGAAGTTGAATGGAGTGATACCGGCAACGACACCAAGGGGTTGGAATTCACTCCAGGCATCAATGCCCGGCCCCACGCCGCGGCTGTGTTCGCCTTTGAGAAGTGTCGGGATCCCACAGGCGTACTCGACGTTCTCAATGCCACGCTGAAGCTCACCCAGTGCATCATGTTTAATTTTGCCGTGTTCGTGGCCAATCATTTCGCAGATGGTGTCCGTATTATCTTCCAGCAGTTGCAGAAACTTCTGCATGATTCTGGCACGGCGGATTGGCGGCGTATTACGCCAGGCCGGATAAGCCTCTTTGGCAAGCCGTACCGCTTCGTTGACGGTTTTGGCGCTTGCTACATCGACTTGTGTTGCCACATTGCCAGTGGCGGGGTTGTATACGGGCAATGCGGTTTGCCCCTCGGTGATCAAAGCACCATTTATCAGATGTCCAATCGTGTTCATGTTTAACTCCCTTTAGTGGATAAGGTACTTGGGCTTACTGCCAAAGCTGGCTGTAAATATCGACCATCTCTTTATGGCTAGGTAATCTCGGGTTGTTGGCGGGTGAACCTGACGCCATCGCCTGCTTAGCCATGGTGTCCATGCTGGTAAAAAAGGCGGTTCTGTCGATGCCAAAGCCTTCTGGCGTTGGTACATCCAAGTCGCGGTTGAGTGCGTGCAACTCGTCGAGCAATTTTTGACATGCAAAGTCAGTGTCATCCTGTGGGTCAGCAACGCCCATGGCTTTTGCACAATCGGCGTAGCGCTCTGGCGCTGCGGGTAAAGAAAAAGCGGTGACAGAAGGCAGCAACATGGCGTTTGAAAGGCCGTGGGGCACATGGAATAACGCACCAATGGGACGGCTCATACCATGCACTAAAGCTACTGAGGCATTTGAAAAGGCGATGCCTGCTAGGGTTGCGCCCAGCATCATGTCAGCTCGCGCCTGAAAGTCATTACCGTTCTGGCAAGCGCGCCGGAGATTAGGCGCAATTAAGCGCATCGCTTCTCTGGCGTGGTAGTCGCTGAAAGCATTGCCTTTTCGGCTAACGTAAGACTCGATCGCGTGGGTCAGAGCATCAATGCCTGTATCTGCGGTCATTCGCGTGGGCAAGGTATGGGTAAGCTCGGCATCCACCAACGCTGCGGTCGGCATAAATGAGGGGCCGACGCAGAGCATTTTCTCATCGTTCTCTGCATCCGTGATGATGGTGAAACGAGTGACTTCTGACCCAGTTCCGGCCGTGGTTGGGATCGCCACCAGTGGTAATGCCGTTTCTGACACAATGCGTGGGAAACGGTAATCACGCATTTCACCCCCAGAACCAGCCAATACAGCCATGGCTTTGGCACTGTCAATCACGCTGCCGCCACCCAATGCAATGAGGCAATCATAGTTTCCAGTGCTGATGGCGTTAACACCTGCCGCGATGGAAGCATCAGTGGGTTCAGGAATGGTGTCATCAAAGACCGTGGATTGAATCTCTTTCTGTTGCAGCAGACTTTCCACTTTCGCGGCCTGTCCCAGTGTTACCATGGTTTTATCAGTAATGATGATGGGACGATGGCAGCCAAGCGCACGCATCATATCCGGTAGCTTTTGTAATGCACCGTCGCCAATTTCCATCAGGCGCGGAAGAATAATCGAATGAGACATAACGACTCCTTGTGAATCAATATGTGAACCAGTCACAAATAACTTTCTTGGGTAAAAGCGATAAATCAGGGCGAATAGACCACCTTGGGTAGCCAGGTCACGATGGATGGCATCCAAAACACGATCGCGAGACCGAGTAGCTGCAACAGAATGAAAGGCACCACACCACGATAGATATGGATGAGGTGAATACCTTTAGGCACAACGCCTTTTAGGTAGAAAAGGGCGAAGCCGACAGGCGGCGTCAGAAAAGACGTTTGCAGGCAAACCGCAAACAGCACCGCGAACCACACCAGATCAAAGCCCAACGCACTGACCACCGGTGCCACCAAAGGCAAAATGATGAGGGTGAGTTCAATCCAGTCGAGGAAGAAGCCGAGAATAAAAGTCACGACCAGAATGGCAATGACGATGCCGCTGGGTTCGAACGGCAGACTGGTAAGAGCTTTCTCTATCAGTTCATCACCACCCAATCCGCGTAGGATCAGAGAAAACGCGGTCGCACAGATAATCAACGCAAAGATAAATGCCGTGGTTTTGGTGGTTTCCCTACCCACTTCGCGGACAACCTCGAGCGTCAGCTTTCCACGGGCGAAGGCCAAAATCGTTGCTCCCAACGCGCCAACACCGGAGGCTTCTGTTGGTGTCGCAATACCCATAAAGATAGAGCCAAGCACTGCAATGATAAGCGCAGCAGTCGGCAAGGCTGCACTTAGCGCACTGAAAATGACTTTCAGGCTGATAGGCTCGGCGTCTTTGGATACTGGTGCGATATCAGCACGGAGGTAACCCAGAGAAAGAATGTAGGTAACGTAAAAGCCCGCGAGCATTAGCCCGGGAAACACTGCGCCAAGGAACAGATCGCCAACAGATACGCCAATGCGATCGCCCATCATCACCAGCATTATGCTGGGGGGAACCAAAATCCCGAGCGTGCCGGTTGATGCGACTGTGCCACAGGCCAACTCCTTGCTGTAGCCATCACGCATCATCATTGGCATTCCCAGCACTGCCAGCAATACGACAGATGCGCCGATGATCCCGGTGGACGCTGCAAGCAAGAGCCCGACAAAGGTAACTGTGACTGCCAGTCCACCTCGTACGCGACCAAAAAGACGCACCAGATTGCCCATTAGATCTTCGGCTGTCCCGGATCTGTCCAGCATCAGGCCCATAAAAATGAACATGGGCAGGGCGACCAATACCCAGTTGGTCATGATGTCCCACATTCTTGGGACGACCAGTGAGGCGTAATTCCAGTCGATTCCGATAAAGGCATCGAACCATTCATCTGCCAACATGGCGACAGGCACGAATACCAATGAGATGCCGCAAAGCACCCAAGCGACCGGGAAGCCGGTAAACAGCAGCAGGATAAACATCCCGAACATGATGAGGACGAGAATTTCATTCACTTCCATGACGATGACTCCTCTCGCTCATTGTCAACATCAGCTTTGGGTGTGTTAGAACTATTGGAAAACAGCAAAGCGCAGATGCGGCTGACTTTGGATAGGGTGGCGAACGCAAGCAGCCCGAAAGCAAGGAGCAAGACTGCTTTCATCGCCCATCGATAAGGCAATCCACCCGGTGCGGTAGAGACTTCGCCGAGCTCCCATGAGTAAAGAAAGAAGGGAATCGCATACCAGAACACCAGCACCAGAAATGGCATCAGCAGAATGATGAGGCCAAGCAGTTCGATTTTGGCTTGGGTTCTGAGTGAAAAGCGCTCGCGCAGCAAATCAACCCGGACATGGCTGTCGGTGACCATGCAATATGAGAGGCCAACCAACCAGCCAAGTGCGTAAAGGTGCCACTGCAGTTCTTCAAATTCGATGCGGCCTTCACCCAGTAGGTAGCGCATCGCCACATTGATAATAATGACCAACATAAGCACCACCCATACCCAGGAAAATGCGTTACCCAGGCGAAGTAAGAAGCCATCAAGCGCGCGCGAGAGTCGGGTTTCTGGCAGTGCTTCGGTGTCTTGTGAGGCAGAGCTTTGATTATTGTTTTGCATAGCGCATCCTTGCCCAAAAGGGGCTCCCCAGCGCATGTGGCGGGGGAGCGGTTAGGTCATCCCAGTTGATGAATTACTCGAAATCCCTTGGCAGGTAAGCCATCTGTTTCCAGAGTTTGTAGTTGCCGAGGAACTTCTGTTGGGAAGCGTAGATGCGTTTGAAGTCAGGATCTGAATCTGCAATTTCCTGCATCACTTCGGTGGAAAGCGAATGCAGGGATTGCAGCAGTTCGGGGTTGAGGGTGCGGGCTGTAACCCCTTTTTCTTCAAAGCCCGCGAGCACTTCACCTTGCAGCGACTCACCGCGGGTGAGGGCACGGAATGTGCCTGCGGTGCATGCCATGTCGATGGTGGCTTTCGTGGATTCATCCAGTGCATTCCAGACATCCTTGTTAATCACGAGGTGGGAGGCTGTGAAGGTCTGGTGCCAACCGGGGAAATAATTGTTCTTGGCGATTTTGTCGAAGCCCATCAAGCTATCGATAGCAGGCATGGAGAACTCAGATGCATCAATCGCGCCTTTTTCCAGCGCCGGGAATATCTCGCCACCTGGCAGAACAGTGACAGAAGCGCCCGCTTTTTGCAGGACTTTACCGCCAATACCTGCGAAGCGGATTTTGAGCCCTTTGAAATCGTCGAGTGAGTTCATCTCTTTGGTAAACCAGCCCGCCGTTTCTGGACCGATCACGCTACACAGCACAGGATGAACACCGTGTTTACCGTAGAGTTCTTCAGCTAACTGCTTGCCTTCACCCTCGTACCACCAAGTCGCGTATTCCCATGGCTCCATGCCAAAAGGCACCGCGGCAAATAAAGCGGCAGCGGGGATTTTGCCTTGGTCGTAACCTAACCAGGTGTAGCCGGCATCTATCTGCTTGTTTTTGATGGCCTCAGTAATACCAAAAGGCGGGACCAGTTTGCCTGGTTCATAGATTTTGAATTTGATATTGCCATCAGTGGCTTTATCCACCTGTTCTGCGACCTGAGTAATGGGGTCGCCCAGTGCGGGTAAGTGGGTGCCAAATACTGCCTGAACTTTCCAGCGAATCTTTTCCTGGGCCAATGCTGGTGTCGCAACGACTGACGCCATAGCTGCACCTAAAAGCACAGCAGTCCATGTTTTTCTTCCCTTTAACCAATTACTTCTCATTGCCTTGGTCCTCATTGTTGGCCACCCCATCTGGGCAACCTCGTCCTGTTTTTAATTAAAACGATACATTATTTATCATTTTATTAACTTTATGGAATTGGCAAGCATCTGGTTATATTGATACAAAATGAATCGATATATTTTACTTGTGACTCGTTTGTATGCTTTGTGACTTGATAGTGAGAAAAACGGACTGAGTACCCATGAAAAACATAGGGTTAACCGGCGAGTTAGTAGATGTGAATACAGGGAGAGAAGTCGTTTATTGGAAAAGTGATTATTAAATGTGAGACGTATCAGCGCCTGTAAAACATGATCCCGACGCTGATTTTTTAGGCTTAGCGTTTCAGTTCAATTTCGAGCAGCCTAATTGGCGTTGCTCCTACATTCCTCACATTGTGAGTGGCAGCAGGTACATAGAGTGTCATTCCTTCCTTAAATTCGATGGTGCGGGTTGGTTTGCTCGCATCATCTGGTACAAGTTCTGCAGTGCCGCCTTCTAAAACATAAACGACCCGGTAAGGGTAATCATGTCCATGCATCCCAGATTCTGAACCTGGCGGATAGGTATGGCGCACGGCCATCACTGCGTCGTTTTCCAGTAGGTGTTCTGTTTTCCCTTTCTCTGCGGCAAAACCAGAGAAGGTGGTCAGAAATAGTGCGGTAACAAGCAAAATTCTCATGGGAACGTCCTTATCATTGTGAGTATTTTTCGACGTTATCTCTGAGCCGGGTAGCAGCCAAATCAATGCGGCTGTTCTTTGAGAAGGCTCCGATGAGAATGAGAAAGGAACAAGAGAAGGAAGCATTTTTGTGTTCTGGCGCGATGATCTGATCTTTTTTCTCTGGTTTGGGTAATGCTAATTGTCGCCAATCATTCCAAAAGGTTTTCCAATGAAAATGCTCACCACTGCCGTTATCACGCTGGCTCTCAGCGCCCCAGCAATAGCAAAAAGTTGTCCAGATATTCTCAACGGCTCGCAGCGAAAGCTTAACTCTAACGAGACAGTCGACCTTTGCGAGACCTTCAAAGGCAAAACCTTGCTGGTGGTGAACACGGCTAGTCAATGCGGATATACGCCGCAGTTTGAGCAATTAGAAGTGCTCTATCAAAAATATAAAGACGAAGGCTTCAGTGTGATTGGTTTTCCGTCCAATGACTTTAACCAAGACAGAGGCAACGAAGAGCGTTCCGCGAAAGTCTGTTACCTCGATTATGGCGTGACGTTTCCGATGATGGCGAGAAGCCCTGTAAAAGGAAGCAACGCCAACCCAGTGTTTGCAGAAATCAGTAAGCAGGCAGGGGTGGAACCGAGATGGAATTTCTACAAGTACCTTATCAGCGCAAAGGGTGAAGTGGTTGCCACGTTTCCTAGTTCAGTGACACCAGTGTCGCCCAAACTGATGGCTTTAGTAGAATCCCAAATCAGCCAAAGATAGTGTGGAGGAAAATTCCGCCTATCTAGGTCTTTGTAAAGTAAATTCCCATTGATGAAAGTTAAGGCAGCAAGCCTGACTTTATAGGCGTTGTTTTGCGGTCACATTGTGGAGAGAAATAGTAACAGTTCGAAACATCTTTATGGCTTGTCATGAAAGATTTTTCTGCTAGCCATTCGGGAAATTTCTGTTTGGTCATATTTTGAACGCAAAAAGAGTAAAAAAAGTGCCGTCGCAATCTTGGATTCATATTTCTGTAATATTTAATTCATAGCATCCACTTCGAACTGAAATCATTACTATCAGGAAGTGAGTTATGAGCATCCAGTCTGATGCGCTACAAGGACCTCAGTCCGCGAATCCAAAACGTGCAATGCAATGGGCAACACTCATTGGTATGTTGTATCTTCTGCTGGTTTCCGTATCTATGATCGGCAGTGGCTTCAAATGGGCTGTAGGTGAGCAGGCAAAAGAGCTTTTCGAGTTTGCCTCTAACCCTGTTGCAGGTTTGATGATTGGTATCGTCGGTACCGCTCTCATTCAATCTTCAAGTACAGTCACCGCGATTATCGTTGGTCTTGTTGCTGGTGGTCTGCCAGTTGCAATGGCAATCCCAATGGTGATGGGCGCAAACATCGGTACCACGGTTACGAACACCCTGGTGAGTTTGGGTCACGCACGCTGCAAAGATGAATTCCGTCGCGCATTTGCTTGCGCCACCGTACACGACTTCTTCAACCTGTTTGCGGTAGCGATTTTCCTTCCTCTGGAAATGATGACTGGCTTCCTGGCGAAAATCTCCGCTTGGCTGGTATCCCCACTGATGCAAGCTGACAACCTCAGCCTGAAAGGCCTGAACTTCATCAAGCCTTTGACTAAGCCGGTTGTGAGTGGTGCTAAGTCAGTCTTCGAAATCTTCCCTGGTTCGTTTGGCGGTGTAGCGCTGGTTCTGTTCGGTATTCTTCTGGTGGTTGTTTCTATCACTGTGATGGGCAAACTGATGAAGAAACTGATGGTAGGTAAAGCGCGTGAAGTACTGAACGGCGCAATCGGCCGTGGTCCAATTCACAGCATCGCGTCGGGTACGCTGGTGACCATTCTGGTTCAGTCTTCTTCAACAACGACAAGCCTTGTGGTTCCACTGGTGGGTACTAACGTACTGAGCGTGCGTCAGGTTTATCCATTCACCTTGGGTGCGAACATTGGTACTTGTATTACCGCACTGCTGGCAGCAACCGCGGTAACGGGTGGCAACGCAGTATTCGCTCTGCAGATTGCACTGGTTCACCTGTCATTCAACGTGCTGGGTATTCTGGTTATCTTCGGTATTCCGTTCCTGCGTGAACTGCCGCTGAAAGCAGCAGAACTACTGGCCGACTACGCGGCGAAAACCAAACTGGCTGTAGTGGCCTACCTGACCGCAGTGTTTGTTGTGCTGCCAGGCTTGGTACTGTCAGTGTCATAATCGACGGCTTACTGAATAACGAAAGCCCGACCATTTGGTCGTGCTTTTTGCTTTCTGGCTTTCTGCGATGTGGCTATTGGTTTAGTCTTCCATAGCTATCAGTGAGTCGCAGACTACTCAGTTTGAGCGTGGTGGCGACTGACAGAGTGACTGTGATGAAAATGGCCACCATAATCACCAGTTGATATTTCACCGCCAGCAAAGGCTCTGTACCACCCAGAATTTGCCCTGTCATCATTCCGGGTAGGCTGACAATACCTAAAGTGCTCATGGCAGCCAATGGCGGTCTCAGGGCGGCAGAAAACGCTTCTTTCAGAAATGGCTTACCCGGCTCTTTCGCGCCAAGGGCAACATAAAACTGATATTCCGCGTGGCGCTGTTTCATGCTGGAATGCAAACGCTCAATCGCCAATACATTGGCAGACAGCATATTGCCGAGCAACATCCCCGCCACAGGGATTAGGTACTGTGCCTGCCACCACGGAGAAGTTTGAATCACCCCGACCATCAACAGTGGCAGCACAACGCCAAGGGAAACCAATTGCCCGCTCAGCACGGCGGGCAACATTTTGCGCCATGGTGTGTCGGATTGTTTGCAGATAGTCCAGCTTGCCACCAGTATCATCACCAGAAGCCAAGCCGTGTTAAGCCAGAAGCTGGCAAAGTTAAACAGGGTTTGAAGATAAAGGCCAACCAGCGCGAGCTGCAAGGTCATCCTTACCACAGAAGTGATCAGGCTTTTGCTGAGCCCTAATCGCCAGCGTTGAAAAAGCAGTAGTGGGATCAGAAAAACACAGTAAAGGCCAGCCAGCGCCCAAGCGCTTATGTCGAGCGCGCCATTCATGATGCGACTCCCATATCAAATTCGACATCTGCTGCTGCAATCCAAACTGGGTCGTGGGAGACCGAGACTGCAACAATGTCTTTAGCCTTCAATAGTGACATCACGATATCGCGGCTATTGCCATCTAGCGCTGACGTGGGTTCATCCATTAGCCAGATTGGGCGTTCCAATAGAAGTGCGCGAGCGATGGCAAGGCGCTGTTTTTCGCCACCTGAGAGTGAGGAAATCTCGGCGCTGAGTGCATGCTGGAGCGAGAGCGATCTCAGCACTTCATGGCATTTAGCGGGATCTGGCTTGCTCAGTGTGGCCGCCTGCATTGACCAAGGCAGCATCAGCACCGCTTCGATAGTGTCACCACCCATGACCGGATCCTGTGGCAGGTAATTAACCTGCGTGCGCCACCAGGACAGTGATTCCAGAGTAACGCTCTTTGAGTCCCATTGAATACTTCCTTCTGAAGCAGGCAACAATCCACAAATCACTTTGAGCAGGCTGCTTTTGCCACAGCCTGAAGGGCCGTGTATCACCAGATGTTGGCCATGTGAGAGAGAGATATCCAGCGGAGATACGCTCCGGCTTTCAAAGCCAGAGCGCAGTGCGGAAAGTGTGAGGGAGTTTGCGGTCATTGACCACCCACATAAGCTTGAAGTCCTTCCAGCGTTTCAGCGGGAATAGGGCAGCTTTTCCCCGTGTTGAAATCGCAATACACGATGAGCGCTTCTCCTTCTGCGACACAGCGTTGTTGGCTATGGCTGTGGATCTCATATTTCATGGTGTAGCGCTTTTCCTGAATGTTCTCTACCCAGGAAACCGTGGTGATAGTATCTGGGTAAACCAGTGGCGCACGGTAATCGCACCGTGTTGAAGCGACGACAGGGCCAATGTTGTGGCTTTTGACGAAGTCGAACACTTTGAGTTCTTCAAGCATGACGACGCGAACATCCTCAAAGTAGCGGAAATATACGGTGTTGTTGATGTGTTGCAGGGCGTCCATGTCGTTCCAGACGATGGCTTGTGTTTGTGAGAGCGGGTATTCCTTTAAGTCTACGTTGGCCACTTTGTGGTCCTCCTTTTTTGTTGTGCTTTGATTGCACAACAAGACGTCAGTGCAAACAAGCCTGACGTAAGGAATGGGCTGAGTAATGTGACATTAGGCTAATGAGTTAGAAGGAGTAGAGAAGATCAGAACTGGACTTTGCCGCGAAGTGATTTGGTCTTCCCGCGTTGGGTTTTACTATCCACGCGCTTTCTTTGCGAAGACTTGGTCGGCTTGGTAGCTCGGCGCGCTTTTTGCACAATAGCGACACTTTTGATCAGTTCCTGAAGACGCTGCAGTGCATCTTCACGATTCTTCTCTTGTGTTCTGAACTGCTGAGCTTTGATCACGATGACACCGTCTTTGGTCAGGCGACTGTCTTTCAGTGCCAGCAAACGTTCTTTATAGAACTCTGGCAGCGACGATGCCTGCACATCAAAGCGAAGATGCACAGCTGAGGAGACTTTGTTTACGTTTTGGCCGCCAGCACCTTGCGCGCGGATATACGAGATATCAATCTCGTCGTCAGGGATAGAAACGTTATGAGAAATAAACAACATACATATATTACTTACTGGCAGAGAGCCCGATACTATAGCGAAACGCTGTTACTCTGCATACTCCAAGAGATACTCAATAAAAAGCCGCGTTCTCAGAGACAGATTCTTTCTGGATGGATAAAGCAGGTGACAGCAAATGTCCCGCTCGTACCATTCAGGCAAAATATGAACTACTTCTCCTGTTTTTACTTTTTCGACCATCGCCCTTTCTCGCTGAAACCCGACGGCCTTGCCATCAAGAATGATCTCCCTCATAAGAGTCGGTGAGTTGGTTTTGTCAAAAATTTCAGGTTGCAGCGAGATATTACAAAAACCATTGGAAAGAGGAATGACATTATTAGGTGCCAAAGCACCATAAAGTATCCAAGGAAAAGAAGAAATATTATCAATGGTTGGTGTTTGACCCATTTCGTTGATGAGTGCTGGTGAACAGTACAGGCCAATCTTATCCGGAAACAAGGGCCTGGCTATGTAGCCTTCTTCTTCAATGTGGGACACGCGAAGTGCCAGATCGATCCCTTCTTTGACGATATCAATTTTGTCGAAAGAGAGAATGTAGTCTAGCTGTATTTGAGGGTGTAGCTTTTTGAAAATATAAATCTTTGGAAGAAGCCAGGTTGTAGCAAAGTCATGGGGTGCTGTGATCCTTATGGTTCCTTCCGGTTTGTTGTGATTGAGACTTGATTCCGCTTCTGTCAATCCTTGTGCGATGGCTTTTGCGGACGGATATAGCGCATGCCCATCTACCGTCAGGGACAACTGTCGTGTTGTTCTTTGAATGAGGCGGACACCCAAAGAAGTTTCCAGCTTTAGTATTTGCTCACTGACAGCGGAGCGGTTAACACGTAGGTGTTTTGCAGCAGCAGAGAAGCTACCTTGGTCTGCCACTGTTGCGAATATCGTGAGTCCTTTCAGGTACTGCAGTTTCATAACATCCCTATTGTTCGAACTTTCCGAACAAGCTATCCCTAAAATATCCTCTATTTAAGGTTCAGTTTGTTCTTTATCCTTGTCGCCACTTTTTTGGAAACTTCCTTGTTTTCAAAAAGGCGCAAGCTCTTTATTCAAGATTCTTCTGCTTTGTTTCTCTTTGCGATGCCGAGACTCCACTACTAACCCATCTCGGCATTGTTGTTTGAGAGCATGTAAATTTTTACTCTCAGTTTTTCTATCCATATAAATGATACGCCCTTTGCTAGGGCGCTTTTTTTGTGTCTACTAGATTGCGGTTGACTGAGAGATTTGCAACGACGATACCCGTCACGATAAAACCTATTCCCAGCCAGTGATAACTCTCCAACCTTTCACCAAGAAATAGCATCGAAAAAATCAGCCCAAATACCGGAATCAAATGCATGAATTGCCCAGTGGTTGCTGCTCCCATTCTCTGTACTGCTGCATTCCAACAAAAAAAGGCGATACCGGATGCGAAAATACCGGTGTAGAGAGAGATAGCCAAACTTTCCTTAGTCATTGGCATGGGTTCGAACAACAGCGATTCGCCAAGATAAAACGGCAGTAGCATCATGTTGCCGAGAAAGACGGTGTAACCCAGCATAGGTAAGCCCTTGAGTGATTCAGGGAGTTTTTGCACCAGTACGGAATAGGTCGCCCAAACCAGAATTGCGAACAGGGCGATAAGCTCACTGTTGCCGATAGAGAAATCAGTCACCAGTTGACCTTTGGTGATAATGAGCAGCACGCCAATGGCGGACACGGAAATAGCGAAAGTCTGCTTTATGGTCGTGAGTTGGCGAAAGAGCAGAAACTGCACCAAAAGAATCCACAACGGTGAGGAAGATTGCAGGATCACCACGTTGGTCGATAGGGTGTTTTCCAATGCAATGTATACCAGTGTGTTATAACCCGCGACACCGAAGAGCGCCAAAAGCACCATCAACGATGCATTGGCTTTGAACAACGGCCATTGTTCACGCATTGGGCGCAACACAAACGGAGCCAGAACCAGCGAGGCAACCGTCCAGCGCCAGAAGGCGAGACCAATTGGCGGAATGGATTCGTTGACCAGCTTTGCCAGTGTAATGTTACCAGCCCAACTTATCGTCGCGATAACGGCGAGCAGAATAGGCAGCCAGGCCAGCGGTGAGCTTTGTTGATTACTTGCCATGTGCATGTGCTCAAAATCCCTCTGAGTCATTCAGTTAGTCAGCTTGTTAACCAACATGCAACAACTCAGCGTCAGCAATGTGCCTTTACTCACTGTGTCAGGTTGTTCAATGGGTTGGATATTTTGTTAAAATAAGCGCTGATCTTTTTGCCAGAGGGTAGTTATTTCCGCTGGCTTGTTACTCGGAGAGAACCATGAATTGGTATATCGGCGTGTTGAAACAATACGCGAACTTCAAAGGCCGCGCGCGCCGCAAAGAATATTGGATGTTTTTGGCGTTCAACATGCTGTTCACTTTTGCTCTTGCATTTGTGGATCAGGCATTGGGCACATTTAACCCTGATATCGGTATTGGCACGGCGGGAACCGTGTATGCGATTGCGGTATTTATTCCGACATTGGCGGTTACAGTGCGTCGTCTGCATGACACGGATCGTGTGGGCTGGTGGGCATTGATTGGTATCTTGCCGTTTGGTGTGATTGCATTGCTGGTGCTGAATGCCTTCGATGGCACCAAAGGCAGCAACCGTTTTGGTCCAGACCCTAAGTCGGGCGAACGCACTGACACAACCAATACCGGTACGTTAAGCGGTTAATCGATTGATTGTTCATAGACAAAGCGCCTGCATCCTGCAGGCGCTTTTGTTTTCTACGTTTCTCTCTCCCCAATCTTTTCATTTTCTGCAATGTCGCAAACAGCTCAATCGACGTACGCGATACCGCAAATCACCCTAGGTAATCTGGTTTCTGCTAATAAACCACAATCACCGATATGAAGGTGCCATTCATGGATATTGGCTTTATCGGGTTGGGCAAATTGGGAGAGCCCGTTGCTCAGCGTATTTTGACTTGGTGTCAAACCCACGGCTGTCGCTTGTATGTGTTTGATGCGACTCAGCGGGAAGCAATGGCAAGGCTCAAAGCCTCGGGTGCGAGAGAAGGGGTCAACACCGCTTCTATTGCTGAGCGATGTACGATTTTGTTCAGCCTGTTGCCGGGGCCGGAAGATGTGATGGCTGAAGGGCTGGGAGAGAACGGCATTCTCCACAATGCTGAAGGGTTGGATATCTGGTTTGAATTGAGTCCTTTTCAGAATGTCCGTTGGGACGCCCTTCGGGAAAAAGCCCCACCGGATTTGGTTTTGGTGGATGCGCCTGTTAGTGGGGATTTGTCTTTGGCGAAATCTGGCCAGCTTAGTATGGCGTTGGAAGGTGCTCAGCCAATCCTGCAGCGTTATCAGGATTTGCTCAGCACCTTTGTCTCGCGATGCAAAGTGACAGAGATAACAAAGACGAGCCCTTCATTTTTTAAGCTACCAGATAGCTAAAGATGAGACCTTTTTTCTCGATATAGCTAAGAAGATTACGGCGGCTTTTGCTTTCTTTCTCTATATTGAGTGGCTTGTCTTGGAACTGGCCATGTTACGCTTTTGCCCCAATGTTCGATTAGTCATTTTTGCAGGTTGAATAAATAAGGTCACGCGCCAAAAAATGTTTTTGGAGAGCTTTAACTCTCTCCCTGTTCAATTAAGCCCATCTTAACAGGGGTGTTAGTTCTGCATTTGTTGGATCGGTGAGCATACACCGACCTAGTAGCAACACACCTTGTCCTCAGGCCCTCTGGTCTTATGTCCAGATGGCAATTTTCTCTATCCGTTCTCCTTCATAGATGAAGCAGGGCGTTTCAAAAGGTAATGCTATGACAGAGCCTACGACAACAGTAAACAAAAATGATGACGACCTATACAACACGGACTATCAGGTAGGTCAGGACAACGTGAACTTCCTGGGGTTAGATTTCCATAACCCCGTCTTCCCTATCTCCGCTATCATGGTGGTGGTATTTGTGCTGGGTGTGCTGATATTCCGCGACCAGGCAGCCGACTTCTTCGGTTGGCTTCGCCCCGCCATTACCCAATCCTTCGACTGGTTCTTCGTGATTTCAGCCAACCTTTTTCTCATCTTCTGTTTAGTGCTGGCAATCCTACCTGTCGGAAAAATTCGATTGGGTGGCGAAGAAGCAACGCCGGATTACTCGTACCCAGCATGGTTCGCAATGCTCTTCTCGGCTGGCGTAGGCATCGGCCTGATGTTCTACGGTGTGCTAGAGCCAATGAACCACACTCTAACACCTCCTTTGGGGTTAGAAGCGGGTTCTGATGACGCACGAAGCATTGGTACTGCGGCTGCGATATTCCACTGGGGTTTCCATGCGTGGGCAATCTACGCCGTTGTCGGTCTGGCACTGGCATTCTTCCACTACAACAAAGATCTCCCGCTAACGTTGCGTTCAGCGTTTTATCCGCTGCTTGGCGATCGTGTTTGGGGTCTGTGGGGACACATCATCGATATCATGGCGGTATTGGCGACCTTGTTCGGTTTGGCAACGTCCCTCGGTATCGGCGCAAACCAGATTGCTGCAGGCCTTAACTACCTGTTCGGTATCGATTCAGGCATTGAAACCAAGTCCATCCTGATTCTGGCCATCACCATTGCTGCTCTCGTATCGGTATATCGTGGTATGGATGGCGGCGTGAAGCGCTTAAGTGAAATCAATATGGTGATGGCAGCCATGCTGATGGTATTCGTGATGGTGGTGGGTCCAACGGCACTTATCTTCTCGGGCATTGTCAGCAACACGGTTGATTACCTCAGCTGGTTGCCTGCGTTGTCTAACTGGGTGGGCCGTGAAGATTCTGGCTTCTACCACGGTTGGACGACTTTCTACTGGGCGTGGTGGGTATCCTGGTCACCATTCGTTGGTATGTTCATCGCGCGTGTATCACGCGGCCGTACCGTTCGTGAGTTCATTTTGGCTGTGCTGATTGCGCCAACTATCGTATGTATTGTCTGGATGACCACTTTTGGTACAACCGCGCTGGACCAAATGGATGGCGGTTACATGGGTGTGGTTAACCTGATTACCAATGGTAACTGGCAGCCTGAGCTTTCTATCTACAAGATGTTTGAAGCTTTACCGTTCACTGCAGTGATCAGCTTCTTCGGCATGGTGCTGACCATCATCTTCTTCGTGACTTCGTCAGATTCCGGTTCACTGGTTATCGATACGATCACGGCGGGTGGCAAGATTGATGCGCCGGTTTCGCAGCGTATCTTCTGGTGTACCATCGAAGGCCTGGCGGCAATTGCCCTTCTAATGGGCGGCGGCTTAGGTGCGCTCCAAGCGGCAACTATCTCTACCGGTCTGCCGTTTGCGGTATTCCTGCTGGTGATGTGCGTGAGTCTTTACATAGGGCTTTCGCGAGAGCTGCGAAGAAAGCAGTTTGCATAATATCGATAAATGAAAAAGAAACCCGCCTGATGCGGGTTTCTTTTTACGTATCTTTGCTTTCTAGGCACAGGTCCAGTTTAGCTGGATTTTCTCTCTGCGAGAGAAGAGATCAACATGGCCGGTAATAATCGCTTTCTGTATCTCAAGCTTCTCGTCGTCATCCGCTTCACACTGAATGGTGAGTGCTGTTTCTTCCTCATTCACGGCAAATTTGGTGGTGCCGACAGGAAATTTCACTTCGCCATACTTTTCATCCCAGTCAGCCGATACCTTTCTTGCAAAGTGCCGACAAAGCGTAACGAGGTACTTTGCGGCATGTTCAGATTCAATTTCTGTCATCGCCTTTTTCATACGTGTCTCCGAAAAAATGAGGCGGAAGCAAGACGCTTTCCGCCCTCAAGAGTGAAAAAGTTAGAATTGGTAAGATGCAGACAACTTGACGTTGCGGCCTGGCTCATAGTCATCAAATGTCGCGCCGCGGCCTTCGCCTGAACGTGAGGCGTGTGATACGTATAGTTCGTCAAAGACATTATCGATACCGAAGGTCACTGTTAGCGAATCCACTGAAGATGGTGTCCATTGCGCGTAAAGGTTATGAACGTTGTAACCGTCTTTGATAGGTTGGCCATCTTGCACGTTGTCCTCGTCTTCCACAAAGAAGCTTGTCCAACCGAATAGAGTTTCAATGTCACTGGAGTAGTAATTCAACGCCAGTACAATGGTGTCACCTGTGTCCATGCTGCGGCCATTACCTGCGAGAACAGGACCGCCTGTGGTGACGTTTTCGATGTCTGAGCGTGAATAAGAGAGCTTGCCTGAGAAGGTTTTGTAGGCGTAGGTTGAACTAATTTCAAAGCCTTCCAGCTCAACATCGCCAATATTCTCAATCAGATAATTGTCATCTGTGCGGCTATATGACTCTGCGATGTAGTCGTTGATTTTGGTTTGGAATACAGTGGCATTCGCACCAAACTGATGTGCACCATGTTGGGTTGCGAATCGGAAACCACCTTGGGTGTTGCTGCCTGTTTCGGGTTTAATATCGTCTGCCAGGTATGTCACATCCTGATAGCGAATATAGGATTCCAGTAGTTCAGGACCTTTGAACAGTGAGCGTGTGTTCGCAAAGAGTGTCCAATCTTCTGAAACAGCCCATTCGGCCCCCAATGACCATGTGATGTCGTCGTAATCTGTATCACTGGTTTCTGCTTTACGCTGGTAATCGTCATAACGAAGTCCTGCCGCTAAGGTGATGGAATCAGTGACTGCTATGTTGTCCTCTACAAAGATGGCAGTAGAGATGGTGGTTTCATCCATGAACTGTTCACCACCGTATGAGCTGGTGGTATTACGGTCGATGTAATCAGTGCCGTAAGTGAGGGTATTTTCGAGCCCTGCCAGTTTAAAGTCTGACTGGAATTGAATGTTCAGGCCGAGGTTATGGTTGTCTGCTTTGTTACGTGAAGTACGGTTTGGACGCCATTGAGGTGCGAGTACAGACTCATCACGGTCTATCTCAGTCTTGCTGCTATAAAGAGCGACCTTGCCATTGTGCGCCTCACCGGAGAGTTTGTAACTCAGGGTTATAGTGTCACGATCGTATTTGGTTGGAACCAGGGAGTCACCGGAGAAGATCTGGTTGGCATCGCCGGACATGTCAGGGCGTACACTGTAGTCACCTTCATCACGATAGGCGTCATAGGCAAATTGCAGGCGCTGTTCGTCATTAATCTGGTAGCCAACTTTAAATAGGCCATTGAGAACGTCACCTTCAGAGCCAAAAGTCTCCTCGCCATTACCGTCTTCAAAGTTGTCTCTACTGACGAGGTGGGTGTACAGCATCATATCGATGTGCTCGGTAAGCAAACCGTAAGCTGTCAACGAACCCTGCTGACTCTTGTTGGAGGCCAAACCACCGTGGACACGTAAACCGTAGTTTTCGTCGTAACGAAGCAAATCCAA
This sequence comes from Grimontia sp. SpTr1, assembly GCF_947387585.1. NCBI lineage: Bacteria > Pseudomonadati > Pseudomonadota > Gammaproteobacteria > Vibrionales > Vibrionaceae > Grimontia > Grimontia sp. SpTr1. The sequence continues at coordinate 189,421 of NZ_CANDOD010000001.1, forward strand.
CGCATCTTTGGTTTCAAAATAGACCGAGCCACCGAGACCATTTTGAACAACAGAGTTGTTTCCGACTTGAATGTCGGCAGATTTCAGAATGTCGGGGTTAAGCGTTAAGTTACCGATGTGGTGGAACATGTTGGCGTGCTGAGACGCGCCATCCAAACGAATATCCAAATCATCCTCACCGAGACCACGAATATTGATACGTTGGTTAACGGAATGGGTTCCACCCACATCAACCCCCGGGATTTCGCGCAGAAGGTCAGACATATGGTCAGCTTGCTTTAAAGCGAAATCGTCAGACAGCAGTTGCTCAGAGTTACTGGTAACGCGGGTACCCCAAACCACCATTTCTTCTTCGGCCAGTGTTTCGGCTAAGACAGGTGTGCTGAGTGCAGCCATAACGGCTGACGCAAGGGCTGTGGGTTTGAAAGCGGCAGTGATCTTCAATTCCATGACAATGACATCCAAATACAAATGATAATGATTCGCAGGTATGGTATGGTTTTGCACTCGAGTGATGAAGTGCGATCACTTATGCGAAATCGCCTAGCTGTTATGAGGAAAGGTCAAAGATGGAACCGGGTCGTCGTCCTCGTCAGAAACCTACGAAAGTTGCGTTAGCTGAAAAAATTGAGCTGACAGAGAAACAAATGATTGTTTCCAAAAATCGTGGTCAATCTAAGGCGCTATTGGAAGGAAACTTCGTTGCTTACGAGTATGGTGATGGCATCGCCATGCATGGTGGCACAAGCATGGAGCTGCATGATTCTAATATTGTCTCCTCGGCTCCCTCTTCATTAATTCTGACCTTGCTTCTCGAGGGACAACTCAGCTTTGGATACGACGAACTGCAATTTGAATTAGACGCCAATGTGACGCCCAAAGCGGTGTTGGTTAATTTGGCTCGTCCTGCTCATTTTCGTCGCGCTATTCGCAAAGGAAACCCGGTGAGAAAGATCAATGTGATGTTCAAGCCAGATTGGGTCAGAGAGCGCGCTGATAAACACAGTGAAATGCTTCGCCTGCTTTCCACGCATCAGGCACACATGAAGATCCATGTGAATGAGAAGGTGTTGACCATCGCCAATCAGCTGGTCGAAGCTGGCACGCCGGAAACTTTTGGGGAAAAGCTGGCAGTAGAAAGTTTGATACATCAACTTGCCTTGCATGTGCTGAGCGAGCTAGAAATGTCTGAGATGCAGACAGGTGAGAGTGCAGTGCCTGAGACTGTAAGGCGGCTCGATCCTACAGTGGAAAACATTGTGGGGCATATTGAGACGCAGTTGCAGCAATCGTTAACGCTGGAAAGCCTGGCGAGCGAGTTCGCAATCAGCGTGTCCAAGCTACAGCGTCTATTTAAAGCAAACCTCGATCTGACTGTTCAAGGCTATGTTCGCCAGCGTCGCTTGGAAATCGCGCGCCAGCAACTAGAGAGGGGGTTGGTTGGGATTACTGAAGCGGCGTATGAGGCTGGGTACCAACATCCTTCCAATTTCACCGCAGCATTTAGACGTGAATTTGGTGTGTCCCCCAAGGCGCTGCTCAGTAAAAAGTGAGGGCGCGTTCGCCCTCAGTAGTAAAGACACATTCGCTTGCCGTTGGCTTCGACAATAGTAAATGGCGTGTCGTAGATGTTTTCCAAAACCGCTTCTTGAATCACTTCATCAACCACAGCATTGGTGGCGATTTTGCCTTGCTTCATCGCGATGATGTTGTCGGCATAACAGGCTGCAAAGTTGATGTCGTGGATGACGATAACTACGGCCTTCCCCATTTCGTGCGCCAAACGTTGAATTGTTCGCATGATGCTCAATGAATGGCGGATATCAAGGTTATTCAAAGGCTCATCAAGGAACACATAGTCTGTGTCCTGCGCGATCACCATGGCAATAAACGCCAGCTGCCGTTGACCTCCGCTTAGCTCATCAAGATAACGGTTTTCCAATGACTTCAAATCCAGATAATCAATGGCTTTATCGATGACTTTATTGTCTTCGGTGGTCAGGTTTCCCTTTGAGTAGGGAAAACGACCGAACGAGACTAATTCGCGTACGGTAAAGCGCATAGTGATTGAGTTCGCCTGACGAAGCACGGCAAGACGTTTTGCCAGCTCACCGGTATCCCATTCGGCGATGGCTTTACCATCTATCACCACGTGGCCACCATCGGGAGTGACGAGGCGACTGGCCATAGAAAGCAGGGTGCTTTTTCCCGCGCCATTTGGACCTATGATGGCGGTCACTTTACCCTTCTCGAATTCGCCGCAGGCTTCATCTACGACGCGTTGTTTACCAAAAGCTTTGGTCAGGTTTTTTAAGGTGATCATGTTAAACAACTCGGTTCTTCAGCAGCATCCAGAGGAAGTAGAGTCCTCCAGCGAAATTCACGACAACACTTAGCGTGGTATCAAACTTAAACAGGTTTTCTACCACCCATTGGCCGACCAACAAGGTGCAAATGGACATCAACGAACATCCCACCAGTAAAATGCGGTGCTCATAGGAGCGGAACAGTTCTCGGGTCAGGTTTGTAACTAACAGGCCAAAGAACATGACAGGGCCAATCAATGCAGTCGACATGGCGATGAGGACAGCGGAGAGAATCAGCGCTTTACGTGTGGTTTTCTGCACATCAACACCCAGACTGATGGCGTTGTCCTTATCCAGCCAGAACACATCTAACGTCCGGTGCATGCGGTAAAGAAGGAAGCTGGCGACCAGCAAGAGTGGCAGGCACAAATACACCAACTCAATCTTGATGTTGTTAAAGCTCGCAAACATCTTGCTTTGCACCACCAGAAACTCGTTCGGATCCATCAGCATGGTGAAAAACGAAGCGGTGCTTGAAAATACCTGCCCGAGGATCAGGCCAATTAAGAGCAACACAATCAGGTTGCGGCCTTCCTTGCCAAAGTAGAAGCCAAACAACAGTAGCGAGAACCCCACCATCACGGTCACAGCAATGGCGAAGTTAATGTAGGTGTTGATCAGGAAAAAGCTGAAGCCCCCAAACACAGCAACCAGTAGTGTCTGTGTCAGCACATACAGGGAATCAAACCCCATGATGCTTGGTGTGAGAATGCGGTTATGGGTGATGGTTTGGAATACCAACGACGACTGGGCAACCGCAATGCCCGCCAGTACCATTGCCAGCACTTTCGGGACACGACGAGACAGGAAATACCCATAGTTCGTGGCCGTGAGTCCAATGCAGATAAACAGAGCAGAAAAGACAAGGGCTGTGATAGCCATTGCCCACATTTTTTTGGTATCAGACATTTTTTGGCCCTTTGGTAATGAGATAGATAAAGGCCAATCCACCCAAAATACTCACCAGCATAGAAACCGGAATTTCGTACGGGAAGATGATTAAGCGGCTGACAATGTCGCAGGCAAGTACCAAAAGCGCGCCGACAATCGCCACGCGGGAAATGTTCTTGCGAAGGTTGTCGCCATAGAAAATGCTGACAAGGTTAGGCACCAACAAACCAATAAAGGGTAGGGCGCCCACAATCATCACAACACTCGCCGAAAGAATGGAAACCAGCATCACGCCAATCACTAACACCTGTCGGTAACTCAGGCCAAGACCAACCGCAAAATCACGTCCCATGCCGACAGCGGAAATCCGGGCGGCGTAGGCATAAGTGAAGGCTGCAATCGGCAGGGCGATATAGAGAAGCTCATAATCCCCTTTCAAAATGCTGGCAAAGTTGGCGACTGTCCAACTGCTTAGCATTTGTAGGGCATCATACTTATAGGCGAGGAACGTGGCGCATGAGCTGATGATACTGCCGTAGATAATGCCAATTAGCGGTACAAATACAGCGTTACGGAATTGGATGCGTTGGATAAGGGTAACAAACAACAAGGTGCCAAAAATGGAAACGGAAAAAATCAGCCAGAGTTGATTACCATTGCCGAAAAACACAAGGCTAAGCATATAGCCGAGCATGGCACATTCAATGGTGCCTGTAGTGGAAGGCGCAGCAAACCGGTTTTGGCTGATTTGCTGCATCACCAGACCTGCAATGCTCAAGCCTGCACCGGCGAGCACGATGGACAGCAAACGGGGAAGGCGGCTGGTGAAGAGAAGTTCGAGCGCTTGGCTATCTCCTGCCAACAAAAGGGCAGGAGACAACTCGCTGACACCGACAAATAGGGATGCCAGACTCAGCAAGCCCAGAAGAAACAATAGCTTTAACAAGGTATACCTCAGTTTCTTAGGGTCAACAGACCCTAGGGCTGTCGCTTATAGATCAACGCTGTTTTTGATGTCAGAAATCATTTGCTCGGTCGCAGTGATGCCTGACATAGACAGGTACCAAGCATTCAAGTCGAGATAGGTCATCTTGTTGTTCTGGTATGCCTGTGTCGCTTTGATCAGGTCGTTATCAAACTGCTCGCGGGTTTCGCTTTCAGCAGGATTGATCAGAGTGTCACGGTCAATGACCAGAAGGGTTTTAGGGTCAGACTCGCGAATAAATTCAAACGAGATCATATCGCCGTGGTTTGACGCTTTGATGCCTTTTACAGACTCGTTAAAACCAAAATCTGTGTAGATAGCAGAAAAGCGAGAATCAGCACCGAACGAAGAGAGCTTGCCACCAGCACTCATGATGGTGAGGGCATCGACACCATTTGTCTGGTTGTAACTGTTAATGGCTTTGAACTCTTTATCCATGGCTGCGATTTTTTCTTCAACCAGCTCTTCTTTGCCAAACACTTTACCCAAGTTGCGCCATTGCTCTTGAGTCGCGTTCCAATAACCTTTTGAACTGTCTGCGGCAAATACAACGGTGGGCGCAATTTTTGATAGCTCGTCGAAGCTTGGTGAACTGCGTGGGCCGACAATGATGATGTCTGGGTTCTGGTTGTAGATTTCCTCGAAGTTTGGCTCAAACAGGCTACCCACGTTGGCGTACTTGTCGTCTTTGTATTTTTCTAGGTAAGCAGGAACCTGTGGAAGGGTTTTGGATACCGCAACAGGGTCAATACCCAGTGCATTGATTGCATCTAGCGATCCCAGACCAATGACAACTACGCGCTCTGGTACGCCTTGAATTTCAGTTTTTCCCATACGGTGTTCAATAACAACCGATTCTGTAGCCATTGCTGAGGTGGTCACTAGAGAAAGCAATGCAGCCTGGAATAAGGTTTTCATTTATTGCTCCTTTTCATAAATGAAAATGGTTATCAAAATCGTTCGCAATATACATTTGAGTTCATTCTGATTCAACTGGATATATTGAAAAGGCGCGATTTCAGGATTCAAAGCATTGAAAGTTGCGAGGGTTGCGGTTTTTTGGAGGCATTGAGTAATGACGAACTGAGGCTCTCTGAAGGTTGAGTTTGAAGAGTTTCATTAAAGTTTGTGACTTTTTATGGCTGAGAAATACGCCTCAAAAATGACAATCACTACGTAAATAAAGTGTGGAACAACATTTCTGTGTAGTGAGTTCACCTACGAAGGAAAAGCTTTTGGTAGTTTAAACCCGCGTTTAAAAAGCAATACCCAAGCTACCTGTAGTTGGCCTCGGTATCTCTGAGTTTCAGGTTGTTTGGGTATAGTCATGGCTGTACAACAAAAATTCGAATAAGCCTAAGAGAAGTAAGGATATACTCGAATGAAATGGCTGTTTGCCGCGTTTTGGAATTACGCGAAGTTTTCAGGCAGGGCTAGACGACGAGAGTTTTGGGGATTCTTCCTCATTCAAAATATAGTGTTGGCTCTCTGCGTCGGGATTGATGTTGCTGAGGTTGGGGTGCATGCGTTCCAGCTAACGGACTTTTACGCTGCACCACTTTGGTTTGCTATTACCCTGATCCCCTTGATTACTGTGACCGTTAGACGCCTTCATGACATCAACAAGTCAGGTTGGTGGTGGTTGGTTGTTGTCGTGCCTGTTGTGGGTCCTTTGGTGTTTCTGGTGTTTACCTTGTTACGTGGCACCAAAGGAAGCAACCGTTATGGTTGCGACCCTATCGGTATATTTAGTAGCGGAATCTAACCGAATCCCTTCAGGAAAACTGAAGGGATTTTGTCATTAGTGCTTCAACTGCCTTGTTGGCAGAGTCTAAAGCGCCTTCCAGATACCCGCCATAAGCGCGGGAGGCTTCGGTTCCAGCAAAGAAAATGTTTGGGTGATTCTCATCTTGTTGGGTAAAGCCATACAAACCATGCATCACAGCCATGTCATCGTTCGTGGCCGTGTACTTTTCCTGAAACCAATCCACATACTGAATTGAAATCGGGTTTGCCGCATCTGGCCCAAACAACCTGACAAGTTGCTGTTGAATGAGTTTTTTCAATGTCTCATCGCCTGCGGTTTTCCGCGCTGCGGCGTTAATACCCATAAAGCCCATGATTGCGCCATATACGGGCTGACCATTTAACTCCGGCGAAGCATCATGGATTTCTACTAAAGGCCCTACATTGCTTGAAGCTGAACCCGAAAACCCATTGTCGCGCCAGAAAGGTTTGTCATAGATAAATACGGCTTTAGCATGCGCTGCCATCCAGGTTTCTGTGCCGTCAAAAGTATTCATCAGAGCAGGGCTCAATGACGGATTAAAACTCACTGTGCGTGCAATCAATCTCAGTGGCATCGCGAAAATAATGTTTTGTGTTTGCAGCATTCTGGTCTCCCCCGACCTCTCATAGCTCAGGGTGTAAGTGCCATTGTTCAGTGAAACTTCTGTCAGCTTGCTGCTTGCAATCCGTTTTTCCGCTGGAAGCTTTTCCAGTAAGCCTTCGACCATTGCTTGCATTCCGCCTTCAAGGCGATAGGTGTCAGGCATAATGTCATACCCAACATTGATTGCCTGTGGCGGCGCGCCCCGGGCTTTTTCGACAAGATAGTGCCCGTCACCATGTTGCTTATAGCTGGGAATGTTGAGCGCTTCGGCTAATCCAGAAATTCGCGGGTTTATGTTCGGCCAGAACCAGGAGGGACCCAGATCGACTCTGGCTGCCTGTGAGCCTGGTGATGCAGAAACGATACGCCCACCAAAGCGCTCGCGTGCTTCCAATAGTAGGTAATCCTGATGTTGCTGTTCGAGCAAATAAGCTGCATACAGCCCGCTTAAACCACCGCCTGCTATCACGGTTTGAGGGTGCCTGTTCATCTTCTACCTCCCTGATCAAAACACTTCGCTGTAGGGTCTAATATCTATTTCCTGCGTCCAGGCGCTGGCAGACTGCTTGGTCAGGCTAAGATAAACACTCGCCGCATCAGCCGGCTGGATAGCGGTCTCGCGTCGAAGGGCAGGGAAACGCTCACGACTTTTGGGAGACCACAAAATACCATCAACGACAACATGGGAAACATGGATGCGTTGTGGTTGGAATTCTCTGGCCAGGGATTGAGTAAGTCCGCGCAGTGCGAATTTTGCAGATGAAAATGCGCTGAAGTTTTTACTTCCGCGGATACCTGCTGTTGCTCCAGTGACAAGTAGTGTGCCACCACCTTGTTTAATCATCATTGGAATGACAGCCTGGGCGATGTTGAAAACACTCATTACTGACGCTCGCCAAGTTTCCTCAAAGCGCGTCGCTGTCGTTGAGAAGAAGCGCTCGATAGTCAGCATGGCAGTATTGCAAATCACGACTTCTGGGGTGCCATAGAGTGCATCAATCTGTGCAAATGCACGGCTGATTTCATTTGCATCTGTTGTGTCTGCAATGATCATCCCATTTGAACGGCTGATGGTGACTACTTGGAAACCATCGCTTTCGAAAGTGTTTTTAATCGCCTCACCCAGCCCCTCGCCGTAACCGGCGATCACTGCTAGGGGTTTTCCTTTTGATTTACCCATCGAAACCTCCGTGAATAACGCGCTAATTCATCAAATGCTAACGTGTGAAGATCTTGGGTCGAGGCATGATTGATTCAGCGCTACAGTAGATTTTCTTTACTGTCCAAAAGCGTTGGCAGAAAAAAGCAGTCAGAGAAGTTGTTTTGTTGAATATGGTTTTCTTCAGATTCTTCGATCATGTTGGTGTTTATACTCTTGAGGTTAGATGCACATTACTTAATTGTGGGTAGGGGTCTTCCAAGATTATTGATTTAAAATATTGCAAATAGTCAAGATTTATTAATATGCAAAGTGAATAAATTCTCATTAAAGAGTCATCTTGGTGGGGTGATGAATTGGAATTTAAATAAGAACTAAAAAAGAACTAGTGTTGAATTGTACCGATGGAGCATGAACTTTAGTGATGATAAATGAAGAAAATGATGATTTTGATTGAGATACCTATAACATATTGATTAATTGTTATTAATAATCACAAATAGTTACCGGGAGATGCTTTTGAATTATCAGTTTTCATTTATTAGTGATTGTTGATAAATGTATTCTAATAACTATGAATTAAATAAGTATGAGAAATGGTGGATTGTGTTTTCTGTTAATCCCTCTATAGTTTAACCCGCTGCCTTTAGCGGGTGGTCGATAAGCTTGCTTCTTTAGCCCAGTTTGACATGTGTTTGTATATCCATGATAAAAAATATTTTTGTGTATAACGCAATAATGAATTCGTGTTATGAATTTGGTTTTTGAGGCTTCAATATTGACACTCTCCCTGTGGTTGGAATGAACTTTGAACAAAGTTAGTTAATGGTGCTTGTATGGGATTTTAGTATTAGTCCCCCAATTTATTGGCGTGTTTACCTATAACGAAATGAGTGCTGGCAACTTTCGAAACGAATGTTTGGTTCGATACTAAACTAAGCAAATATAACATTCAATTTATTAGACCGAGCTAGAGTTTTCATTTTTGGTATTAGGTAAAAGCGCGATTTTTGTTGGCAAAGAGTGGAAGCATGAAGTGTTTTGGGAGCAATTGAGGATAGATGATGGATGCATCGAAAAAGAGGTCCTTTAGAGGCAAGGTAAACAGAATTGCATACCTTAATGGCATAAGAGCGTTTGAAGCTGCCGCGAGGCATCACAGCTTTGCAGGTGCTGCGCAAGAACTTAATGTGACACCTGCTGCGGTGGGACAGCAAGTCAGGCAACTTGAAGACTGGCTTGATATCAGATTGTTTAATCGTGCGACCTCGGGTTCAACGAGGTTAACTCTGACAGAAGAAGCATTACGCGCTTTCCCCGATATTCACCGTGGTTTTGATTTAATCACCCGTGGTCTGAGTAATCTCTTCGATGAGCCGGAAGAAAACACCATCACGATTTCGGCCAGTCCTTCCATTGCCTCGAAATGGCTGCTCTCCCGTATCAATGCTTTCCAGTTAGAAAAGGAAGATTGCGATATTCAGGTCGAAACTGATGTCGCTTTGGTGGACTATGCCGAAAGGGGCATCGATATTGGTGTACGTTACGGGTTGGGGCAATGGGATGGATTATGTGCCCAGCTCTTAATGTTCGAAGATATTTTCCCCGTGTGTACGCCAGAATTTGCCAAAAAATATGGACTTGAGCGATCACCACCTGATGAATTTGAGGGTATTCCTCTTTTACATGATTATTCGGTTCCGGCTAGCAGTGGGTATCCCTCGTGGCAGGAATGGTCGGATAATGTTGGAGCGCCACTGCCAGCGAAGTTACATGGTCTGAAAATCAATGACTTCGCCAGTGTTATTGAGTTAGCTCGCCGAGGAAATGGTCTCGCTTTAGGGCGTAGTAGACTGATTGAGGATGAATTGGCTTCAGGTGAGTTAATTTGTCCTTTTGATCGTGACTCATATCAGTTTCGCTCTCGCTTTTGCTATTTTCTGGTTTGGAAAAATGAAGAGGGTGATAACGACAGAAAGTTTAGGTCCTTCAGGGACTGGTTGCTTTCTTCTGTGAGCGAATAAAAACTAAAAAAGGGCCGTTTATTAAACGGCCCTTTTATTGGTTATTTCTCTGGTAGCTGAAACGTTAGGTTAAACGGTACTGCAACGTTCAATAGTTTGGGGACTTTTAGCGATTCGTCCCTTTTGCTTCTTGCAAAAACATACTCTCCCATGGTGGTATTTTGGTTGAGCATGATATTCCTGCGTTTTTGCCAGTCCAGCTTCACGCACATGGTAGGTGATGATCCAAGGGGCGGGTAATCATGGCACAGGTAAACGTTTGTTCCACTTGACAGTTCATAGAGTTTTCGAATGGAGTTGTACAAATCCTGTGCGCTACCGCCGGGGAAGTCCACTCTTGACGTCCCTTTATCTGGTGCGAAAAGTGTGTCACCGACGAACACGTTGTCGTCGATTTTGTAAGTGACACAGGCTGGAGTGTGGCCAGGCGTTTCAATGACTTCGATCACTTTGGACCCAAAATGAATTTTTGAGGTTCCATTGACCAGAAAATCAAAGTTCGCCAGATTGTTCAAGCCGAACTTGCTTTTCCACTGATTAAACACTTCTCGTATCCGGTGGCTAATGACGGTTTTTGCGCCTGTGGCAGCCTTCACATACTGGGATGCCGATAGATGGTCTGCATGGATATGTGTATCTAGGACGTAACGCAGTTCAAGCCCTTTTCTCTTGATGTAATCGAGTACGTGATCGATGTGTGAATGCGATATATCGCCATTGTTGTAGTCAAGAACCGGGTCAATGATGAGAGCTAGGCCACTGTCAGAGACCACATACGTCAGTGAGCCGGTCTCAGCATGAAAGAATGGTTGTACTTTCATGGCGCACCTCCTTCAGCTTGCAGAAAAGCAAGCGCGCTCTGACATGGTTTGTCTCCAACCGATTAGGTTGGTGAGTTCCGCTGGGACTTCAATACCCGCAAATTCGGCAAATGCCAGACCGTAGAACAAGGTGATATCAGCCATCGAGAATGTATCTGCAGCCACGTACAAGTGGTGCTCCAGATGTTGATTGAAGTACGAAAAACCGGCTAGTGCACGTTGCTTCTGATGATTGCCCCATTCACTGCACTGATAAGTTTCGAGTGCAGGACCCAAACCTGCTGTAGCATGGTGGAAGTAGGCACCCACAGCATCCATTACCATGGACTCCGCACGGCGCTGCATCATGTGAATCATGCCACGCTCAAGTGGGGTTTTACCTGTGAGAGATGGCCCGTCAAACAACGCATCAATGTACTCGGTAATAGCGGTAGACTCTGAAAGATATTCACCTTCCAGCGTACGAAGTACAGGTACTGTTCCCAAAGGGTTTATGGCGTAAAACGCTTCGGTTCGGTGTTCAAGGTTCATAACGTCAACCTCGATAAACTCTACCTGATTCAAAGATCCTTTTTCAGCCAACGCTGCTCGAATGCGTGCAGGGTTCGGGAAACCCGTAGTTTCGTATAACGCGATTTTGCTTTCCGAAGACATGACTTTTCCTTATCCGGTTTTCCGGCTGTTGTTTTTTATGAATATGTTGAGCAGAAGGGTTAAACGCGTACTTCGCCTGCACCAATTTTTCTGTAGATCACCGCGCCGCTATTGGTAGCGACCGTGACAGGCGTGTTAGCGGGGAAGCGCATCCAAGAGTGATGTTCATACTGAGTACCATTGATGGTTGCACTGCCAGAGAGAACAAAGTATTCAATGACCTTGTCGAAGGTTTCTTCTGTGGATTGATAACCCGCTTTTAGCTGATTTAAGGAGGTTTCTTCGAGGTCCGAATTCCAAAGCGGCAGTGTTTTGTGGAGCTCAGACACTGATGTCCAATCAGCTTCGTTGGTGTTGAGATAGAAGTAGTCCGGTTCGGTCGAAGGCACTTGAGAAAGTTTCACGAAGATCTCACAACCTTCCTTGGTAAAAGGGGCGTGAGTTGAGCCAACCGGGTTGCGCACATACCAGCCTTTGGTGAAGTCGCCATTTTGGTCAGAGAATGTGCCTTCCAGCACAATGTATTCCTCACCACCCGGGTGACTGTGTGGTTTGAACGAGCTTCCTGGTGCATAGCGGACACAAGAGGTAGCGCGTCGGGCAATTTCATCGCCTCGGCGTTCAAACATCATGCGTTTTACGCCGACCATAGGTGTGTCTGAGAAAGGTAGTGAGCCACCTTTTATTGTGATTGGCGTAGAAAGATCCACATTCCATTCAATGTATTCCTGACTGGCTGTTTTGGTGTCCGTTGTCATGCTGTCACTCCTTGTTCGTGATTTTTTGCCAGTCTAAGGTGGCGATACGAATGGGACGAGGCACAAAAATTTGTAGGGTGGGAAAGTTTTGTTTGTTCAGTGGGAGCTAAAGCAATGTATCAGTATGAAAGTACTTGATAATTTCAGTTGGTTATTGAGTGTTTATAAAAGAAATAGGCAATAAAAAACCCGCCAGTTGGCGGGTTTTCAGTGTTGACTGGGTGCTTATGCCAGCAGTTCTTTTGCTGTCTCAACCACGTTTTCCGTGGTGAAGCCGAACATCTTGAACAGCTCACCCGCCGGCGCAGATTCACCGAAGGTGTGCATGCCGATGATGCGACCGTCAAAGCCCACGTACTTGTACCAGAAGTCCGCAATGCCTGCTTCGATAGCGACACGAGCTGTCACGTCTGATGGCAGTACCGCTTCACGGTATGCTGCATCTTGCTTGTCAAACACGTCAGTCGATGGGATAGACACCACGCGAACCGCTTTGCCTTCTGCCGCCAGCTGTGCTGCTGCTTCAACTGCCAGTTCAACTTCTGAACCGGTAGCAATCAGGATAAGCTCAGGTTTGCCTGCACAATCTTTCAGGATGTAACCGCCCTTGGCGATGTTTGCCACTTGCTCTGCGTCACGCTCTTGTTGAGCCAGGTTCTGACGCGAGAAGATCAGCGAGCTTGGGCCGTCTTTACGCTCAATCGCCAGTTTCCACGCAACTGCCGATTCCACCTGATCACATGGGCGCCATGTGCTCATGTTTGGTGTCAGGCGCAGAGAAGCGATTTGCTCAACCGGCTGGTGCGTCGGGCCGTCTTCACCCAGACCGATAGAATCGTGGGTGTAAACCTGAATGTTCTGCACTTTCATCAGTGCTGCCATACGCATCGCGTTACGTGCGTATTCCATGAACATCAGGAAGGTCGCACCGTATGGGACGAAACCACCGTGCAGGGCGATACCGTTGATGATCGCGGTCATACCGAATTCACGCACACCGTAGTGGATGTAGTTGCCAGACGCATCTTCACCGGTCAGGGCTTTTGAGCCAGACCACATGGTCAGGTTTGATGGTGCCAGGTCAGCTGAGCCACCCATGAATTCAGGCAGCATCGCACCGAACGCTTCCAGCGCGTTTTGCGACGCTTTACGTGACGCAATATTCGCTGGGTTCGCTTGCAGGTCGGCGATGATTTGGTTGGCTTTTTCTTCCCACTCAGCAGGAAGGTCACCGTTTACACGGCGTTTGAATTCTGCCGCCAGCTCTGGGTGTGCAGCTTCGTACGCAGCCAGCTTCTCGTTCCAAGCCGCTTCTTTTGCAGCGCCTGCTTCTTTCGCGTCCCACTGACCGTAGACGTCAGCTGGGATTTCAAACGCAGGGTGTTCCCAACCCAGGAACTCACGTGCCGCTTTGATTTCGTCTGCGCCCAGTGGTGCACCGTGACAATCGTGAGAGCCTGCTTTGTTTGGTGAACCGAAACCGATGATGGTTTTGGTACAAATCAGGGTAGGACGACCGGTTTCTGCTTTTGCCGCTTCAATCGCTGCATTGATCGCATCGGCGTCGTGACCGTCAACGGCTGGGATAACGTGCCAGCCGTAAGATTCGAAACGCTTAGGTGTATCGTCAGTGAACCAGCCTTCAACGTGACCGTCGATAGAGATGCCGTTGTCATCCCAGAACGCAATCAGTTTGCCCAGACCCAGGGTGCCTGCCAGTGAACACGCTTCGTGAGAGATACCTTCCATCAGACAGCCGTCGCCCAGGAACGTATAAGTGTTGTGGTCAACGATGTCGTGGCCTTCACGGTTGAACTGAGCTGCCAGTGCTCTTTCCGCAATCGCCATACCCACAGCGTTGGTGATCCCCTGACCCAGAGGACCAGTAGTTGTTTCTACACCTGGCGCGTAGCCATACTCAGGGTGGCCTGGGGTTTTCGAGTGCAGTTGACGGAAGTTTTTCAGATCGTCGATAGACAGATCGTAACCAGTCAGGTGCAGCAGAGAGTAGATCAGCATAGAGCCGTGACCGTTTGACAGCACGAAGCGGTCGCGGTCTGCCCACTCAGGATTTTGTGGGTTGTGGTTCATGTGGTCGCGCCACAGGACTTCGGCGATGTCCGCCATGCCCATTGGGGCACCTGGGTGACCAGAGTTAGCTTGTTGTACACCGTCCATGCTGAGAGCACGGATCGCATTGGCAAGGGTTTTACGTTCCATCTTGGGCTTACCTTGTTGAATTATGTTCAGAGCGGATTTCAATCAAGCGAATGATATAGGAAATAAGAGAGCGGCAATAGCCGCTCTGAGTAATTCTGTTTTGTCGGTTACAGCATACCGCGAATCATGTCTTCCAGTTTGCCTTGGTCAATCGCGAAATTGCGGATACCTTCGGCCAGTTTTTCAACTGCCATGGCATCTTGGTTGTGATCCCACAGGAACTCAGCATGAGTCATTGGTGCTGGGCGATCTTTCACTTCCACGTCGTCGTGTAGTTTCTGAACCACTTCGCCTTCTGCGTCAGACAGCTCTTGTAGCAGTTGCGGGCTGATGGTTAGACGGTCACAGCCAGCCAGTTCCAGAATTTCGCCTGTGTTGCGGAAGCTTGCACCCATTACCACCGTTTCGTAGCCATGCTCTTTGTAGTAGTTGTAGATGCTGGATACTGACAATACGCCTGGGTCTTCTGCTGCTTCGAAATCACGGCCTTCTTTCGCTTTGTACCAGTCCATAATACGACCAACGAAAGGTGAGATCAGGTATACACCCGCTTCAGCACATGCACGCGCCTGTGCGAAAGAGAACAGCAGAGTCAGGTTACAGTTGATGCCTTCTTTTTCCAGCACTTCTGCAGCACGGATACCTTCCCAGGTAGACGCCAGCTTGATCAGGATGCGGTCGTTGCTGATACCTGCTTCGTTGTACATGCTGATTAGTTTACGTGCTTTCGCTACGCTGCCTTCGAAATCGTAAGAAAGGCGGGCATCTACTTCTGTAGAGATGCGGCCAGGAATCACTTTCAGGATTTCTTTACCAATGTTGACTGCCAGACGGTCGCCCGCATCAGCCAGTTGTTGTTCAACGTCTTGGCTTTTCGCTTTTGCGTAGGCAATCGCTTCTTCAATCAGCGGTGCATATTGTGGGATTTCAGCAGCTTTCAGGATAAGAGAAGGGTTTGTTGTCGCGTCTTGCGGCTGGTATTTGGCGATCGCATCGATATCACCCGTGTCAGCAACCACGGTTGTGAGCTTGCGTAATTGTTCCAATTTAGTGCTCATCTTTTAAACCTTTTGTTGTATCTAGTAGGGGGCTCAGAAGTGCCTTTACTGGCCATTCAATGCATCGGGGTAGACGTTGAATGAACAAATGCAACATACCTGAGCAAATGATTGGGTCATATTTGTGTTTTTGTGCGATAAAGTCAACGCTCAGATCTGATAAACCTCACTGGGATCTCATAGAAACGTTTGCTTATAACGAGATCTGTTGATGTGCTGTTGGATCCTTGACCAGTGTTGATTTTGGCGCGTCAAAATCATCCTTCATTATCGACCATGTTCAGCAGTGCCATGGCACAGCTCGCGCTGGTTGCCAGCACATCTATCGTGCCTGTTTTCAATGCACCGAGAATAGACAAAGCTTTGCGGCTTTCACTAGCCATGGCAATGACATTTGGGATCAGTCTCAAGTCCCGCATTTCAAGCCCGACAACACGGTCACGCATCAGGGTGTTGGCGCGGCTGCCGTCCAATTTGAAGAAATCAAACCCGCCAATATCACCGACAATACCATCGTTCACACGCGCTTCAACGAATTCACGCGCAGAGAAGCAGCCCAGTTTCACCATGTGGCTGTTCTCGTCCATGTCACCGATACCCACCAAAGCAAATTCGGCTTTGCGTGCCTGGTTTAGCGTCTCATTGATATTTGGGTGACTTAGGAAGACATCACGGATTTCCGGGGTATCAACATAAGCCGGTGCATAGAGGGTTTCGCTGCTGCCACCAAACTTCTTGGCGAGACGACGGCAGATATGGTCTGCATTGATGATATCGCCGCTGCGATGAGTGCCACCAATTGCACAGACAAATCGGGCGTTACGATGAGAGACAATGCCGGGATGATCTGCAACGGCAGCGACGTTTTGTCCTTGCCCAACCGCGACAACCATACCTTCTTGCAAGTTACCATCAATAAAGGAAGAAACCAGCGTCGCGACTTGGTTGCGTTGCTCCTGAACGCTTGGCTGATCAAGAGCAATCAGGGCGCGCTTGAGGCTGAACTTTTCCATCAGCCTTTGTTCCAGTTGTGCACTGTGCACCGGGTGGAACTTAACAGAAATTTCTACGATGCCTTCTTCACGTGCACGACGCAGCAGACGACTGACTTTGGCACGGCTGATACCAAATTTCTTTGAGATCTCTTCCTGCGTCGTATTCTGTTGGTAGTAGAGAATGGCAATCTCAGTGAGGAGGTTAGTGTCGTCAAGCAAGCTCTCAAAGTTGCTGCTTAACGTTCGTGTCGTGGTCATGACGTCATCCTGCGGCGGAAATTCAGCCTCAGAGTCTACGAAGTTTTCTCCCTGTGAACAAATGTTCTAGTGTCATTCATTTGCTCAAAATCACACTTACATCGTTCAACAGCAAATTATCAGTAATATTTATGCTTTAAAGCACCCTGATGTTTGAAAAAGTAGTCATCCGTATCTAGATTGAAACATGTCATTGTAGGAATTTTCAGCAGCCTCACATGATAAGAAGGGCTGCACATTGGTTGGCGTATGACTAGAACGAAGCTCTCTTGCTTTCCCGAATTCCACTTATCTATCAAGAATTCAATGTAGCCGGGAGAATGAATGAAATTTCAGCCCCTAATCTCTAACCGCACGTTGTGGGTTGCGGCGACGCTTTTTGTCGTCATTCTCGGCATGCTCAGTGGCTCTCGCTTTGCAGGTCTTTTTCCGACCCTGACATCTAATCCGGACAGTGTTGATGTGAGTTATGGTTACTTCATTGATAACACAAACAGCCACATTCTCAGTTATGTCCATGAGTCAGCTATCTTCCGTTATGTTGAGAATCCCAATCAGATCCCTTGGGAGCTTGGGAGTAAATCCTATTGGGTAAAAGTCGATGTCCAGAATCTAGAATCTGAACATCGCCACCTCACGCTTTATTTCGATACGCCGATGATAGATCGTCTCAACATTTACCAATTCAATCACGAAGGCAAAGAGATTAACCGCTGGCGATTGGGTGACAGTATCGAGCGAGGTTATACCCTTGGTGACATGCCACCTGCCGTTAACTTTATGATGGACGGTTTTGAACGTTCAGAGTTGTATTTGCACGTCTACTCCGAAGGGTTTCCAGCGATGCCAATCTGGTTGATGGAGCAACATGATTATCATACTCTGACCCAACTTCTTCATACAGTTTGGGGGGGCTTTGCCGCGATCATGTTGGCCGTGGGTGTATACACCTTTGCTGTATATGTTTCACTGCGAGAGCGGGTCTATCTGGTTTATGCCGGATATGTTGGTGTGAGCATGGTATTGCTGGGCGCAGTTCATGGTTTCGGAATTTACCTTTTTCCTCCGGCAATACAGATTTTCTTCAGTAACAACACGGTGGGACTGACGTTCTGTTTGTTCTTACTTTCTCTATTGTTTGCGCATCTTTATTTGCGTGTTCACAAAGTACAGAGTCTGTTGAGGCAGGTTGTGAACTACGCATTGATGGTGCTGTTGGGTTTGACGATGATTTCGTTTGTCATCCCTGAGTACGTATCGGCGACGTTTTTGATTGCTATACAACCTGTCTTTTATGCGCTGATTGGTGTGCTGGTGTGGCGACGTTGGGCCGTGGCAAAGAAATGGAGCCCAATGTTTACTTTTTCTTGGATACCTTTGGTGATTGCCGGGGTCTTTCCTCCTTTGCTGGTCACGGGAAATATTGAATACACGTTGGCAAACCGATATGCCTTTATGATGGGACATGTGCTGACTGCCATGTTGATGGCAATGGCGCTAGCCGAACGTTTTCGCCAACAAAGAGAAGAGTCTGTTTATCAGCTCACTCATGACACGCTCTCGTCCTCGCCGAACGTGAACGTCTTGTCGCTTGTGGTCGATCAACTTATCGATCGCAATAATGAGTTCACGCTTTGCTGCTTCCAAATTGATCGCTTTAATTCTCTTTCTCCTTACATGTCCGTGAAGCAAAAACAGTATTTTGTTGGCGAAGTGTGTAACCGCTTACATGCAGCGCTTAACTGTGACGCTGTTAAAGTGCTGGAAGGGAGGTATAGAGACAAACACAGAATTGCCTGCATCAAAGAAGGGTTGTTTGGCTTTGTGGTGCTATCGACCAACAAGGAAAAGATCGATCTGTTACTGTCGAGCGCGATGGATGAGGTGGATCATTACGTCGAATTGAGCGACCTCAGCATCCGCACACAAGGAACGATAGGTTCCAGTGAGTTTCCAAAAGACGGTGCGACAACAGATGTGTTGCTGCGTAAAGCGATGCAGGCAGTGGCGGAGACTTCTCCTTCCGACAAGCGATTCAACGCTTATGACTCGCTCAATAGCTTTAACCGCACCATGAATATGTCGCTGGTGTCTGATTTGAAGCGCGCCATCGAAAACGACGAGCTGGATTTGTATCACCAGCCTCAGATTGATCTTCGCACTGGGTCCATACATGGCTCAGAAGTGCTTTTGCGTTGGGAGCATCCCAAGTTTGGTCAGGTGTCACCGGAAGTATTTGTGAAACTGGCGGAAGAAGTGGGGCTTATCAACAATCTAACGCTTTGGGTGATTAAACGGGCGTTCTACCAGCAGAGCAAACTGATCGAGCTGGGTTTCAGCCGTCGGCTCTCTATTAACGTGAGTGCATCTGATATCGCGATTCCCAATTTGGTCGACAAAATTGCAGATATAGCAGAGCAATACCATGTACCAACGGGCACGCTGTCACTGGAGCTGACAGAATCTACCATGGTGTCAGACTATGACAGATTGCATGAAGTGATTGATCGCCTGTCCCAATACGACATTGAAGTCTCGATTGATGATTACGGCACTGGCTACTCGTCATTGACTTATCTTTCTCAGCTACCGTTTACGGAGCTTAAGATTGACCGCAGCTTTATCAACTCACTGACTAATAGCCCTCGCAAACAGAACATTGTCCGTGCGACCACGGAAATGGCAAAGTCGCTTGGGTTAATGGTGGTCGCTGAAGGGGTGGAGGATTTGGAAACCGCTTCGGTATTGAAGCGGTACGGTGTCGACATCGCACAGGGTTACCACTACTCGAGACCACTCAGTTTCAGCCAATACCTGCTTTATCTGAAACGCACCAGCCTGAATATGCCTGTGTCGGTGAAACGTCCGAATAAGTTTGGTACCCAGCCGGGGTAGGGTCAACGGCCCCTAATCGGGATAGTAAATCGCGCCAAGTCGGCAAGGTCGGCTCGCGCCAGTTACATCGGGTAAGTTCCCCGGTTTTCCTTCTAAGGCTTGGTGTGCCAACCAGCCAAAAGCCAACGCTTCCAGCGAATCGCCATTAACGCCCTTATCGTCCGTTGTCATAACCTGCCAATCAGGTAATGCTGCTTGAAGGCCTTTCATCAAGGCTTTATTTCTGGCTCCACCACCACAAACCAGAAGTTCACCTTGTCCATAGCGAGCCACGTCATTGGCGATAGATTGCACCGTGAAAGCGAGTAGCGTCGCTTGTACATCTTCAGGACTCAATGGCTGATTGAAAGCGTTGAGTTGAGCCTCCAGCCATCCCCGATGGAATAGCTCCCGCCCAGTGCTTTTTGGGGCAGGCTGAGCAAAATATCCTTCGCTGAGCATTTGATTCAGCAGTGCCGGATTGACGGCTCCACTCGCCGCCCAAGCGCCGTCTTTATCATACGGTTTGCCTTGGTGTTCGCTTATCCAACTGTCCATCAGCATGTTGCCTGGCCCCGTGTCAAAACCGACGACGCTTTGGTTAGGTGCAAGCACTGAGATATTGGCGATGCCACCAATGTTCAGCACCACTTTGGTGGTGGAATCAGTGCCAAACAGAAACTGGTGAAAGGCAGGAACAAGAGGTGCGCCTTGACCACCGAGCGCCATGTCTTTGCGTCGGAAATCAGCAACCGTCGTAATGCCTGTCAGCGCTGCAATGATATTGGCATCGCCAAGCTGCATGGTGAATGGCATTGGCCCTGTGGGTTTATGAAATACCGTCTGGCCATGACAACCAATGGCTGTGATGTCTTCTGATTTCAACGAGTTTTCGTTTAGAAAGCGATTGACCGCTTCGGCATACGTTTTACCGAGGAAATGGTCGATGGTGCCAATTTCTTCCAGCGTGACTGGCACGCCCTGGCTCAGTGCGATGAGCTTTTCCTTGAGCGTTTCAGGAAAGGGATACTCAGCCTGATGATGCAAGGTGACGCTCTGGTCAGAAAAAGAGGCGGCGACCATATCAATACCGTCCAAACTGGTGCCAGACATTATGCCGATGTACATGATTTACTCGCCTCTCTTTTTTAACGGTTTCAATCGCTAAGTTTCTCATAGGATTGCAATTCCCAGCACCAAAATTTGGTGTCAGGCTTTCTAGAGTGTGCGTGTCAGCGTAATATGTTGCCAGCTTAAAACGAAATTCAAACAGGAGTGACCCATGGGGCCATTGTGGCTTGATCTTGAAGGGTGTGAGCTGGACGCGGAAGAGCGTGAGTTATTACAACACCCAAGCGTTGGTGGCTTGATCCTTTTCGCTCGTAATTACCACGACAGTCGCCAGCTGGCAGCACTGACAGAGTCTGTTCGTAAAGCGGCTAAACGCCCTATTTTAATTGGTGTTGATCAGGAAGGTGGCCGTGTTCAGCGATTTCGCGAGCAATTCACCATCATTCCACCTGCGCAGTCTTACGTCCAGATGGAAGATGGCTTGACTTTGGCGAAGGAAGCGGGCTGGTTGATGGCTGCCGAACTGATGGCCCATGATATTGACCTGAGTTTTGCGCCGGTGTTGGATCGTGGCTTTGACTGCAAAGCGATTGGCAGCCGCGCATTCGGCGACGACAATGATACGGTAATCCAGTTCTCAACTGCATTTATGGCTGGTATGAAAGACGCGGGTATGGCCACAACGGGTAAACACTTCCCAGGCCATGGTGCCGTGCTTGCCGATTCACATTTCGAAAGCCCGAAAGATGAGCGTGACAATCTTTTCGAACAGGACATGGCAATCTTTACCGCGCAAATCCAAGCAGGCGTATTAGATGCCATGATGCCAGCGCATGTTATCTATCCGCACTATGATGACTTGCCTGCCAGTGGTTCGCCTTACTGGCTGAAGAAAGTGCTTAGGGAACAACTGGGCTTTAAAGGCATTGTGTTCTCTGATGACTTGAGCATGGAAGGGGCGACGGTCATGGGCGGCCCGGCAGAGCGCTGTCAGCAAGCACTGGCTGCTGGCTGCGATATGCTGCTGCTATGCAACAACCGCCAGTCATCAATTGAGGCCTTAGACAACCTGCCAATCATTGACGTACCGAAGGCTGCATCACTGGCGAAGAAGCATCAGTTCTCGGTGCGCGACCTGCAAAGCGCTGAAAAGTGGCGAGACGTGAAAAAGCGTGTGGAACAAAGACACGCCGAGTGGCAGGAAAAGCAAAGCTAATCAAATCAGAAGCAGGGCAATCGCCCTGCTTTTTCTTTACCCACGAGTCTTTGTCTCTTCGAGGGATTCGTCCGCACAGCACTCTTCGCGCAAAAAGGATAAAACACCATCGAGTTGCTCGTACTTGGGAACACAGAAAAGGGTTCGTCCTTCACGCCGCTGCTCGATCAGGTTCGCAGACACCAAACTCGACAAATGATGGGAAAGGGTTGAGCCAGGAATGTTCAATTCCTCCTGAACCACACCCACAGCGATACCGGCATGCCCACCTTTGACCAGCCTCTTGAATATCGCTAACCGGGTTGGGTGTCCCAGTTCTTTCAATGCCTTAGCGACAGTTTCGAGTTCCATAGTGCTTCCTGGATAAAAATAATATTTCGATATTACCAGAAATATCTTGCAGAGGAGAAATCAAAACTCTATATTTCGAACATTCTAGAAATATAGAGAAATTAATGATGACCATGGAGACCCTCCAATCAACGCTGGGCATGTTTGCCTTCCTTGCCGCTGAAATCACTGTGCTGTTCCTAGTGATCAGTTATCTGGTTGGCGTATTGCAGCAATACATACCGCCAGAAAAGATTCGCGGCATTCTGAGCAGCAAAAACGGCAAAGGTTATGTCATGGCTGCGTTTTTAGGCGCCATCACGCCATTTTGTTCGTGCTCGACAATTCCTTTCTTAAAAGGTCTGATTCGCGCACAGGCAGGCTTTGGCACCATGATGGTGTTCCTGTTCGCAAGCCCTTTGCTTAACCCTATGATCATTGGCTTGTTTGCAGTGGCCTTTGGTTTGGAAGTCACGGCGTACTACTTCGCTTCGGCACTGGTTATTTCGGTGGTGGCGGGTTACCTGCTGGAAAAGTTGGGTTTCGAGAAGTACCTCAAACCATCTACTTATGAAGAACCTGCAAAGAGTTGCTGTGGCACCACGTGTGGTACGAAACCGGTAGAAGAGAATAAGTGGCTGAAGATTTGGCGTGGCGTGTGGAAAGACTTTAAAACGGCGATGCCATACATTTTCATCGGTGTTGGTGTGGGCTCATTGATTTACGGTGCAATGCCTGCGGAATGGATTGCTTCTATTGCCGGCGAGGATAACCCATTCGCAATACCTTTGGCAGCTGTGATAGGCATTCCGCTATACATCCGTGCAGAGGCTGTGATTTTGCTGAGTGCGCCCTTAATGGCAAAAGGCATGGGCGTGGGTACGGTAATGGCGCTGGTTATTGGTAGTGCAGGAGCGAGCCTGACTGAAGTTATCATGCTCAAGTCCATGTTCCGCAACCAGATGATTCTGGCCTTTTTGGCGGTGGTATTGGGCATGGCGATACTGACGGGTTACACCTACCAAATGTTTTTCTGATGTTACGTTAACACCAGAGATATCAAAGCCAGCGCTGAGACGCTGGCTTTTTGTCATCAATCGAACGGGTAATCCTCTTGAGATGAGCGGCTTGGTTTTGCCTTGCGGCGAGCCTTCTTGTCGCGTTGAGGTCGATCGTCAAATTCGTCATTGAATTTGGAATTAAACTTCTCTTTACGGTTTGTGTCGTTTTTCAGCCACTGTTCCCACTTGGCCATTTTATTTACCCTGTTCGTTTAACAATACTTCGGAATAATTTTCATTGCATCAAAGGACATTACGTTTCTTGCTAAGCCTTTGTCTCATCAAATATAGCCGAAGTTATGTGACTTATTGATGAAGTTTCCTTGGCATAACTGTGACACCAATTCCGCCCAAGCATAAATCCAGCAGATTGATTAAATAAAACGAAAAAATTCGCTGTCATCAATTAGAAATTTCGATTGTTACGAAAAGAATCTTATCAGTAGGTTATGGTTAATGAAAAAGGAAAGCGATTCTGTTCCTGACTGTGAACTGACATCGTTACATCGCAGTGGATATGTGAGGTTGAGCCCAGTTATTGTGTGAGATTTTTCTGCACGAGTGGTGAGCGTTTCTGGGCAGTTAATAAAAGTTTTTCTTAATTTTTGACGTTTTTCACATTGTTACAAAGGCTTACTTTCGGTGGTCTCGACCTAGGGCTACTTCTCGGATAAGTTACGTGCAAAATTCATCATGAAATTATCGTTAAACTCTCGACAGAACACGAAATCACCGCTATAAACCGCAGTAAGAATTAATTTTCTTAATCGTCAGATCAACAATATTTTGCTTTACACCTTAATGGTTTAATGAAGAATATTGCGCAAATTTGTTAAGGAGCTAAATAATGTTTAGTGGTCAAAAGTTTTTTGATGACAAGCATTTTCCAAAAGGTTTTGCTCGATCAGGCTATTTCACCATCAAAGAAGCACAACTTTTGGAAACCTGTGGACGCACCATGAAAGCACTGTTTGAAGGTGCAATGGTTCCACAAGACGAAGAGCAGCAGAAATTTGTTGATGAAGTGAATGGTCGTCGTGCAGCTGAATCAGCCTATGCTCTGTGCTGGTTGAAGTACCTGAAAGAGATCAACCACAAGCATGTCGTTTACAACCTGTGCTCCACTTCGCGTGGTGGTGCAGCGGAAGACTACTCTGAAGCAGAAGCTGACGAGTAATCGGTTTTGAATGCATCAAAAAAGCGAGCTTTAAGCTCGCTTTTTTGTTTTCTCATAGCAATTGAGGTGCAAGTAGAGCCAAATAAGCCTATCGCACCCTAATGATTATGCTAACAAATTCGCCAATGTGTAAGGGTGGCGCGCCAGTCCCAAAGCCTGCGCAGGGGTAATTCCTTCGCTGTTCTGATGGCAAAGGTTGTTCCATGCGCGGAAGATATCCAGTAATGGAAGCAGGCCTCCTGGGCGCAACCGACGTCTTGGCTCATCGATCAGGGAGCGAAAATGCAGGTGAAAGCGATCCTGATAATCTTCCAGTGCTGTTGTCGTTGCTCTTTCCAACCAAGCAGCTTCCAGACCTGTCTCTTTCCCTAAGTGACAGATGGCTTTCTCTGCTTGTCCTTTCTGGGTGAATGCCCAGCGGTCACGCCACCAACTCAAGAGCATAATGTCGATGTTATCGGCACTATCGTGTTCCAGCCAATGCGCATTCTGCACCACGTAGATTGGATGGCATTGTTTCTCTTGAAGGCGTTCCCTAAACACACTGATGATCGCAGAGCGTAGCAATGGCTCTTGAGGGAGATAGACCGTGAGGTCTTGCCACTCTTCAGTCAACTCTTTCAAACGAAGATACTGCGCATACGCCGCGTACTGGGGTCGAATCAAACAACCTTTTGACGGGTAATCAACATGTATTGGTCGCGTATAGAGGTCTTCCACATTGCTGCGTGAAAGAACTTCTTTGTACTTCTCGTTGACCTGATTCAGTAAGCCTTCGGGATTCGCTTCAAAGGAGTCTGTGAAGTGGATGAAATTATCCGGCATCAACCTCGCTTTTTCAGCGTACACATCACCCACTTCATCTGGCTTTTCTTCGTCAGATGAGTAGTTGATATTTTGCAGCAACACGTAGCCATGTTCTGCATCACCAGTGGTTAACCACATCACGCCATTGTCACTGCGCGGCTGCAACGTCGTGAGCGATGAAGCCAGTGGGTTTTCCTTCGATAATTGCAGGAATCGAGCGTCCACGCTTGCCAGTTTATTTCGGCAGCGCGCAGCGATTTGCTCGAGGTGATCGTAAAAAGTCTTTGGGTTGATATGCAGTTTTCTACAAATCTCCCGAACCGGATGTCCGGTGAAAAGCAATCCCAGCAGACGTTGCTGAACATCCAACTTAGGGTTGGCATTCGACCATTTATCCACGAAAGTCGCTTGGCAATGCTTACAACGGTAGCGCTGACGCTCACCACTGTAACCAAACGCATGATAATGCTCACGATGGGTGAGCACAGGCTTACCAAATGCCTCACAGCCTTCGGTATTGCACGCGGCGAGATTACCTGAGTCTTGCTGTTTTAGACGACTCAGTTCTTCAATAACGCCCCTGTTGTTAAGGAGAGGAGGAAAGGCACCACACTCTCGGCACACCAAACCGGGACGAGACGGATCCGAATCTTGAAGCAAATAATACTTCTCATCACTCAATCCAAAGTTTCGACACGCCAATGTTTTACAGAAGTTGAGTTGTAATCCATCTGCCGCCGGCGGTAGCTTCCCTGTAGACACCAGTCCTCCTCGAATTTTCTACGTCGTAAATAAAATATGAAATTCCAGCGCATTAAATTTCTGCGCTTGGGGTAAAGAATGTGGGAGAGACTATGAAAAGAATCTCGTGACAATTGTTTGATAGGCCATGCCGCCAAGATAGATCCCAACGATACCCATGATTCCAGATATCACTGGTGGGGCGGGGAGAGGCAACTTCACGGCGCTAAAGAAAAAACCAACAATTGCACCAGCAAAAACTGCTAATAAAACTTCGCTCATTAATGTATCCCTCTGTGTTTGCTTTGAAAAACAGCAATATTTTTTTAATTTATGTGTCATTACTGTTAATGTTTCTGGCTCCAGTCTAGGGAACCTTCAACACCCTTCAGCAGATCGAGATCACATTCACTACGTTTCTATTTCGGTTTTTGCTTATTGATTACCAAAAGTGTTGAATAAGTGATTTGAGTCACATTATATATTTATGAGCATCCAACCGGAAATTTGTCTCAGCTTGCGTTTAACTCCTTATTTTTCAACGTAATTCCCTCTTTCTGTCAGTACGTCATACCGGATTTAAGTAAATGATTTCAATGGGATATGTCCCTTACCTTTGATTTAGGCACAAAACTGACAACGGTTATTTTCCACACTAAAACTATGTGTATATGAAGTCTTGAAGTTGAGACTTTTATCTCTTTAGAAACGGATGATGAGGTGAGGGTGTAATGAAAGGGTTAATAAAGTTGGGCTGTATATGCCTGTTTTCTATCGGTCTTTTGGGATGCAGTGATAGCGACGGTGCAGGATCTGCGACTTCTACCAGTAGTTTACAACTTCCCCAACAGTTGGAGGTCGTGACCAATGAAAATGACTAAAACTGTATGGCTGTTGTCATCGATGGCTTTATCTTCGGGTGTTGCTCATGCAGCATTCAACGACGCTGGCACAGACTACTCGAACGCGCAGACCAAATCTTATGTTTGGAATGAGGCGTTACAACCCATCGAATTGGTAAACAGCATTCTCTGTTTCACGGCGCAGTTCAATGTCACGGAGTTTGCCAACGCGGGTCCCTATTTAGTACTGGCGGATGAAGCAGCTTGTTTTGACTCAGAAGATGACGGCTCGTCAGGGCAGTCATCTGGCGCTGCGAATACACCGTCTTATTTGAAAGCGGTAGCAAACGTCACCCGGGCCTCTGATCTTGATCCCTTGATTGTCAACGTGTGGATCCCCGAAATGGAAGGGGGAGGCGGTAATCAGGCGATAAAATTTCAGGCTGTGATTAGCGAAGGGGCTTCTGATTCTAACCCTTTCGGGCAGTTTACGTTCAATTTTGATTTCTATGACAATTTCACCAACCTCAACCAATTAGGTGGAGGTGAAGTAATCACTTTGGACAGCGAACCTGGTTCGATAGGTTTTACGCTTTATGAGTCCAGCCAGCAGGGTGCCAGCAGCTATACGCAAAGTGCCAGTGTGGTGATGAGTAGTGATCGTTCGACAGGTGTGGCACTGACCTCCTCTGATCAATCGGGAGCTTATGCTTTGGCGTTTAATAGCGATAACGTTTTGCTGCAAAACGCGTCAGATTTCGACAGCTTACCTTATAAGTCCGGCAGCAATTCAGGTACCTGTTTGAGCCGAACCCAGTTTGACAGCTACGTGCATAGATATGACTTATATAACGCATCATCAGGTGCCGAAGTCAGGGTAAATGCTGGTTTTCCTATCCTCTATTCAAGTGCTAATAACAGTAATTATGATAGCTACGGATATGTGGGTTACTGGGGCCTTTGGACCGAAGTTGATGGTGCTGTGACCAATGGCGAAACCGTTGTTAGAAATGATGGCGGCGCGCAAACCTCTTATACCTATGTGACTGCGCCTGGGCGTTTGATTAAAAATGAAGTGAAAACGCTCAGCCTTTCTCAAGCAAGAGGTATTCAGTTTGGCTATTGGGATAGCACCGTCTTTAGCGATGGTTCTTTTGACCAATGGGTGGTGAATTATCTCACGGCTGCACAGGATAGTGTAGGCTCAGACGGTTTTTATAAAACCGGTAAGTTGAGCTGGGGTGAGAACGGTCCTTCTGTGGCGACGATCAGCCCAGTGCAAATTACCCTTACCACAAATGAATCGCTCTACATGTACTCCGAACAATTGGGGGGCGAAGTCAAGTATCTGGAAGGGAAAACGTCGCTGACCTACTACGAGCAAAGCTTTATTAACGGAAGCGAAACGGGTTCAGGTGAACTGCTGAATGGTGGTTCAGTCACGCTGTACTGTTATGACAACTGTCCGATTGGTACATTGGATAGTGGTGATTTAGTGAATTGGAGTGGCGCCAGCAGCCCGTTTGAAACGACGAGTGGCCCGCACAATTTCACTTTCAGTACCTCTGGTGGTAATGCGTTAACACTGGTGAGTGTGAATAGTTCTGAGCCTGTCCGATACAACGCTTCACTCACACAGAACGATATAGATGCAACGCCACACAGTTGGGGCGTGCGAAGCGGGCCTATGGTGACATCGACGGTAACCAATCCTTATGACATTTATGACTCATCCATTGTGACTGAATTTTATGTCTGGGAAACGGGTATCCAGTCATGGAATCAGCTTTCGGCAGTTAAAAATGGTAGCGGGGATGTGGTGAGTTTCGATCGTCCTTTGCAGTTCACTTACACCCACAGCAATGCCAATGACCGCTCTGGCTCCGCGGGCACATACGCGGGACAAACGTTCCTGTTCAACTATGGCGGAAACGGTGACTTTTGGGGGATTCCTTATGAGCAGGATAGCGGCAAGTACACGCCAGCATTTTCTCTCAACGATGGCGTTGCCATGGGAAGTTCCAACCAGTATGTGATCAAAGCGCGAGAGATTGAACAGACTATGCAATCCGCAACAGGGCAGTGCACTAGCCTGACCTTGGCAGACCCCAGCGTCCCAGTGCCTACACAGGTTTCAGGCTCGGCTGAAATCGGCGATATGCCGGTGGTCGAAGGTGACCCTTCAGTGATTGCAGGGGAAACCCAATCCTGACAAGCAGGGTTGAATTGTATGGAAACGCCCTCAATTTTGAGGGCGTTTTTGATCGGTAACCGCTGGTTTGGGTATATGTATTGCGATTATTTAATTACAGGGATATCAACCTTCTCACCCAACGACATGGCAAGGTTGTTATCGTAGTAAGCGGCTTCATTGATAAAGTGCGGGTAGGCCTCGTAGTCGCCATCCCAATACACTTCTGTGCCATCGAACTTGGTGAAGATAGGGTCGCCATTTCGCAGTGGTGTGAAGTCAGCGTCCTGCACATTTTTATGCACCATACCGATACGTTCGCCCTGTTCGTTTTCAGGCAGCTTCAAGGTTTCCACATAGCGGTATGCCGAAACAGTCTCTGGTAGCGTTGGGACTTCGCCTTTATTAAACAGCTCTACAAAGTCGAGGATGTGGCGTGTCATATCATCCATCCACTCCAGTACGTCTTGACGAATAACAGACTGCGGCTGAGGACCCACTTCAATAATGATGCCCTGATCAGCGATGGAACAAAGGAAGTAATGCTCTTCCATTGAACAGTGGTCTTCAAACAGAATCACTGCATTGTCCATGCGCTCGGCCACGTAAGCGGCGAGCTGAGTATTGAAGGCATCGTTTTTCAGCAGTATCAGGGTTGGTCCCATGTTGCTGGTGGTGTTGTGCAGGTCGATGATGAGATCGGTGCGGGCGTTGCCTTTTGGCCCTAATTGAAGGTTGATGGCTTTAGCTCGGCTTTGCTCGTAATTACCCAGTTCTGGATTTGCAAGATCGGCAGGGATGAACTGGCGGTTCAAATCACAATCCAGATAACGTTTGTTATCGCGGAATGCATTTGGGTTGCCAAAAAGGGTTTCTGTTTCAAAGGTGGGGCGGCTGATAAGTGCAGGGCTTTCCTGCCACTTTTTAAGAAGATAAATACCGCTGAATTCGTTCCCGTGGGTACCGCCAACAATGGCTACCCGATTGAATGTGCTCATCCTTGTCCTCTCCTGATAGACGAAAATTCAATATATCAGGGAGCTACACAATCCCCAAGAGACAAAGCCCCTTGGGGAATGAATTTTTATTCGCACCATCTGCCCGGGTAGGCAGATGAATAGTCTGGTGTTTTGTTGACACCATTATCAGCGGTTGGCTCCAAAGGCCCTGCTACTGTGCGGAAAGGAAGAATTCCTGCCCAAACGGGTAAATTCATATCGGCCAAATCATCATTCACGCCATGACGGCCAATCTTGACTGAAGCTTCAGCGAGTGGCATGACCAAAAGCTCTGTTGCTGTCAGTTCCTTTTCATTACCGGGACGAGCTTCTTTGCTTCTTCCCGGTGCGATTTGCTCCAGGAACTCATCAAAAGCCGCCGCTTTTTTGGCGTTATCTTCAACGACTTCAAAGCGTCCAAATGCCATCGCACAGCGGTAATGTGCGCTGTGGTGGAAAGCGGAACGCGCTAACACCCAAGCATCCAGAATGGTAAAAGTCACGCAGCAATCCGCGCCGTTTTTCAAGTGTTTAAGCATCTTGCTGTTTCTGGCGCCGTGAATGTAAATGTTGTCGCCTTCACGCCATGCCAGCATAGGAATCACTGTTGGGCCGCGCTCATCACTGAAAGCCACGTGGGCAAGTTTGGATTCATCAATAATGCTGTAAAGCGCTTCTTTGTCTTTAACTGCTTTGTGAGCGGCTTTTTTTACTGTTGTCCGTTGGGTGTTGCCTAGCGTCATAAACGTCTTCCTTGTTTGTTCATTGCTTCTTCGTCGTTCATTCCTGTAGTGTAGTGATAAATGGCTCTACAAATAGAGCCAGTTTAGATAAGTTAATGGATCCAATATGCAGCCGATCGACATTGGTGATTTGCAGCTCGCCAGTGAAAAAAGTTCAAAGCAAAGCGCACTTTATGCCGCGATTCAGGAAAAGATCCTGAATCGCCGTTGGCCTCATCATGGCAGGCTTCCTGCTACCCGTTTTATGGCGCAGGAGTTGGGGTTGAGCCGAAACACGGTGACAGCGGTTTATGAGCAGCTGAAAGCAGAAGGGTATTTGGAAAGCCGACGTGGCGCGGGCTACTTCGTTAATGTTTCGACACCTGAGCAATTCCTTCAGGCGGAAGATAGCCAGTCACCAACCATACCATCACGCTCTGATGAAGTGGCTGCAGTACCAGAAGCTTTCGACACCCAAAAAAGAAACCGTGCCTTTGCACCGGGCGTACCTGATCTGGTTCATTTCCCCTACAAGAAATGGGCGAGAGCGATGCAGCTTCAATATCAGCGAAGTTTCATTGCGGGGCAAAATGATATTCAGGGAAGCCTGACTTTTAGAAAAGCCCTGAGTGAATACCTTTCTGTCAGCCGATCTGTTTCAGCACCCGCGCATCGGATTATTGTCACCTCTGGCGCGCAGCAAGCGCTTTACATCGCGTCGAATGCCATTTTGAAGGCCGGTGATAGCGTGATGATGGAGAACCCTGGCTATGTGCAAATGCGGAAGGTGCTTAAGCGAAGCAGAATGAAGATTGAGGAGCTGCCGGTTTTGCCGAAGTCCGGCGCGGATGTCGAGAAGATTGAGCAGTTCGAAGGTCAAGCTGTTTACCTGACGCCGAGCAATCAATATCCCATGGGCACTAGCCTGAATACTTCGCAGCGAATGCGCTGCATTGAGTGGGCAAGCCAGAAAGCCCGTTGGATCATCGAAGATGATTACGACAGTGAATTCCAGTTTGCCAACCGACCTTATCCTTCGCTTCAGGGGCTCGCGACGCAATTGCATGGCGAAGATGCGCGGGTGATTTATATCGGGACATTCAGTAAGGCGTTTCTGCCTTCAGTGCGTGTTGGTTACCTTGTCGTACCGGAAGCTCTGGTGGAATCATGCTTACAAATTAAGGATGCTATTGGTGGCGATACTCCAATACATATAGAAGAAGCGCTGGCGACCTTTATTACCGAAGGCGATTACCTTAGACATATCCGTAAAATGCGTAGCCTTTATCAGGAGAAACAGAGGCTTTTTGTCGAATTGTTAACCCATGCTTGTGGCGATCAGGTGGAGATACTGAGTCAGGCCGCGGGGTTACATGTGACCTTTAGCTGGAAAGGGGGACCGACAGCAGTAGAGGTTAAATCGGCGTTTGAAGCGGAAGGATATACCATTCGAACGTTGGATTACTATTGCCATCAGGAAGATAAAAGTCATCGGTCAGTAGCGACAGAACGAGCATTAGTGGCTGGCTTCGGTAATAGCTCTCTCAGGGAAATCCGAGAGGGAGTCGTGTTACTTGGTTCTCTGATTAATCGCTGACGCACTGGGAAAACTGGGCGGCTGGGTCGAGATAAAACATCTTCTTCCAACCTTGAGTTTCTGTGCTGAACAGCCAAGGATAAGGGAGCAGTGACATGACGGAATAGTGAAGATGAGCAGGTTTGTTAATGGCGTTACCCGTGCTGCCGACCGTGCCAATCGATTCACCTTGTGTCAGCCATCCTGACGTGTCCGGCGCGATTTCATCCAAATGTGCATAGTAGTGTAAACGCCATTTTGGCCCAAGAATGGCAACCACTTTGCCACCTTTAGCCACTTCACCTGTATAGAGCACCAAGCCAGTTGTCGCAGACATTACCGTGGTTCCAGATTGGGCAAAAATGTCGATGCCTTTATGTACACCAGAGCTTCCCCAAGGCTCAAACCAGAAGGTCTTTGCATTCCAGTCATTGCAGTCCGCGTCTTTGACAGGAATAACGGCATGAACAGGAACAAACAACACCGCACAGATCATGGCAATGGCAAGCATGGCAGCCAATTTCATATTTTCACTCCGTCGAGCGCGTTTTCCCTTCATGCTAATGAAACAATCTTATGATAGAAAACTGTCAGCCGGAAGACAGAAGTTACGCAAAGCAGGCAAATGGGTGGTTGAATTCCAGAGGTTTAACGTAAAATCAATCTGTTGACTAAGCCAAAATTCAGTCTTTTGACTAAGATGATCTCAACAAGGTCAATAAAGGTATCGCCAAATGTCAGTGAATGAAATTCGCTTTTATGAGCCTGACGAGTCATATGGCTTCCTGTCTAATTTCTTTCCAGCATCTATTATCATTGATGGTGAACATTGGTCATCGACCGAACACGCGTACCACGCCCAAAAGTTTGCTGATGTGGCCTTACAACAGAAAATTTTATCCGCTAAAACGCCATGTGATGCTTTCAAACTCAGCCGTGAACTGGAGGCTCATGTCCGCAAGGACTGGGCGCTTGTGCGTTACGACATCATGCATTTCGTGGTGATGGAGAAGTTTTTGCAGCACCCAAATTTGCGTCAACTTTTAACAGAAACTGCACCGGCTATTTTGATTGAAAACTCGCCCTGCGATAGCTATTGGGGAGCAGGGGAAAACAACAAGGGAGAGAACAAAATGGGGCTAATACTTATGTCAGTACGAGCACAATTTATCCTGTTAAATTCAGAGAATGTGCCTACAAAATAAGAATTAAATGCAATTCCTACCTTTATCGGAAACGTTTCCAAATCGCGCTGCTAGAGTAACTCACGAGCGAAAAGAAACAGTTCGGGACGCCCGATGTCTGTCCTTGTGGATTTGAATCTGTATCGAAGAGACGTTGAACCGATCCTAATAACAATAGCTTGGCTCCCCCCGCCTGACTGATTTTCCTCAATACGTGTCGTCACCGCGTGTTTTCATGAATTGCCGTGATTTATCGACGCGCAGCAAATTGAATTGCGAGACAGGGCCTTGCTTCATTTGGGTTAGTGAATGCTGCGTAAGTACGTTCGAAAGCACCGTGACTTTTAAAGATTCCGGTTGGTAAAAGACAGTTGTTGACTGAAAAATCAGTGCCCTAAACAACAACATCTTTACCGGTATCCGTTGGATCTGTAACGCCAAAAAGGCAAAAAACACGGATTTCCGTGTTGCTTCCGGAACGGGTGGGTCTCCGCTCGTTGATGGCCTGAGGCATGTTCAATACACGGTGTGAATACCCAAAGGGGAGATACATGGTTGATACCGCACCAAGCCTGACCACGAAACGTCAGGACGCACTGCTCATTATTGATGACGATTCAACGTCTCAACGACAACTTAGCCAAATTTTGGAGGACATTACCTCCGTGGTGGCTGCGCCCATGCAAAGCGTGGCAACGGCACTGAATCAAATGCTGACCTCTGTGGTCGTAATGGGCAGCAGTGATGCTGTCGCGATTAACTTGGTTAGGGAAATCCACGCTTTTGCTCCCCGAACGAAAATTCTGGTTATTGTAAACAGCGAAAATGACGGCGATGCCATCCTTGCTCTCAAGGCCGGCGCAACCGATGTGATAGAACGCCCCTTCAGTGATGAACTGCTTCGCATGATGGTCAAGCGAGCGAGACATACTGCCAAGCTAGAGCATGAAGTCGAGCGTTTGAGGGCTTATGAGCGTCAGCAACAATCTATCCTTGGCGGCAGTCCACCAATGGTACAAACCTTACGTATGGTTGATCGCGTCGCCAACACTGAAGTGAATACCCTGATTTATGGTGAAAGCGGCACGGGTAAAGCGCTGCTGGCACGTGCGATTCATGATCGCAGCCCTCGAAGCAATGGTCCTTTTATTACCGTCAACTGTGCGTCGATACCTGAAGATCTGCTCGACAGTGAACTCTTTGGTGTAGAGAAAGGTAATTTTGATTCCCGTCAGGTGAAAATTGGCAAAATCGAAGCGGCGAATGGCGGCACACTCTTTCTTGACGAAATTGGGGATATGCCGCCTTCGATTCAAGCCAAAGTTCTGCGCTTTTTGCAGGAGAGAATGGTAGATAGAATCGCCGGTCAGCGAGCCATTGCAGTGGATGTGAAAGTGGTCGCTGCGACGCATCAGGATCTGAATCATCGCTCGGGTGATCGCAAATTCCGCGAAGATCTGATCCACCAACTCGGTGAAGTGACAATTACCATCCCACCACTTCGCGAAAGGGAAGACGACACCCTGTTGTTGGCTAAGACGTTCCTGTTACAGTTCAATCAAACCATGAACCGCAACTTGGTAGGCTTTACGGAAGATTCGGTGGAAGCACTGATGTCTTATTCATGGCCGGGAAATGTCAGAGAGCTTCAAAACAAGGTTCACTCTGCTGTGATCATGGCTGATGGTACTCAAATTACAGCCATGGATCTTGCTTTGACGAAGGAGCACCGCAAAGACAGCGGTTTACCGCTCAATCTTCGTCAGGTGCGTGAAGAAGCTGAACGCCATGCAGTGACAAGAGCGTTGGCACGAGCGGAAGGCAACATGTCTCAAACCGCCAATCTACTCGGTGTGTCACGTCCGACCCTCTATACCCTCATCGAAAAATACTCTCTCCAGCGTTAACGCTGTATGAAGCAATGGAAAGCCCGCTGCGCCCTCGTGGTGCAGCGGTCGTTGCTTTGTATCAATATTGCGACCCGACAAAAAATACCCCTGAATGACCTGCGGGAATAGGTCTTCTGCATATACAGTTAAATTGTCGCTTGCTCATGATGACGTCTAATGTGATGCAAAGTGACTATACCCAAGCTATCTGCATTATCTCGAGTCTGGATAGATAGCTTGGGTATATGTAGTGGAGTAGTAACGATGAGAATGACCGAGCTAATAGATAATAATCTGGTGCTGAAAGCGGATGTCGAAGTCTGTCTTGCAGAAGGATTCTCGTTGGATGTATGTAGCTACGAATCTGGCGACCAGATGGTACTTTTCAGCCCTTCCAATGGCGACGTAATGGTCTGCGACAGTGCTACCAGTGTGTTCCTTTCTTTGCTTGAAAAAAACCTGCCACTCGGTGCTGCACTGTCAGCGCTCTCGGTCTGTGAACCTGAATATGCCCGTAATCTGCTGCGAGAGCTGGAGCGTATGGAAATTATCTCTTTGGCGGGTGTTCGCTGGCGCTAACTTCAAAGTATTCGTAAGCGTATCTTCAGGTCGTTTGGGGATAACTGGCTGTATTCTCATGGTTAGTGAGGTATGCTGAGGTTTATCTCTGATTGCTTTCGAATGGCTGCACTTGCAATACATCAAAATCACTGACGCTATCCGCGAACAAATTCAAAGTGGCCAGCTTGCTGCTGGCACTAAACTCCCATCAGAAAGAAAGCTGGCAGAAGCATTCAAGACAACCCGTGTTACCTTGAGAGAGGCACTGTCATTGCTGGAAGCGGATGGACTGATTTTCCGCGAAGATCGTCGCGGCTGGTTTATTTCCCAGCGGCCTCTGGTGATCAATCTGTCCAAGCCTTATGAGTTCTCATCAGTCGCTTTGTCTCTAGGGCGAAAACCCACTACAGAAGTGCTTTCTAGCGATAGTATGATGGCGAACAAAGAAAGCACTGAGGCACTGTCCCTTCCTCCATTCTCTGACGTATTTAGATTTGAAAGAGTCCACAGCCTGGACGGCAGGCCGGTTATGTATGCAGAACATGTGATTCGCGCAGAACGTGTGCCTAACCTGTTGCAGCATGCTTTGGAGGGAGATTTGTCTGAACTTTATCAAAGCGAATGGCAACTCAAGGTCACTGAGGCAAAGTACCGTGTTGTGTCGACCACTTTTGACCAAGATGTCGCACTCGCTACCCGCTCAACCACGGGTTCTCCGGCAATAAAAATCACCAAAGTGAATGTTGATGAGTCGGGCGTGGCGCAGGAAGTGGTATTTGAGTATTGGCGATGCAGTGCGATTGAGCTGGAAATGGAGGCAGCATTTACTCTCCGTTAATCCAACTCTTCTTTTCGTCTGTTTTTTCTTTTTGCATCGTCTGTTGGCGTTCGATGCGATTGATTTGTTTCTGCAGGGTGACGCCATTGAAAGGCTTGACCACAAAGCCGTTAACGCCGTGTTGGATTAGCTCTTTCACCTTATCTTTGTCTTGTTCGCAAGAGACTATCAATACGGGGGTTTTGGCGAGCTTTTCGTTGCCACGTACTTCTTGCAGCAGCTCACGGCCATCCATTTTTGGCATGTTGAGGTCAGTGATCAGTAAATCGTAGGGTGTTTTTTGCAGCATTTGGAAGGCTTGCCAACCGTTGGTGGCTTCCTCCAAATCCAAATACCCAATGCTTCGAAGCAGGTTCAGCATTACATGTCGCATGGAAGTCATGTCGTCGACAACCAGAATTTTCATCGTCAGTCGCTGCCTTTAATCACGAGCCTGACTAAATAATAGTTCACATATTCTTGAATTTGCGACAATGAATGCGTCGAGGTTGTTATATGCCCAAATAACCTGAAGATGATCGTTCAGCGATTGAGTTGAGAGGGCGCGATCGTAGGCGCTGCTGGCACATCTTCTTCGTGAACAACCCTACGCTGAGCCATTTCGTAGAGCGCTCGGTAGCGGATTCTGTGTTCGTGGTGGTTATGTTTGTTCATCACATAAGCGCGGGAAGCCTGGCCGAGTTTGAGGCGAAAATGACTATCGGAAAACAGGGTGAGGAGCTGATGCTGAATCAGCGGTTCGCTGTTTGCTACTTGCCAGCGAAGCGGATGTTCCTCATCTGAATTGTCAATGTCAGAACGATGGGTGATCACAGGGAGTCCCATCGACATCGCTTCCAGCAAAGAGACCGGCGTGTGGGTGTCATCATTCAAGCTGACAATAGCATCAATATGACTATAGAAACGCTCATTGTCTGAAAGATGGCTATAAAACCGAACATTCTCCTCGGTGATCTTGAAACTGTCCAAAACGTTACGATAAGCACGAAGGTTTGGACTATTGCCCAGCAACAACAGCAGACAATCACGGGCAAATGCCGGTGACTGTTTTCTCGCTGCCATGTATTCATCAAGAAAGGCCAGCACGGTCGATTTGCAGAAACCGGAAACCGGAACACCGATAACAAAACGTTGTGTCGGGATAGGGACTGTCCCAATAAAATGATTAGTGATGTTGGGGTCTATCTCGCGTAGGGGCGGGCAGTAATGACGGTTATCAATACCTGTGCGGATTAAGTGCGCCTTACCTGATTCCAGTCCTACCTTTTCCTCAAGCCAATTCAGGCTTTCATCTTCAGGTGTAATGACAAAATCTGCCGAGTGAGCGAGTAAGCGGTATTTCCAAGGTCGCAGAAGCTCACGCCAAAAACCACAATGGCTGCCACTGTTACTGTGAATATGCAGTTTTACTGGAATATCGAGACGGTGTGCCAACCACTGTATCGGAAACGTCGTGTCGCCATAGGTTTGGCAAATATCCGGTTTGAGCGCAGTGAGCGCTTTATTGCACGTACGAAGGCGGCGGGGCAATGAGCCTTTTAATGCCAATTCCAAACAGCTGACCTGACGCGGCAGTTTGACCGGCTGCACTTTTGACTTCTTCAAAACAACCAACGTGTGCTCATAGTGAGGATGAGGAAACTGACGGATGTTGGCAAAAACCAGATCATTTTGCGCTGTATCGTTCAGCGAACTGACGATATGGCAAATTTGTCTGGGTGATTTGACAGGCACCATACTGAACCCCTTGCACATGCGGTTTATCGATGACTCATGTTTGCATAGTTGGGAAATTCAGAGTTTCTGATTTAAGAGACAAAGCGTGAAAAAGCGTCACTAAGATGTGGTGGTATGGAATAAAGTTATGAAATAAAAAGAAAAGGGCAGTGAATGACTGCCCTTGAATCGCGATTGACTGACACTACATTATTTCTTCGGTGTATACACTGTAGCGCTTAAGTTCGGCGCGGTTTCTGCCAGCGCGCTTGGCTTTATAGAGGCATTGATCGGCTGATTCAAGCAACTGGTTTGGTTGGGTATCCGGTGTCGGTTTACAGATAATACCGCCGATACTGATAGTAATAATGCCGCTGTTCGCACTCCCCTGATGAGGAATACAAAGGTCACGTACGGTTTGGCAAAGTTCCCATGCGACTTGCTGGGCGAAGTCTGGATCGGCTTTTGGCAATAGCAGGGCGAACTCTTCCCCACCAAACCGTGCTAGAGGCGCATGATATTCATTCGCCACTTTGTTCATGGCGCGTGCGACGTAACTGAGTACCTTGTCGCCTTGCAGGTGCCCGTAAATATCGTTGTAGGCTTTAAAGTGGTCAATGTCGATCATCATGATGGTGACGGCGGTGTCATCATCAACGGCATCATACAGAGCGGTGCTGAATAGACGGCTAAATGGGCGACGGTTTAATAAGCGGGTCAACTCATCGGTTTCTGCTTCCAAGCGCAGTCGTTCGTTAGCCATGATGAGCTCTTCTTGGAGTTCAGTCATTGCCAGATGATCGCGCTCTCGAATCGTCAATTCACTCAGCATGGTAGCGAAGCGTTTGAGCAGAAGACTTTTATTCTCGTTCCAGCGTATAGAGCGGTGATTCGTGGTGGCGGCGACCAAACCAAAACTCTTGCGGCCATCCGTCAACGGGAACATCGCTAGGCTATGTACACCTAAATGCTCAAGGAAATCGCGCTCGGTAATGGCATTTTCATCAAGGTTGTTGATGTCTACAGTGGCGACATTCTGCGCTTCCATCAACCAACGTTTCACTTTGTAGTTGTCGCTAAAATCGATAGGCGGTTCATCGCTGTCGACAGGATAGGAAGCGCGGTATGAGACTTTTTCCTGGTCGATAGATAGCCAGAACACATGGTCTGACTCGAACAATTTGGCGAGGGTCGGCATACAAATACGAACGTCATGTTCAACGTTGGTTTTGTGGCCTTTCAGCAGACGAAGAGAAAGATCGGCGAGAAGTTTGTTTGCCAGACTTTGCCATTCAAGCTCCTGTGCGCGCACGGTCACTTCTTCTGCCAGCAAGGTTTTGTGTTGCTTTAGCGTCCGTTCTTTCAATTTGTTTTGCACGAAATCGCCGCGGATTCGCATGTATAGCTCTTGGATTGAGCGGGCAACCTGCCCAAGTTCATCTTCGCTTCGGGTCAGCTTTTCTGGAATCGCAAATTTTCTTACTGTATTCAGGTCGATACGGTCGACGGTGTCGACCAATGAACGGATTCTGCGGGTGAAGGTTCTGCGAACAATCACAATCAACAGGAAAGCGACCAATAATGCTTCGAAGAGATAAACGAATGCTGAGGGTGTTGCACTCTTGAAAGCGTCTTGTTTGATGGCTTCGAAATTCAGATAGATCTCAAGATCACCAATATCTTTTCCCTGATAGAACAAATCCTGCCGCATGAAATGCTCATCAGTTTTGCTCATAGAAGCGTTGTCTGCCCAATACTGTTGGCCGTCATCACCTACCAGATAGACGTTGCTGACATAAGGCATATCAGCCAGTTGCTGCATTTGGCGAACGAGTAGGGTGAGATCATCCTGCTTGAGGGAATAGCCAATTGTGCTGATGGTGCTCTTGATGCGTTTTTCGAGAGATTTTGTCGTCCACTCAACCGTGTTGCTGTAATTGATGCCAAGTTGAACTGTCACAGACACGAAAGCAAAGATAAGACTGATGCCAAGTACAATGGCGGAAAGTTTGGTCTGTATGCTCTGACGTGATTTATGAAAACTTTTTAGCATTCAAGGCTCTTATCGTTTCGACGGCTCTTAATGAGTAAGACGACATTCTCGAATAGGATGCGTCTTAGCATATATGACACAAAATATGACAACATGTTCAAAGATAGTGAATGAACATGTCATGGTTTTGTTAAACAAAAGCAAACTGCGAGAGCGGTCTTGATAAAAGCGTAAGACGGCACGCATTGCGAGGAAGAGATAAACAGCATTCCACCGTGCTCTTAGAAGTCAATGAGCCTGAATATCAAGTGGATAAGTTTGCTTGTTCTGCTTCTCATTCCCAGACCGACGTTCCATTGGTTTATCAATAAATTTGTCAGCTGTGTGCATTTTACAGGAAAAGTGACTCAAAAATAGCGCAAACAATAGCCTGTTACCGCTATTGAATGCCGTTTGGATATAAATCAGTCAAATGAAAAAGAGATGTAGCACGTAAGTCAAACTCGCATGAATCATGCGTCTTTAGGTTGTTTGGGTATTGAAGATCGTTTCTGGTGGTCGTTTCCTTAATCGTGCCTGCTGACACACACACGGTGGCTACCTACGTTAGTTTGTTGACCCATATCTAGGCAGGCATCGAGGTAGGTGAACTTTTGATACTCCACGCCGAATATAAAAGCACCAATTATCATCACAACAACGATTATCCATCGGAAAATCTTCAATTTCATGTAAACTGCCCGCCCTTGAAAACGACCTATAAGCGTAGTTTAGGCTGCTCGATTATGTTGCGTTATTACTGATATGAACCCGAGGGTCTGCACAGATTTTTAGGTTTTGTGTCAGTCTGGGCCAACAGCCCCTAAGCTTTGCCCAGAACAATATTCTGAATAACGGTAAGAGCACAGCATTAGCGATTTATTACTTAGACCTGTTTTTAAAAAAAACAAAAATAAAAACAGCAATTTATTTCATTTTTTGCTGTGGCAGCTATGAAATCAGCTTCTATACTCAATCTGTATGTGCTTGATGTGGCAATGCTAATCAAGTGCAACGGGTTTTCACATGGAATAAGAGAAATCACATTGAAAACGACAAAACGAATCCGCAAGTTTTTCCCATTGGACTTCTATGGCGAAGATAGAGGTTGGCGGTTTGTTATCAGAGCTTACAGTGCGGCTGAAGTTTTCGATGCGCTAATGTGGCGCTCTTACCTTTCTGTCCGCCGTCAGGACTTCAACTTACTGCATTTGGCTATTGAAACGTTCCAGTATGTGAATGACTACTCAGAAGGCCGTATTGCGGAAGTTGCTGGATCCCACGGTACGCTGATGCGCGTCAAAATGTTGGGTCCGGTAGTAGAAGTTGGTGCGTTGAACCAAGCCTATCTCGACAAGAAACTGCTGGAAGAAAAGTTTTCATCTGTTGCTTAAACCACCTCGAAAAAAGCCGGACGTTTTTGCCCGGCTTTTTTATGTCTGGCGATCCAATTTTCCTTAAATTGGCCTTGTCTGCCATACCGCGCATCGGCCGCTCACAAATAAATCAGTGTTAAATGGCCTGACACCCCCACCTAATCAAATTCACTTCGCATATTTTTACATCTAATTCGTAACGAAATATTTCCATTGGTAACAAAACAACAAGTTTTTAACCTACTGATCTCTAGCTAAGTGATGGAAATATCGTCAATTTGAGTGCTCTAACTCTCTGATTAAACGCTTATATGTTACAGGGTTGTAATATTTTAATTTTTAGCACTTTAAAACGAAGTGTGTGAAAATAGCCGCAAGTGAGCAAAAATCGCTCAACCTTTTCATTAACCTTGCTTATTGGAGTAGAAATGGCCTTTTTCGCGGTTATTTTTCTTTCAGTTGTTGGCGGCATCCTGGCTGGCGATCACTTCCACTCATATATGGTGGGCTTTTCGTTAGCGACGATAGCTGTAGGGTGTTGTTACTGGCTAAGCTTCCGACACACTAAGTACCCTCAACTTGCTCTTCTGCTGTTGATCTCTGGATTCGCTGTTAAGCTGGGTATCACGGTGTTTGGTGTCATGTGGAGTCTGGAAAGGGAGTTGATTACTTCCCCCTTTGTCTTTGCATTGTCTTACTTGTTTTTCTCTTTGGTCGCGACATATGGCTACTTCAAATACAGAGAATTTTGGAACAAGCGTATGGACGCCGTCAAAGCAAAACTGCAGACAACCTAACACGCTAGATTTCGATAAAAGGCAGCTTCGGCTGCCTTTTTCTTTTTTTGGGTAAAAAGTATTTGTCGTCAGACACCTCAAATACTCGTTCAATTTCACAGTTCGTTGATGTAATGAATCACAACTGTTAGTGATGTCTAAACTAGAAGGCAGGCGATCTTCTTATCAGGCAACGTGGCCATGACATTCCGGAAGCTAAACATACTTCTGAGTGCGCTGACTCTCTCTGTCTGCGCCATTTTGGTGTTTCATAATGTTCGTCAGGCTGAGTACTTGAACGAGATGAATGAGTCATGGAATAAGGCGTCAGTACAAAACATTCAGATCGCTCTGGACTTAGCTGAACTGGAAAGGACATTTGGCTATGTTGGTTTCATTCACCACTACAAAAACTATGTGATTCGTCGTGAAGATGTTTACTACAGAGATGCCACGGAAAGCTATTGGAAAACCGCAGATGCTTTGAAGCGAGTCATGTCATCGGGATTGCCTGAATACGACCAACAGGATTTGCTGATAGTTCAGGCTACCCTAAACGAATACTTTCGTAATCTAAATGACCTGTACCTTCATCACGCACATCTGCCCGCTGAGGAGGCTGACAGATTGGTCAGGGTAGACGATAGTCAAGCCCGTGCAGCGCTGGTGAGGCTACGTGCAGATCTGATTCCGAGTCCTATTGAACAATACAACGAAACGCTAGCCAGCAATCAAACCAATGCTTTTTGGACCCTCGTCAGCAGTACCTACCCTCTATTTATCATCTTGGCCTTTGCTTTTACGATCTCTTTCGTGAGCAGAAAAGTGTTAATGCGGGCCAAGGAAATCGAAACAATTTTCAATGCTTCTCCTGATGCTTTCATCTACTCAGATACGGATGGGAAAATTCTGAGAGCCAATGTGATGGCGTCGAAAGTATTCGGCTACAGCGAATCCGAGTTGAAGGAAATGAAGATTGAAGACCTCGTCGACCCGGCCGTCAGAAATCGCCATGTTAAGCTCAGAGAACGATTTATCGCCAACAAAGGCAGTCGTGTGGTGGGCGGTAATAATGCCGAGATCAAAGGGCAGACGAAGTCCGGCAGGCTGGTTCCGCTTAATGTTGCCATTTCTTCGTTCGTTTTTGGACCCCATAAAGGGGTGATTGCCATCGCCCGTGATATGACGGCGCTAAAGCAAATGGAGTTAGACTCGTCGCACGACGCACTGACTACCGTCTATAACCGACGTTATATTGAAGCGAAACTGGATGAGGAAGTGAAGCGAGCGAAGCGCTATGGCCGTGGGCTTTCGGTACTTCTTGTCGATCTGGATAATTTCAAAATACTGAACGACACAGAAGGCCACAGAGCGGGTGATAGGGGGCTAGTCGTAGCGGCAGAACACCTTCGTCAGCAGTTGAGAAAACACGACTTTGTCGGCCGTTGGGGCGGCAATGAATTTTTGGTGGTATGCCCAGAGATCAGTCAGGGTGACGCGACAGAAATTGCGGATCGTATACGCAGACGTTTCGAAGAAATCCATTTCCCTTGGGGATGTGATGTGACCATGAGCATTGGCATTTCGACACTTCAAACCAACTCCGCCAACGTCACCACGCAAAACCTTTTTGATGAGGCTGATAAGGCTTTATACAGCGCCAAAGAGCGCGG
This sequence comes from Grimontia sp. SpTr1, assembly GCF_947387585.1. Lineage (NCBI taxonomy): Bacteria > Pseudomonadati > Pseudomonadota > Gammaproteobacteria > Vibrionales > Vibrionaceae > Grimontia > Grimontia sp. SpTr1. The sequence continues at coordinate 233,653 of NZ_CANDOD010000001.1, forward strand.
AAGAAATCGCGTTGAGCATTTCGCTGATCTAAGGCGCCCGAAACGCATTAAATGAAACTACTCAGCCCCGATTCACCGTTTGGTCCGGTACCGCGACAGACTTACCATCCTCTTTGAAAAACGGGGTCGGTACATTGGTACCCTTGATTTTGTTTTTCAACATAAACACTATTACTTCAAACATAGATTTCATTGAGAATTTCGGATGTGGTTTAGTTGGCGGTGTTCCTTTTGCGAACTTTCCCATCACGTAGCACTTCACCGGTCCTAAAGCCTGCTCTTTATCAATGCCATGAATGACAGCAGCAGGAATACCGACAAACGGATGTTTCCGACTAATGGTGTTAGCAATAGGTGAGCGGCAGCATGCAGTATAGAATCGGTAAATACCACCGGGTTTCATTCGCACGCAGCGGAGTTGGTCAGCACCTTTGTGAATATCGACATCAGCAGGAGCAAGTTGGAATATGTCGGTTCCGCCCCATTCATCCAACCATTTATCTTCATTGCCAACATGTTTTGCGAAACCTTGGCAGTCATCGCAGTAGCAGACCATGTGGTTACCAGATTGAGGTGATACGTGTTTTAACGTGCCTTCAAGGGCACCACATTCACAGCGCAAAGTCAGTTGGGTCATAATAATCCCTCATGCCATTATTCTTTTATTTAAGCACCATCTAACTCATTGTGAGTCTGAGATTTGTTTGAAAGGCAGGTGGGCCAGCGCATCCTCGTAGTAACCCTGAATCAATCCGTGCTCTCGTTGCAGATAATCTTCGATTGCTTGATGAAAGCCCTGATGACGTAAATGATGAAGAGAATGGGTGACGACTGGCTCAAATCCCCTAAGCAGCTTGTGTTCGCCTTGTGCGCCTGCATCGAAACGGGCTATGTGATTGGCAATGCAATACTCAATGCCTTGGTAATAGCAAAGCTCAAAGTGGAGGTTTTCAAACTCCGATAGACATCCCCAGTAACGCCCATACAAAGTTTCTTCAGAACTAAAATACAACGAGCCAGCAACACGTTCTCCGTCGACCAAAGCAAACACCAATACCAATGCGTCGGGTATTGCCATCATCAATTGTTCAAAGAAGTCCTGGTTCAGATAGCCAGTGTGGCCCGAGCGCTTGAGATAAGTGCGTTGGTAGAATTGATAGAACCGACTTAGCTGTTCTGCTGTCACCTCATGTCCTTCAACAACTTCCACTGAGACACCTTGCTTGGCAATGCTTTTGCGTTCTTTACGGATGTTCTTGCGTTTGCGGGAAGTGAGGGCATTCAGAAAATCATCAAACGTGCTGTAGTCGCGGTTGAACCAGTGGAACTGGACTGCGCGACGCTCGAGAAAGCCGCCAGCGTGGCGCTCTTCAATCAAGGTTTTTGGCGGGAAAAGAATGTGAACACCTGAACACTCCAGCTGTTCGGCGAGTGAATGCATAGCCCCCATTAAGTATCGGCGAATTTCAACGTCATCTTCACCCTGTGAAACTAAAAGGCGAGGGCCAGATGCAGGAGTAAACGGCACAGCACAGATAACCTTAGGGTAGTATTCCAAGCCCGCGTCTTCGTATGCTTCCGCCCAGGACCAGTCAAAGACATATTCGCCATAAGGGTGAGTCTTTAGGTAGCAAGGTGCCGCCCCAATCAGTTCATCGCCGCGGAAAACACCAATATATTGGGCGTACCAGCCGCTTTTCCCACTAATGGTTTGACTGGTTTCAAACGTTTTCAGAAAGGCATAGCGAAGAAAAGGGTAGTCCTCAGCGAGCAGCGCATCCCAGGCTTTTTCACCAAACTCTTCAATGTGGGCGACAACCCGGCATTCCAATGTCATGGATTCTCTAACTTCCTTTGAGTGATGGAATAAATAGTGACTGACCCTAATGAAAGATCAACCCACACACATTAGGTGATTACGCTTCACCAACATAGACAGTCTTTATTCACTATGGACGATCTAGATCACGGAGATTAATTCCACACTGTTCTTTAAATGTAATCAGATATTCTGAATCCAGAAAGTGGCGAGATTTAATACTGGCATATCAAACTTTATTTGGTTTTTGCTATTGATGAAATGTATTTGGGTGGCATAAGATTCTTTTAACAATCTAGTAACAGATTGGGTTTTGTCAGACCAATCCACAAGGAATGAGATATGCAAAACAAGTTTCTGATTGAAGCCTTCCAAACCCCTGAGAATGTTGCTTCGACCTTGCTCCCTTACTTTGGTGAGCTAAGCAAAGACCCTTATGTCGATAGCGATGTCCGTTTCCGAAGCTACGCCCGTTTTTCGCTCTCAGACAAAGGCGATATTGTCCGTTTACCCCACGCGGCGTTCATGCAGTCATCAGAGGTAAACCGGGTAGTTGGCGATATTGAACGCCACTTTGAACCAATGTCTGATGACATGATCGATTTGCCCGAATTCCAGCACTTGCTGAAGTCCTTTGCCAGTGCCACTGGGCTTGAACACACCGGCGCTAACATCGACGTACATCAGATCCGCGTGACCTGTTCGGCAAGCGATACCAGCGCGCCGGCACCGGAGGGTATTCATCAGGATGGCTTCCGCTTTGTAGGCATTTTCTGTGTGCAGCGTAAGAACATTGCAGGTGGTTTTACCCAGATCTATTCCTCTCCAGTGGATCAACACCCACACCTGAATACGGTGCTGGAACCAAACCAATTCATCATTCTGGATGACCAACGTTACTATCACCACATCTCAGAAACACTGTCGAGTAACCGAGGCGAGGAGGGAGTGCGCGATGTCTTCGTATTCACCGCTTAACAGCACCAATATCCAAGCATTAAGAGCCCAATTTCCTGCGTTGCAGCGAGAAGTAAAGGGCGTCACTCCGGTTTACCTTGATGGTCCCGGTGGTACACAAATGCCAGATTCCGTTATTGATGCGTTCAGCGCGTACCTGAAAGGCGGCAACTCAAACCTTGGCGGGAAATTCCAGGTCAGTCAGGAAACGGTGGATTTGGTCACACAAGCCAGGGAAAGCGCCGCAGCTTTGCTGGGTTCAGCGCCAAATGAAGTCTTTTTCGGGGCGAACATGACCTCAGTGACGTTCAGCTTTAGCCGCGCATTGAGCCAGCAATGGGAGGAAGGCGATGAAGTGATCGTGTCTGTCGCGGATCATGGTGCCAACCGATCAAGCTGGATCATGGCCGCCAAAGATCGTGGTGTGACGGTGCATCATCTGCCGATCAAAGATCGTTCCGGTACGCTGGACTTAAACACGCTTGAGACCCTGCTTAGTGAGAAAACCAAACTGGTGGCTGTGACGGCTGCCAGCAATATTACGGGCACCATTACTGACCTAGAAGCCGTGATTGCCAAAAGTCATGCTGTGGGTGCAAAAGTGTTTGTTGATGCTGTGCATTTGCTTCCTCACCAACTGGTGGATGTGAAAGCGCTGGATGTTGATTTTCTCGCGGGGTCTGCGTACAAGTTTTACGGGCCTCACCTTGGCTTTCTTTACGGAAAATTCGACCTGCTTTCGTCGGTAACGCCTTACAAAGTAGAGCCGGCCCCAAGCTTTGCCCCTAATTGTTTTGAAACCGGTACGTTGAACTTCGAAGCACTGAGTGCCTTTGTTGCGTCTGTTGAGTATTTGGCGTCCTTGGGGGAAGGTGACACCTTGCGCAGCCGATTGGCTAAGGGCTATGACAACCTCCATCAATACGAGTCCGCACTTTCGGCTTACTTCCTTGAAAAGCTTCAGAGCGTCGAGAGCGCAGAACTCTATGGCATTGATGGAGTGGAAGGACGAACGGCGACATTTGCTTTGCGGTTCGGCGACCGTGATCCAATGGAGATTGCAGAAGCGCTGGGCAAGCAGCAAATCTATGTCTGGAGTGGCCATCTCTACGCAGACAAATTGACCGATGCGTTTGGCGTGACAGAGAAAGGCGGCATCCTCCGCGTGGGGCTGATGCACTACAACACCTTCGAGGAAATTGACCGTTTCTTTGAGGCGTTGAAAAGCATTCTGTAGCAGAAACAGAAGGGCCACCCCTCGGGTGGCCTTTGCATATCATCGTCTGCCAGAAGTTAGGCGACCAGCGTATAGGTGATCACATAAAAATCTTCATCGTTTGGGTAGATTTCGCGTATCAACGGCTTTAATTCTTCCAGCGGAATGAATTCCTGAGCGGCGTGCTCTTCGTTGATGTCATCAAAACCAATTTTTTCTACTGACACGATATCAATCTGGCAGACGAACTCGTCCTTCTCCAGCGTGTGAACATCGACGCGCGTTCCCGGCACATAGTGACTTTCTGATTCATCGCGAATGGTGATGGTTTTCTTTCCTGATGCGACAAGCGGCGTCAGCCATTCAAAGAAAGTGATTTTTGTTGGTGCCTGATTCACAGTCATACCTGCATTTAGCTGATAACAGAGCGCGAGTATATTCGCGTTTTTGCATCTCATAAAGAAAACATTGAGTCACGCTATACCCGACAATACTTGGGGTTCATCCATAAAGAAGGACACCATAATGAATCCTAAATTGATGGCGGCTTTTTCGCTGTTTGTAGCGACGAGTGCATCTGCCATGACGCTGACAAGCCCGCAGGTTACAGAAGGAGAGTCGCTCAAAAAAGGTCAGATCTTTAATGGCTGGGGCTGCACGGGAAAGAATTATTCGCCAGAGCTGAAATGGGTCGATCCACCGGAAGGCACCAAAAGTTATGCGGTGACCATGTATGATCCGGATGCGCCAACTGGCAGCGGCTGGTGGCACTGGGTGATGATTAACATCCCTGCCGATGTGCAATATCTAAAACTTAATGCCGGAAAAGAGGGGGGAAGCCTCATGCCAAAAGGCGCGCAAATGCAGCGCAACGATTTTGGTGTTGTTGGTTTTGGCGGGGCATGTCCTCCCCCCAAAGCATCCAAGCATAACTACGAGATCACTGTCTTTGCGTTAGATGTGGAGAAACTGGATGTTCCTGCTGAAGGCTCTCCAGCATTGGCTGGGTATAACATCCTCCAACACCGAATTGGAGAAGCACAACTCATTGCACCGACCAATGCCAGAGACTGAAAAGAGGGTAACGAGATAAAACACGAGATGATGAGGATTGGCACTTGATGCAGGAACCAAGTGCCAATGCAAGTCGATCAGAAGTTCGCCAAGAAGAAAGGAATCATCAGCGCGTTGACCAAATCGATAAAGAAAGCGCACACCAAAGGCACGATGATGAACGCCAAATGCGAGTTACCGTAGCGCTGAGATACGGCTGACATATTCGCCATTGCAGTTGGTGTGGAACCCAACGAGATGCCACCAAAGCCACTACAAATCACCGCGGCATCAAAATTCTTACCCATGGCTGGGAACACCACATAAATATTGATCAACACAGCAACAAGGAATTGCGCGGCAAGAATGGTAAATATCGGGCCTGCCAAATCGATGAGCGTCCAAAGTTGCATGCTCATCAAAGACATCGCCAGAAACGTACCAAGTGAAATGTCTGCCAGTAAAGCAACGGCAGGCTTGCGCGATGGCCATTGCGTGCCTGTGAGTCTCGGGAAAGACTTGGGGACGAGATTGGTCATGATGATGCCCGCAAACAAACAACTGACAAACAGCGGCAGTTGAAGACCAAGCTCAGATATCCCTTCATTAATAACAAAACCCAGAATGATACAGATATGAATCGCCAGAACGGCATCCAGGAAATCGAAGCTGTTGATTTGCTTTGGCGCTTGGTTTTCCTCTGAGCCGATATCTAAAGGTTCAACCGTTTGCGGTTTTAGCTGGTGCTTTTGAATAAGGAATTTGGCAATGGGGCCACCCATCAAGCTGGCGAGGATAAGCCCAAAGGTGGCGCTGGCGATTCCAATTTCCATCGCATTGGAAATACCGTATTCCTCAGCAATTCTTGGCGACCAAGCGATCGCTGTGCCGTGCCCACCAATCAGGGAAACGCTGCCACCTAACAAACCAACAGGGGATTCAAGACCAAACAGCCCTGCAACGGTAATCCCCGTCAGATTCTGCACCACCATATAGCCAATTGTGATGAGCAGGAGAACCACCAGTGGGCGTCCGCCTTTCATCAAATCACCGAGGCTAGAGTTGATTCCGATAGTGGTAAAGAAATAGACCAGCAATATGTCCCTTGCGACGAGATTGAAGGAGATTTCGATACTTGTGAAGGCATAAAAAAGTGAAAACAACACGGAGAATAGGATGCCGCCAGTAACAGGTTCAGGAATGCTGAACTCTTTTAATAAAGGAACAGCTTGGTTCAGTCTCCGTCCGATAAACAGAACCAAAATGCCGAGTGTTACGGCGAAAAAAGAGCTTACCTGAATTAGGTTTTGTTCAAGCAGGAATTCCACGTTATCTCACCCATTAGTTGTTTTTAGCGTCGAGTGAGGCTAGCTAAACATAGGGTTATGACAAGGAACAGTCGTGATGGGGTTGTAAGCGTAAATGACTGAAGATAAGCAGATCAATTGCGGTGGATCTCACACAGGGCATGTCTGTTTTTCATCGAGAGTACTCATCGCTTGAATGGCGCTAACGCTGCAATGGCCTCCCTGACTGTGGGGAAATGAATTTTGGTCAGACAAACCTCTGCTTTGCAAAACTCATGAGCTTGAACCAGCTCAGAAACCTCTATGGCCTCGAATTGCTTAGTGTGTGGAACGAGTGAAATTTGTCGGCTTTCCATCGACAGTAAAAAGCTGGCGCCTTCGGAATCAATCAGAATATCTTCATCGCTGAAAATCATATCTGTTGCTTCATCTTCAAACTGGCTTTGACTGGCAATAAAAAGCAGTTCGTCATCACCATCGAGTTTTAATATGGCTGGCCAAACCGGGGCAGAGAGCATTGTTGTTTCTCTTTGAATTTATATTGACCAGCGAATTAAACACCCACCATTGGTTCACTGACAACCGTTTCTTGGCAATCAGCGAGCGTCTTTCGTGGCTTTGATGGCATATAGCAATGGCACTTGCTGACCTTTGTGAAGTAATTGATAGCCTTTTTGCTCTACATACTCCAAACCTTCGAAGCAGTTATAGGGGCTATATGGATACTCGGCAAAAACATCAATTCGAAGGCCCGCCTGAATCAGCGCATTGATAACTTCGCTGAGTGGATGTGGCCAGGTAGCCATGGTCGATGTGGTGCCATCGCAGTTTTCTGTGTAAGTGCCTTCCTCTTCAATATCCGGTTCCTCACTTGGAAAGTAGGAGTAACCGTAGAGTAAGTCGTTAAAAGTATGGAACTCAACGATGTGGAATTCCCCACCCACTTTCAGTGCACCTGCGACTGTCTTTGCCCAGCGCGACAGATCCGGTAGCCAACAAAGCACACCGTAAGAGGTGAAAACGACATCGTATTGCTCTGTGTTGCTCTCTCTAAATTCGTAGATATCGCTTTCAATAAACCTTGCTTCGAGGCCCAAATCGCGACTGAGGCATTGGGCTTGTTCAATCGCAGCGGGAGACAGGTCTACGCCAGTGACTTTTGCGCCTAAACGTGCCCAGGAAAGGGTATCCTGACCAAAGTGACATTGGAGATGAAGCAGGGATTTACCTTCAACGTTTCCAACTTGTTCCAGCTCGATGGCATTGAGTGAAGACTTCCCCTGCTTGAACGCTTCAACATCATAGAACTTTGATTCAATGTGAACCGCGGTTCGCTTGTTCCACGCTTCTTTGTTGAGTCTTAAATAATCCAGTTCCATCGCTGTTCACCATTAATGTGGCTTTCGAAAACAAATCTGGACTGACCGTATATCTCCTCGCCAAGCAGCGCCAGATATTCACTCATAAACTGGATATGCTTCTCTCTTTTTCTTTTCCAGGTTCTAACATGAACTGAATCTGAACGCAGTACTCACCGGGCGTTAAGTGTGGGTTCTTTATTCTCTCTCCATCAATCAAATGAAGGAGAAAGAAATGGAACCTATCAGCGTAGTCATTATTACCCTCAATGAGGAAAAGCGTATCGGCCGACTGCTGGATGACTTGGTTAACCAGACTCATCAGGACTTCGAAGTGGTGTTGGTGGATTCAAATAGCGACGATGCGACTCGCGATGTTGCTCGCTCATTTGAAAAGCACCTGCCAGCGTTGACTGTGCATCGCATGGAAACCCGTGGTGTCAGTCTTGGCCGTAACACGGGCGCTTCCATTGCCAACCATGAACGTGTGTTGTTTCTCGATGCCGATGTGCGTTTAGAACCAGAATTCCTCGAAAAATCATTGAAAGAACTGAATGAAAAGAACCTCCAGGTAGCTGGTGTTTACATGGGTGCCAAGGCGCTGCCAGCGGTCCAGAAGGTGTGCTACGCAGCATTTAATGGCGGCATGTTTGCCACACAGTTCTTCTTCCCGACAGCCGTGGGCGCATGTATTTTCTCAACCCGCACAGCACACAAACAGCTCGAAGGCTTTGATGAAAAAATCACCCTATGCGAAGACTGTGATTACGTTCGCCGTGCCAGCAAGCTGATGCGCTTTCGCTTCATTAATCAGGCTTTCCAGTTCGACCCGCGCCGATTGGATCAAGACGGCATGGTTGCAACAGGCTTTGTATACCTGAAGGCCAACTTCCGACGCTTCTTCTTCGGTGAGATGCGCAATAACGAAATGGAATACCGCTTTGGTCACTATCAGGACCAAAAGTAAGCCCATCGGAATGAATGAGAGCAAAGGACTAAGAGGTCATCATGTTTGAGTCTATCGGATTATTTCTGGGCGCTTTTCTCGATGCGCTGATAGGCCCCAACTTATTTGTGCCAGCAGAGCCTTTCCTGCTGGCCGCGGGTTACCAGCTGTACGACGGCATAATCACAGGCGTGATTATGGTATTGCTGGGAGGTTTTCTCGGCGACCAACTCAGCTATCTGGCAGGACGGAAATTCGGTAAACCTGTGCAGCAAAAACTGATGAAGTGGCAGCCAAAAACCCGCAGAGCATTTGCACGTTGCCGACGTTTGATGGTGACAAAAGGAGCCTATGCGATGACCTTCGCCCGACTGTTGGGGCCGGTTGCCTGGGTAGTTCCCTTTATGGCTGGTTCACAGAAGGTCTCATGGGGACGTTTCACGCTCTACTCGACAATCGGTCTGATTCTGGGCGCTGGGCAGTTCATCCTCTGGGGGTATTTGTTGGCCGCAGGCGTTGAGCAATTTCCTCTGTTGGACACGATTGTCTCGATGGTCAGCGAGCACCAATATAGCTTAATGGCCATCGCGGCGACCGCGATTCTTGCATGGGTAGGCTATGCCTTCCAATGGAAGAAGTTAGTGCCAAAAGTCAGTGCCTTCTTTCTGGTCGCCATGCTTGGCGTAAATTACAGCCACTACTTCTGGTACGCAGACAACTTTGTCGACACAGTGCCGACAGAGACAGTAACGCCAGTTTCACTGAGCTACAAAGTTTACCCTGGCAAATCGCCATTCTTTGATGCACAAGGGGTGAATGTGCTTTATGTTGGTGAGTCGCCAAGAACCATGATGAATGAATTAGGTTGGCTGGAGAATCAAACTTTCTCTCGTAACGATATTGACTGGGCTGACTATGTTGATCTGCTGAAAGGCCAGACACCACCTGTATCCGATTTATTCTGGAATGAACGTCCTCAGGATATGGCGTTCCAACTGCCGGGCGACTTACTGAAACGCTCACATATTCGCTGGTGGCAGGCAGGGATTGATAAAGATTTGAATCAGCCTTTGTGGGTAGGCGCCATTAGCTATGACGATGGGTTAAAGCTGACCATGTATTCAGGGATCATCACGGTACTACACAGCATTGACCCGAATATCGACGCAGAGCGCGATGAACTGGCGAACATGATCAATACGCAGCTTCCTCAGCTTTCAACAGAGTACTATCAGGCATTGACCCCGCTGGCGGTGGATGACCAGCACGATTATTACAGCGATGGTAGGGTGTTGGTGGTTAGCGACAACGAGATATCGCTGGCGAATGTTAGCCCTTAAATGAAAAAGAGCCGCCATGATTGGCGGCTCAAAATAGTCCGAACTCTTCTTACCTTGAGGTCAACAGACCCTAGCGGGCGAGCTTCACTGTTAGCACCGCTTTCAATCCGCCCATGCTTCCCTTGGTTAACTCGAGACTTCCGCGATAACTGTGGGCAATTTCATTGACGATATTGAGTCCAAGGCCCGTGCCGGGTGTGGATTCATCGAGTCGGACACTGCGTTTGAGCACGTTGGTCAGCTCTTCGTCGGGAATGCCTTCTCCATCATCTTCAACACAGATTTGAACGGTTTCTTTTCCCGCATCGATAGCGTAAATCCGCACCAAGGTGTTTGCCCATTTATAAGCGTTCTCGATGAGATTCCCCAACATTTCATCCAAATCTGCAGGGTCGACGGCAACGTCAAATTCATCATCAAGCTCGTTAATGACAATGACTTCACGAGAAGCATAAACCTTGTCGAATGCCAGCGTGATCGCATCCACCCGTGTACTCGGGTTGGACTTCACCGCGAGGATATTCATTGAGCCTGCGACCCGAGCGCGACCAAGGTGGTAGTCAATCTGGTTCTGGATACGCTCAATTGAGGGCAGCAGCTTTTTCTGGCTTTCCTCATCCAGTGAAAGCACGTCATTTTTAAGCACGGATAAAGGCGTTTTGAGCGCGTGGGAAAGGTTGCCCGCATGTTGTCGGGCACGGGAAAGTAACTCGTGATAGTGAAACAGTAAGGCATTGAGATCGGACACCAGTGGCGAGACCTCCTGCGGGTAGTTAGTGCTGAGGGCATCTTGCTTACCCTCTTTAAGTTTCACTAACTCCCGTTGCATGTCATTAAGCGGCAGCAGCGACCATGCGACTTGCAAGCCAACCAGCACAATCACGCCCACAAACAGCATGGATAAAATCACCCAAAGCTTACTGGAGAGGCTTTGCAATACGTCTTCGGTGGGATCTTCGTCGATACCAATTTTTACGGTGACTGGCGTTGTTCCGCCTTTGGGTACGAAGGTCTGGGTAATGGTGATGAGAGGTTCTTTCCTCGCACCAAGCATCTCCTTGATGGGCCCGTCGGAGAGTTTGAAATCTTTGTCCTCCAGCGATGGTGAACGCAGCACCGTCGTTCCCTGAGTAATACGCCAATACAGCCCACTGAAAGGACGCTCAAAACGGGCGTCTGAGAGAGGCTGTGCCAACACCAACTGCTGATTTTCATCAAGCTGTAAGTTGTTGGAGATTTCATCCATCGACAGCTGCAAGCGCTCTTTGGTCGCCGTTACGAGATAATCATTCATCAGCACTGGGATTCCGATCCCGGCAATAGAAATCATGACGGTTGCCCAAATCACGGTTGCCAAAAGCAGGCGGCTTTTCAGGCTCAGTTTGCCGATATAGCTGACTCTACTGCGCATTGAGTTGATACCCCAACCCGCGCACGGTTTTGATAATGTCTGGCGCTATCTTCTTGCGTATTCGCCCAATGAAAACTTCGACGGTGTTAGAGTCGCGCTCGAAATCCTGCTTGTAAATATGCTCAACCAGTTCAGTTTTGGAAATCATCTTCTCAGGGTTATGCATGAAGTAAGCAACCACTTTGTATTCCAGCGCGGTCAGCGTGACTGCCTGACCTTGCCAAAGCACGGTCGACGTTCGGGTATCCAGGCTCAAGTCACCCATTTGTAAAACAGGCGATGCACTGCCGGAAGCACGTCTTAGATGAGCACGAAGTCTGGCAATAAGCTCGAGCATTTCGAACGGCTTGGTGAGGTAGTCATCCGCACCGGCATTCAAACCTTCAACGCGCTGCGAAAGGGTATCGCGCGCGCTGAGGATGATAACCGGGGTGTTGATATTCTCGTCACGGATGCTTTTAAGTACTGTCAGGCCATCGATTTTCGGCAACCCTAAATCGAGAACAATGGCATCCCAAGGCTCTGATGTGGCGCGATACAGGGCATCGATGCCATCTTCAGAGAGCTCCGGCACCCATCCATTCTTTTCTAAGGTATCGAGTATTTGTTCACTTAACTGTGGTTCGTCTTCTACCACTAATATTTTCATTTCTTATCCTGTTTGATCTCGGACCTTCCCCAGAACTATCACAAGTATGGTTGAGGAAAAGTGAAATTTAGGTAAAACAGCGAGCTAGGAATAGAAGGCTACTCTCTGCTCAAGGCGATTTTTCCTGCCAAACCAATCAAGAGAACACCTGAGGTCCCTTCAATTACACGTGAGAATCGTTGTGATTTCGCCGATGAGAACAACCAGCTTCCAACAATGGCATACGAGAGGTTGCAAAGTGTGGCGGTGATGCAGAAGACGACACCAAGAAGCAGAAGCTGAGATTCAGGTGAGGCCGCTTTCGGGTCAATAAACTGGGGAAGGAATGACAGGAAGAACAACGCGACTTTGGGGTTCAACACCGCCACCATCACGCCCTGTTTGAAAACATTGGCGTTATTGCCTGCATCGGACGCGCTGATAGTGATTTTCGAGTTGCCAGAAAAGAAGTTTCTCAGCGCACAAATACCTAAATACAAAAGGTAAGCGGCTCCCAAGTACTTCACCGCCATAAAGGCGACAGCGGAATTGACGATAATCGCCGAAAGACCAAATACCGCTGCGAAGGTATGCACGAAGTACCCTACACCTAAGCCTGTCGCGGCACGAAGCCCCATCTTTAGTTTTCCTGCCATGGTGTTGGACACGATATAAACCACATCCTGCCCGGGGATCAGATTGATAGAAAGTGAAGCCACCACAAACAGTAATAAGGTTTGGATTTCCATATCAGCGCCTCTGTTCGATTTTTCTGAACAAGATTGTCAATTTCAAGCGGTTAATTATTCGACTATATCTGCTGTAACGTTAGATATCGATACCGCTGAGACACAGAAACGAGAAACTTCGCGGGAGGTTAAAAAAGGAGACACATCAATGAATAAGACCCAACCAGTTCTGTTTTTATCGCACGGTGGTCCAACGCTGGCAGTAGATGACAGCCACGCTTCCCGGTTTATGAAATCGCTTAGTGGCACACTCGACAAACCTAAAGCGATCGTCATTTTTTCAGGTCATCTAGACAGTGATGACGATGTCGTGATTACTTCCGGTGCCTCGCCTTCGGTGATCTACGACTTTTACGGCTTTCCAAAGCCGCTTTATGAACTGACCTATCCTGCGCTGGGCGCACCTTATCTGGCCAACAAAATTGCAGATATGGTGTCAGCATCTGGCTACAAAGCCGTTTTAGATGAAGATTTGGGCTGGGACCACGGTGTTTGGATCCCGCTACGACTCATTTATCCCGATGCGGACATTCCCGTGGTGCAGGTATCTATCAGCAGTAAGCAAGGCGCAAAGATGAACTACGAGCTCGGCAAAGTGCTCGCGCCGCTAAGAGAAGAAAACGTTCTGCTGATTGGCTCAGGCGCGATAACCCACAATCTTCGTGAAATTTTCAGCCGTCAGAAAACGCCAAATGGCTCTGCGATGGCAGAGGCGTTTACGGATTGGATTGCGCACAAGCTGGAAAGCAAAGACCACGAAGCGGTAGTGAATTATCTGACTGACGCACCGAATGCTCGCTTTAATCACCCAACGGATGACCATTTCCTGCCATTGGTTGCGGCGCTTGGTGCAAGCGGGGAAGATAACGCGGTACGCATTCACCAGAGCTGGCAAGATGACAAACTGCTGGCGATGGATGCGTACCGATTCGGCTGATTAGCTGCCGATAAAATGGGACTGGTAGTACTTAGGTGTCACTGCCAGTTTCTTTTTGAAGTGGCGCTGAAAATGCGCTTGATCGGAAAAGCCGAGTTCGAAAGCCACTGCTGAAATTTCTTTGCCTTCACGAAGCAGCACTTTCGCGCGTTTGATTTTTTCATCCATCAGGTAAGCATGGGGTGGCAGGCCAAAACGCTGTCTGAATGCACGAATTAACTGATAGCGGCTCATTCCAGCTTCTTCTGCCAAACTGTCGAGCTGATGGGTCTCAGTGAGCTCATCCAGCATTTTTTCCCTGACTCGCAGGACATCGCCCTCACGTTGAGTTTTCTCTGCGCTCAAGCCGTGCTGCCAAAAACTGGATTCAATAAAGTCGTAAAACGCCACCTGCGCCTTTAGTGGACTGTTGTCATCTATCAATGCTTCCAACAACGCCAGAAAACGGGTTTGAATGAGCGGATTGCGCTCCAAATCGTTCTTGAAAGGCGTGTAGTCCTGACTGTAACCACGGTGTGTATGTTGAAGGATGTCCTGTTGGATTTCGCCCATTTTCAGCGTATCGGCGAACAACATGCTGTAAGACCAGGTGTTGCCCTTTGGATTGCAGGAATGCACATCAGCGGGATTAATGGTGACGATATCGCCGACGCGAACATCGTTCACGCGATGGCGGTTTTTATAGTCAGAATGGCCTTGCTCAATAATGCCGAATGAAAACTCATCATGGGAGTGGGCTTCATAACAGGCGCGGCTTTGATTGGCGACGCGCATTTCCACCCAAGGCAACAGCGTGCTTTGTTTGAACTGAGTGGTGGTGTCCTTTTTCATTGCTCGTCCCAGACCCTAATTAAATCCAAATTGCCGCGACAGACAGTGCCAATACAATCGCCATCACTCTATTAAATTGGCGCTGATGAGCAGGGTTTTCAAGCTTGCTGGACAAAATATGTCCAAGTGCGGCCCAAAAGCCGATGCTAATCAGACATACCAGCAAAGAAACGAAAGTATACATCCCCAGCCAATAGACTTCGTTTTCCCTGCCAACCACATAAATGCTCACGCCGGAAAGGGCATATAACCACGCCTTGGGATTGAGAAGCTGGGTGATGGAACCTGTCCACCAACCTGATTGCGTCTGTGCGTTTTTCTCAATGGCGGAGACAGGTGCCATGAAAATTTTGTAGGCAAGATACAAAAGAAATGCGCTGCCAAGGAGCTGCATGGTGGTTTCCAGCGAAGGGATCAACGACAGCAAACTTTGCATCACCCCACCACACAGAATCACTACCAAGGCATACGCCAGCGAAGCCGAGATAACGTGTTTAATGGCTTCTTTTAGCCCTTGGGTAATTGCAGTGCTGGTGGCGAGAATATTTACTGGGCCGGGTGTGACCGCACCGACAAAGGCAAAGGTGGTCATCGCCAGAATCAGACTGTTCATTGCTTTCTCCTTTCTAATGAAGAAGACGTTAGCAAAGCCAGAAGGGAAGTTATTGAACGATATTGCGCCGGATTGAATCTGAGATCTTCCAGAAAAGTATGAGTTGGACGTAAGTTACACGACGCCTCTCAACAGATTCAAAGTGATCAATATGTAGACATATAAGTGTCTAATTCTCAACTTTGTTATCTAGTGTAATAAATTTCGTTATAATTTTTTTTCTTTCACAAAGAAAAATAAGTATCCAAATGGAATAATAAAAGATCGAAATCTTTTCTCTAAATGTGACTTTCTTTTCTTTCAAGTTATTACGTCTTAATTTTAATGCAAAATTGCTTTCTTTCTAAGATCTAAATATTTTTCTTTTATTTGAACTCATGCTTTTGCCATGCTTTATTTATTAGGCAGTCGGCTTTTTAAGTGCTCAAAAAACAATGCAAATAATGATTGACAATCGACTTGATTTAGGTGGAAATTATGAAAATACAAAAATTGGCAATACTGATAAATATGGCGATGTTAGCGCCTCTTTCTTCATGGGCAAATGTACCTCAGAATGTAGATGAACGTTGGCAACAGCCGACAATAACTACTCATCCGGATAAACCCTATTACCCAAACTCTAATGTTATAAATAGAAAGAACCTTTTCGATTGGAGAACGCAGCATTATCAAGTTGGAATGGAGAGTCTTTATGGTTCTCAAGAGTTTAAACTGAGTCCTTTTTATATTTGTGAAATTGAGTCACTTTATAATGTTCCTGGTGGGCAAGTATTAACAAAAGACATTATGGGGCCAAGTGGGGAACCAGTAGGAACTAATTGTGCCCGCTCTATTTCTAGATCGATCTTAGACAAAGTACCGGATATGGATCCAGATAAAGGTTGGGAAATTTTAAAGTTCAACTTGGGTTATAAAATGTCCCACTACGAAAATGCAAAAAAAACATGGAGTGCTGATGGAAATGACAGCTGGTCGTCAAATCAGTACCCCTACATTATTCTTTACAACAGGCTGACTGCTAAGTTGAGAGTCATGTCCTATATGGGGGCAAATGACATTGGAACAGGACTGTCTGTAAAAATGTCTGTAAAAGGTAAGGCGAAAATATTCAATATGAACCAATCCTCCGATGCAAGATTTTATCAAGAATCAGTGACTGGGTTTGGTGGAATAAATAATGTTCAAGACGGGGGATGGGGACTAACTGATTTTGTTGTTGAGTTTGACCCTTGTGCTCCAGGTGAAGATATAGACTTGGATATACATATCTTCCCTAAGAAAGTAGAGAAACTTGAATTATATGGTCATGCGGTTGGAACATCAAATAACATCACTGATGAAGATATCGGAAACCCCAAGAAATATCTGATGAATGTTTCTGATAGCCTCGAAAACAACTTAGACCAAGCAGGTAACTATACGGTTTCAGAATTCGATGACTTACAGGATCTTTTTTCGGGTGTGAATGACGCGGGTGGTCAATTGGCTACAGCTAGTGGTTGGATGGATGCTTTTAGCGGACTTATGGGCGCTTTATCAGGTGCGACAGCTGCTGCTGGAAAAGGACCGGTGGTGGAAGGTGGCTTGACTGCGGCTTCTGGCGTATTTTCGCTTATAGGCGGAATATTGGGTGCCCATTCTACCGCTCCTAGTGAATATAGCAAGATCATGCCTCAGATTTCCTTTTCAGAAGTGTATTTGCGAGGAGAGTCCAGCACACAAGATCAGGGTATAACAGTTAAATTGAAACTACCGGGTAGTCGCTCAACCGTTTGGAACAACGATCTGGATTCAAACGCTTCATCCAGCCGTTCTTATCCACTTTATGATGAACCAATGGGTTTATTTACACTACTGACTACGCCGACCGTTCATACTTATAAGAAATATGAAGAGATATCGGATAAAAAAGGCTTTGAGGTTACAACATCATTTAAACCATCAAATGTCATTTTTGCATCAAACAGCAAGTCGGGTTTAAATTTTAATGGTTGGCACGGCCAGAGTGAAGGGGATGTCGCTGTTACAGGTCGAATAAAGGTAAAATACCTAGCAGGGCCTGATGCCACAGTAAACTTTACAAATTTTAATGATATCGATGGAGATAATAGCGAATATAACTATGTGAATGTGACAACTAATGGCAGAGACATGAAGCTCTATACTGTTGTTTCTGATGATGTACCTTTGATGCATTTATATAACAGACTTGGAAATGGAACAGGAGTTCCTAAAATTACTGCAGTCGGTGATACTGCATTGGTTGATAATGTCTCTTTAGTCGTGACGGCCAAAAACCATGGCAGTACAATAAAAGATCATAATCTTAATTCCAGTATTAAACTAATAGATGAAAAAGACGATAATGGGGATAGGCTACCATATTATCTAGCGATGAAGGAATATCCTGTAGAGTTTAACAGTCATTCTAACCAAGAATCCTTTGACCCAAGTGAAGATATAGATAGGCTTATCAAGACGAAACAGCTAAGAAACGTAACACATGACAATGATAAGCTTGGTTTACAACTAAACCTAGGAAGTAATAATGGAATAAAAATACAAGGTTACTGTGAAGGTGAATATAACACTATTCATGAGATACGTGAGGATAATGAATATTCTATTATAGCTGATGAGGATATGAAATACTTTGCCTTTGACCCAAAAAAGGTTTCTTCGCCTGGTGAAACACATCTTAAAGTAGATCGAGAGCAATGCGGTTTTTGCGCACGTTCAGAAACTTGGCCGTTCATTTCATTTAATTTAAATGAATATATTTCGCGCTATGGTTTCCGAGAGCCAAAAGAAGTTAACCTTCGACTTAGGAGAATTAAAGTGGATGACTACGCTTACCATAAAGTTGATGTAAGTGATTATGCCAGTCATTATCTCTTTAGTGCCAATAAATCGACGCCTGCTATGACAGATAACGCATGGGGTGAGCAATCGCCTAAAGGAAGTGTTCCAATAGGTTGGAGTTTTTATCCTGATGCGCGACTCAATGTCACTGAACAGTTCAAAGAAGCACTAAATCGAGTGAAAAATAGTAATGGTAAATATGAACTTCCAAGAGTGTCACTTGTTTTAGATTTCGATTACGATATAGGTAGTTATGAAGTGTATTCTTCAGAAAGTAATCGCTGGGCAGCACCACAACTTATCATCTACTTTGATTAAATGAAGAGGCCCTATCAGTTCTCTGATAGGGCTTGCAAATTTATATAATAAAAAATTATTAAACACTAATTAGTAAACCATGAAAATAACTTTATAAAAATTAAAAGATAGGATCCTTATGGTAAGCATTATTGAGCTAAAAAAATATCATGAGCTTTGTTCTTCTCTTGGTGTAGATGCCGATTATATTCTAAGAAAATTTGGAATTGTAGATGTGGATCTATCCGATGAATATAAAAAAATCCCTTATGAAACGTTTGCTAGATTAGTCGAATATGCTTCTTTTATATGTCATGATGATTTATTTGGGATTAAACTTTCAAAGATGAATGGTTGTAACTTCATTGCACCCTTGGATATCATTTTTAATACATCATTAACATTATCTGAGGCTATATATTATTTGTCAAAATATGTTCATATGCATGCTAGAGGTCTAGAAATAAGTCTATCTGTTGACAGCGGGATTGCTAAATTGAATATAAGAAATGTTAATTTTGAAATTGATAAATATAATAACCTTTCTCAATATCTATGCCAACAATTGTATAATTATGTTTCTCTATTTGAAGTATTCGGCGACTCCCTTTTTGGTGTGAATTTGAAACAGAAAAAACCAAGATTAAATAGGAGCTTAACGACCGAAAATATTCAATTCTCTAGCGGTTTTAATGGTGTTAGGTTCCCGGGAGACTGGCTGGGAAATCGACGTGACTATAGTGAAAATAACAACAATGCTAGTATAGTAAGAGTTTTGTATCATTGGGAAACGAAAATAGAAGAGAACTTTATAAGTAGTGTAAAAAGTGAGATAAGAAGAAATATATCTAAAAATGTGTCTATAGGTGAAATTTCAAGAAGGTTTAGCATGACCGAAAAGGCATTTAATCAAGCAATAAGAAGGGAAGGATTTATATATAAAGAGTTAGTAGAACAATGCCTAATTACATACTCTAAAGAAATGTTACTGGATGGCAGTGTAAGGGTGTGCGAGCTTGCAAAGACGCTTGGCTATGAAAGTGACTCTTCATTTACCCGTGCATTTAAAAGGTGGGTAGGCATATCGCCTAAGAAATGGCAAACCAATAATAAGGTTAAAGACTAATACAAAAAGAGGTGAGTAACTTTACCAAAGATGGTTATCAAACCCGGATGAACTTCCTGAAAAACCTTGCTGAAAGCTGTGGGGCTTTATGGGGTGAGGGAAGTGTTTTTATCACGCTGGCAGATCGCTATGAGAACGTGGCAAACAGCCTGGAAGGTGATGCTGGCTTCCCGATTGATATTGCCAAGTTGGCTTACGTGCGCAACGATATCGAGATGAAAGCTATTCCGATGCGTGGCGGTTATGACGGTGCAGTGCTCTCCCAGAAGGGGTTGCCATGCCCGAACATTTTCACTGGTGCGCATAACTTCCATTCAATCTATGAATACCTGCCGGTGAAGTCACTGAAAGCTGCCAGTTCTGTGGTAGTGGAAGTTATCAAGATCACAGCTGAACACGATTAAACGGACACAAGCTTAGAAGAAAGGCGAGCCAGATGGTTCGCCTTTTTGTTGTCCTTACTCCGTAGGGGGTGTTGACCTTTGGTGATGATTTTTGCAGCAGTTTGTGGGGGTTTTATGCAAGGCAGAGGCTTCGATGTGTAGCTCGCCTACATGAGAAGCCGATAACGCAGCAGAAATTCCCCGCAAACGCTGCCCGAAGGGTTCTGCTATAAGCGTTTTATGCTTTGTTGAGATGTATTTGCTTAGAATCACTAGGCGGCATACACCTCGCCGCGCCTAAAACGCTTATAGCGAGAACAAAATTTAACCACCAAAGGTCAACAGCCCCTATTATCAGGCGGAGTAACAGCGCAGGAAGGTTTGTCTTTATCAAGATCAGAAGACGCGCAGCAACTGCTCTTGATTGGCTTGCGGGAAAATACCACGCCAATCGCCAGAAAAACGATACACACCAGAAAAATAATCACGGTAAGAACCAAAGTCATGACTTAACCTTTTTCGTTTCTTTTTTATACAGTGTTCGCGATTTTTCGGTTTTCCACAATGATTAATCCAGTAAGCTGTTGTCGCCTTCTATTTTCTCAAGGTTATCGATCCAAAGTTATAATCCGTTTTCTGTAATAAATGTGTACATATTCTCTCATATATAAGATTGCTAAAATAACATTTTTTACACCATATAAATCACTGTGTTGACCTCCCAGAAACGCAGTGGTCATGCTGGTTTTTTGGCGACTTTCTAAATGGTGAATTATCCCTTTCTTATTGTTTTTATGAGATTTTTAAGCCTCGTTAAATCATGAGGCCGATAGACAGCTAAAGAGCAACGGTGATGTCTATTTGAATAGTGTATGAATGTGGAAGTGCGATTTGCATTGTCGTAGTTGAAAATTTTAATAACCCTGTATGAATTGTTGGCTATTGTTAAAAATGTTACTTGTGGGGGAATAAGGGTACGACCTTGAGCAGAAAAATACTGGTCGTAGAGGACAGTCGCGCTTTTAGAAATTATTTGAATCAAATCTTAACTCATTCAGGTTATGAGGTTCTTTTGGCTGAAAGTTACGACGCCGCAGAAACGATCTTAAAATCAGAACCAAACCTATTATGCGCCGTGTTGGATTATTGTTTACCAGACGCCCAAGACGGTGAAATTATTGACCTCTTGTTGGAGAAAAATGAGAGAGTCATTGTTCTTACGGCCATGTTTCAGGATGACATCCGTGAGAAAATGCTGGCGAAAGGGGTGCTGGACTACATTCTGAAAGACAGCATGGTGTCAGTCTCTTATCTATTGCCACTGATTCAGCGCCTGACGAACAATCAACGACATAAATGTCTGGTCGTGGATGATTCGATGACGGTTCGTCATCACTTGGTGCACTTGTTAGAGCACCAGTATATTCAAACGTTGCAAGCGGAGAATGGACTACAAGCGCTTGAACTTATTCAACAGCATCCGGACATCACCTTGGTGCTCACTGATCACGATATGCCCGTTAAAGACGGGATCTCCATGATTCATGAAGTCCGCCAAAAGATTGATAAAAACCAATTGGCAATACTTGGAATTTCCGGAAGCGATGCCAACACTCTCACTGCCCGCTTTCTAAAAGCGGGTGCCAATGACTTCCTTAAAAAACCTTTTAACCAAGAAGAGTTCTACTGCCGTGTTCATCAGGTTCTTGAGATGAAAGAGGCCAATTCAGACCTATTCCGAATGGCAAATCAGGATGCGTTAACTGGGTTGTGGAACCGTAGGTTTCTGTTTGGGGAGGCGTCTGGCTGCAACGAGAGAATACGTAACATCGCCATGTTGGATATCGATTTCTTTAAGAAGGTCAACGATAACTATGGTCATGATGTCGGCGATGCCACGATTGTCATGGTCGCAAACATCCTCAAAATCTATTTCCCGAATGAGGTGGTGGCGCGATTTGGCGGAGAGGAGTTTTGCATACAGGCAGATGGTCAATTCGAGGACTTTGTCGCCAGTTTGGAAAAAATGCGTCAGCGCATTGAGAGAACGCCAATACCGCACCAACAGGAAAATATTCAGGTGACCATCAGTATTGGCGTATCAAATGTGATGGGGAATCTTGATCAACAAATCAAAATCGCCGACGACCGACTGTATGAAGCGAAGGGGAATGGGCGTAACCAAGTGGTGTACCAATAAACTCAAGGCTTTAACGACTGCCAACCCTGCTGATACCTTTATCTTCAGGTCGTTTGGGATATGAAAATGAAGTGGTTTACTCAGCGCGGGTAAACCACCTCAAACCTCTCTAACACCAACAGCATATCCTCTTTCATTTCGATACCCAGTTCTTCGCATTCCTTGCTGAAGAAGTTCCAATGGGCTTGCCGCCACCACGTGTAGCTTTTGTCTCCTTCACCTTCTGAAGCAGCAAATTCCGCGGTGACTTCATTAAACGGGCAATCGGAAACGTCAGTGATTTCGATAATGCAGTGTGGGTTGCCATACCAATCGGTCACAACATGCAGGTGGCCGACTTGTGGACGTTCTTCACCTTCCTGACTGTACCAAAGCTCCATACTACAACTTGCGCGCTTTTCACCTTTCTTAATCAGTTCCGCACACGCATTGGCGTTGTATTCGTCGGCGCAGAAATAGTCTGCTGAAAAGCTGGTGTAGTTGGCACGTTGTTCCCGGGAAAGGGTATCAAGGAATGCGTTTAGGTAGTGTTGAGAGCGAGCGTCCATTTCATCTGTATCTTGAGTAGTTAGAGACACTATTTTGCGGCTAGGGTATTGATAAGTCATGTTGTGTTTGAGCTTCTCTCGGTAATGGTCACACTGTTCCGTCTTATCGTCTGCTATGCTGGCGAAAACAACAGCCGGAGTAACACCATGAAAAAAATTAAGCATGAGGCACAGTTGCTCAAAAAAGCGCTCCAGATTGGTGAGCAATACGCCCGTAAACGTGGCTTCGCTACCTTCGATGAGGGGACGTCGAATAAAATAAAAATTGAGTGCATTTACAGGTTGTTAGTCGAAGATAAGGTGTTAACGCCTCTCGCGTCAGACAAAGAAGATGGGCCAAACATGAAGCATAAACTGGTGCTTTGGATCCATAAGCAGCTTCCCGAAGGGCATCCTTTACTTCAGGACTGATCGGTTTACTTCTCAGATTGCGTAGCGAGAAATAAGGAATAAAAAAGCGAGCTAGTTATGAAGAAAACAGCGTTGATATACGGTGCATTGGGACTTATCCCGTTTATTGCTTTCGGTGTCTTACTCCCTCTCTGGCCAGATGCATGGCAGCACAGTTTAGTGAACGCCTTTAACAGTTACAGTGCAATGATTCTGGCGTTTCTCTCTGGTGCGGTGTGGGGCATGACCATTAGTGGTGCACGGCCAGACAAGCCAAATAACGGATTAACGGTAGGGATTGTGTTTTCACTGGTGGCGGTCGGTGCATTGCTGATGCCAATGCCTTACTCCATTTACCTGCTGATTGTTTCGTTCGCCATATTGTTCATTTTGGAAGTCGTGCTGATGTTCAAAGGGGTTTATCCCTTCTGGTACACCATGATGCGAGCTTTACTGACAGCAGTGGTGGTGGTTTGCCACATCTTCCTACTTTATTGGCTCAACGATCTTAGCGTGATGTCAGTGCCGATGGAGCAGGTTTAATCGCATCAAGTTTGGAGCTTGAATACAAAATAGCGCCCTGGGGCGCTTTTGTTCGTTCTAGGAGACTTAATCTTCTAAATCATCCTGCCAAGGCATTTCTGGCAGCATATCCAAGTGTTCTTCGTAGCGCTTGAGATTGAATTCCCCTTCGCCTTTTGCCACGTCATAAATCTCAACCATCAGTGCGCAGGCGATGTACTCCAGCGCTTCCTCTTGCGTTGAGCCCGTCATGCGAAGACGCATCAGCGTTTCTTTCACTTTCTTCGGGTTGTTGTCAGCCAATTGGTTTTCAACGATCTCAATCAGATTCTCACTGGTCAGGATATCGTCATCATTCATGTTTTTACGCCTTGCGTTAGAGTCGAGATTACGGCGTATGTTAAGCGAAATAATGTGTCTTTCACAGGGCTTTCCAATGTCAGAAAGAAAGTGCCATGCGCCAGTGAGACAGTAAATTTCAGTATTGGGGTCATACTGGAAGTTAGGGGTCATGGTGGTATTGAGAACCAGTCTGCAGGGATAACGCGATGAAGAACAACGCTACCCGCACCGAGCGGGACAGTATGGGTGTAGTCGATGTGCCACAGAATGCGCTCTATCAGGCGCAGACTCAACGTGCAGTGGATAATTTCAACGTTAGCGGACGCACCATGCCGGTGCCATTTATCCAAGCACTGGCGATGGTGAAATACTGTGCTGCCAGTATCAACAGCAGTCTGGGGTTGCTTGACCCGCAGATCGCCGAAGCAATAACCGAGAGTTGTGATGAAGTCATCGCGGGTGATCACCTGAAGCATTTTCCGGTCGACGTGTACCAGACTGGCTCAGGTACCAGTTCCAACATGAATATGAATGAAGTAGTCGCCACACTGTCAGCCATTAAATGTGGGATGGCGGTGTCGCCGAATGATCATGTAAACATGAGCCAAAGCAGCAATGATTCCATTCCGACTGCTATTCAAATCAGCACTGTCCTTGAAGTAGAAAGCCGCCTGTTGCCGGCTATTTCGGTATTGATGGATGCCATCAGCGTGAAAGAAGATGAGATTGGGCATATCGTCAAAACAGGTCGCACCCATTTGATGGATGCCATGCCCGTCACCTTTGGACAAGAACTGGAAGCTTGGCGACATCAATTCGAAGGCTGCTACGAAGGCGTTGTATTCAGCCTGAAAGGGATGAAGAAACTGGCTCAGGGAGGCACAGCTGTAGGGACCGGTGTGAATGCACACCCGCAATTTGCCGCATTGTTTGCGACCGAAGTGTCTGCTCTTACCGGTATCCGGTTTGAAGCCAATCCGCACCCCTTTAACGCCATGGGAAGTCTGGATGCGACCATGGCACTTTCGGGCCAGCTGAGAAATCTGGCAGTGGCGTTGATGAAAGTGAGTAATGACTTACGCTGGATGAACTCTGGCCCCTTGGCTGGGCTGGGAGAAATTGAGCTTGAAGGCTTGCAACCTGGTTCGTCTATCATGCCGGGGAAAGTAAACCCAGTCATTCCTGAGTCAACCGCTATGGTGGCTGCACAGGTGATGGGGAATGACACAACGTTGGGTTTGGCGGGGCAATCGGGGCATTTCGAGCTGAACGTCATGCTACCGCTGGTTGCCGATAAGCTGTTAGAGAGCATCAACCTGCTTTCAAATGGCTTAACCATGCTTGCTACTAAAGCGATTTCTAGCTTCAAAGTCAGAGAAGATGAGGTAGAAGCGGCATTGGCGAGAAACCCGATTTTGGTAACGGCATTGAACCCGGTGATCGGTTATGCCAAAGCGGCTGCGATTGCCAAGAAAGCGTATGCGGAGAACCGTCCGATTATTGATGTGGCAGAAGAAGAAACTGAGTTGTCGCGCGAAAAACTTGAAGCGTTACTGGACCCTTATCTTCTGACCCGCGGCGGCATTGCTGATAGTTGATGCCTACTTACGCGATCTCAGTCCGGTTTCTTCCGCCATGCTTGGCTTGGTAAAGTAGGCCGTCTGCGCGACCCAGAAGGGCATCTTTTGATTCAGATGACTGATACACGGCGGCACCAATACTGATGGTGACACTCAGTTCAAACTCCTGATAGCGGAAAATGTGGTTTTCGCAGCGCAGACGTAAACGTTCGAGCGCCTTGAGTGCCTGCTCTTCATTGCTGCCGGGAAACAGGATGGCAAACTCTTCTCCACCAATCCGCGCAACCAAATCTGAATCGCGCATTTCTTCTTGCATTAGTAAGGCGATTTCCATTAACACCACATCACCCACCGCATGCCCATAGGTGTCATTCACTACTTTGAAATGATCAACATCGATCATGGCGACCACCAATTTTCCCTGATTCTGGGCAGCATCTTCAAACTGTTTCGCAAGTTCAGGGAAAAACGCATAGCGGTTTGGAAGTCCGGTCAGTTGGTCAGTATTGGCTTTGGTTTGCCATTTATCCCGCGAACGTGAAACCACATTCAATCGGCGAACGTGAAGGCCAATAGCTAACGGCATGATCACACTCATTAGTACATAGGTCATCAACGAAGCATGGCCTTCCACCTTGTCAGGCAAATCAAAGGGGCCGAGATTGTAGGGGGCAATGGTGGTGACGATGATGCCCATACCAAAAAGGGCAGCTAACGACGCCAGTTCTTCCCCTTTAAAGGCCAATATAACGGGGATGACAGGAGCAACGAATATCAGTCCCGGTGCGCTGCCAACAAAAGCAAGAACGGTTAACCCCAGATAGGAGATGATTGCCAGCAAAGCGTTTCGCGTAAATTGCTGCAAAGGCTTCCTTTCGAGTCGCCAGAGTTGATAGAAAGGTGCGACCAGCAGAATGCCAAGGGCATAGGTCGATGTGAGTTCGTAAAGGTCGTAAAAGTAGTTGCCGTCACCCGTGTAACCACCGTACAGCGAATCGGATGCAGTAACGAGTGCCACGAGAAAGCCCGGCAGAATACACACTTGCAGTACGTAGTGTTTCAGCGTTTCAAACCGAACGCCGCTACCTATGAACAGCCTTTCCCAGATTTGCGCTGAAAGGTAACAGGCCATGGGCGTGATGGCGCCAGTGATCAGCGCAGGTGCGAGAGGCGCGCTCGGATCCCAGCGGTAAATCGCCAGACCAAAAGCCAATGTGGAAGCTGCAATCAACGCGACGAGGGTGCGAATGCCGCCATAGAGGCAGCCAATCATCCCAATTCCGGAGGCAATGCTCACCTGGGCGATATTCGCATCATGAAGATTAAATGGCGTTGTGCCGGTAAAGGTGGCAACAAAGAAAATGAATATGACGATCGCTGACCATGCCGATGAACCTCTTGTCATGAATCAACTACTCCACGTGCTAATAAGTGTGCATTGCTTTCCCTGCAAGGAAATGGTTATCAAATTGAATTGTTTCATTATAAGAACCTTCAAGCTCGCAAAGTGTGGCTTTAGTGCGAAAACATCATGAAAAGTAGGGAATTATTTGAACTTGATGAGGTTGTGTATGGGAAGTTATGCAGAAGCTGCTTAGTCTGTCTGGTAATAAAAGGGCGCCCACCAAAGTGAGGGCGCCTCGTTATTTGTGCCGATATTCTTACTTCTCTTTAGCGAGAGCCACGGCATTGATGCAGTAACGCAAACGGGTTGGAAGTGGTCCATCTGGGAACACATGCCCAAGGTGCGCGTCACACACATTGCAGGTGACTTCGACCCGCGTCATACCATGAGAAATATCCATGTTGTAGGCCACCACGTTGTCTTCGAGTGGTGCAGTGAAAGAAGGCCAGCCTGTGCCTGAGTCAAACTTCTCATTCGCGTTGAACAGCCGTTCGCCGCAGCACACACAGGTGTAAATGCCCGGTTCAAACAGGCCGCACATTTCAGAGCTGAAAGGGCGTTCGGTGCCATGTTTGCGGGTCACATAAAACTGCTCTTGGCTTAGCTCGGCCTGCCACTCCACCTCTGATTTTTCAACCCGGCGGGGTGGAACAGGGTTGCCATTTTTGGCAGTGGTAATCACAGAATCCCAGTTAAGCATAATCGTTACCTTATCGTGGTTATTGAGCGACCAACATGGAGAAAGTCCACGTTAGTGGAGTAATTGACCGCAAGTACCAGAAATTAATTTCATCTCACCAATTAGGCGGCGTTTTAGTGTGCGTGTACTAAGGTTGAACCATGGCTTTAGAACATTACATTCCTCAACCCAAATGCCTTGAACTGGCGGCGACCTTGCTCCGTCGAAGCTTGGTATGTCTGGTTTTTCCCTTGTTCCTGCTTTCTGGCTGCGCGTCGAATAACACTAGATCAGATACGCCGGTGGATTTTTCTCAGATCAAAGATGATCAAGTGATGATAGTGGGGAAAATATCGATAATCCCTGCCGTGATAGCGCAAGATCTTAAGCAAGAGACTGATACTTTTAAGCCTTTCGCGAACGAAAGGGTACTTTTGTGGCTTTCTGCCGATGTGGGAAACAACGGAGAAAGCATTGGCATATTGGCTGACTGGGGCCAGCCCTTCTATTTCGCGTTGCCAAGGCAAACTATGCAGGTAACGGAACTTGAACGCGCAAAGGGGGATGTCGATGAACTTACTTACTTGCCCTTGGCCTTACCGGAAGTGATGAAGTATCTGGTGCGCGTTGATGATAGAGCCGTATACATTGGAAATCTCAGGCTCTATGTGGACGAGTTTGATCAGATAGTGGCATTGGAAGTGGTCGATGAGTCCGTGTCAGCCGTTGCGGCATTCCAACGTAGGTTTGGTACATCAGTTCGGCCACGCGTCTCGCTGATGGCCGAGGAAGCTTACTTTCGTTAGGGGCTGTTGACCTTTGGTGATGATTTTTGCAGCAGTTTGTGGGGATTTTATGCAAGGCAGAGGCTTCGATGTGTAGCTAGCCTACATAAGAAGCCGATAACGCAGGAGAAAGTCCCCACAAACGCTGCCCGAAGGGTTCTGCCCTAAGCGTTTTATGCTTTGTTGAGGTGTATTTGCTTAGAATGACTAGGCGGCACACACCTCGCCGCGCCTAAAACGCTTAGGGCTAGAACAAAATTTCACCACCAAAGGTCAACAGCCCCTAGGGTTTTAACTCACTCACTTCTCACAATCGTGCACTCGGTAGCCCCATTGTCATCAAATTGTGCCAAGATGATTTTCAGCACAACGCCATTCATTGCCCATTAAATCAAGGAGATAACCATGGCCGCACATCTTGCTGTGTTTGATCTGGACGACACACTGGTGGAAGGCGATTCCATGTCCCGCTGGCACCAATATCTGATTGATATTGGCATGGTGAGCGATCCTGATTTTCTCAAAAAAGATGAAGAATACATGGACGCCTACTTCGCAGGCACTTTGGAGCTCGATGGGTATTTAGCATATAGCCTGTCGCCGTTAGTATCTTATTCCGTCGCGGATGTTGATGCGCTGGCAGCGCGCTTTGTCCAAGAGCGGATGTTGGAACATATCTATCCCGAAGCCAAAGCACGGTTTGAAACCTTGAGGGCAGAAGGTGCGTGCATTGCCATCATTTCAGCATCGCTCGGTTTTCTTGTGCATCCCATTGCGAAAGTGCTGGGAGCGGATGTATCGATGGGGGTCGATTTGGTGGTGGAGAATGATCAATATCAACCGAAACCAGATGGCATTCCTTCCTTTCGTGAAGGCAAGGTTCACCGTCTGGCGCAATGGATAGCAACGCTCGACGAGGATTTCGAACACGTCAGCTTCTATTCGGATTCAATTAATGATCTGCCGATGTGTCTGTTTGCCGATGAAGTGTACGTGGTGAATCCTTGCAGTCAGCTCTTCAAAAAGGCGGGCGAATATCAATGGCCTGTGCTGAAGTGGGGCTCGCACGCGGAATAAGGAGCCCCGGGCAGATTAAATAGCGTTGGATTCGTCGTCGTGAATACGCTCTAAGGCGGCAGCACGGCGTCTCTCTTCATCGGAAAAATAGGACTCTCTCAGCGCACTGAGTGCCTGCTCGCGTTCTGTGTCAGACAAATAACTCTCTTCCAATAGGCTCTGGCGCTCAGTCAGGTATTGCTGGAATTGATTGTTAAACTCAGCCTCTTCTTGTTCAAAGGCCTGCAACCTGAGTGCGGCTTCTTCCCCGACTAACTCATTCAACTGTTGATGCTTTTCGCTGTCATCCAGTGCTGATAGGGCATTCATTTCGCACAGTAAAGCCGCGTTTTGGTAACTCTCTTTCATGTCCGGTGGCAGTTGATCCAACTCGGCCTGCCACTGTGCGTTCATTGTATCCCGGTCGAGCCCCATGGTTTCCAACTGCATGCGTTTAATGGTCATTTCTCTGGCGAGGTTTTCCTCATAGAAAATGCGTTGGCGCTCGGCATCGGAAAAGTGTTCGGACTGCAGTTTCTGCGTTTGTTCATGAATGAATGTCAGGTAATTCAATCCGGATAAACCTTCAGGCATTGATATTCCCACCAGTGACTGGCGATAAGCTTGGTATTTCTCAAAAAGAACCTTCTGCTTCTCGCCGAAACTGAGGGTGTCTGCGAAGGCTTCGTAATCTGTGGTGATCTGGGCGAGATCGCGCTCGCCCAAGGTAGAGAGAAAGTACTCAAACGTATCACGATCAGAAGATATATCGACCTCCGTCCCTTCGTGGGAAGGTGCTCTCGCGACCGTGTTTTGCTCCGTTGAACCGGAGAAAAGATAAAGCGCGGCGAACAGCAAAATCCCGGCGATGATCAGAATTGCGATTTTATAGCTGGTGAACGTGATACGCATGAGACGTCTCCTTATTTACAACCCCTGACGCTTAAGGCGATTGGCGTGCTGACGATAAAGGGTAACGGGGTCGGTTTCGAAAAGATGATGAAGGCCAAACAGTTGATTTACTTCGTCAAGATGATTCATTCGGTAGTTACTGCGAATAACTTTACCGAGATGGGTTGAGCATCGTCCTACAAGGCCATCGTTAGCTTCTGAGAAGAAAAGGCCAGTGGCGAAAAGGACGGGATCACTGATATCGAACACGTTAGTGACAGTGCTGGTACCAGACCAGGAGTAGTAATACACACCGTTTGCTGCACGGTAAGAACCCTCTCCACAACGGCTGGTCGGCACACCTTCAGGGTATTTGGCATTGAACGCCAAAGAACCTTTAGTGGTTAGCGAATGCAATGAAGCTAACGGATCTTGCGGCAAGCTAGAACCCCCTGAAAGCAGGCTGATTAAGCCAGAGAGGGTGCGGGCAGCGGTAACTGCTAACGCTTCGCCTGCAGAACCGGGAGGGAAGGTGCCGCGAACAACATCAGCGAACTCAGAGCCCTTGTTGACACCGCCGACGCTGGTGACCGAAGCCACGTGCTGTGGCGCAACAGATGCCACATAGCGAGCGGTTGGACTGCCATGGCTATGACCAATCAGGTTCACCTTACTTGCCCCTGTCACGGCTTTCACCCAACGTACCTGACGCAGCAACTGCTCACCGCGTTTTTCGGAACTGTTAGTCGCCGACACCTGCGCCACAAACACTTTCGCGCCACTGCGGGTCAGCGCTTGTGGAATGGCGTGGAAGTAATCCATCCCCGCAATGCTGTCAAAGCCGAACAAGCCATGAACGAGCACAATAGGGTATTTGGTTTGGGTGTAACCTGTAGTGGTTGTGCCTGATGTGGTGGAGCCAGCAAATACTGAAAACGACGTGATGGTGAACAACATCGCTATAACGATTCCCTTCATTTCAATTTCCTCTGGTCAGTCCTCTGATGTCGATTAAATCTTAGCCAGTGGTTAACTTTGAGTCAGGTATCAAAAATGAGAATGAAAGGACTTTGTTAAATCAAGGTAAAAATTGCGTGGTTGGGAAAGCATCGAAAAGGCGAAGAACGGACTGACCGGACAAAGGAAGGAAAATACGGATGGAATTGTCTTAACGTGCTGAAATTGGAGTTGTTTAGATAAATAAGAAAGGAGCGCATAGCGCTCCTTTCTTGTCGGGAATCGTCGCGCTTATTGCACGCCAATGCCCCATTTGATTTCGTTGCTTGAGTCGTCAACCACTTCATCGAGGTAGTTTTCAACTTGCTGCTCAACCAGTTTGTCTGGCTCTTCAAAGAAAGCGATGTGATAGATGGCATCACCTTCGTTTACCAGTGGCAGGGTTTGCTGACCAATGATAATTCCGCCTTGTGGTGCGTAGATTTGAATTTCTTCGCTACCGGTAGGCGCACTGATTGAAGCCAGAGACTGACCTTTGCTCACGCGCTGTCCAAGCAGCACGTGTGAACGCAAGATACCGTCCGCTTCTGCACGCACCCAACGGGTCGCACGGGCAATCACAGGCTCGACATTGGTCTTTTTGCTTGCCTTACGGATCATGCCAAGGTGCTGCATCACGCGCTTCACACCTTTCACACCCGCAGTAATGGCGTAAGGTTCGAAACGCAGCGCTTCACCGGCTTCATAAGTCAGTACCGGAATACCAATCTTTTCCGCTTCAGAACGCAGAGAACCTTCGCGCAGTGCAGCATCGATAACCACAGGGGTGCCGAAAGCCAACGCCATTTCATAGGTTTCTTCGTTGGAAAGGTTCGCACGGATTTGTGGCAGGTTGGTGCGATAAATCGCAGCCGTGTGCAGGTCAAGAATATGAGTACAGCGACGAACGATTTGTTCGAAGATCTGGTACGCCATACGACCGGCAATAGAACCACGCTCAGAACCCGGGAAACAGCGGTTCAGGTCACGGCGGTCTGGAAGGTAACGCGATTTATGAATGAAACCGAAAACGTTCACCACAGGGATCGCAATCACCGTGCCTTTCAATGTGGCAGGGTTCAGACGATCCAAAATCTGGCGAACGACTTCAACGCCGTTTAGCTCATCACCATGAATAGCCGCGTTTATCATCAAAACAGGGCCGGGCTTCTTACCATGAATAACTTCCGCTGTTACAGATAGCGGAGAGTGTGTGTAAAGCTTAGCAACTTCAAATTCAACACTTGCGCGTTGACCTGGCGGGATGCTCGTCCCGCCAATTTCGAATGCATTATTTTTGTTATTTGCTTTTGACACGTGTCCTTGTCCTCGGAGAAGAGACTATTTTCTCTATATGTTCAATGATCAGGCCTGCTACGTCTTTACCGGTAGCAGTCTCGATCCCTTCAAGACCCGGTGAAGAGTTCACCTCCATCACCAGAGGTCCGCGCTCAGAGCGCAGCAAATCAACGCCTGCTACGTGAAGACCCATCGCCTTCGCAGCAGCAACCGCTGTTTTACGTTCCGTTGGGGTAATGCGTACCAGAGACGCGCTGCCGCCGCGGTGCAGATTAGAGCGGAATTCGCCTGGCAGTGCCTGACGTTTCATCGCTGCAATCACTTTATCGCCGATAACGAAACAGCGAATATCCGCGCCGCCCGCTTCTTTGATGTACTCCTGAACCATGATGTTGGCTTTCAGGCCCATAAAGGCTTCGATAACACTCTCTGCCGCTTTACGGGTTTCTGCCAGAACCACACCAATACCTTGGGTTCCTTCCAGCAGTTTGATGACCACTGGGGTACCGCCCACCATGTTCAGAAGGTCTTTAATATCGCCCGGTTTGCTCGCAAAACCTGTGATAGGCATACCAA
This sequence comes from Grimontia sp. SpTr1, assembly GCF_947387585.1. Classification (NCBI taxonomy): domain Bacteria; kingdom Pseudomonadati; phylum Pseudomonadota; class Gammaproteobacteria; order Vibrionales; family Vibrionaceae; genus Grimontia; species Grimontia sp. SpTr1. Next base: position 266,758 of record NZ_CANDOD010000001.1, read on the forward strand.
TATTCTTACGAGACAGCAGCTGGAGTGAACGCAGCTTGTCACGTGAGCGGGAAATCGCCACTGAATCGTTCAGGGTGTAGATTCCCATCATCTCGAACTGGCGCAAAACTGCACAGCCATAGAAGGTCACAGATGCACCGATGCGCGGAATAATGGCATCAAAACCCACCAGATCTTCACCCATCAAATGGATAGAAGGCTGGGTAGAGTTGATGTTCATGTAACAACGCAGCGCGTCAATAATTTTATATTCGTGGCCGCGTTGCTCACACGCCTCGATCAGGCGGCGAGTGGAATAAAGATTTTCGTTACGAGAGAGAATTCCAATTTTCATATAATTAACCTTGTTGCGCCTGAACGAGGAAAGATTTAACCGGATCGACCAACAGTCGATTTTCCATTGCGGTACGACCCAGCAACATTCTAAATACCATGGTGTCGCGTTTGGTCAGTGTCATTTCGATAGGGTATGACAAGTTACCAACCACCAGTGTTGTTTCGATGACATAACGCAAGGTCTCATGACCGCCAGAGTCGCGTACTTTGCGCATGTCTTTCACTTTTGCGTGACACTCTTTTTCGGTCATGTTGTCGTCTTGAATTGGGTGGATCATAAACTTCACCCATTTCTCGCCATCTTTTTCATATTCGGTAATGCCGAAAGTGTGCAAACACGAAGTTCGTGCGCCAGTGTCCACTTTCGCTTTGATCGCAGTGATACCCAGATCTGGTAAGGCAACCCATTCACGCCAGCCAACAAGCAATCGGTCATTTGATAAAGCTTGGTTATTGTCCTCGACTGCTGGTCGAGCTGTGTTTTTGTCAGTCATCGCTGTCAATGCCCCAGGTAGTGATTTTCGAACGGATGGAGTGAGCGCATCAGTCGTTGACACTAACTCAAGTAAACGATAGTAGCTCGGCGGGAACATGCCGCTCACATTTGTAAGAACTGATTGAATAATCAAGACTATCGTTATCGCTGAATGCCCAGACAGGGCGACTGCTCAGCGTACCAGGCTCCGGCGGCGCTCATTTCATCCACTTACTCGGCACCGCACCAAAGAGCGCGCAAGTTACAGCTTTGCGAAGCTAGCGACAAGTCAATTTATTGCTTGTGACGATGAAAGATATTGATGGATGCTGGATGTGAATTTTATGGAATATCAGGTGGTTGTGGTGAGAAACCACCCGATTACCATTGCACAAATTCGTGGTGTAAATCTGATTGATTGATGTGATGAAAAACGGGAGGAAGTGGGGTTACATCGCCGCGTATTGAAGGGTGGGAAAGTCGTCTCCACGGATCCACTCGCAAAGCACATCTACCAGACCTTCTTCATTGTCATGTTGGCCGATTTGCTTTTCAACAAAACCATGCTTGCGCCAAAATCGTCGTGCTACCTCATTCATTTCAAAGGTATAAAGCTGAAGATTATCGCTGGTGGTTTCTTTGGCTAACTCGACCAAGGCGCTGCCTATGCCTTGATGCTGATACTCACAATCGACGTAAAGCTGGGTAATCACGTTCTCATCAAACGCAATCAGGCCCAGTACACGTTCGGAGCGTCTTTCTAAAGCAAGATAGATGCGGTTCGTCGCCGTGAGAATACGGTTGAGGTAGTAACGATGTGCTTCAAAATCGTGAGCCTCGGGAATACCCAAGGCTCGTTCTTTGCTACTGCGCCACATGGAAATGGTTTGTTCTGTGTAGCGCGGATGGTAATCAATAATTTCTATTCTTTTATGCATAACCCTGAATCTACGTTGTCCTTAACGTTAGGCAGGACTGAACTGTTGCAGTGTTCGGGTATAAAAGACGCTGTTTGGATCTTCAATATATTCCCCGAATGGCGAGCAAGCTTCGAAGCCGAAACGCTCATAAAGACGATGCGCTGGCTGAAATTCTGGTTCAGTACCTGTCTCTAAACTTAGACGCGTGTACTGACGCCTGCGTGATTCTTGGAGAATATGTGCGAGCAAGTTCGCAGCTACACCCTTTCTCAGGTGTTTTTGTGACGTGCGCATAGATTTGATTTCACCGTGCGACGGGCCAATTTTCTTCAGCGCGCCACAACCGGCCAGTTCCCCTTCAATCCACACACTCCAAAGAGTCACATCTGGGGCTTTCAAGGCACTGAGGTCAAGGGCATGCACGCTTTCTGGCGGGCTGATTTCGTGCATGTTATTGAGGTGTTCCTGGAGGAGGCCTTTAATTTCCGGGCCGTTTAGGTCGTCGATACGAATGTCCATGATGTCTTCCTCCAATCCTTTGAGTGAAAGGATATTTAGCATTGGCTTTGGGCGGTGTTCAAGCTGGGATGAAAAGCGTAAAGGTATGTTGTTCCGAAACTATCAGGAGGGAATGACTTTGGTTGCGATAAAAGGCGAAGGATGTATCTATGGAGGTGGTGTTTGTAGGACGAATAAACTGAAATGATTCAAATGGAATATGCATCTGTTTGAGCTTAAATATTAGATTTGCTTCAACCTTTTCTGTGCTTTCGGCTGTATTTTGTCTTAACAATAAGTGCAGACGAAAAAGCCCCTTTGCAGGGGCTTTGAAAACTTGATTAATGTGCGGGGTTCAGCGTCAGTTTCCGTTGCGTTCTTTGCTTGCTGTACACCATCAACACCAGACTCATCATCACCATGGCGATACCAAGCCATTGGTACGGCCCCAATACTTCACCGACCAGGAAAATACCCAAGGTGACCGCAGCAACAGGGTTCAGCATGCTGATCATTGCCATGCTGTCTGCGCCGATCTTTTTGATCGACCGTGAAAATGCCCAGTAAGCGAACGAGCTGTTCAGCAAGCTGACCCAAACCAGCCCCGGCAATTCATGGGTGGTAATGGGTTTCGGTGCGCCTTCCACAATGAATGCCAACGGCACCAGTAATAGACCGCCTAGTGTTAACTGCCAAGCTGTCAGGCGGAAAATATCCGTGACTGGCCAGTCTTTCAGCCATAAGGAAGCTCTTGCCACTAACGCCGTCGCAGCCAGTGCCGCCGCCGCGCCGATAGGATCAATATTAGCGCTCGGGTTCAGGATCATCACAATCCCAGAGAAGCCAACCAGCGCCAACAACAGCATTTTCAGTTGTGGGCGTTTTCCTTCCACCAACCACTGCATCAGCATTAATTGCAGCGGTAAGGTTGCGCCAAGTGTGCCGGCGACAGAGCCCGGAAGACGGTAAGCCGCAATAAATAACAGCGGGAAGAAAGCGGCAATATTAAAGACGCTTAACAAGGTCATTTTTGACCAAGGTAGCGGAGGGCGCCCCGGCTTCAATAAAAGAAGCAACAGACCCGCAGGCAGTGCACGCCAAACTGCCACCCAAAAAGGCGAGAGATCGTGCAAAAAGAGACTGACAGCAGCGTAAGTGCTTCCCCATAAAATAGGAACCAATGCTGCTAACAGGTAATTGCCCACATGTGCCTCCGGTCAAAGTTTTTCAAAAAGTATCTTTTATGAAAGATAAAATATTCGCATTGTCTCTTTTGATCAAGTATCTTTTTCAAAAGATAGATTGAGTGCCGAAGTGAAGGACACCATGAAAGCCGATCATGTAGATACCATCATTGCCCAATGGGCGACGCAAAGACCGGACTTAGACTGCTCACCAATGGGCGTGATTGGACGACTTGGAAGGGCGAAACAAATCATCACCCCGAAACTGGAAGACGTATTTAAGCAAAATGACCTCAGCAATATCGAATTCGATATTCTGGCTTCCCTCCGCCGCGCCGGCGAACCTGTTACCCCGACTGACCTTTATCAAACCCTGATGCTTTCATCCGGAGCCATGAGCACGCGTGTCGATGGCTTGGTGAAGCGTGGTCTTGTGATTCGGCAAGCCAGCGAAACCGATAGAAGAAGCTGTTTGGTCACCCTGACCGAAGAAGGACAGGCACTGATCGACAAGGTCGTCGAGCAGCACATCGAAAACGAACGACATATTCTGGAAGCGCTGACAGCCGATGAACAAAAGCAGTTGGCAGGTCTGTTACGGAAATGGCTGGCGGCGAATGAATAGTGCTTTGCACTGAAGCTGAGACGCAAAACCCACTTCCTTCGGTGCATACTCTCAGTAGAAAGGAGTATGCGAATGGAATTGATGAAAGTCAGCAAGCTGGTCGCCATGAATTTGAACTGGGTGCGGGGAGAAGATGCCCGGTTCAAATCCATCTTGAAAGAACTGAAGCAGGGCGCAGACATTAACGAAGCGATCCAACTTATCCGCTGTACCTGCGGGAAGACTTACGTGTTGCAAGACGGTGGTCACCGCATCAGTGCCGCATTCAAAATCTATCAGGACACAGGGAAAGATATCGACATTCCGGTGAACCTGTTTCAATCCTCCATTCCTTAATGGATGCTTCTTTGGCCCCGAACACAGCGCATTTTAACCGTACTTAATACGGCCTAGTTCTTTGTTTTTCATCTAAACATTGAGCCAAACCCCACGCCTGCTATTCACTACAATCAAGGCTACCACCAAGAAATTTATTCAGGTTTCAGCAGTCCGTGACCTTCTTTCTCACCGCCATCTTGTTTCTTTTTGTTCTCGGCTATCTCGCTCAGACCACGGGGCTTTGCCTGGTGAAAGGGGTCAATCAAGCGTTAGATAAACGCCCCCAGTTTCTTATCGCTATTCTGACCAGCGGCGTACTAGGTTGGGTCTCTTTGTTGGTTGCAGACATGATGGCCATAGAAGTGCCTTTTCGCGTTTATGCCATACAGTGGACGGCGCTGATCGGTGGCGTGCTGTTTGGCTTCGGAGCCGCCATGAATCAGGGCTGCGGTGTTTCGACCATCAGCAAATTGTCACGCGGTGACACCCTGATGATTGCGACCGTTTCCGGTTGGCTGATAGGTTGGATTCTGCTGGCGAGTGTTGCTGACACTCTTCCCCCAAGGCTTTCCTCTGCCTTACCGCAATGGCATTTTACCGCCTTGTTGGTGGCTTCCTTGTTAATTGGCGCTGGCATTCTTCTGATCAAAAGATGGGATACACGGCTCTGGCTTAGCATGTTGGCGATTGGACTGATGGGCAGCCTGACGTTTCTCTACGAACCCAAATGGACACCCAGCGGGTATCTTTCAGATTTGAGTCTTTCCGTTTGGGAAGAAACCGATGAGCGAATGCCCTCTCTTGAACGTTCCCTGCTGCTTTTTGCTTTGGTGGCAGGCATGGCCACTGCGGCGCTTATTACGCGATCCTTCAAACTCAACCTCCAACCTTTCTCTATGTATTGGCGGCATCTGTTTGCGGGTATCTTGATGGGCATTGGTGCTTCTCTCGCTGGAGGCGGAAACGACAGCCAATTGCTCTTGTCCCTGCCTGCCTTCTCCTTATCCGGTTTCGCTGCTGTTTTGAGTATGTTGTTCGGTATATTCATAGGCTTACGTGTCCCCCAACTGCTGCGAAGAACAACTATAGTGAGTTGATAATCCATTGCTTACAAGCAACGCGGGGGAAGGATGATTCGATTGATCTATGCCAGCTCGGCGACCGTGGAATTTACGGAAAGTAAGTTAATGCAACTGCTTGGCAAGTCTCGTCAAAACAACGGACAACTCGCTGTCAGTGGCCTTTTACTTTACGCGAAAGGCAACTTCTTTCAGGTATTGGAAGGCGAAGAGCACAACGTCGACAAGCTCTATCAAAAGATTGAGCAGGACGATCGTCACAACAGAGTGGTTGTCCTTGATCGCTCCGAAATCAAAAAGCGGGCATTTCCTGACTGGTCGATGGGGTTCCGTAATTTGGAAACGTTCGATAAATCCCAACTTCGTGGCTACAACGACTTTTTGGATCGCGATCTTTCCGCTGAAGAGTTTGGTGAGATGGGTGACGAAATCGTCGGTCTGATTGATCATTTTCGTTCGATTTGCTGACGACAAAGATAAAAAAAATTTTCCTCCCAATATCAAATACAAATAAGAAACTTTTTGCATGTCTCCTTTCTGAGTCATCCACTGACAAGTCCCAAAAGGTACTATTCGCGTAACAAGGAATAGTGATGGTAAAGCGCTGGGTACTCCCTCAGTGCTCACCAAATAAACCATAATTTCAATAATATAGAAGTCAGTGGCTTGATCATAAAGCCGTTTGCAGGGTCGCTATAGGAGTGGAACTGAATCGGCGGAGGTAGTAGATCATGCTATATGTTGATGGACTGGTGACAGCGTTGCCTGTTGCCAATAAAGAAGCCTACAAGCGTCTGGTTCAGGACGCGATCCCCTTGATGCGCGCGTATGGTGCACTCAATGTGGTCCACTGTAATGAGCAGGAATCTTCACGAAAAATGGCGTCATCCGGCTACGAAAATTGCCCGTCGGTGGTGCTGTTTTCCTGGATCATCTGGCCTTCGAGAGAGGCGAGAGATGAAGGCATGGAGCGGATGCTGTCTGACCCGCGAATTGACGACGTAATGAACCCCGTCTCGCTCAACGGTGAAAGGCTAGATTTAGACGAAGACTTCATTCCCAGCTTTCACTAACCGAAAGCACGCTAACCCAGATAACCCGCTGAACCTTGAGCGGGTTTCTTCCCTTCGCTGCGCGACAAAGATCCCAATTCTCCCTCTGTAACCATTACACCTGCTGTTGGGCAGTGCATGGTGGTGAAAAAAGGAGAAAGCAATGAGTCAGTACATCGTCAAAAGGCAAGATATCGAATCCATGGAAGGGCTCACCAAAACCCACTTCCTCAACCCCAATGCGGTTCGCACCAATAAATCACTAGGTGATCTGGCTGGCCTGACCGGTTTGGGCTTCCACATCGTCGAGATTGAGCCGGGGTATGAATCAACCGAATATCATGTTCACTACTTTGAAGATGAGTGCGTCTACATCCTTTCCGGCACTGCGACTGTCACGATTGATGATGAAGACTTCGAGGTGGGTGAGGGTGATTTCATTGGCTACCCTGCAGGCGGGTTACCACACATCATGACCAACACAGGCGACGAAACCCTTCGTTGCATTGTGGTGGGTCAGCGCCTTGACCACGATGAAGCGGATTACCCCAAGCAGCACAAACGTATCTTCAGAAACAAAAACCGACCGTGGCAGGTTGTGGACATCGAAGACATTGACTATCCAAATGCAGGGAAGAAGTAAGCCGTGATAAAGAAAAACGAAATTGCATTGGTGACAGGCGCGAGCCGCGGCATTGGGGCTGCCACCGCAAAACTGCTGGCAGCGCAGGGCTATACCGTGTGCGTGAATTATCACTCCCGCGCTGATTCCGCAGACCAAGTAGTCAATGAGATTGAAGAAAACGGCGGCAGCGCCTTTGCGGTAAAAGCAGACATTTCGACAGAAGAGGGCGTTGCCACGCTCTTTGCCGAGATAGATGCCAATACAATGCCGCTGACGGGATTGGTGAACAATGCGGGTATCCTTTTCACCCAAAGCAAGCTGGTGGAGCTAACCGCAGAGCGTATCAATAAAGTGCTGGCAGCCAACGTCACCGGCAGTTTTCTCTGCGCCCGCGAAGCGGTAAAACGCATGAGTACCGAACGTGGCGGAAAGGGCGGCGCGATTGTTAACGTTTCCTCTGGCGCATCACGTACTGGCTCACCAGGCGAATATGTTGACTATGCTGCCAGCAAAGGTGCGGTAGATACCTTAACCATTGGGCTTGCCAAAGAAGTGGCTGCGGAAGGCATTCGGGTAAACGGCGTCAGACCGGGTCTCATTCACACCGATATTCATGCCGACGGGGGAGAGCCAGGCCGCGTCGCGAGACTTGCGCCGCGCATCCCTATGCAACGTGGCGGAGAACCGGAAGAAGTTGCGAGAGCTATATGCTTTTTACTTTCTGAAGAAGCGTCTTACACAACAGGCAGTATTTTGGACGCCACGGGTGGAGTGGTTTGATACTGAGTTGAGAGATGAAAAACAGAGCGAACGGGTTTCTTGTCCTATTGTTGGGTGTGGTTATCGGGGCAAGTGGCGGGTCTTTGATCACCTATCACGCCACCCGCGCTCAGATTCAAACGGCTGAAGTCCACAAAGACCTCGGCCAACAATTGCCAACCAGAACTCCAGCCGTTACACCTTTGGCGCCAAGCGAATTGCTCAACCCCGTTGCGGACATACTCCCCAATGCTGAACCTTTATCTGCGGCTAAACCCACCTCCGTGCAACCAGTAACGGATGACCATGTGTCTGCCAATGACAACGTTGAAGAAAATGGCATAGGAGATGAAACCTCTGACGCATATGCCAATTTCCCAGAAGCTGATGTCGAAGCCCAAGAAAGTGACGACCCTTACGAGCGGCTTCTCATGCCGTCAGAGTCCAATAAGGTATTCAATCGCTTCCGAGAGAGGCATGCAGAGTTCGCCAAGCAAGAAAAGACCGATGAACATGCTCATATTGCCCAAAGCTTTCAGGACTACTTTGATCTTTACGTGGTTTCCCAAGACGCCCAGTTAGACAAAGCGGAATGCCGAGTTAATGCTTGTGAATTGCGGATCAGCAGCCCAAATAAGGTTTTCAATGTGACACAAAAAGTCGTGGATATTGCCAGAAAGCTCGAAATAGAAGCAAAAGGCATGCAAGGCATTGATAGTTATGATGTTGATCTTAAAAGAAAGATCACGTTGCTCTTGATTGAGATGGAAGAGTTTGAGGGGTAGATAGACATCAGTCAAATCTGCTTTGCTCTTAGCATCGGATATAAGTTTGGCTGATGTCTTTGTTTGCCGCTATTTTAGCTAATCCTATTGTAAGTGACTACCCTATAAATTCAAATCTTATCTTTAAATCACACAATGTTCTTTTAATGCCACATGAATGATTTCGGAACTATTCTTAACTAAATCACTGATCTTTTCTGAAAGAGTGTCATCAATTTTAAATTGAATAATTGGATCGCTGGAGGAAACAATAGTAAACTTACTTTCTTCAACAGTAACTGCCACGTCAATATTTTCATATTTCATCGTTATCTCGTTGCCGACATTTTTTATATCATGAAACCCCAAGTCATTATCTATAGCAGCCATTGCGCATATAACATCAATGCTTTTAGGGTCAATTATTGTCACAGTGTGCCGACTTGTATTTTGAAATTCGTATTGGAATTCGCACCCAAATAAAGTTATTAGAGATAATCCTATTACTAAATACTTCAACACAATTCCTCAAAAAATATAATCTAAAATTCAACGCTAAACAAAGAAAGTCTAGTTTAGTCTACTTGCTATGAGAAAATAGACTAGATTGTAAAATATCAGACTAAGTATGCATAAATGGCTAAATGAATTAAAAATTTATTCTACTCGGGATAAGCAGTTGTAGCGCATATCCCATTCTTTGTGAAAAAGAAGGACACAGCTTTCAGCACGAGAGGAAAAGTCATGGATATTGTCAGAGAGCTCGAAATAGAAGCAAAAGGCATGCAAGGCATCAATAGTTATGATGTTGATCTCGAAAGAAAGATCACGTTGCTCTTGATTGAGATGGAAGAGTTTGAGGGGTAGAGAATGAAATTAAACGGGAAAGACACTGTTTTGAAGAGGAGCCATTAACCTTTAAGGCAAATAGGCATGACCTTTCTCATAGCGTCTGTCCCGATCCGCTGTTTCAGCCTGCCTCTTTAAGATCACCGATATGCTTACACATACGGAAGTAAAGAAACGCAAACCAAACTTGAAAAAGTATCACTTCAAAGGGAGTCGTGACGATGTCTTCCTCTAAAGGAAACACATAGAAATAGTAAACCCCTAAGACAACCAGCATCGGTATCAACCAAGGCAATAACCTCAGCGTCACGACAAAATTGATACTGAAATAGCGCCCAAGAAAGTCTGTACCTTTGTCTCCGCCATTGGCTTTATAAGCGAAAAAGGTTCCTACAATCGTAATGACAAGCAAACCGACGTCGTCAATTTTGTCCCAAAGGTTAGGGTTTTCCAAAGGGAAGTAGGCACCAAACGACATGCTAAGCAAACCCAGCACGATATATATCAAAACATAGCGAAAGCGATCTTTCTCCGAGAAACCGCCTTGCTTGATGTTGCTTTTTAGCGCTTCAATATTCCAAAAGTACATCTATCTTCTCCTGACATGCTTTGACTGGTGGGTACCCATCAAAGTGGCCTAGCAGCCTAATGCGTATTGCTCTGCTGACGCCACGGCAAAAACCAAAGGCATAGCATGACAAAAGCGATTGAGAATTATTACCATAAGAATACAGAACGTCGCCCCAATTGAGATGTAAAACAGATGTTCAACTGATGACTTGAAGGACTCGAAGCACAAAACCGTGAGTCGCTTCTCACCCTTTACCCACAGGCTCATTGTGGCAAGGATTTGTTGCGCTGAGTGGGAAGATATTTCGGGTACTGAAAGCGAATGTTTAACCGGGCTATTTAGACTTCTGAAACCATTGCTCTCGTGAGATCTTATAAAGACAATGCCTTTCTAAATCATGCCCTTTTGGGAGTTTAGGATGGTCAAAGTTCTGGTTAACGTTTTCCATACCCAGCTTGGACATAACACGTTGTGAAGGCTTGTTGGGTAGTGCGGTAAATGCGTACACCGAAGGGGAACCCAGCTTACAAAAAGCAAACTCCAACGCGCCAAGTGCAGCTTCTGGGGCATAACCTTTTCCCCAATATTCAGAAGATAATCGCCAGCCAATCTCCACAAAGGGCGCGCAAGGAATACCGCTCCGTTCATCTTGACTGTGAAGCCCAACAAAACCGATAAATTGCCCCGTGGCTTTCAGTTCAACGGCCCAAAAACCCCAGCCTCTCTCAGTAATCAGCGATTGAATACGCATCGCCTGTTCATTACTTTCTTCTAGGGAAAGGGTGGAAGGGAAGTACCGCATCACTTCTGGGTCAGCATTTAACTGAGCAAAAGGCGCAAAGTCTTCTTCTTTCCAATCCCGCAAAATGAGCCGGTTTGTTTCGATCACAACTTTGTTCCCCTTGATGATGATTAACGTTAAAGCTGGTCGTGATGGAGCGGAGCAGCATCTTTGTTATTGTATGTCTCTAAACGCATTATCACATCATCTACCACCGTATTGGTGTTGTATAAATGACGGTGTTGAGCGATTAAAAAACCGATGATGACTGACTACCAGGTCCTCTCAATGTCTTCTGAGTAGAGGGAAAGTGCTGCTGAGTAAGCCAGTAACTCATCGGAGTTTGTTGTAGAAAGCAAAGTAGACAAAAGCATTTCAACTGCTTTCTTGGGGTGTCCGCAGTTATAGAGACACATAGCAAAGAAGGGTTTAACTGCCTCAGAATCTGGGTATTCATCGCTAAGAGTCTGGAAATAGGGTAATGCTTCTTCAAAATGCCCTAAACATCTCAACGTGCTGGCAAGCCCCAGCAATGCATTAAAGCGATCTTCTTTTGATAGGTGCCCTTTCAGGCATTCCTTGTAATGCGGAATCGCCTCCTTTTCTTTCCCTTCACTATCAAAAGACCACGCTATATTGAGGTGAGCCTGTGGTTTGAGCTCAGGGTCTCTTAGCAAATCTGACAGCAGCGCCCGCGACTCCTCGTGCTTTTCAACTCTTCTAAGCGCAATGGCACGCTCAATAACATCTTCCATAACTATCCTTGTTTATAATGATTTGGCGAAGCAACTTATATTAAGTTAGGTCTCTTTTTTCTTACGAAAGACAGACACCTTCATAACCACTAAAGTGTCTGTCCCTGTAGTTGTCTATTTTACGTTGGAAGCGGAATCTTTATTTGGACGGGCATCGATAGTTACTAACGTATCACCCTCTGTTAACTCTAACTCTTTGAAGACTTTGATCAACTTAGCTAACTCTGTATCGTTAAAATATAGAATAACTTTTATCGACTTCTTGGTCTGATTCGCTGCCTCATAGACTTGCACTTGATTCTTGAGATTCTGTTTCAATTTGCTATTACTGGCTAATTTGAACTCTACTAGAGTTTTATCTCGATTACCTCGCGAAATCTTATAGTCAACAGGACCTCTACCATTATTAACTTCAGCGTTTACGTCAGAAACTGATGCAAACCAAGTTAAACGGAATAAAAGTTGTAGATCTGATTCTCGCTTAACAGGTTGTCCTTTGATGTGGAAGATCTTATAGCCGTCATTGTTTTCAATGACTTGCTTCATGAATTTTATACGTTGAAGAGTTTCGTCAAACGTGTTTGGCTTATTTTCGTAAAACTCAGTTTCTTTGAGCTTTTCAGCCAAAGACTTAACTCGCTCAATAAACATAACTTCGGTTTCTTTAACTTTTAACTTACTAATATCTTTAGCTTCTTCACCGGAGTCTTCTTTAAACTTAATAAAATAGTCAATGTATTCAGGATATTTAAGGATTGTGGATGCAATGGCCTTGTCGTAGTCTTTTTTGTTAGGATCGACAGGAAGGTTACGCGCTAGGTAGTCATTTAACTGCGCTCTTAGCTGGTCATTTGGTATTGCGTTAGCAATGCCGCTGAAGTTAGCGACCATATCAGCCTTGTTAATCCATGTTTCATCTTTGGTGAGAATGTCTTTCGGAGTTAACAGCACAAAGTCACCATCAATGGTTGGTAGATCAAATTCCTTATTAACCCAAGTTCTGGTTTGATAATTAAAATAAACCTTTTCAACAAGGTGAACTTGCCTGAAGTCCTTATTGATATATTTCTTTGCGAACTCTTGTGTATATTCAAGTAAAAACGATTTTATCAAGTTTGTCGTAAAGTCACTGATGTTATCCCTACCAACACCATCTCTAATAAGGCATAGTTTTTCAAGATGACTGCTCGTGGTAATTTCTTCAGAACCAAAGTTCGTAAACACAGTATGTAGATTTTCATTTAGCGCCTTAGCAAATTTTGCTCCTAGCCCACTGCCTCCATTCCCTACTGTACTGTACCCAAACCAATTTTGCTTCACCTCTGGGAACATGAACCAACTTTTCAATAACCCTTTATTGATTCCGTCGTCCTTTGAAACCTCTCGAAGAAAAGCGAGGTATTGAATCATATCGCTGTGTAAATCTTGATACTGTTTTTTTTCGCTATTGAATAATAGGAACGGATCGACAAACAGAGGCATATCATTGATTAATGAAGGATTGAAAGCGCCATAGCTTTCAATCGATTCTTCACTAACGTCAAAGAAATCCGAGAAATATATTTTCATTACAACTCCTAAAATTATCGATTGAAGCTTAACGTCTTGCTAATCGGCAATAAAATAGCTGGCTAAAATTAGCGAGGAACGAGCAATAGCCAGCTGTTTTTTGTCCGTTTGAGCAACTTGTTAACTGGTTGCTACCTCAGGATTTGGCGTGGCTTTAGCTAGATAAATAGGAATATGGTTAGCAGCATTTAAACCACCGTCATGAACAGTTCCTAAGTCTTTTGGATCAACATCTGGTGTTGGCCAAATTTTATTATTCCCAATAAATCGATCAAGATTTAATTTATTAAGTTCAACAAATAGATATTCTTCGGTTTCGCCTTTTAAAACACCTGCAGCCCAATGAGTAAAAGAGCTTGTGATGATGTCAGCTATTTGTAGTTGAAGGTGGTCATGAGAGCTTTCAAATTTTAATGACTTACCTTTCAAAGGTAAGCCAAACTTTCGGCGATCATAACCATATTCTACAGTCTCTTGCGTCCAATCCATAAATTGTGCAAATAATAGTTTCTGTTGTTCTACAGCATGTGAATCATCGTGGATTAAATGGAATCCTCTAGGGGATGACTGACCCCATTGTACGCACTGTGCAAAAAGAGCTGGTATTGATGGGTCTAAAGAAGACTTATCAATATTAGATAAAGCATCATCTATATAATCTTTAGTTTCCAATATTTGGTCAATTGATGACTTAAAGCTTTCATGTGTCGACGACTCTTTTACTTCTCCGACGATAGAATAAAATGATGAAATACTATAAGGTGTTTTTTCCTTAATCATTTCAATAAATTTACGATACATTTCAGTAACTTTTTCTTCTTCGCAGAATGATTCTAAGCAGTAAAAAAGCATATTCGATAGTGCGATATTCCTACCGTTAATGTATAAATCTTCACCGCGCATATGAAGCATATGCTCAATTAACGTATCAACAATTTTTGAAGTAATCATAAATCGTTTGTGGAATATATTTACTTTAATGTTATCTGGGTTGACCAATGCATGCTTCATAAGGCGAATGATACCGTCTTGTCCCGGCTTTCTTCTTTTTAATCTTTTGAAATGAATTTCATGATCAGATTGACTTCCAACTAGGTTACTTAGTATTTGAGCTTCTTTTTCAGTGAAATTACAACTAGCTAATGAGAATACTGGTTGGTCTTTATCTAATAGATTTGATCCAGTGTTTCCTGACTCGTCAAGGTAAATGGTTGAAATTGTATTCATTTTTACTCTTAACTTCTCAGCCTTTTGATTTTCAACTTTGTTTTTTAAAGCTTTCTTTTTTGCTCTTTTTTGCTGACTATTTCGACTCATATTAATCCCTTGCAAAAACTAGTTAACAAGTCATTAGCGGGCATAAAGCCCGTTTAGTCCAAAAGCGGGACGCTCGATTAGTTCGTGTAGACCTAGACACATCCGCCATAGACTCCCTATAAATTAGTGTGTTAAGACCTTATGCTTCTTTCCGCTATGTCAAAATCGGGCGTCCCAGACTAAAAACGTTTAATTTTTTACTATCTGCTTCCAGCGGCGGTTTTACTCATAAAAAATCGTTGATATCTTGGCTCACCCAGCCCCAAGCTACCGCCCTTTTCTTCTCGGCAAACAACACGCCATCTCTGTCTAATTTATCCGGCGGAATGTACCACAAAGTGCATAAGTGAAGGCACGACTAAACTCGCAGTTATCGCGTGACTGATGAGATATTGTTCAAAGAAATCAGATAGTTGGAATTTAAGAGGATTGGGTCAGCATTTCGTTACATTATCCCGGTTCAAAAATTGGCGATGCACCTCAACAATCATTCTCACTTATGGAATAATCTCGCCACACGTTAATTGAATGATGAGAAAGATGTTGCCACTGCGATTTTTCTCCCGCGCGATTGCCGCGTTTGCGCTTTTACTTTTCGCATCAACAGCCTACTCCGCTGAACTTCTCGATGCTGATGACGTTAACAGTGCGGAAAGCACGTTTGAACGCCAGCAGGTGAATGTCAGTGAGCCTATCTGCCGTAACAACCTTCGTACCCAGTTGCTCGCACAGCAAATCGCGTTCAGCGACAGCGAAAACTCTCCTGAAGAACGCCGTCTGGCGGAAGAAAGCATTGATTATGCCCGTGATGTGTTCGCGGAAAGCCAGAGCTACTGCAAGGCCAGTTTCGCCCTCACAGAGTTTCTCGATAAAGATTTGCTGGAACAGGCACAGGTGCCGAAGTCTGGGCAAGTCCAGAGCTTCGATCCCTGATAGTGGCCGTTACAGTATGTTCGGCGAGGCGTGTTTCTTGCGGTAAGCCAGCGGGCTGACGCCTTTAATGCGTCGGAACTGACGGCTGAAATTCGCCAGATTATGGAAGCCCACGGTTTGGCTGATGTCGGCTATGGTGTCGTCGGTATCACTCAGTAATACGCAGGCGCGCTGGATCCGCACCCGGTTGACAAAGTCGGTGAAGCGGTGGCCGGAAGATTGATGGAAAAAGCGCGAGAAGTAAGACTCTGTCATTCCCAGTCTGTCAGCCATGGTTTTCAGGCGGATAGGTTGCTGGTAGTTCGCCATCACATAGTCGACAACATCATTGATGCGGGTTTGCAGTGTGCCGGCATCTTTCACTTCAGACGCGGGCAGGCTTGAGAGAATGCGGGTATTTCGCTGGCTCAGGTAATCCAGAAACGCGAGAAAATTCACCAGACGGGTGACGCCCGAACTTTCCCTGACCTTCACAAAAAACTCGACGGCTTTTTCAAAGGGTACGTTGAGAAATTCCAATCCCATTTTGGCTTGTTCTAACACAGGAGCAAGCTGCGCCAGCTCTGGAAATGACTTGGTTGCTTTATCAAACAGGTCCGGTTCGAACACAATCACCATATCGCGTAGCTGATGGCTTTCACCGGGTGCCAGATTGCTCTCCCAGTTGTGTGGAAGCCATGGGCCAACCAGAGTCAGTTGACCGGGAGAAAAGGGGCCAAGATAGTTGCCAATCATGGCCTTACCGTTAGTTTTCACAATCAGATGCAGTTCATACTGCTCATGAACATGCCAATGAATACAGGATGCGGGCACGCCATGTTCTTTGTAGAAGATGGATTGCTCGTCGATTTGTATAAACTCCCAAACGGGATCCTTGGCTGCAGACATAGCTCACCTAATTCTTATCGCGTGGGCCCATGGTTGGCTCAAGCTGCTGGTAATAGTGAATAAATCGTTGATGGTTTTCCCGATGATACGCCTGACGGCTTGCGTTGGGTTGGAACGTTGCCGAGACAACAGGTGTGGTGCAGACCTCTTCAAGCGTACCCGCTTTTACTGAAAGCATCGCTAACCTTGCTGCGCCGAGCGCAGGGCCGGTCTCGCCGCCAACATATTGGTTAATCGGCACTTCAAGCACATCCGCTACCATTTGCAGCCAGTATTGGCTGCGCGCACCACCGCCAATGGCACCCAATGCATGAAATGGCAGTCCATTGTCAGACAGTGCGAGTAAACAATCCCGCAAGCTGTAGGCGATGCCTTCAAGAATGGCTTGTGTCATATGGTGCCGTTCTGTGGTGGAGGTGATGCCCTGAAAGCTGCCTGTCGCAAAGGGGTTGTTATGTGGTGTGCGCTCGCCACTGAGGTAAGGAAGGAACATCTCTGAGCCGTTACCCGTACCATGTTGTTCGGCTTCTTTTAGCAGTGTGGGAACTGGCTGGCCGCTAATGGTTGAAAACCACGCTAGCGGACTGGCGCCATTGAGCAGGCAGGCCATTTGATACCAGCGATCTGGGATCGCGTGGGCAAAGGCATGGACCAGTTTTTGAGGGTTGGCGACATAGCGCTCTTTGGCGACGAAGATTTGCCCGGAGGTCCCGAGCGAGACAAAGGCATCGCCCTCATTGATGGCACCAATGCCCACGCCTCCAACGGCGGCATCGCCGCCACCGCCACACACAGGCGTGTCGACAGGAAGCCCAATCTCGAGCGAGGTTTCTGCGGTTAACGTGCCGCTGATGTCGTTGCCTTCGATGAGTTTTGGCATGTGCGCTGTCGAAATGCCGCTGGCGTTGAGGACGTTCTCATCCCAATTTCTGATCTGTTCGTTTAGCCACAGTGTGCCAGCTGCATCGCTTACATCGGTGCAGAGTTCCCCCGTGAGCTTCAGGCGCACGTAATCTTTCGGCAGAACCACTTTGTGGATTTTGTTGAAAGTCTCTGGTTCGAACTGCTTTAACCACAGCAATTTCGGCGCGGTGAATCCCGGCATGGCTGGCACGCCAGAGCTTTCTCCCAACTGCGGAAGCTGTTGGTTGAGGGTGTCACACTCTTTAAAAGCCCGTCCGTCGTTCCACAAAATGGCAGGGCGCACGGGTTGGTTCTTTTCATCGAGGCAAACAGCGCCATGCATTTGGCCGGAAAGCCCGATCGCTGCGACCGCACTCCAGGCATAGGATTGTCGGGCGCGTATTTTGGCAATGGCGGCGCGAGAGCCGTTCCACCAGATCTCCGGATCCTGTTCGCGCCAGAGTGGATGAGGCGAGTCAAAGCCATAAGATTCTGACTGGGAATCGAGCACATCGCCGTTTTCTCCCATCAGGATGACTTTGACGGCGGAGGTGCCAATATCAATGCCAAGGTATGTGGCCATAGGCTTAGCTCATCACGTTGCCGCCATCGACATTGTAAGTCTGGGCGGTGATGTAATCAGAAAGGGAAGAGGCCAGAAACAGCGCGGTGCCTGCGATATCATTCGGCACGCCCATGCGCCCCAGAGGTACATCTTCGCCCACCTGTTTTTTCTTCTCGCCGGGTTGGCGGTTTTCGTATTTGGCGAATAAGGCATCAACGTGATCCCACATCGGGGTATCGACTACGCCGGGAGAAATGCCGTTCACGGTAATGCCATGTTCCGCGAGCGCGAGGGCGGCAGATTGGGTGTAGCTGATCACGGCGGCTTTGGTCGCGCAGTAGTGAGCAACCAGTGCTTCACCGCGACGACCGGCCTGTGATGCCATGTTGATGATCTTGCCGCCATTGCCTGCTTCTACCATGGCTTTGGCGACATCCTGCATCAGAAAAAACATGCCTTTGACGTTCACATTGAACAGCCTGTCGTACTGTTCTTCCGTGGCCTCCAACAATGGCCCCATGTCAAAAATCGCAGCGTTGTTGAACAGCACATCAATGGCTCCAAACTGCGAAATAGTGGAGGTGACAAGGTGATGCCGCGCGTCGGCATCTGTCACATTGCAGTGATGATAAGCGACGTTTTCTCCGAACTGACTTTGCAACGCTGCCACACCTGGTGAAGGGTCGAGCGGTATGTCAGCAATCACGCATTTTGCACCGCTGGCGAGGTAGGCATACGCCACGGCAAGCCCGATGCCGCCATTGGCACCGGTCAGCAGGGCAACCTTTCCTTCAAGTAACGGCGCACCATTTTGTTGGAGTGATAGTGTCATGGGTAGCGCTCCTGATAGCCATCAAGCGTTTGTTTGATTTGCTCTTCGAGCTGTTCGCCAAAGAACGGAAAGCGTTTGTTGAGTCCTTGCCAGATATCGGGATCGGCGAGGAACGCTTTAATCGGCTCGGGCGATTGCATCCACTTTTCTGCAATGTGGAGATAAGGATCTTTATAGTTGAACTGGAGCTTGCCGTTTAAATACAAAGCGAGAAAACAGTACCAGTGGCTGACTAAGGTCATTGCCGCGGTCGGCACGTATCCGCGCTCAAGGTTAAATTTGATGGTGGGCAGAATAAATTGCGGAAACTTGCTGATACTGTCCATCGCAATACGCTCGATGGAATCGGCGATAAAGGTATTACTGAACCGCAATACAATGACTTGGCGATAATTTTCCAAATCAAAAGGGTGTTCATAAATGGTCGGGATGACTTCGTTTTGGTGGTATTGCTTGAGCAACGCGTTGAGTTCGTCATCACGGATGTTTTCGTCGTAGGTTTGGTAACCGCGCAAGGCACCAATGTAAGACAGCCCGAAGTGTCCGCCATTGAGGATACGGATTTTGGTTTCTTCGAACGCCTGCACTTTGTCGGTAAAGGTGACGCCGACCTGTTCAAGCGGAGGAAAGTCTGTCGCGAACTTGGTTTCAATCACCCATTGCTCGAAATCTTCGCCCATGATGGGGCAGAGGTCTTTTTTACCTACTTCACGCTCGACGTCTTCTGCCAGGTTTTTCGGAGGAACGGGTGTAATTCTGTCGACCATCGAACAAGGAAATGTGACGTTGTCACTAATCCATTGGGTTAACTCGTCTAACTGTGCGGCTTCAACAAACTGACCGAATGCTTGTTTCAGTCGGTGGCCGTTATCTCTCAGGTTGTCACAGGTCGCCACGGTGATTGCGCCATTCACCATTTTTTGGCGCACAAGCAGCGCCAGTGTTAAATAGCCAAACAGGGTTTTCGGTTGGCCACTGCCTGATTTCACCACCTCAATATCCTGCACGATCTCGGGGTGGGCGAGGTTCAGATCATCCGACTCTGTCAGGTAATAGCCACCTTCTGTCACTGTGATGGTAATGGCTTTGACCTTGTCATCATCAAAGATGGTCTGGATCACCGAAGGGTTGGAGGAAGCATCCTCCACCCGGTCGATACTGGTGATTTCGATGTAGTCGGCGTTGCCATCCGGTGCGATGCGCTTGAAGTGAAAGCGCCCATTCTGTTTGCGCAGCGCATCAGGAATGGCGCGGGTTTCCTCCCGCAGATTCACATCGGTGTAGTACCAACGCTCCGCTTCCGGGAGCTGTTGGTTCAGTAAGTGCAGATAATACGCCTGATGTCCGCGATGAAACGCTCCGATCCCAAAGTGGACAAGGCGGTTATGCTCAGACATGGCTGACCTCTCCATAGATGTTCACGGCATTTTCATTGGCATCAAACAGGTACACGCGAGACGGATCCAGCTTCACACCAATGGCATCGCGGAGCTTCGGGGTATATTTCGGATCAGCACGTACGACGACAGTTTCGCCGCTCAATGTGCGTACATAGGTCAGGGTTTCTGAACCCAATTGTTCGATCACTTCCACATCGCCTTTCAAATCGCCTTCTTCCGGTGAACAGAAGGTTAGGGATTCGGGCCGGAAACCAATGGCTTTGGCATCCGCGGCGCTGGCTTCGAACGCGTCAGGATTGAGTTGGATGTGGGCGTCACCATTGAAGTTGACGTTCAGCGCATCATTGCTGTTGATTGCGTTATCCACTGGCAGCACATTCATTTTTGGTGTGCCGATGAAGGTCGCAACAAACTGGTTAGCAGGCTGGTGGTAGAGCTCCAGCGGTGTGCCGATTTGTGCCACTTCGCCTTGAGCCATGATCACCACTTTGTCTGCCAACGTCATGGCCTCAATCTGGTCGTGGGTCACGTAGATCATGGTTGCGCCAAGTTCCTGATGCAGGCGGGAAAGCTCGATACGCATTTCGACCCGCAGTGCGGCATCCAGGTTGGAAAGTGGTTCATCGAACAGGAAGACTTTCGGGTTTCGCACAATGGCGCGACCAATGGCCACACGTTGGCGTTGACCACCGGAAAGGGCTTTGGGCTTTCTGTCCAACAGGGCATCCAGCTTTAGCGCTTTAGATACCTTGGCGACTTTTTCCTGAATTTCAGTTTCCGGGCGTTTTGCCAGTTTTAGCGCGAAGGACATATTGTCTTTCACTGACATGTGCGGATAGAGCGCGTAGCTCTGGAACACCATGGCCACATCACGTTTGGACGGGTGAGTTTCGATGATCGACTGACCGTCTAGCTGGATGTCGCCGTCGGAGGCGTTTTCCAACCCCGCAATGGTGCGCAGCAAGGTGGATTTACCACAGCCTGATGGCCCAACGAAGACGACGAACTCGCCTTTTTGAATTTCAAAATCAATGTCTTTGAGCGCCAGCGCGTCGCCGTATTTTTTATATAGATGATTGACTTGTAAGTAGCTCATTTTACAGCCCCGAAGGTTAATCCCTGAACCAGTTGTTTCTGACAGAACCAACCGAGAATGACGATAGGCGCACAGGCCAAAGTAGAAGCCGCAGAAAGCTTCGCCCAGAACAGCCCTTCTGGACTGGAGTAAGTGGAAATCATGGTGGCGAGTGTGCCCGCATTGGCCGAGGTCAGGTTGATTGACCAGAAGGCTTCATTCCAGCTCAGTACGATGGAAAGCAGCGCGGTTGACGCAATGCCACCCAGAGACAGCGGCAGCAACACATGGCGGATTTCACCGAGTGTGTCTGCGCCATCCAGCCGAACAGCTTCAAGGATGTCTCTTGGAATATCTTTGAAGTAGGAGAACAGCATCCAGACCACGATGGGCAGGTTGATCAGTGTGTAGATGATCGTAAGCGCCAAGGTGGTATCGAGCAGCCCGGTTTTCTGGCAAAGAATGTAGATCGGCACCAATACGCCCACAGCCGGCAGCATCTTGGTGGAAAGCATCCACAGCAACATATCCTTGGTGTGCTTCTTAGGGTAGAAGGCCATGGAATACGCCGCAGGAATGGCAATGATCAGTGCCAGAATGGTTGAGCCGAATGCGGTGATCACTGAGTTAATCGCGAATTTCAGGTAGTCACTTCGCTCCTGAACCAAATCGAAGTTTTCTATCGTCGGTTCAAAGATAAGCGAGGGCGGTACTTCAATCGCTTGCTGTTCGGTTTTAAACGCGGTGATCAGCATCATCAGGATTGGGAAGAACACCAGCAGCGCCAATGCCCAGCAAATGATGGGGCGCAGCCAGCCAGTTTGGTCGATAAGTGAAACATGTTTAGCCATAACGCCCCCTTAGGTCACCAGGTTCTTGCCGATCGCTCGGATCAGGAAGAATGCGACGATATTGGCGAGGATCACGGCGATAAGACCGCCTGCTGATGCGACACCTACGTCAAATTGCATCAATGCCTGCCCGAAAATCAGGAAAGCGAGGTTGGTGGATTCATAGCCCGGGCCACCACCCGTGGTGACAAAGATTTCCGCGAACACAGAGAGCATGAAGATGGTTTCAATCATCATCACCACGGCAATCGGACGCGCCAAGTGGGGCAGTGTCAGGTAGCGGAATACCTGCCAGCCTGTCGCACCATCAAGTAATGCGGCCTCTTTTTGTTCGTGGTCCATGGATTGGAGCGAGGTAATGAAAATCAGCAACGCAAAGGGCATCCATTGCCAACTGATCATGGCGATGATGGAGCCGAGCGGAAATTGTTCCAGCCAGTCTACGGGCTGCAAGCCAACGCTTTCCCAAAGCGCGGCTAACACGCCGTATACCGGGTGCATCATCATGTTTTTCCAGATAAGCGCGTTCACGGTTGGCATGATGAAGAAAGGAGAAATCAACAGTACGCGCACAATGCCGCGACCGAAGAAAGGTTTGTCCAGCGCAATGGCGATGATCAGCGCACCAATGACGGTAACAACCAGTACCATACCCACCAAGGTTAAGGTGTTGATGATCGCGGGCCAAAAAGCTTCGTCCGTGTAGAAAAACTCGAAGTTCATCGAGCCGATGAATTCGTTGTCTCCCGGATAAAGTAAGTTATATCTGATGGTTGAGAAGTAGATCGTCATGGAAAGCGGGACGATCATCCAGAGCAGCAAGCTGACAAAGGAAGGCGCAACCAATAGCCGAGGCAACCATTTTTGCATTTGAAATTACCAGTAAAGCTGAGAAGGAAAAGCCGGGCAGGTGACTGCCCGGCAATGAGGTGCTTACTTGTAGTAGCCAGACTTGCGCATCTCGCGATCCGCAGACTTGTTGGCGTTTTTCAGCGCTTGTTCAACAGTGACTTTGCCTGCAAGGGCAGAAGTGAACTGCTGTCCTGCAGCAATACCAATCGCCTGGAACTCAGGAATGGCAGCAAACTGAACGCCCACGTAAGGAGTTGGTTTCAGGGTGCTGTTCGCTGGGTCTGCTGAGTTGATTGCTGCCAGTTCTGCTTCAGCAAATACTGCGGCTTCCTGGAAGTTAGGGTTGTCGTAAGTTGACTGACGGGTACCGGTAGGTACGTTCGCCCAGCCGTTCTCTTTTGCGACCAGATTGATGTAGTCCTTAGACGTTGCCCAAGTGATGAACTTCTGTGCTTCTTCAGCATTTTTGGTTGCTGCCGGAACCGCCAGCGCCCATGCCCACAGCCAGTTTGCACCGCGGTCGGTCACAGCAACGGGTGCTTGTGCGAAGGCCACTTTGTCAGAAACTTTGCTCTGCTTAGGATCGGAGATGAAAGACGCTGCGATAGTGGCATCAATCCACATACCACACTTGCCTTCGTTGAACAGCGCCAGGATTTCGTTGAAGCTGTTTGAGCTTGAACCCGGAGGACCGTAAGTGCTCAGCAGGTCAACGTAGAAGCTGACGGCGTGATTCCACTCTGGTGAGTTCAGCTGTGGTTTCCAGTCTTCGTCAAACCAGCGCGCACCGAAAGAGTTGGCCATGGTGGTGATGTACGCTGCGTTGTCGCCCCAACCTGGCTTACCGCGCAGGCAGATACCGTATACGCCGTTGTCTGGATCGTGAATGGCCGCTGCCACGTCACGGATATGACCCCAGGTCGCACGGTCTGGCACTGTCATGCCGGCTTTGTCGACCAGATCTTTACGGTACATCACCATGGAGCTTTCACCGTAGAAAGGGACTGCGTAGAGTTTACCGTCGTAAGACAGACCTGCGCGCATCGCCGGCAGGAGATCGTCAACGTCGTAAGCGGCATCGGTTTCGACTTCTTTCAGCCAGCCTTTTTCACCCCAAATTGGGGTTTCGTACATACCGATGGTCATTACATCAAACTGACCACCTTTGGTGGCGATGTCGGTGGTCACACGCTGGCGAAGTACGCCTTCTTCAAGCGTCACCCAGTTGAGTTTGATATCAGGATTTTCTTTTTCGAACTCCTTACTCAACTTTTGCATTTCGATCATGTGGCCGTTATTCACCGTTGCGATTGTCAGCTCAGTTGCCGCAAAAGTGGTGGCGGAAAAAGCCGCACAGGCAGCAGCAATGGTAGTTAGCGTTTTCCTTGTAGACAGCATTATTGCGTTCCTCTTTGATAAAGATGTACTTCGAACGAGTGTTAACATCTGCATAACAATCAAAGATCAAAAAAAGGCAACTGGAAACAAAAGCGGTGCATAAAAGTACTTTTATGACGGTGGAATGATGAAATTTTTACCTTGGGGATTTAACAAAGTTGAAAAATTTGGGCGGAAAATACAAAAGGCTGCCTTTTAAAATAGGCAGCCTTTTGTCGATAAAACTGGAAGGGTTATCAGCAATGTAGCGCGTTAGAGTCGGAATCTGTCAGCAAATCTTCGGCAAAGGTGACAGGCGGTTGTTTTAGGACTCTTTCGCAGTACATAGTCATGAAATCTTCGCGGATAAGTTGTTCCAATTCTGTCGCGCGCTCGGTCGGACAGAAGATGCGAACATGTACCTGTGGGTCGCCCATTTCAGTCGAAGTGACGTGAATGTGTGGATCTGCACCCGGAAGGTCGACACCGGCGTGACGTTCAATCACGTGGTTGTAGCGCGTCGCCACTTCGTAGAAGTCTTCACAGTGGTCATCAATTCTCGCCAGCAAGCTCGGCACTAACGGATACAAGTTCGCGGTTTCTTTTACTGTGATAATAAATTCATGATAAACATAGCGTTTCATGAAATTGAGGTTCTTCACGGGCGTGGTGAAAAACAGGCTATTCGGGAAGGTAACCGTTTTTCCTGTGTAGTTGTATGTGCCGTGATGCAGGTCGATTTCCTGAATTTTGGTCGCCATCAGGTTGTGTTCAATCACTTCGCCACAAAGCGAACCGACTTCGATCCATTCACCAATTTGAAATGAGCGAGAGCTGGCGCGTTGGATGGAGCCAGTAAAGCAAAGAATAATCTCTTTGGAAGCGACGACGACAGCAACGGCAATAGCTGTGAGTGACAGTGCGAATTCATTGATTTCTGAACGCCAGACCAAAAACATGACCACGAGAAGCATGGTAAAGGAGCCGTTTTTGGTGCGTGAAATCCATTTACGCTGCTCTTCACTCAGGAAGTTGGAATCACCCCAAATCAACTTGATCAGCACTCGTCGAGTCAGCATGAAAAGGGTGATCACAACGAGAGTGAGCAGAAATTTGTGTTCCGTAAAAAAGGAGATAAGAAACTCTAGTTGTTCCACAACAATATCCTGATCCTGGTTTGTATCGTGAGTATCCGGTTACAACACTAAACACTACGCTTCAGTGGTGCAATAGAGAAGCTCGCTTATTTCTTTCAGATTTTCCGCCGTTTAGCGAAAAGTGATGCCCGTTCCCCAGTTGTCAATCAAACACCAGATTCAGTGCTTCTTTGGATGGTTTTACGGCGTCCTGCCAGCCCGTCGATAAGGTTTACAACATTAGGCACTGTGAGAGCCTAATTTCTTTCCTTTTGCCGTAAGCATAACCCATTGACTTAGAAAACATTAAATCTCCCACCGAAAACCTTGATTTTTAAAAGTCTCAAAATAGGATCATTTGGGTCAAAAAATATTCATTTTCGCTTTATCAATACTCAACCCTCAACCATGATTAATCATAATCGTTACGCATGTTTCTGTTGTGAGACTACTGGGGGATGGATGTTAGGTCGCGCGCTTTTCCTGTTTGGATTTATTTTTTTGAACTTCCTGATTTTGAAGGTAAATGCTGCCGAGGTTGTTAAGGCGGATGATTCTGTGTTTCAAAACGCGCCTTCTGCAGCGGCAATGCGTAGTCGCTTATCCTCTTCAAAAACAGGATTTTATCCGTCTGAAACCGTGGTTTTGCCTAACGGCAAAGTGAAGGTGAAACACCAGCAGTTTTTCCAAGGTGTTCCCGTGCGCAAAGGCCGTGTTGTCTCAGACAATGTGAACAATCAATACGCTAATGCCCGAGGGTTAAAGGTTTCATCTCTCAGCAATACCTTGGCCTCCGTAACGCCTTCTGTCAGTCAACAACGTGCCCTTCAAATTCTGAAAGACCAACATTTAATTGGGGCGCCTGCGGCTGAAATTCTGACGCCTGAAAACGAAAAGTCGGAATTGTTTGTCTGGCTTGATGAGCAGGGCTCTCCACGTTTGGTCTATGAAGTCAGCTTCTTCCTTCCCGCCAGAAAACCAACCCGCCCACGCGCATACATTGATGCTAAAACCGGTGAAATCCTGAAAACGTGGGAAGGGCTTGCACACATTGAAGATAAGGGCCGCGGCCCTGGCGGGAATGAGAAAACTGGGCAATACATTTTCGGCACTGACTATGCCGAAATGAAAATTAACAAAGTGGGATCGACATGTACTTTAGAAACGGCGAACGTGAAAACGGTAAACCTGAACCATGGTACGTCCGGTTCTACGGCCTTCTCTTATGCTTGCGCAGATGCCAGTAATACCAACACGTTTAAATCTATCAACGGTGCTTACTCGCCGCTGAACGACGCGCACTTCTTCGGCAACCTGGTGTTCGACATGTATCAGGACTGGTTGAGCATGTCTCCGCTGACCTTCCAACTGGTGATGCGTGTTCACTATGGCAGCAACTACGAAAACGCATTTTGGAACGGCTCATCAATGACATTTGGTGATGGTCAGTCTCGTTTTTATCCGCTGGTGGACGTCAATGTCTCAGCGCATGAAGTGAGCCACGGATTTACCGACCAAAACTCAGATCTGATTTATGCTGGCATGTCGGGCGGCATTAACGAAGCCTTCTCTGATATTGCCGGGGAAGCAGCAGAGTTTTACTGGAAAGGCAGCGTGGATTGGCAGGTTGGTCGTGCCATTTACAAATCTGCGGGCGCTTTGCGTTACTTTATCACCCCGTCGGATGATGGCCGCTCAATCGACCATGCGAACCAATATTACGATGGCATGGATGTTCACTACTCCAGTGGCGTGTTTAACCGCGCGTTCTATTTGCTTGCGACCAAGCCTGACTGGGACGTTAAAAAGGCCTTTTCAGCCTTTGCCATTGCAAACAAACTTTACTGGACGCCGGATTCCACCTTTGATGAAGGCGGTTGTGGCGTGGCCCGCGCCGCGGATGATTTAGGTTACAACACTACTGACGTGGTCGATGCGTTCAGCCAAGTGGGTGTTTACGCATGTCTGGATACTACTGAACTCACCAGCGGTGTGCCTGTGAATAACACCAGTGGCGATAGCGGTTCTGAAACGTATTACTACTTCTCGCTCCCCGCGAATACGGATTCTGCATCTGTGGCCATAAGTGGTGGGTCGGGGAACGCGGATCTTTACGTGAAATACAATGGCTGGCCAACAACCAGTGATTACGACTGTGCTTCCACCACGTCAGACAATAACGAAGTGTGTGATGTGACCTTGCAAGGCACGGGTGAATACAATGTGCTGGTGGTGGGGCAAACGGCCTACTCGGGTGCTTCTGTCCAACTGGATGTAGTGGAATCTCCGCCACAGGTTCTGAATGTCGGCGATGCGGTATCCAGCTTGTCAGGTACCCGCGGTGACATGCTTTTCTACAGCTTCACCTTGCCGGATGATGGCAGCAGCCTACGGGTCAGTATTTCTGGTGGCTCGGGTGATGCTGACCTTTACCTTAAAAAAGGCAGCACGCCTTCCCAATCAGATTACGATTGCCGCCCTTACTACTATGGCAACAATGAAAGTTGTATTGCCCAGGGCAGCGCGGGGGATGAGTTCTTTGTGATGCTTCATGGCTACGCAGCATTCTCTGGTGTCACTATTTCTCTGACACAGGAAAGTAGTTCCCAAGCGCCGGAAGAACGTGCAGATCCGATCGACACATCCGCTCCTATCACCAACATTCAAGGGCTTCAGGGAGAGGAGGTTTACTACTCCTTCACCGTAAGCTCAGCAGGTGTTTTGTCTGCTAATCGGGCATCGGCGATGTCGGCGACACCAATGCCAGCAACGCCAATGTCTGGGGGAGGCTTGACGATTTCCCTGAGTGGCGGGATAGGCGACGCTGATTTGTATGTCCGCGGAGGCGCTGCACCGACGACAAGTGTCTATGATTGTAAATCCACGTCCAGTTCCAACCAGGAAACCTGTCAGCTTTCTAGCCTGACTTCGGGCACCTATTACGTCATGGTATATGGCTCAGAAGCGTTTGAAGGTGCGAGCCTATCGCTATCAGAAACCGCATCGCAAGATAACGTCTCTTCCGGTGGTGGAGGTGGTGGCAGTCTGGGATGGTTGAGCTTGCTTTCATTGTTGGCTCTGGGCTGGGGCAGAAACAGATTCCCAGTCCGTGCCAAGCATTAAAAGGTGTATGTAGTGATCCTAGGCAGCACTTAAACACGCATTGAGCTTTTTCTGACTGCGTTGAGCCCCGAGCAGTGCCGGATTCGTTTCCAGCCATTTGAGTAGCTCTGTTGTCGCCGCTTCCGGTGACTGACTCGTGGTATCAAGCTCAATGTCATAGTACAGGTGTTGGTGAACGTAGTTGTATTCACTTTCCGCCAGTCCAATCGCTCTGTCTCCACGCTCTTTCTCGCGCCTGGCGGCAATCAGCAAATGACATTTCACACCCACCATACAAACAGTGAAACCTTCTAATGCGGCCAGAAGGTTTTTCTTTTCTTCGTCGACAGTCCAAGCGTTATCAAGGATTAGGTAGCAGCCTGCTTTTGCTAATCCTTTTGCGGCTTGATGGTACCCCTCTACTAAGGTTGGGTAGTCGTAGCCTTCACGGAAAATAGGTTTGCCTTCAATCATGGCTTTCAGATCCGAAGGAGGGAGGGCGTAAAGCACGCTGTCTATGCTGAAGTTCAAGTACTGGCGGGGTAGACGTTCAATGAGTGCGTTAGCAATGCTGGTTTTCCCGGCGCTGCCTGTTCCGTTGAGAATAATAATTTGTGGAAACATGTCACCAACTTAGTTTGATCGTATTTTTATGTAATTAGATGCCTATGAGGTGGCTGTGTACAGAAAGTCGGCAGCGAATTTAAGCTGAGTTCACACAAAAAGTGTGGTGTTATTTTGCGAATACTGCTTCTTAATAAAGACAGAGGTAAATCACTGTTTAAATTAGCCATTCATGATGAAAATCACTCACGCGAAGCGAATATCAAGGATGCTGCTAAGTTATTTATAAATTACAGTGAGTTGAATGATGAGCGTGCCGAGCCATTTGGATCACTTCCAATAATACCTTGTCTTTACGTTGATATTTCTCATCTTAAATCTTCAGATTTGACCTTTTGATCCTAACCTCGCGTCATTGTGTAACACAGTCACTCGTTGAAAGAAGAGGAGTGACGAGATGAAACAATGGCTAATGATTTTGTATGTGATTATGGGCTTTTCACTTTATGGCTGTGGGGGAAGTAGTGGAGGCGGAGGTTCGCATACGCAGGCCTCGCTCAGGGTTATCCACGCGGGAGCGGATGCGCCAAAAGTCAATATAACGGCGAACCAATCTGCCTTGGTGGAAGGGTTGGATTATGGAGAGAGCAGCGGTTTTGCGAAGGTCGCTTCACAGAACTACGAGGTAAAGGTAAACGCCTTGTTGCCTGACCAAAGTACACTGACGGTTATTACGGAAGATTACGATCTGAAAGCTGAACGCAATTATTCTGCGATTGCGATAGGCAGTGTCGCCGACAATTCTCTGGAAGTGCTGGTGGTGGAGAATGCGGATTCTGCGGTTGCTAGTGGCTATGTCAGAGTGCAGGCGGTTCATGGTTCGCCAGCTGTACCCACTGTCGATGTGTACGTGACTTCGCCAGATGAGGACATTGCATCGGCTTCACCAGCTTTGACACTGAGCTACCGACAATTCAGCGATCCACTCTCAGTTCTCGCGGGGGATTACCGAATCCGCATTGCGCCTGAGGGGACAAAAACGGTGGTTTATGACAGTGGCAGCCTGCCATTGGCATCCGGTTCTGATTTGTTGGTCACCGCAGCACCAAACGTTTACGGCGGGAATACCACGTCGCCAGTCGTGTTGGTCGCAGCGTCCGGTACAGGAGCATCTGTGATTTTTGACCAGACGACAGGTGCAGATCTTCGTGCGGTTCATGCTGTATCAGACGCGCCAGCGGTCAACGTACTCTTAAATGACAGCACAACCCCTGCTGTGGCTGACCTGACTTATTTGAACGAATCTCCTTTCTTGCAGGTTCCTGCAGGTACGCAGGATGTAACGGTGAACGTACCGTCATTAAGTGCGGATGTGCTGAAAGATATCCCTGTCTCCCTCGAGCAAGGTAAATTCTATAACGCCATTGTTTTGGGCTCGGTAGAGGCTTCCGACTCGTTTGATATCGAGCTGCTTCCCTTTGAGGAAGATCGCCGAAAAGTTGCAACAGAAGCGAAGATCTCACTGGTTCACGGCTCGGTTTCTGCGGGAACTGTGGATGTTTACATTACGCCGACCGCGGATATTTCCAGCGCCAGCCCTACCATCAGCAATTTCGTCTACAAACAGACGATAACAGGTGTCGGTTTAATGCCGGGCGAAGCGGTGGTTTCCATCACACCTGCTGGTTCGAAAACCGTCGCAATTGGTCCCCTGACAGTGAACTTCGAAGGCGGAAAACTCTATGGTGCCATTGCACAGGACGCAGTCAATGGCGGCGCGCCATTGGGTATAAACGGGTTTGATGAGCTGAACTGATTCAGTGGATAATAAAGCCCCGCGCTTGCGGGGCTTTATTATTAACGCTTAAAGGTGACGGCTTCGGTCTCTTCAAGGTGTAATGAGGTGGTAGCAGGTTGGGTTTCTGCAATCACTTTACCTGCACGGATAGAGTAGCGAACAGGCACCTGACGACGCAGGGCATCAAAGTCGTTTTCAGCAGGCAGGATCAGCAGGTTGCCCGGTTTGCCAACTTCCACACCGTAGTTGTCTTGGATGTTCAGGGTTTTTGCCGAGTGATGGCTGATCAAATCCAGCGATTGGTTCAGTTGGTCGTAACCCATGATTTGGCAAACATGCAGTCCCATGTGCAGCACTTGCAACATGTTGGCGGTGCCCAGTGGATACCAAGGATCGAACACGTCGTCGTGGCCAAAACAAACGTTAATGTCT
Organism: Grimontia sp. SpTr1; assembly: GCF_947387585.1. Lineage (NCBI taxonomy): Bacteria > Pseudomonadati > Pseudomonadota > Gammaproteobacteria > Vibrionales > Vibrionaceae > Grimontia > Grimontia sp. SpTr1. The sequence continues at coordinate 297,943 of NZ_CANDOD010000001.1, forward strand.
GATGCCAGCATTTCTTTGACACGGGTAATACCACGGCGCTTTGGATAGTCATCAAAACGGCCTTGCAGGTGAATATTCACCAGTGGGTTCGCAACAAAGCTGATGCCAGACATACGTAGCAAACGGAATAGGCGAGACGCGTAAGCACCATTGTAAGAGTGCATTGCCGTCGTGTGACTCGCTGTCACTTTGTGGCCCATTTCATATTTGTGTGCCAGTGTCGCTACGGTTTCGACAAAGCGTGATTGTTCGTCGTCAATTTCGTCGCAGTGCACGTCAATCAGGCGGTCATATTTACGCGCCAGTTCAAAGGCGTAGTGCAGGGATTCAACACCGTATTCACGGGTGAACTCGAAGTGTGGAATGGCACCCACAACGTCTGCACCCATCTTTACTGCTTCTTCTAGTAACTCTTTACCGTTTGGGTAGGAGAGAATGCCCTCTTGCGGGAACGCCACGATTTGAATATCAACCCAAGGCTTCATTTCTTCACGCACTTCAATCATGGCTTTCAATGCGGTCAGGGTAGGGTCTGACACATCAACGTGGGTGCGGACGTGTTGAATACCGTTAGCGATTTGCCACTTCAGGGTTTGTTTTGCACGTGCTTTCACATCTTCGATAGACAGCATGGCTTTGCGCTCAGCCCAGCGCTCGATACCTTCAAACAAGGTGCCTGAAATATTCCAGCTTGGCTCACCAGCGGTTTGCGTGGTGTCCAGGTGGATATGAGGCTCACAGAAAGGTGGCAATGCCATACCGCCTTCTGCGTCAATTACGGTTGCATCTGTTTTCAGCTCAGCGCTGTTGTCTTCAATGGCGCGAATAACGCCGTCTTCAATCAGGATTTGCGAAGGCGTTTCCTGACCGCGAATAACAACATTTTTAATCAGTAGAGATGCTGACATTGAGGTTTCCTCTTTGGCTCACACGCGAGCAGATTCGGTTTTTTTATTGTTGTTTAGCATATCCAGTACAAGATAGCTGATTGCACCGCCTAATACGGCGTTCAAAGGCACGATACCTGGGAGTAGGTGACCAGCCGCAATACCCGCGGCCACACCACCAATTGCTGCCCAGTTCACGGTCTTAAACTCGGCGTTGGCAAAATCTTTGTAACGCGCACGGTGCTTGATGAAATCGGCGATGATGATACCACCAATCGGCGGAATCGCTGCTGAAAGGAAGGTCAGCCAACCAACAAAGTTGTTGTAGAGCCACAGTGCGCATAGGGTACCAATGATACCGTTGGCAACGGACAGGTATTTACTTGGCAGCCCGGTAATATTGGAGAAACCAAGGCCGGATGCATAAAGCGCGTTGTCGTTGGTTGTCCAGATGTTCAAGCCAAGCACAATGATGGCTGGAAGGAGCAGCCCTTGCATCATCATCACTTCTGAAATATCTGACTGACCTGTTGCTGCCGCGCCAGCTGCACCAAAGATAAACATCAGGCTGTTGCCGATGAAGAACGCCACCATGGTTACGACGACAGCGCCTTTTGCACTCTTACCAAATCGCACGAAATCTGCGGTCAGTGTTCCCGCCGAAATGAATGAACCAACCACCAGAACCAGCGCGGTTGAGAATGACATAGGATTTTCAGGAGAGATGAGTTGGAGCTTTTCAATACCACCCAGGCTATCGATAGCTTCGATGACTGAGTATCCGCCGAGAAGGGCAATAGCAGGAACAGCGATGGCGGAGAGAATCATAAGCGCAGAGATGCCGAAATAAACGGTGGCGGTCATGGCTAGACCGGCGACTGCAATCAGAATGTTGGTGTCGATACCTGTCGCTTTCTGGACTGGCAGAGCAAACATGGCAACGCCAACACCAAACCAACCAACTTGTGTACCACCAAGAATGAGAGAAGGAAGCCAGGAACCTTTGGTTCCGAAAGAGAATCGAGCAAGAAGGTGAGTTGAAAGACCAGAAGAGGCGCCGATGTAACCAAGAAAGGAAGTGTAAATACCGAGGAGAAGATTACCGATGAGAACAGCGAGGAGAAAATCATTGAATGAAAGGCCGGTGCCTAACGTTCCTCCTGTCCACATGCTCGCTGAAAAGAAGGTTAATCCCAGCATGACCATCGTCAGGGATAAGATGCCCTTTCGAGCTGACTGTGGGACTGGTCCCAGGCTGTAGTTGTTGTCCGCCGCCATTTTACACCTCAATAACAAAGAGAAACGCGCCCGATATGATTCTATCGGTTAAACGGCGCGGTATTCTATCGGCGAAATGTGTGATGTCAATCGAATGACCGCTACTTTTGAGGGTTATTTTGAGTGACCCATTTTAACTATCTGAATTTAATGGCCTGTTTTTATGTCTGGTAGATTTGATGGGTGAGTTAAGTCGCATTTGTAATCGGTTGCCTTTTACTCAAGCATTTATAAATGCGGTGTTAAATGCAGATTCTACGGGAAAGTCATTTACTGAGATGAATTCCTAAAATAAAAGGCTGACATTTGAGTGTTGGAGGTCAACACTCTGCTGCTCGATGCATTGAGCAGCAGGAAAGATGACATTAGCTGTTTAAAATAGGATGGATAGCAGGTTAATGTCCGAAAGTGGCATAAAAGTGAGTGTTAACTTGCTTACTTTTCACCATTTGAAGGAGGGAAGTTTGCAAACATGTCTTTCACCTGCTCATTGATGAACTCATTCTTACTTGAAGGGGTCATGCTATCCGTCAGTTTGCGGTTTGATACGGCACGCCAAATGACCTGATTGCTCTGATTGTCCACCATTTCTACGACCAGTTGACCGTAATCTCGCTCTTCAATGCGAATTGGGGTTTCATATCGTGCACCAAATCGGCGTGAACCGTAACCGAAGCTGATTGAAGGACCATGTGCAATGGCTTCGGTTTTTGGCTGAACGAAATAGCGAAGCGTCACGTTGGGAGAAGTGTTGGTTTCTTTAATGCCTTTGGCGGCCATTTCCCGCTCCAATGCGCGCTCAATACGGCTGTCGTCCAGTGATACGGGAGAGGTTGAAGGCTTGACGGCGATATCGTAGGTCTGAATATCTTGATAAGCGAACTGCTGGTCAAAGTCAGTGTAAACACTTTTGGCACAGCCGCTTAGGAACAGCACCATGGCAACAGAAAATAAACGTATGGACATGACTTCGCCTCATCGTGGAATAGTGGAGATAATGCTATATACCCAAATAACTTGAAGATGCTCGAATTCAGAGGCCATCAATGCGTTCAATTCGAGGCAAATTTCTCGAGGAATAGTGGTTCTATTTCCGTGGAATTTAACGAAGAAGTGGGCGCATTGAGGGCCTCCCTTCGGGCGAGTTGACTGACGTCGTGCTCTTTGTTGTTCCTTTTTGATGGAGGTGACTACACCTGCAAAGGAACGCCGCGATCACAACGCCAGTCAAACTCGCTGAATCCTGCATCTTCAAGTTGTTTGGGTATAGACATCATTGATGGGCAGAAAGTTGCGTAAGCAAGATGTGCTTGGTTAGTTTGTCACCAATTCCAGCGCTTGTTGGGTATAAGGATGGGTAGGTGCAAGGCGCTGCATTTCATTTGCCCATTGGGTCGCTGTGCTTGTTTCTTCCATATCAATAGCGGCTTTTACCGCTTCAATGTGTATCCAAGCACGTGGCCCGAAAGGGTAGTAACCGAGTTCTTCAGACGCCATCATGGTTTTCAGCATTTCAAAACCACGATCTCGTTGTTCGAAAGATTCAGGCAGACTAATGAAGGTGATGGCAGCAAGCGACTGTATGTAAAGCCCTTCATTGAGCCCGTAATAAGGTTTGTTAAACGACTCGTCCGATAGTCTTTTGAGTGATTTATTTAACGAGTCGACACCAATTTCTGAATACTTCTGGCGGTTCCAAGGTAGCCACGCATCACGTCCTTTCATCGACATAGTACTGCCGTAATAGGCGGTCAACAGGGCATCTTCGGGATACTGAATAAGCAGGTTTTCGACGGCGCTCAGTACGTGATCCCCTGCGCTACGGTCTCCCGTGCTGGCATCTACAAAGGCGTCTTGAAGCGTCTTTTGCATCGGGCCGGCGTTAACTTGCTTAAACCACAAAACGGAAACGACAACGAATCCGACAATAGCTAACAGCGCTATGCGACTCAGCCAATTGTCCTTGATGTACATTGTCCTTCTCCTTGAGTGTTTCCTTGTCTTTTCACGATGCCAAGCTACATCAGGTTAGAGAAAAGAAAAGTGCGATGAGACCAAATGCATTTTTCGCCGATAAACCGCATTTGGATGATTTGAACCGAAAACGAGGTAATAGACACCCAAACACTCTGAAGATGCTGAATGCGAGCGTCTTCAGAGTGTTTGGGTATCGGTTACATTTGCTTGAACAAAGCGTGCGCATTTCGGCTCACGGGAAGTTGGCTCTGATTGGAAGCTACTTCAACCACCATTTTGCCGGTCATGTCCTTAAATACACGATTTATCGCGGACACTTTCACGATGACAGAGCGGTGAATTTGCCAGAAGGTTTCTTCACACAGCATCTGGGAAAGGTTGCGGAGCGGGGTGCGGATGATGTATTCAGCGTCGTTAGTCACGACGGTGACGTATTTGTCTTCTGCCCGAAAGTACTCGACATCATCAACATGAATAAGGTGGATATCTTCACCTTTTGCCGCTTTTAACCAAGTGAGTGGTTGTTCTGCTTTCTCCTTTGTTTGAGAAAGTATTTGGGTCAGCTCGTCAGCATTTAGAGTGGGTTTGGTGCGCGTTTTCAAGCGAGAGCAGGTCTTGGTTAGGCGTTTCTCATCGATGGGCTTGATAAGGTAATCAATGGCACCTTGCTCAAAGGCCTCGATGGCATAGTGATCATATGCCGTGACGAAAACGATGCGAGGTGGCTTTTTCATATCGCTAATAAGGTTCGCCACTTCCAGTCCATCCAGTCCCGGCATTCTGATATCAAGAAATACCACGTCGGGTTGAAGTTTCTTGATGAGGTCTAGTGCCTCAATACCGTCTTTCGCGCTAGCTACAACGTCAATCTCAGAAGATACCGCCCCGAGAAGCCGACTTAAGTGATGACGGAGAATCGGCTCGTCGTCCGCAATTATTGCTCGCATTGAAATGAAATCCTTGTCGTGAATCCCCCTCCATGATGGGGAATGAGTTTCAGTCTGCCTTTTTCACCATAGAGGGTTGAAAGGCGTTCCTTCACGTTCTTCATGCTTACACCATTGCCTTTAGATCCATCATTAAAGCCAATGCCGTTATCGGAAATTTCCACGGTAAGCATGTCGTCTTCTTTCAAGAAATTGATTTGGATGTATCCCCCTTTCACTGAAGGCTCTATGCCATGCACCACGGCGTTCTCGACAGCAGGTTGAATCAGGAATGGAGGGATGCGGAGTTGCTTGGAGATCGAGGGGTCGACTTTGATTTCAAACCCCATGCGATCACACAAGCGGATCTGTTGAATAGAGAGGTAGCTGTCCAGCAACTTAAGTTCGTCATTCAGGGAGACAGTGTCTTTGCGCTGCTGTTTCAAACTTGCCCTGAGTAAGTCCGTGATTTTCTCGAGCAGTAATTTTGCTTTGGGCGCATCAATGTCAATTAACACCTGGATGTTAGCCAGCGTATTAAAAAGAAAATGCGGTTCCATCTGCCCCTGGAGGCTTTTCAGTTGGCTGTTTATCAGGGCTTTTTCTTGCTCTGCTTGCCGGAGTTGCGAATCTTTGAGGTCATTTTCTGCTTCTCTTGCTCTGTCACGCATGATGAAAAAGCAGGCTGTAAAGATCGCGACAGAAACCGTGAATATTAGCGTGGGAAGAAGTACTTCTGTCCGCCAGAAACCACGGTACTGATAAATCCACAACTGCATATTCATGGTGCCAATGATCGAGCCTACGCTAACGGCAATAGCCGTTCGCTTGGGGTTAGACCATTTGGGGAAGTTTCTCGCCAGAAATACGTGCAGAAAATTGAGAGTGACACCATAGCCGAGCGAAATGGCTAGGTGGTAGTAAAAAGCCCCGCCGAAAAGAAATCCTGTAATGTATGCAATTACAGAACAAATTCCGATGACGACGAGAACGCGCGTGCGCTCTAGGTATGCGATTGTAGGGTTCATTGTGCTCTATCTTTTCTAACAAATGCGATGTTAGTTATTATTGTTTTACCGTGAAATACCTATCTGTCCTTATATTGGTGAAGATGCTCGAGAATTTTGATTCTCGAATCATTGTTATGGGTAGAGATGTTCAAGTTGTTGGGCTAAAAAAGAGGCGCAGCATAATTCATGCGCGCCTTTCGATAAGGTATTTCGGATGCACAGTAGCTTTTCCGTAAAATAATTAAGGAAAAACAACCAACCCGCTCACACTAACCCATTTTGTGAAGACTGTTAGGCCAATGCGATGAAAGCACCGATATGAAGATGATCGGTGTTATTTGGGAGTGAAGGGAAGGTGAACGGTGAGGGCTAGCTGGCGCTCGAAGAACCTGATTCCGGATGAATGGCAATAATGTCCGAGCGGGTGCCGTTTCCACCTTGCCTCTCCGCATCTATTCTCATCATTTCGCTGGTATTGAACATGTGCTGTGGGTTTATACGCTCACCGCTGGCTTCGAGAGATGACAAGCCGATGCTAAGGGTGACAGCACCTGTTTTGGACAGGACGAAAGGCAGATTTTTAACCTTCAGTTGATCATGTAGCTTTTGACAGACTATGTGCGAGTTTTCTCGAGTCGTATGAGGAAGAATGATGGCGAATTTTTCGTCCACCAAATGGGCAAGCACGTCGGATGAACGCTGGCAGGTTTCCGAGATCACTTTGCTGATGTCTGTCAGTACATTATTCGCGGCTTCTTCTCCTTGGGCTGATTTGTATTCCTCAAATTTATCGACGGAAATCATCAGCAAGCTTAGAGGGGTTTTGTAGCGACTGGCTCTGCGAAGCTCTTTGTCGAGCATGTCGTTGAAGTGACGGAAATTGCTCAATCCTGTCAGTTCATCAATTGGATTCACTTCTTCCAGTTGGTGCGTGACATCGTCCAATGCCTCCTGATTCAAATCCAGTGCGTGTGTCAGCTCTACATTCTCATCACTGATCTGGTGAATAGTTTCACTTTGTCTTTTGGTCAGTAAAGAGAAGGCAAGCACCAGTGAGGCTAAACCAAAGATAATCACCAAAGTGGTCAAGGCTTCGGTTTTGTATTCCTGCCAGATCGGCGGTTGGTAGTTAATGAAGCGGGTGCCCTCGGGTAGGTCATCACGAGATACTTTGTGCTTCTCCATGGATTCAAGGTCAAAAAACAATGAGGCAGGCGCTGACATGGCGGAAGGTAGGGGAGTTGCAACATCCCTTGAAAGCACTTCGAGCGCCAGTTGAGCTGCGGCTTTACCCTGGCTGTAGCCTGTGACTATCTGACCGCCTATCGCGCCGTGACCGATATGGGAATGCCAATAGGTATAGACAGGGAACGGAGCGATAGACGAAAGGAGTCTTGCCGTTTCCGCTGGGCTGTATTCGGAGCCATCGGATTTAGGCAGGGTATTACTCAAAAGGAAAATCAGTGAGTGTGCTGGGAACTGGCTTAACTCGGCATCCAACGCTTCTATAGACTTATCGACGATAATTTCAGTATCAAGGATATCGACGTAGGCTGGAAGCACGCTTTCCCTCACGATGTCGACAACACGTTTGTTATGGCCTTCTTTTGTGGTTCCCACAAACACAATAGAACGGGCGTCAGTGTGCTGGGACAAGGCGAGGTCCACGGCATTTTTATAATCACTGTACTCGGAAATGCCGGTTGTATTGATAGCCGTACTTAACCCGTCGATCGGGTAATCTTTCAGAGCGGTATAGAGGATGGGTTGTTTAGGGAACAGCTCCTTTTGATGGAGAAGCGCAAAATCTAATGCGGCATTGTCAGAAGTGATGACCAAGTCGGTGGCATCGGCAACTTGTTTGATTGCCAACAGCTCGGCGACTTTTTCACTGACGGTTTCCCCTTGATATCTCAGTGTGTCGAGATAGACCACGGAAAGATCGATCTCTGTCCCCGTTGCATCGAAAGTGTCGCGAATGCCACTTTCGATTTCGTCACTCCAACCATAACCGCGGTGAAAGGCGTTGATATACAGCACCTGTTTAGCACCAGCGTCTGCGGAGGCATTGGAAGAAGCAACAGCAACCAACAAAGTGGAGAGAAAAGCCCCCAAAACCACACCAAGCACGGGCAGGGCATTTAAGCGGAAGAATGTCGAGATGATCTTTGTATCCATAGCGCTCTCAAAAGTGTTCAAGACTGTCAATGGTTGTATTTAATTTGAGACAGAGTAATCCACTAAGTGTAGTTACTAATTCTCTGAATTTGGGGCCTTGCAGGCCGAATGTGGGAGCTTGGGACTTGGCGCAAACTTTTGTTGTTAAACCGGGCTGTGAATGACAGAAATGTGACTTGTTTCGCTGTTTGCTTGAAGTACTGGAGCGAACTCTGTACCCTTGCGGCGTTTTCCATTCTCAGTTCAGGATTATTGCCTTGCTTAGTACAGCTAATATCACCCAGCAATTCGGCGCCAAGCCACTTTTCGAAAACATTTCCGTAAAGTTCGGTGAAGGTAACCGTTACGGCCTTATCGGGGCGAACGGCTGTGGTAAATCTACGTTCATGAAGATCCTGAGCCGTGAATTGGAACCAACCAGCGGTAATGTAAGCGTTGATCCTAATGAGCGTGTTGCCAAGCTGAACCAGGATCAGTTTGCCTACGAGAACTTCACAGTTATCGACACGGTTATCATGGGCCACAAAGAGCTCTGGGCTGTGAAACAAGAACGTGACCGTATCTATTCTCTGCCAGAAATGAGCGAAGAAGACGGCATGCGTGTGGCTGATCTGGAAGTGGAATTCGCTGAGATGGACGGCTACATGGCAGAGTCCAAAGCGGGTGAATTGCTGCTGGCGGTAGGTATTCCTGTTGAGCAACATTACGGCCTAATGAGTGCGGTAGCACCGGGCTGGAAACTGCGTGTGCTTCTGGCGCAGGTACTGTTTGCAGACCCAGACATCATGCTGCTTGACGAACCAACGAACAACCTGGACATCGACACCATTCGTTGGCTGGAAGACACGCTGAACGAGCGTAACTGCACCATGATCATCATCTCGCACGACCGTCACTTCCTGAACTCAGTGTGTACTCACATGGCTGACCTGGACTACGGTGAATTGCGCGTTTATCCAGGTAACTACGACGAATATATGACGGCAGCGACACAAGCGCGTGAGCGTCTGCTGGCAGACAATGCGAAGAAGAAAGCACAGATTGCTGAGCTGCAAACCTTCGTTGCGCGTTTCTCTGCAAACGCCTCTAAAGCAAAACAAGCGACTTCACGTGCGAAGCAAATCGACAAGATCCAGCTGAGTGAAGTGAAGGCATCAAGCCGTCAGAACCCATTCATTCGTTTTGAGCAGTCAAAAGAGCTGTTCCGTAACGCACTGGAAGTCGAGAACCTGAGCCAAGGTTTTGAAGCTGATTTGTTCGCGAACTTCGGCGGCATTTTTGAAGTGGGTGAGCGCGTTGCGATCATTGGTGAGAATGGCGTGGGTAAAACCACTCTTCTGAATACGCTGGCAGGTGTGCTAGAGCCACGTACCGGTGAATACAAGTGGTCTGAGAATTCAAACATCGGTTACTACGCGCAGGATCACGCTCATGACTTTGAGCAAGACGTGAACCTGATGGAGTGGATGAGCCAGTGGCAGCAAGAAGGTGATGACGAGCAAACCGTTCGTGGCTTCCTTGGCCGTATGCTGTTCTCTCAAGATGACATCAAGAAGTCTGTCAAAGTGCTGTCTGGTGGTGAGCAGGGCCGTATGTTGCTTGGCAAGATCATGATGCACAAGCCAAACATGCTGCTGATGGACGAACCGACCAACCACATGGACATGGAATCTATCGAATCGCTGAACACAGCTTTGGAACAATTCAAAGGTACATTGTTCTTCGTATCGCATGACCGTGTATTCGTTGACTCACTGGCAACCCGCATTATCGAAATCCGTGATGGCAAGATCACTGACTTCAAAGGCACTTACGCTGAGTTCCTGAAATCACGTGGTATTGAAGGTTAATTTCGCCTTCAACCACGCAAACAAAAACACCCGCCTCGGCGGGTGTTTTTGTTTCTGCTGATAGTTCGTTAAAGCTTTTTAACCAGGGCTTCAAACGCTTCGATACGCTTTTCAGCAATCTGGATGCTTTGCTGCCAGAATTCCGGCTTCGTTAAATCCACACCCAGGTGGGCTTTTGCCACGTCTTCTGCGCTCATTCTGCCCGTGTCTCTTAGCAGGGCTTTGTAATCACCGTAGAAAGCAGCACCTTTCTCTGCGCGTCTTGCGTACACACCTGTACTGAACAGATAACCGAACAGATACGGATAGTTGTAGAAACTGATTTCTGCGATGCTGAAATGCAGCTTAGTCGCCCAGAACAGATCGTTAGGCTGAGACATAGCGTCGCCGTACCATTCATTCCAGGTATCTGCCATCAGCGAGCGAAGCTGTACTGGTGAGCATTCGCCTTGTTGTCGTTGCTCATAGAAGGCTTTTTCAAACCCGTAACGGACCGGAATATTGAGCATGAGCGCTACGGCGGTTTGGGCTTCTTCCCACAGCATCAATAGCTTGTCGTGGTCGCTTTCTGCCTGTTCGAGCAACGCATCACGCACCACGTTTTCTGCAAAAATGGAGGCGGTTTCTGCCAGTGTCATTGGGTATTCGGTTTCGACAAATGGCATGTCGCGCATCACCCAGTTGTGGAATGCGTGCCCCAGTTCATGCGCAAGCGTCAATACATCAGACATGCTGCCGCCAAAACTCATAAACACCAGTGGGGTGCGGGTTTTGGCAATCTTAGTGCAGTAGGCACCCATGCTCTTGTTAGATTGAGGTGCTGCATCAATCAGGTTTTGTTTAACCATCATGTCAACAAATTCCGCCATTTCAGGGTCGACACTGTCGAATGCTTTGCGGATGATCGCAATCGCGTCATCAAAAGAATAGTTTGCTGGCTTGGATGCACCGAATGATGGCATTGCTGCCATTTCATCCCAAGGTTTTAGCTGCTCTGTGCCGAACACTTTTGCCATCGCTTTTGCTGCGCGACGGGAAAGGTCCTGGCTGGCTTTGGTGACATCCAGCATGGCGTCCAGTGTAGGTTGCTCTATACGGGCTTCTTCAAGCGCAGGGGCGAGGAAATGCAGTGGCTTGGTGTGGCTGCGTTTCTCGTACTCAGTGAGTCGATTGCCTGCGAGGGCATTCAGGATAGCCGCAAAGGTCACTTCCTGTTTTCCCATCGCTTCGCGAATGGCATGCCAGGCTGGCTCGCGTCGATATGTATCTCCGCCGTAAAGCAGGCTTGCTGCCTGTGACAACCCCATCTCTTCTTCGCTGCCATCTGGGAATTTCAGGCTGACTTTCAGTGTACCTGTGATGTCGTCGTAGAGGCGACCCCAAGCGTTTTTCCCGTCGACCTGCATGGCTGAAAGCAATTGCTCCTCGGGAACGGAAAGACGGAAAGCTTGCTGCGCGCGCAGTCGGGAAAGACGAAACGCATGGCGCTGATAGCTACCTGTGGCATCGGAGCCCGCCAATACATCCTCAAAGAACGCATCGTCGCAGGAGGATAGCTTGTCTTCAAATGGGCTGAACGCTTGATTGAGGCTGGAATCCATCACTTCGGTTTTCACCACGACAGCCTTGGCTTCTGCATTAGTGGCATCCACGGTTGAGAGGCATCCCGAATAGCTTGAGACAGATTGAAGCAGGGTAGAGGCTTCATCCAACAAAGTCAGCGCACGCTGACAGTTTTCAATGGTATCCGGTGAGAGGTTCTTCAGTGCTGCAATGTTATCGCTGCAGCGCGCGAGATCGTTTTGTATCGCAGTGTCTTGAAGGCTTTGGTAGACGAACGAAAAGTCCCAACTTGGTGCTGACATGCCTTTCTCCTTTTCATTTTGGCGCGATCACTCTATCGCAATATTCTATGTCATGAACAGGAGAGGGCAGGGATCAGGTTGCATTCCATTGCATGGGGGAAGAAAAACGCGCGTGGTATCACTTACTCAGAGGTTTGTGCTTGCTCTTGATTCTCGGTTGACTCAGTTTGCACTTCCTCTGCTGCCAGCTTTTCACGCTCTGCTTTGGAAATGTAACGCGGCTTATTGCTTTTGTTCAGCTTGGCTTTTTGTTTCTTATCTTTCTTTTTCAGCGTTTGGATGACTTTCTTTTTACGGTTCATGATGGTATCTCAGAGATCGAAGGTGGAGGATTGTATAAGAAAGCATGAGGGCTTGCACTTGACTTGAAGGCTGTGAGGGGAATTTCCTGGTTAAAATATAAGCAAACGAACAGGTCTGGATTTCCTTTTGTTAATATTTGTCGTGTGAATGAGTGAAATTCACTCCGTTAATGAAAACAGACGGATACGTTCAGTCATTAACGATGAATTAACCGCGCTGACATTGCCCTTACAAACGTCTGTAAATCACTTGTTGCCGGACAAGTGAAGGTGTTCATTTTCGCCTCTTTTCTTCGTAAAAATACACTGTATACTTCGCCGACTTTTTAAACTCACAGTGTGTAAAACGATGAAAAAATTTGCAATCAAAGCTGTTGCGGCAGCAGTTCTGACAGTGTCTCTGACAGGTTGTATCGGTCAAATGGCAACATCAGGTGCAGTGATGAAACTGAACCTGTCTGCAGTAGACAACCGCTATGCTCGTGCAGGTCTGTACGTACTGATGAGCCCAGTTTACGGCGTAGCGGCAGCAGCTGACCTGTTCATCTTCAACTCAATCGAGTTCTGGACTGGCACCAACCCAATCTCTGGCAAATCACCAGCGGTTGCTGATACGCCAATGAGCGCTGTTATCAAGATCAACCAGAAGCTGGACAAAGATCTGACGACCGCGCCAATCAAGATTTCTGCTGCTGACGTTAAGCAGATCAACGACAAGTCTCTGGAAATGTCTGTTGCATACGCTGATGGCTCGACTCAGATTCTGCGTGGCGAGAAAGAAGGCGAGATGGTGAACTTCTTCTTGAACGATGAATTCATCACTGCAGTTTCTGTAGAAGAGCTTAACGAATACGCTGCAAACCGCGTATAATCGTTTTGCGGATAATATCCAGCTGACTGGTTCAGTTGGGTATAACAAGCCCTGCATATGGCAGGGCTTCGTTATTTCTGGGGCAGGATGCCAACACGTTTAACTGCACCTAGAGGATGTTTGAGTCATTATGCTGAAACTCATCACTACTTTGCCGCCACTTGTCACTTTGTCGGTTGCTATTCTTTTTGAAATTGTCGCAACGTCGATGATGCCAAAAACCCAGTCTTTCACCCAGCCAGTAACGACAACATCAGTACTGCTGTGTTATTCAATCTCATTTTACTTGCTTTCTATCACAGTGAAGTCGATGCCGCTGGGTATCGCTTACGCTATTTGGAGCGCGGCAGGCATTTTGTTGGTGTCTCTGGTGGCTTGGATGTTCTATGGGCAGCAACTGGATTTGGCTGCAATATTGGGAATGTCACTCATCGTTGCAGGTGTGGTTATCATCAACCTGTTTTCGACCGTGATGCACTGAATCAACGTCGAGAAACCAAATGTGAGCGTTTTCGGCTGTAGGCACAGCTAACCTTTGGCCTTGAGCGCCAGATTGCGGGCTATATCCAACAGTTGTCCGAAATCATAATCGCCTTCAGGCTCAGCCCACGACACCCCGATGCAGTAATCCAGCGTGTAGGGGAGAGCGTTCTCTACAGAATATCGATCTACACGTTCTTTGAACCTGTGCAGGATGTCCTGAGTGTTGGCGATAGGGGTGTTGCTCATCAGCACTGCAAACTTGTCGCTTTCCAGCCTTGCCAAGACGTCTGAATCGCGAAAGCCAAATCTCAGCAACTCGGCAAAAAATACCAACGCCCGGTCACCTTCTACATTGCCCTGAAGCAGGTTAATTGTTTTCAAACCACGTAAATCGAAAAACACGAGTGACGCTGGCGCATTCAGGCGTTCGCACATGTTGAGGCTGTTTTGGCATAGGACTTCAAAACCGTGCTCATTGAGCAGGCCAGTCAGTTGGTCCTGCGTGGTTAGTTGCATCGCGGCCAATTCATTCTCAACCAGATCGACGATATCTTTCATACAGCGTAAATCGTCGTCGTCAAATCCTCTTGGCTCGTCATCAGCAATGCTTAAAGTGCCAAGTAATGAGCCACTCACATGTCGAATAGGGTAGCCTGCGTAGAAGCGGATTTTGGGGTCCCCAAGCACCAGTGGATTATCTGAAAACCGCGAGTCTGCATGGGTATCGTTAATCACCATGGGATCGTTATCCAGAATGGTGTGAGCACAGAATGTGATATCCCGAGGGTATTCTCTTGCAAGGCCAATCTCCGATTTTACCCATTGGCGATTGGTGTCAATAAAGCTGATGGCGGCGATTTTTGTACCGAACATCTGTTTGGCGAGTCGGGTAAGTCTGTCAAAGCGCTCTTCATTACCGGTATCAAGAATATTGAGGTGATGCAGCACCTGCAGGCGGTACATTTCATCGACTGGCAATTCTGGCTTTTTCATAGTGAACCCGATGTTTGAGTGTTTTCATTAATATAGCAGTAGTTTGTTGATGGCAGAGGGGAGGCTTGATACAAAGAAGTAGGGGCGCCCAAGCGCCCCTGCTAAGGTCAACAGTCCCCAATGTTATGTGCGCGCCAGTTCCAAATCGACTTGTTCGCCGTTTTCTGTTTGCTGACGCGGTTGAGGTTGGGATTGCCCAGTAAAGGTTCCGACCAGCTTATCCAGCTCGTTGGCGAGTTGTTCAATCGCCGACGCTGAGACGTTTGATTTCTTCGCAGCATTGGCGGTGTGTTCTGCCAGCTCAACAATGGCGATGATGTTTCTGTCTACGCTTTCCGTGACCACAGTTTGTTCTTCGGAAGCCGTGGCGATTTGTAGGTTCTGACCAGCAATATCCTCGATTTGCGAAACCATGGCAGCCATGACTGATGCACCCTCACGTGCTTGTTCAACGCTGATTGATGCCATTTCACTGCTCTCATTCATCAAATCCACGCTATGACGAATGCCGCCCTGGAGTTGCTCAATGATTTTGGTGATTTCGTCCGTGGATTGATGGGTTTTCATCGCCAGCTCACGAACTTGGTCAGCGACGACAGCAAAGCCTCGACCCTGATCGCCGGCGCGTGCCGCTTCGATAGCAGCGTTCAATGCCAGAAGATTGGTTTGTTCCGTGATAGAGCGGATAACATCAATCACAGAGCCAATTTCTTCGCTGTCGGCATTAAGCCTTTGCATGTTGTCACTGGCACTTCGCATACTCTCTGAAAGCTGATTGGCTTTGGCAGAGGTTTCGCTGTTCACCGCCCGTCCTGTTTGTGCTGAATCCTGAAGTTCTTTTGCTACGTTTGCCGCTGTCGATACGCTTTCCGCAATCTCTCGGCTGGTAGCCGTCATTTCTGTCATGGCTGTCGACACTGAATCCGATTCTGAGCGTTGCTTTTCTGCATTGATGGCGGTATCACTCGCCATGGTCAGGCTGCGTCTTGCGTTGCTTGAAAGTTCTGAAGAGATACCTGCAATCTTCTCCATCGTGTGCTGGAGATTACCGATAAATTGATTGAAGTAAGATGCCATTTCAGACAACTCATCTTTACCACTAAGGTTCATTCGAACCCGCAGCGAGCTTTCGCCTTCGGCGATCTTTTTCATCAAGGCATTCGCAACGGAAACTTTGTTTGTTACCAAACGGGTAATCAGCCCAAGTGTCAGACAGACAACAATCGCCAACGCGCCGCCGATCAGCGTCAGTCGCTTGGTAACACTTTTCTCACGGATATCGATGGCTGTAACCAAGTCTTCACTGAGCGCTTTCATTTGTCTCTCAGCTTCTTGAACCGAGGCACGCAAACTTCCATGCAAACCACTCTGCGGTGTTAAGCCTACGTCTTCCATGCCAGCTGCCAATGCATTGAAGGTTTTGTGATATTCGCGCAGTGCGGTTTCCATAATAAGACGGTTACTGGCGGGCATATCACTCGTCGCGATGGCAGGAGATAGTTCATCCATCAGGGCGTTGAATTTATCGACATACTGGGTATCAGAGCGCAGTAGAAAGTCTTTTTCATGACGTCGTAGCATCAGAAGCTTGTTGTAAAGCATGTCATTCTCGACTTTCTGTATCTCCCTTTCCACGCGATGTGAGGCCTCACGAGCCGTCCCTTTCAACCCAGAGTCGAAAGAGGCACCAATCTCCATACGCTGGTCAACCAAGGCTTCAAAGTCTCTGTGGTATTTCTCCAGTTTGTAAAGCATGGCATCAATGGCTTCATGGCCTTCCATATCGAGAGCGTTGAGTTTCGCTTTCGCAGTGAGCAACTTCTGGGTCAACGCGCCGTATTCGTTTTCAAACCTGTCTTTATACTTGGCTTCTTTGCGGGCCATGAAGTCTTTCTCATGGCGTCGAAGCATTAATACGGAGGTTTGGCTTTTCAGAATTTCTACGGATGCGCCATCCAATGTCTCCAGCTCACTGAATGATCGCTGGAAGGAAATGGCGAATACGGCAACAGAAAAGAGTATGAGTAAAACGACACTCGAGAGTTGTGCTTTGATAGTTTGTGGTAGTGCCAATCGCATGATTTCTCCTGTCTTTTTTCTCGCGCCAGCTCGATATGGGTGAAATGGCCTATACAAGATGTCTTAAATATAGGACAGCTCTGGCTAACTTCACGGAAAATGTTGCAAAAATATTACACATCACATTTTCGCTGCGATTCTATTCACGACTATCGGGTGGTGAATAAGGAAAAATTCGGGGTGAGATGAAGTTTCGTGTATGACGTATGTGCCTTAAATATCGAAATTTTTGTTGGAGTTTTTCGAATCTGTCATCTGGCTTAATGTGGGATGCAGTTCTATCTTTAGGTTGAGTGACGTGTGAAAAGAAATGACGGAGAGGTCATCATGAAAAAAACAATGATTGCGTTAAGTCTGTTTGCTGTTTCATCTGCTGCGAGCGCAGGGATGATGAACGATGATGTCAGTATGAGAGTGGTCGCTGCGGGACAAGGTGCATGGGTGAAAGTGTTGCAAAACGGCGAACCTGTTGAAGGGGCGACGGTGACATTGAAAGGCGCTTTGAGTGAGTATGTAACGCCTGAAAATGGCCTCGTCTTTGTTATTTCTGATGAGACATATAGCCGCAGCGTTGTCTTTACCGCCAAACTTTCAAACGGCGAAGAAGTGCAGAAGCGTGTGTTGCTCCCACGTGATCACGATTAATAATACGGGTCAGACAGAAAACAAAAATCCTGCTTAATAGCAGGATTTTTTATGCCTTTAAGGCGGGGTTACGTATTAATAAAATTCTTTATTGGCAACGAAGCATTGCTCATAACCATCATTCCAGCCGTTGGCATAGCGTGGCTCTTTGAACATACGCTCTGGATCCTGGCGGTAGCCGTCTTTGTTGGTTCGTGCCGCTGTAACTTTGCTGTGGCACCCGTCGTCATAGCCTTCCATGTATGGCGTGCTAAAGCCGAGATCAGCAAGCTGTTCATGACGTGATGCTGAGCAGCCAATCAAACTGGTTGCTATGACGATGAGCAATGTGGCCTTGAGAGCCATAATGATGTTCTTGTGAGTTTGCATGTCATACTTCCTCTTACTGACATGAGATGCCTAGGGGCTGTTAAGCTTTGGTGATGATTTTTGCAGCAGCCCCTAGGCAGATTACCTTCGGGTGGCATTCTCAATCTGTCTCATAAGTAACTATCTGCACATGAGGTGGTAAAAAGGTCAGTGAAGTCTTGTTTTTAATACCGAAAACTGGACGCAAAGAAGGTCGAGGTTGGAGCAAAAAGCGGATAGAAGCGGTCTATACCGGGTGATAGTCGAATCCCGCTATCGTGTAACAAGGAGTATTTCTACCATGGTGAAAACGCCATTACTCAATGCCTTTCTTGTTCTAATGTTTGTGGCTTCCCCAGGCTTTGCAATGGCAGAGAAAGTTGAAGTTGATGCGTCAAACATCGCTGAAGCTTCGATAAAAGTGTCGGGTAGTCCCGGCGCTGAAAGTCGAGTGGTGTTTATTCATGGTTCACCGGGAAGCAAAGAAGCGTATGACGACTACCTGTCACACCCCGCATTACAGCATCTGGAACTTGTTTCGGTTGATCGCCCCGGTTTTGGTGAGTCCGGTCGTCCGGTAGAAACTTCCATTGAGAAACAAGCTGAAGCGCTAATGGGGTTGCTAGAGGATGGCAAAGAAAACTGGGTAGTGGGTCATTCGTTAGGTGGGCCTATAGCGTTGCAACTGGCCTTGTTATCACCAGACAGTGTGAATGGCTTGTTGTTGATCGCATCGGCGTTTGATCCGCAATTGGAATCCCCTAAATGGTATAACCACTTAACAAACACCTTGGTGGCGAACTGGATACTGCCGGACGATTTGCTCAAGTCGAACCGAGAAATGATGGTATTGGACAAAGAGTTGGAAAAGTTAGCAGCGAAAGACTGGTCGCCACTTAACATGCCGGTTGTTTTGGTGCATGGGGCAGAAGATGATTTGGCAGATCCTGGCAATTCGCTATTTGCAAAGACAAAGCTGCCAGAGGCTGAATTAAAAATGATGCCAGATGAAGGACACTTCATTTTGTGGGAAAATGTGCCGCTGTTGGTGGACCAGATAAACAGCCTAGTCAGTAAATAAATGTAAAGGCCCCTTGATATTTTGCCGCCCAAGCCGCATGTTATGGGGAAGTGATACGAAGCCAACACGATTTTAATCCACGGGAAATTACTATGAGACAAATCCTGACCGGTGTGGTTACCCTTATTCTTGGCTTCTTTACTTTGGTGTTTGCAGCAGTATTTGGCCTCCTGATCTCAGTAAGCGCATTAATTGCAAAACCATTCGTCATGAAGAAACTGCGCAAAGCGCAAGAGCAACAAGCTGCTCAGTTTGAGCAAGCATATAGCGAAACACGTGAAACGCCGTTCGGCCCTAAACAACGCCACCAAGGACAGACGATTGATGGTGATTACCAAGACATCACCAATAACCGATAAGCGCCAGTGAACACTAAAACGCCGCCCAATGGGCGGCGTTTTTTTAATATCTAGTTAGGGTCAACAGCCACTAGGGGCTGTTGAACTTTGGTGGTTAAATTTTGTTCTGGCTATAAGCGTTTTAGGCGCGGCGAGGTGTGTGCCGCCTAGTCATTCTAAGCAAATACACCTCAACAAAGCATAAAACGCTTAGAGCAGAACCCTTCGGGCAGCGTTTGTGGAGAATTTCTGCTGCGTTATCGGCTTCTCATGTAGGCCAGCTACATATCGAAGCCTCTGCCTTGCATAAAACCCCCACAAACTGCTGCAAAAATCATCAACAAAGGTCAACGGCCCCTAAGGCGATGGATTGACGGAAAACGGAAAGTACTCCCATTCATATTCATCGTAGAGCCTTTTTATCTCACCCTTGTTCAGTAACTCCTCAAAGCGCTCATCATATATCCGGCGTAATTCCTGACCTTTCTCTGTGTCGGCAAAGCCAGGATAGAGTTTGAGATCCATAATGTTCGCCATTTCAAACTCGTCACGTTTTAAATAGCCCAACGCGAACTCTTCTTCGAGTTCAGCTCGTGCATCTAGCAAGACATCGAGTCGGTCAGAATAAACCATAGAAAGACCTTGTCTGCGTGATTTCACTTCATGAATATTGAACTTGGTCTCTATGTAATCGTTGTAGTCGTAGCCTTTTACCCAGCCTACAGTGCGGCCTTTTAACGTAGTCTCTCCCTCCCAAGCGGGTATCACAGATGCTTTGTAGACCGCAGAGACCTGTTCAGCATCAAAGTGCCAATAGGGGTACAAAACCTTTTCTTGCTCATCAATGTAAGAGCCCAAAAAGGCGTCCATTTTTTTCGTTTGGACAAGATAGACACTTCTGGAGTAGGTGGTGGTAATGGTTTTTATACTATAACCAAGCGGCTCAAAAACACGGCGCATGATCTCAAAGTACAAGCCTGAGCCATCTTTTTCTGTCGCGTCTTCCCAAGCTTCGCTGACCAGTATGATTTCTTTCTTGCTGTGCTTCTCGGCAACTGTTGGCAACGAGAAACACGCTGAGAGAATGAAGGCAAAAAGGCAAACCACTTTCTTGGCGGATAAACCGATCATCACAGGCTCCTAAAAACAAAGTATCGAGAATGAGACACCCTTTTAAGCTTAACCAAGATGATGATTTTCGCGAGAAATGACAGCGTAATTAGTGAGCAACCTTAAAGGCGACTGTGTTTGCCACGAGATCAGCCGACCTTCACTACTGGTGGATGTTATTGGCGGAGTGAAATGGTGACGCTGACAATAGCGTGGTCAGTGCTGTAAGTATCCTGATCGAATTTGGGATTCACCAGATGGGTGTCTTCGCAATGAAAGTCACCGACTTCAGCGATGCTCGCTGGATCACCACTGTTGAATTCACTGGAAAGCAAAATGTAATCCAGCACCGATCCTTTGGCGTGGAAGTAATGGGTTGGAGGACGCTCTAAACCTGTCTCTCCGGTACTTTTTACGTACAAGTCCCAGCTGTCGTGAAGTTGGTAGTGTGAGAGAGGCATGTCGGCCATGTCATCCGTGATGGAACGCAAACCGGAAACGTGGAAAGCGCGCAGCACTTCTGAACGCAGGTCATCGTTGAAATCCCCCATGACAATGGCGGGATTGTTGGTGTGAGAGCGGCGTTCGATAATGCTGTTCATCAAGTGACAGGCTTCAGAACCACGCTGTATGGCTGATGCCCACGAGCCTGTTATTTCCTCCTGCATGGATTGAGCGAGCTTTTTCGATTCACCTTCAGCCGTCGTATCCTCCATGATTGGGCGTTTAGACTTCAAGTGAACGACGTAAATATCCGTCTGACCCAGAGATGGCAGCTCCAGGGTTGCAAACAGGGGCAAACGGCTGTATTCGAAATCCTGTTGGATACCCATACGTTGAGATACTTCTGGGTCTGCTTGAAGGGGAAGGGCACTCAGGATCGGGTAACGGGATGCCAGACATACAACGGGGCTTTTGTAGATGTAATCTTCAAGCGGTTCTGGCTCATCCACCACTGAAAAGAAGCGATAGCCAAGTGGCTCTAGCAGCGCTTTGAGCGCAGACGCACTGAATACTTCCTGAAACGCAATGATGTCAGGTTGGTAACTGCCGATATAACGATTCAGCCAAGCACGCTTTTGACGCCATTGGTCTTCGCTGTAAATGTTGCTGAATTCGTAAAATGCACCCGGCGGCTCGATAAAGTTGAACAGGTTTATCGTCGCTAGCTTTAGGCCGAAGGCGCTGTGTGCGTATGAGCTTTTGCTATTGGTTGCGAACACGATACCGTCTCAGGAATGATAAATATTCCTCTAGTATAGCGAAGTCTGCTGCGGGGCAGTGGTTGATATGTTGAATAGTAGACACGGGCTGGAATAAAAAAAGCGCTTCATAACGAAGCGCTTTTCAAGCTTTAAAAATAAGGAGTTAGGCGGAAGCCGATTCAGGCTTTTTTGCTTCCGCGTCGCGATCCTCCGCGTTGCTTGCAGATTGATCGGAAAGTACTTCGACCAAACTCGCTCTCGATAGCTCGCCCTGAATTTCGCCATCCTGATCCAGTACTGGCAATGGAAGCTCATGTTCCAGCGTGTCCGGAATCACTGCTTCAATCAGTGCATCACTCTGGATGCCAGGCACCTCTTCAAGTACTGCGTCATCAATGGCATCACCATGGCGGGCTGAATCTACCGACTCCAGTTTTTCCATGCTCAGTGCACCTTGATAACCGTCATCATTCACGTAATAACCATGCTCTGCTTTCGCTTTACGCATTTCTGCTAGCGCTTCACCGATGGTTTCTGAACTGATGCGAAGGCTTTGCGGTTTCATCACTGTATCTACCGTCAATGCACGTGCACGGTTGACGTCTTTAACGAATGCTTCCACGTAGTCGTCAGCAGGGTTGAGTAGGATATCGACCGGACGTCCTTGTTGAACAAGTTTACCATCACGCAGTATGGCAATGCGGTCGCCCAAGCGAAGTGCTTCATCCAAATCATGGGTGATGAAGATGATGGTCTTGTGGAGCTTTTCCTGTAGGCCAATCAACTGGTCCTGCATTTCACTTCGAATCAGGGGATCCAGTGCCGAGAAAGCTTCATCCATCAGCAGGATTTCAGCATCGGTACAAAGTGCGCGGGCCAGACCCACACGTTGTTGCTGACCACCGGAAAGCTGTGACGGGTACTGTTGCTCGTATCCACCCAGACCAACAGTATCCAGCCAATCAGTGGCTTTCTTTTCGCGCTCGGATTTATCGACGCCTTGCACCTGCAGGCCGTAAGCGACGTTTTGCAGCACTGTGCGGTGCGGCATCAGACCAAAGCGCTGGAAAACCATCGACATTTTATGGCGGCGGAAATTCTGAAGGCCTTTTTCATCAAGCTTCATGACGTCTTCGCCTTCAACGATGATCTGGCCTTCAGTTGGTTCAATCAAACGATTGAAGTGTCGGATCATGGTGGACTTACCTGAGCCGGAAAGCCCCATAATCACGAAGATTTCACCGCGCGCGATGTCCAGGTTGATATCCTGAAGGCCCACCGTATGGCCGGTTTCTGCCAGAATATCATCTTTGGATTTACCGGCTTTGACGTCCGGCAACACCTTTTGAGGGGTGTTACCAAAGATCTTGTAGAGGCCTTTAATCTGGATCAGCGGTGTGCTGTTTTCAGTGTTACTCATTGTGGCCTCCGCTCAGGTGCTGCTGTGAACGTTTTGCGTAGCTTTGGGATACGCGGTCGAAGATGATTGCCAGTGCGACAATCGCGAGGCCGTTGATGAGACCCAAGGTGAAGTATTGGTTAGTGATTGACTTCAGTACAGGTTGGCCTAGGCCTTTCACACCGATCATTGAAGCGATAACCACCATTGCCAGTGCCATCATGATGGTCTGGTTGATACCCGCCATAATGGTCGGCATCGCCAATGGCAACTGAACACCGAACAGGCGCTGCATTGGGCTTGCACCGTATGCTGTGGCGGCCTCAAGCACTTCTTTATCCACGAGCCGGATACCAAGGTTAGTCAAACGGATAACAGGTGGGATAGCGTAGATAACTACCGCAATCACGCCTGGGATTTTACCGATACCCAGCAGCATGACCACAGGTATCAGATATACAAAAGCGGGCATGGTCTGCATCACGTCGAGCAGCGGTGTGACCATTGACTGCACGCGGTTTGAGCGTGCCATTGCGATGCCGATAGGAATGCCAAGGAAGATGGCGAGCATTGTACACACCAATATGATGCTCATGGTGCGCATGGTGTTTTCCCACATACCGAAGTATCCGATAGCGAGGAAAGAAAAAATAACGGCTACAGAGAGTTTCCATGAACGGCTGGCCATGTAAGAAACACCCGCGAGAATGGCGATCATCAGCCACCAAGGGGTGCCGAGAAGCAGCTTTTCAAACCAGATGAGAAATTGGAGCAGCGGGTCGAAGAAAGATTCGATGGTTTCACCGTAGTTTCGCGAAAACTCGCGATAGGCGCCATCAAGTGTTTTACGAATCGTCAGAAGATCGGAGCGTGACATCTCCGGAAATTCTGTCAGCCAAGAATTGTCTGCCATAACAGTACAGCGTCCTCTGCGTCTTTAGAATATTAGAAACTATATACCCATCGCCAGTGGGTAAATGCGGACGTACGTAGAGAGCCAAAAGATACGTCGCGTTTTGAGATTTGCTTGTCGCAAAAAATTGCGGGCTGAAAAGCCAGCCCGCAAAGCGTTTATAGCGATTACAGTGACGATTTGATTTTCTTCGCCACTTCAGGTGTTACCCATGCGCCCCAAATGTCTTCGTGGTTTTCCAGGAAGTGCATGGCAGCGATTTCACCGTCAGCCTGATTGTCTTCCATCCAAGCAAGCAGGCTATTCAACTGAGCATTCGTGAATGAGCGGTTAGACAGGTAGCTAACTGCTTCAGGAGAATTCTGTGCAAAGCTCTCGGTGATCACGGTGTCCACTGCTGATGGCGGGTACATGGTCACTTTCGGATCCAGACAGTCTGCATTCGTGGTACAGGTTTTGAAGTGCTCTTCATCAATGCCTGAACCGAAGTCAACTTTCACCATTTCGTACTTACCAAGAACTGCTGTTGGCGCCCAGTAGTAACCAAACCAACCTTCACCACGCTCGTACGCTTTCGCGATTGAGCCAGACAGACCTGCACCTGAACCTGGATCGATCAGTTCGAAGCCCTTGTCACCCAAGCCCATGGCATTGAACAGGTGGCCTGAGGAAATCTGGCAGTTCCAGCCTGCAGGACAACCGAAAAATGCTGACTTGGATGGATCTTCAGGGTGTTTGAACAGTTCGCGGTTTGCGATGACACCTTCAATGGTGGCCAGGCTCGGATCTTTTTCTACCAGATACTTAGGTATCCAAAAACCTTCTTCACCACCGTCAGACAATACGGCACCCGCAAAGCGGAGTCGGCCTTCCTCAACACCGCGGTCCAACGCGGCTTTCAGGGAGTTACTCCAAAATTCAGGTGCGATATCCGGTTCGCCTTTTTCAATCATTGATGTACCGGTAGGCATGGTGTCGCCTGGAACCAGTTCCGCATCACAGTCATAACCTTCTGCGAGGATAATGCGGTCAACATTGGCGATGAGGCTTGCGGAGTTCCAGTTCATATCTGCGATGGTGACTTTGCCGCACTCTGCCGCAAAGCTGCTCATTGGCATAGCTGAAAGCAGCAGGCAGGACGAGGCTAGAAGTTTTTTCATGGAAGTTCCCTCTCATTTTAAATGACATGATAAATGAATATAGCTCTAATCATTTATCAGAGTGATATTGCACTACGTTATTGACCCTTTCTTGGTTTAAATAACTGAAAAATATGCGCGCAATGAAAGTAATCATAACAAGTTCGTATCAAAAATTCTTTAGTGCTGTTACTTGCTTGGTGCCAATTTATTCGAGCTGTAAGTAATTTTGGGGCGAGACGCCGAAAGTTAAGGTGACATAACTTTATGATTTGAGAGGCGAAATGTCAGGCCTAGAAGGGGCTGGTGTATGAAATGTAAGAATCAGTGTTCAAATCGAAGACTTGTATGATCGTTAGCCGATTTTTGACGAAAATCGTGAAATTTATCTACCTAATCTCGGTTCATAGGGGGGTGATGATTACCAAAGGTCAACAGACCCTAAGAATGGGAGCTCCCTATGCAACAATCAGTTTTGGTTCTGGAAGATGATGCTGATATCGCAGGCCTTATTGCCTTGCACCTCAAAGTGATGGGCTTTGAAGTCGTTAAAGGCTCTTCACTAGAGGAAGGATATCGCACGTTGGCTAACGAAAACATCGCCGCTGTTGTTTTGGATAGAGGTCTGGATGATGGAGACGGTAAAACGTTCTGTGAATTTCTCCGCCAGCAAGAAAACGGTATTCCCGTATTGATGTTAACCGCGTTAGATTCTGAATCTGACATGGTGGAAGGCTTTGAAGCCGGTGCAGATGATTATCTCGCCAAACCTTTCAGTGTGATTGAGTTTCAGGCAAGGGTAAGGGCACTGATGCGCCGCGTTTCCCTTCATAGCCAGTGGCAGGCTGGACCAGTAAAAGCATTGAAGTCTGACAGTTGTGAGATGAGCAGCGAGCATTCGACTGCGCTACTTTTCCAGCATCTTGAAATCTGCCCTGAAACCCATAGCGTCAAGTTAGAAGGTCGAGAAATCGACCTGACACCGACAGAATTCTCCTTGCTATGCTGCCTGGCAAAGCGCCCTGATCGCGTCTTTAGTAAAGATGAACTGCTTAGTCGGGTATGGAATACCGATTACGACGGATATCGTCACACCGTGTGTTGTGCTATCAACAGGCTGCGTAGCAAATTGGAAAGTAACCCGGCGGCACCTAAATACATCCACACGGTTTGGGGAGTCGGCTACAAGTTCCGTGAAGCTTCCGATCCGTCCTTACTCCAAAGAGCGAGTCTTTAATTGATGAGGGACGGGAGGTAAATATTGGCGTTTAAAAACCGTCTGCTGTTATTCACCTTGATTTGGTTTTTGTGCAGCGCAGCACTATTGACCCTGCTAAGTGTGTCGGTGTGGCAGCAAAATGAACAGCGCTCGCGGCAACTGCTGCATCAAGATCTTGCAATGCACATGCGGGACGATAACCCCTTGATGGTCGGTGATGACTATAGTCCGGAAGCACTGTCCTCTATCTTCCATACTTTGATGTTGCTGGGCCCCGACTTTGAAATCTACTTTCTTGATCCTCAGGGTAATATCACTACCTCTGGTCCTCCTAAAGAAGATGTCATCCGTTTGCAGGTCGATGTCGAGCCGATTAAACAGTTTCTTCGCGGAGAGCCGTTCCCTGTTTTAGGAGAAGATCCCCTATCTCAACAAGGTGAGAAGGTGTTCTCTGCAGCACAAATTGATGCTGACGGACAGGTGGCGGGTTACCTCTATGTTCTTATTGGCAGTCAGGGTTACAACGCCTTTGCCGACACCGAAAGTTTACTTCAGTATGCACCGGTTGTTGCTGCTGCGTTGGTCGCGATTTTGCTTTTTGCTTTGGTGGTTTATCGCATGGTTCATCGTGGGATCATCACGCCGGGTAGGCTGATGGTGAAGCAGATAGAAGAATCAGCGAAAACCGAATTTCGAGTTTCTCCCCCGCTGTATTTACGGTCACCGGAACTTCAGGATCTGGCGAATCAATACCGCAGAATGATGGCGGTTATCCAACAGCAATTTATCCAGCTTAGGGTGCAAGAGGCACAACGACGCGAGCATTTGGTGCAATTGAGCCATGACCTGAAAACGCCTTTGGCGAATATTCTCGGGTATCTCGAAACATGGCGCATCCAGCATGATGAAGGACGGGGCATGATCGACACGGCTTACCACAATGCCCAACGCCTGCAGGGACATTTAAAAAGTCAGCTTGAAGCTGCGAGATCACCATCCGCAAAGATTGTGCTTTCTTACCGAGAGATTGATGTGCGCGAGCTATTTGAGGATGTTCGCCACCGTTTCGAACTTCAACTGAAAAATAAACAGGTCGATTTGGTGATAACGGTTTCCGAACCCTTAGTTGTGTTCGCAGATGAAGTGCTGATAAATCGCGTGTTCGATAACTTAATGGAAAATGCCATTCGACATAGCCCTGCACGCGCTTCCATTCTGATGGACGCCACCAGGAGCAAAGGAGCGAACGTTAGCTTTTGCATTGAAAACACCATCGATGAAACCAGTGACGCTGGCTCATTGGGTATGGGAAGCAAGATTGTGGATGCCATTCTCAGCCTGCATCAAAGTCAGCTCCAAGTATCACCACCACAAGTCACCGAAATACCGCGTTACCGCGTTTGTTTTGTATTGTCCTCCGTCATGGCGAAACCGAGTGCCCAGATCAGAGCGGTGCCTACGGCGATGGACTTTGAAGATGATTCTCCACCCCTAAAGTCGGATTATCCGACAGTCAAAGCGGAAACCTCTGACGCGGAGGAAGGCACGCAAGGTGAAGACATGCATCTCTCTGCCAAAGAAAGAAACGGGCACCCGGTGACATTACCTTCATTCAGTGCGGTTTCTAAAGATGAGGATGAAGGGACGCCTTCAGGAAAAAATAAGGCCGAGTAATCGGCCTTATTGTATTATCGGTGATTCAACCGATGAATGAAGGTAATTTGCCTGCCATGGCGAGGAAGTGGAACAGTGCGGTGAGGACACCAAAGAGGATCACTGCGCCAATCATGGCATTGCCACCGGGGGCCATAAACCCTTGGTTTCCACCTGACAAGGTGCGGGATTTCATTGCCAGCAGGGCTGGTATGATACAGGCCCAAACCGTCGCGGCAGCGCCGGCATAACCAATTGCCACAATAAAACCAAACGGGAACAGCAGTGACATCACCAGCGGTGGCAGAAAAGTCACTAACCAGCATTTGGTTCGGCCAGCTTTGGTGTCATCGAACTTGAAGAAGTCGGCCAAGAAGTCGAAAACGCCTAAACCCACACCGATAAAAGAAGACAAGATCGCAGCCATTGAAAAGGCATTAATTGCCTTTGAAATGCTCTCTGATGCTATCACTCCATCAAGCTGCTTCAGAAGCACGTCGACATTGCCGCCTTGCTCGATGACTGGGCCAAACTCATGGCGTGGCAGGTTGCCGAAGATACTGATGAGCCAAAAACAATACAGCGCCAGCGCGATAATGGTGCCACCCAGAATGGCGTATTTCGCTTTTCTCTCCTCGCCATAGTAGGCGCGCATTGACGAGACCGAATGATGATAGCCAAAGGACGTCAGGGCGACTGGCAGCATCGCCATCGCATAAGGAGCATATTGGCGCTCTGGGTTGGCGACATCGAGCAGCACTGCAACATCCACATTGATTGCCATGCCTGATACGCCGAAGACGAAGCTCAATACCATAAAGGCAATAAGAACGACGGAAATTCGGTCGACTGCCCGGGTGGAATGCCAGACAAACAGAGAAAACACGGCAACGAACAGAATGGAAGCGAGTTGGCTGCTCATTCCCGTTAATTCTTGCAGAATTAGCCCAGAGGAAGTGATATAGGCATATAGTAAAATTCCACCCACAAAATAAACCGTTAGATTGTTAAAGAAATTAACCTTATTGCCTAATAGATCTTTTGTGACGGAATTAAAAGACACTTTTAAATCGTAATGTTTAAAAGATTCAAGAAGCATCCAACCTGAAATAGTCATGACGATCATAGTCACTGAAATAGCGAGGATTGACCAAACTGTCCATGCGCCTGCTCCTGAACTGGGTAGCCCCAACATTCCTGCGCCAACACAAACACTGGCGATAATGCAGGAGCCACCGACTAACGATGGGCTCTTTTCCATTGTTTATTTCTCTCACGTTATTGGATTTAGCGATTTATAATTTTTCTAATATAAAAAAGAGCGCAATTTTCATTGCGCTCTAAAAGGTTTCTACACTGTGGTTTCCAGCTCAGCAGCGTTGTGCTTTTTTACTTCCGCTGGCTCCACTTCTTTGAGTCTTGCCGTAAAGTGACGGAGGACGGAAGGCTCATACGTAAAGTCGAGTCCTTTCACATTGTGCGCATTTTTCTTCACTTCACCGAACGCTTCAATGATGAAGTCCATGTGTGATTGGGTGTAAGTCGCACGCGGGATGGTCAGACGAAGCAACTCAGCCGGACATGGGTGTTGTTTGCCAGTGGCAGGGTCGCGACCCAAAAGCAGTGAACCGATTTCCACTGCCCGGATGCCGGCAACTTTGTAAAGCTCACACGCCAACGCATGTGCCGGGAATTGGTCAGAAGGAATGTGTGGCAGCAACTTGCCAGCATCTACAAACGCCGCGTGGCCGCCGGCCTGTTGGCAAACAATGCCAATCGCTTCCAAGCCATCAACCAGATATTGAACCTGCTTGATGCGGTATTCCAGCCATTCCTGACGCATACCGTCATAAAGGCCCACAGCCAAGCGCTCCATGGCCCCACCTTCCAGACCGCCATAAGTTGGGAAGCCTTCCTGCACCACGCAAAGAGTGCGGCATTCCTGATAAACGTCCATGAAAGCGTCGTCTTTGAAGCACAGCAGTCCACCCATTTGAACCATGGCATCTTTCTTTGCTGACATCGCCAGGCCATCTGCATATTTGTAAGCTTCGCGGGTGATTTCAGCAATCGTCCAATCTTTGAATCCGGGTTCGCGCTGCTGGACGAAATAGGCGTTTTCCGCAAAGCGCGCAGAGTCCATGATCACCGGAATGTCGTAGCGTTTGGCAATCTCGTATACCGCTTTCAGGTTAGCGATAGAAACCGGCTGACCGCCCGCGGAGTTACAGGTAATGGTGCTCACAATGTATGGCACGTTGGTTGCACCAGCGTCGAGGATAGCTGCTTCCAGCTTTTGCAGATCAAAGTTGCCTTTGAAGTCAGCGGTGACAGAGGTATCAAACGCATCTTTGGTATAGACGTTTTTGGCAACGCAGCAGTTTACCTGGGTATGGCCTTGTGTGGTGTCGAAGAAGTAGTTCGACAGTGCCACCATTTTGCTGCGATCCAAACCTTTCTCTAGCTCGCGCTTTTTGATCAACACAGGAATGTAGATTTGCTCTGCACCACGCCCTTGGTGGGTTGGAATGGTGAGGTCATAGCCGAAGATGTCTTTTACCGCGTTAGACAGCGCATAGTAGCTACGACTGCCGCTGTAGGCTTCATCACCGCGCAGCATGGCTGCCTGCATTTCCTGAGTAATAGCGCCTGTACCACTGTCTGTCAGTAGGTCGATAAACACGTCTTCACTGTCCAACAGGAAGGGGTTCATGCCCGCTTTTAAAATAGCTTCTTCGCGATACGCGCGGGTGGTGCGTTTTACTGGTTCAATCACACGGATACGGAATGGCTCTGGGAGGTGTTTGAAGTTTTCCATTTTTTCTACCTTTTACTTTTACCTGACGGAAAACTTGCCAATTATTCATTTTATTTAGGCACTAGGATTCCATCAGAAAATTAATCTGATTTCGAATTTTTGATTTGGGTTTTAATTACCGAAACAGTAAGCGTGACAATACGAAAACACAATTAAGTGAATCGGATTATTTATACGGCTTTTCGATAAGTGCGCGCAGGGGCTGCGCAAGGGGAATGCTTATGCAGGGAAGAAAAAAGCGATTTTGTAGTCCTGGGTACACCAGCGATTTAATTTATTCACATTCATCATTTTGACCAACCTGAAACTCACTAATTCAAGCTAACGATAATACTATCGTTTAGAAAGTTATAACTGTCATCAATAAAAAAATCAAATTGAGAAGACGTCGACAAATCTTTTACCCAAGCCGCCTTTGGGTAGGTTGAAGCAAAATTAAAACGCAGGTTCCCAGTAGCACGGCAGCCATGATGGACAGCAACCTTTTGCCGTCTTCGACAAAAGCACTTCCGGCGTTTTGGGTAATACCATAGTAAATCAGGACGACGAAGCCAGAATATAAAAGCTGAATGGTGTTGAAGCTGGCGCGCTTGGTGGCGGCATGGATTCCCATCAACAAAGCACAGATGATGGTCACACTGACGTGTCCGATAAAGTTGGTTTGAAGCAGATTCATTAAAAGCACGGGAAGGGCATAGAGAAAGCCAGCATACGTTGCCAATAGCCTGCGAACTCCATAATTGTGGCCAGCGGAGGGATCGGGGTCTTTGATGATTAGCGCAACAGTAATGGTGACAATGGTGCTCTGAACTAAATCAAAGCTGATCGCATTCACCAGCACAATGAGTACTACGGCAGCTTTGAAAGCGATATGCCAGATTTCCGTATGAATGGGCTGGTGGGGAGCAGGAACAGGATCGGGGGCAATAGGGTCACCGCCCGGCACCAGAAAATAGCCGAGGTAGGCAGTAAAACCCGCAATCAGTATGTTCTTCATTAAAGCCAGCGGGATCTGGCTGACATCGAGACCTTTCTGACGGGAAAACACGGCAATCATCGCGGTTGATACGATCAAGAGCGTTGCCAGTAAATCCTGCGGGTTTTCACGTGCGCGCTGCATGCACCAGTAAAACACTACAAACAGTACACAGTAATAGACCAAGGGCTGGTCGATCAGAAGGTTACTCAAGGCTCCCTGAAACCAAGCGGTGGCAAACAAGATGACTGCCATCAAAAACACCATGATAAGAGGCGGAGGCTTGGATGATGTCGTCAGGAATACCGCACAAATCGCGGGTGCAAGAAGCGGAATGTCTGTGCCAAAAACATGTTGCCAGAACAGAAGCAGCACAGGAAAAACCGCAACACGGATGATTCCGTTACCACTGCTTCTAAACATGGCTTGATGAGGCATAGTTAAGAGACATAGCTCAGGTAGCTCCAAAGCCAGGTCCAGGTATCCAGTAGCAACTCACCAATGGTGGACTGCCCAGGATAGAAGCTGACTGTCGCACGACCGCCGTAGCGAAGCTGGATATCTGCCGGCAAATCAAAGTAGCGGATATTGACGGGAAACCGCTGCGAATGCTGTATGCCAGTTGGTGAATCAAACAAACCACTGTTGCCATCGACTTGCAGGCTGCCATTACCGCTGCTTCCCCAGCCAACGGAAGTGACTTCTCCATGGAAAATCTCGCCGGGGTAAGCATCAAACACAATCTTAACCACGGTACCTTTCTTCACGTAAGCCAAAGAGTTCTCCGTGACCATGGCAGTGAGCCAAAAATGACGATTATTGATAAACGTCAGGAGCGGTTTACCTGTCGCCGCGAAATCTCCCGCAGACAGGTTCATGTTGGTGATCACCCCTGCAGCGGGCGCTCGGATATCTGTGTAGGAAAGGTTGAGCAGTGCTTGGTCTAAATTGTTCAAGGCGGTTTTTACTTGTGGGTTGCTTTCTCCTTTGGGGCCCAGTTCCTGTTGCGCTTTCGCTAGATCAGCCGTGGCCTGAGCCAGACTCGCTTTAGCGGCATCAAGAGACGCTAAACTGTCATCCAGCGTTGCCTGACTGACGACGCCACGTCTTGCCAGTGCCATGTTTCTCTCTGCATGTTGTTTGGCATTGCTGACTTTTACGCGGGCGGCAACTTCATTGGCTTTCGCAGCGTCAATGGCGGCGGAATCGGCATTCACGGATTGTGTGGATTGTTGAAGCGCCAGTCTTGCTGCGTTGACACTCAATTCGAAGGGTTGTTTGTCGATGGACATCAGAAGTTGGCCCCGCTTAACCTCTGAATTATTGAGGATTGAAATGGCAGAGATTGGTCCTGAGATTTGCGGGCTTATGCGTATCAGTTGCCCATTAACGCGGCCATGATCTGTCATGGGCGTGATGCGATCTGCCCACAGCGTATAGAACCAAATAACCAGCGCAGCCGCGATCAGGTAGTAAGTGAAACGGCGGGCGCTACTGGCGGCTTTTGGCTCGTTAGCGGCAGCGGGTGTGTTTTTCGCCTCCTGCGGCGGGTTGCTTTCATTCATTGAAAACGCCTCGAATACAGATCAGAAAGGGCTGCTGAGGATACTCAACAGCCCCTAATAACAAAAAGTTGCATAGGAGAGTGTATCGAGCGGTGAAACAGGAAGTTGTCTAAAGTTAGATACTAGCCAGAAGTAGAATCACGCGATAAAAAAAGCGCCCAGGACAGGCGCTAAAAACAGAAACGAGATGTCAGTTTCCAATGAATTGCGGTTGTCGTTTTTCGATGAAAGCTTGCATGCCTTCTTTTTGATCTTCCGTAGCAAACAGCCCATGAAACGCGCGGCGTTCCATTCGAACCCCATCTTCCACAGACAGTTTTTCTGCGTTTAGCACGCACTCTTTTGCCAGTAGAACCGCGGGCTTGCTAAATCGTGCGATGGTTTTAGCGGCTTCGAGCGTTTCTTGCATTAATTGTCCATCTGGCACTACACGGGAAACCAGTCCTGCGCGCTCTGCTTCAACGGCATCCATCATCCTGCCCGTCAGGATCATGTCTGTAGCTTTGGACTTTCCGACCAGCTTGGTGAGGCGCTGGGAACCGCCCATGCCGGGAATGACACCGATGGTCAGTTCAGGCTGACCAAACAGCGCAGATTCTGCAGCGAATATGGTGTCGCACATCATGGCGAGTTCACAGCCTCCTCCAAGTGCATACCCAGACACAGCAGCAATGATTGGCGTGCGGATACGGGTAAACGCCTCCCAGCCTCCGAAGTAATCCGTCGCTGTCATTTCCTGATAGCTCATATCTGCCATTTCACTGATGTCAGCGCCCGCCGCGAAGACTTGCTCAGAGCCCGTCACCACGAAGCATCCGACATTCGGGTCTGCGTCATAGCGTGTTAATGTTTCCATCAGTTCTTCGAGAAGTGGCGTACAGAGTGCGTTGCGTTTCTCTGGACGGTGCAGTTGGATGATGACTACATTGCCATCGACTTCTGTTTTGATGTTCATCGTCAAAGCCTCTTATTAAGAATCCCAAATGGCGCCGTAAGCAGGAATGCCGCGGCTTTCCATGCCATACACCACTTGTCTGGTCAGTTTCTGGTTAGAGATACAAATCACTGCTTCCGCATCAAATGCCTGATAGGCGGCATAAGCGAGTTGCACCATGTCCGGTTTGCCAAGCTCATCGGTATCCCATATCAGGGCGTCTGGCTGTGCAGCGAGAATTTCATCGACGAGGGCGTCGCCGTAGGTTTTTCTCGGATTACGCGTTGACCACACCAACTGCATCGGAAGCTTTTGGGCTAACAGGTGAGGGAGACATGGCCCAATGCCACTGCCTGTTGCCACGTACACCACGCGCTTGAACAGCACTTCAATATTCGCCACACCCGCAGTCGGAATGCCTTTCACCCAAACGTGGGAAGGTTTGTCGTCAATGAGCTTCCCCGTCCAATCTCCGGCGCGTGACACGGTCAGACGATAGCCTGGTTCATCTGGTGAAGGGACGTTAGCAAAGTGGTGCCATTCCATCAGAGGTGAACGGCTTATTGCCATGGAAGAGCCAGCAAATGGCGTGACTCCATAATTGAACTTCAACAGCGCAACATGGTTAGACGGCGTGGTGATCTCAACGGGCACCCTACGAAGGCGAAGCCAGGGCAGGAGAATGCTGAAGGTCATGATACTGAGCAACCAGACTGAAGGGGTTTGCTGGGCAAAGTCCCACAGTGGTTGAACTGGATTCTGGTCGCTGGCAATCGACAAAGTTTGCACCCAGAACAGGATAAGCACGGACCACCCCGCAAAGCGGTGAGAGGCTTCAAAGGCATTGTGATATTTCTTGCGAATGTTTGGCATTGCCATCGCAATCATCACCACTAACAAGCCAATGATACCGAGCGTCGACCAAAGGCTGAGATCTGACACTGGGCTGAGGGCGTGCATTTTTTGGTAGATGATGGCACCGGTAAATAGCGCAAACCAAAGGCTACCGTTGATAGCACAGCCAGAATGCAGACCACCGTGGTGATAGATCTTACCCAGATGCCATCTAATAGAAAGCGGCCAGGTCACAGGAGCGCGGGTGGCCAGCCAGAACAAAAAGTTGATCGTATATTGCTGGCGAACCAACACCGCAACAAAGAAATTGCCGATCACCATGTTGCTCAGACTGGTAAGGTCGAGATGGTTTCGGTCAAACCAATTTCCTTCCGTTATCCCATAAGCCAACCAAAGTTCACCAGCGATATAACAATCACCAGACGAAAATAATGTTCCAGTGCAGGATTTTTCCACATGCGTTGGAGTAACCCCTGCTTTGCCGGTAATTCGGTTTCTGAGTAGGGAGCCATCATGCGTTACCTTCCTTGGCAGATTCCATGGCAGTGTCAAAAAGGGAGAGCAGTTTGCGTTTGTCGATTTTGCCCCGGTCTGTGAGGGGCAATTCATCACATGCAATTACGCGGATAGGAATGGCGTAATAGGGAAGATGAGCAGCCACATGGTCGATTGCAGTTTGCTCATCCACACTCGATGGCACCACGAAAGACGCTAAGTGCCTGTCGTCGATTTGTAGAGTGACGGCCAGTCGGCATTCCGGCAGGTTTTCCAGATGGGAGGAGACCGAATCCAACTCGACACGGAAACCTCTGACTTTGACCTGATCGTCGGTGCGCCCAAAGTGTTCCAGCTCTCCCTCGTGGTTCCAGCGCCCTAAATCGCGGGTGCGGAACATGACGTGGCCATCACCCAGGAAGGGGTCAGGGCGATAACGGGCCTGGCTCAGTTCGACATTTGCGAGATAACCTTTGGTGACACAAATACCACCCGCCCACATCTCGCCCACTTCACCAATGCTGCAGGGCTCGAGGTTATCGTTAAGCACATACACAGTATTGTTCGGTGTTGGTTTTCCAATGGTGAGTCGGTCACCGGGTTTGAACAGTTTTGCGGTGTTAATAATGGTTGTTTCGGTTGGGCCGCAGGAGTTGTAGAAATCGCATTTCGCCCCCCAGGTTTCTGCCAGTGGCACTGGGCAAGGTTCGCCAGCTACCGCGACCGTTCTTACGTCGGGGCATGCCTCCGGGTCTATCTGTCCCAGAATCGAAGGGGTCGCAATAATCACGTCAGCGTTGCTGGC
This sequence comes from Grimontia sp. SpTr1, assembly GCF_947387585.1. Classification (NCBI taxonomy): domain Bacteria; kingdom Pseudomonadati; phylum Pseudomonadota; class Gammaproteobacteria; order Vibrionales; family Vibrionaceae; genus Grimontia; species Grimontia sp. SpTr1. Next base: position 334,140 of record NZ_CANDOD010000001.1, read on the forward strand.
GGCTTGCTGAATGGAACTGTCGCGGATAAGTAGAGTCGCGCCATGACACAATGCAACATAGATTTCCCATGCTGACATATCAAAAGCAATGCTCAGGATCTGCCCGACCCGCATGCCCGGTTTCACGCCGAGGTTCCCCGGTGATGTCATGACGATGTTGGCGACATTTTTGTGGGTGACCTGCACGCCATTGGGTCTTCCGGTCGTGCCAGAGGTGAACAAGACAAAACAGACGTCATTGGGTTTGGTAATCCGCTTTCCACCCGCTTCCATAGACTTAAATTCAGGTGATTTGAGCAATGTATCCAGCTCTAAGCGGATAGTGCCGTCTGAATCGGGCAGGTCGTGCTTATGTTTGGAAAGGGTAAATACGACCTGGATGCGGGCGACATCAATGATATGGGAGAGTTGGGATTTCGGTGCGACACCGGCGTCTTGGGGCACATAATTGGCACCAATCTTCAAACAAGCCAGCATACCTACCAGCATGGGAATTGAGCGTGAAAGAAAAATGCCGACTGAGTCGCCGGATTTCACTTTCAATCGTTGCAATAAGGTGGCGAGCTTTTCGGCCTCGGCGTCCAGCTCACGATAGGAAATCGTTTGTCTGCCATCAATCGCGGCAATTGCAAAAGGCGTTTCCCTCGCATGGTGTTCGATTGCCATGCTCAAAGTGGGAAACGAAGGTTTAACTGAAGGACCTCGGCCAAAAGAGACAAACTGCAGACGCTCTTGCTGACTGAGCTTTGCAAGTGGTGATAGGTTGAAGAACTGTCCTGGCTCATTGGTATTGCCGCCAGGTGTAGGCGGACAAAATACCGAGTTAACAAGAACTGTCATGGATAAACACTCCCTAGAGCTTGCTTAGCTGAATACCTTCAGCGCTGATGTGTGTTGCTTTAGGAAACGTTAATGAACAAATCTCTCAAATTTCTCACAAAGAAATCACAATTCATTCTTCGTTCGAAATTTTTGATGAAGAAGGCAGGCATTGGTGTTGAAAGGAAAGACATTTTTTGTATTTATCATAATAAAAAGGCTGCCCATGGCAGCCTTAAAGGTATATTGAAACTACATCATATGTTTCGTTCAACTGAAGCTTCTGGCGCTTCTTGCTGATCGTCAATTTTCCACATGGTCCAACCCATCACACCAAACAGAATGGTCACGAGTGGGGAGATCCAGCAGAAGAAATTGAATGGCAAGTAGGCCAGCGTGGCAACGCCCAATGTGGCTGCCTGATAAGCACCACCAGAGTTCCAAGGAACAAGGTTAGCCGTGACGGTGGCCGAATCTTCCACCGCGCGGGAGAGGTTTTCCGGTGCAAGCCCACGTTCTTTGTAAGCTTCCGCATAACTTCGCGCACTCATCACGATCGCCATGTATTGGTCACACAGAATCAGGTTGGCGCCAATACCGGTGAGCACAGTAGAAACCACCAGTGAACCCGTGGATTTTGCAGCAGCGAGGATCTTGTCTGCAATCACGCGAAGTTGGTTAGTCCGCTCCATCACACCACCAAACATCATGGCAACGATGATCAGACTGATGGTGTACATCATGGAATCCAGGCCACCGCGTGACAGCAGTGAGTCCACATCGCCGATACCAGTTTCAGAGGTATATCCACCAAAGGCTACGCTGGCAATAGCGTTGTAATCAGCCCCTTGAAGACCAGCAGCACATATCGCACCAGCAATTACACCCAGCGCAATTCCTGGAATGGCAGGCATCTTCTTATAAGACACGAACAGCACAAGAAAGAGGGGAAGGAATAAAACGGGATTAATGAAGAAGGTACTGTCTAGTGTCGTCAGAATGCTATTGATACGTTCAATGTCGCCGCCTGATGCGCTGTATTTGAGTCCCAACACCGCTTCGATAACCAGAGTGATCGAAATGCTCACACCTGTGGTGTACGACATGTGTTTGATGTGGGTGAACAGATCCGTGCCCGCCATGGCTGGCGCCAGGTTGGTGGTGTCAGACAGGGGAGACATTTTGTCGCCAAAGTACGCGCCGGAAAGTACCGCACCTGCAACTAGCGGAAGTGGGAAGCCAAGACCGCCACCCACGCCCATCAGCGCAACACCGATAGTCCCTGTGGTACCCCAGCTTGTGCCGGTCGCGAGTGAGGTGACTGCACAGATAATCACACATGCGGGCAGGAAGATTTCCGGTGCCAGAATTTGCAGGCCATAGTAAATCAGTGTTGGAACGACACCAGCGAGTATCCAAACACCGATCAGGGCGCCAACAATCATCAATATGATCATTGCAGGCAGGGCGTTGTAGATACCGTTCACCATGCCGGATTGAATATCTTTCCATGAAAAGCCACAGCGAAGAGCAACGACACTGGCCACGACGACACCCAACAACATGGGAACCTGTGGGTCGAGCCCGTAAATGACGATGGAAACGCTGATGCCGACAACAAGGGAAAGAAGCGAGATGATCGCCTCCCAGAACATGGGCGCACGGGCACCCTCTGGAATATCAGTCTTCATGTTACCTCCAGATGTTTACATATATAGACTGAGGGTGCGGTGGGTTCTTATTGGAATTCACCGCAAAGTATGAGGGTCAGTAGTGTTGCGTTACTTATCTGGGACGAGTGAGTAGCGGTTTCGGCGGGTGATCGTATCCGACTTCAGTGGGCATGGGTTTCGTCCTGTTGCTCACTGTGAAACGTTGTGCTGCGCATTGACCTTTTATGGGTAAAGCCTTACTGCCTCAAGGTTCATCGTAAGGCGCAGCCAGCGGCTTCGGAGTTCTATAAATGAGATGCGTTAATAAAATGTTTGATTTTTTCCTTGGTATGTATTCGTTTTCTGTTGAAATCGGTATCTTTCGCTTTTTTTGTACTGGTGTAATCGATCTCAATTAGAGTAATCATCTTTCAATGTGCGTCTAATAATGGCTCTGTTTGAGATTTAGAAACGCTATTCCGCTTTCTTGCTGACAGTGAGTCAGCTCAAATTTCCCTGCCCAAATATCTAAAGATAAGCGATCAAAATCACGCCTGAAAATTTCTTATAAAGACGAATCGAAACGTTTCGATTACCGTCAGCGAAACGTTTCGATGAGATCGGTTTTCCAGCCAAATTTCCCAAGTCAGGTTGGTGGTTCATCGATTAATGACTGCTGTAAGAAGGTTAAGAATGAAAAAAAGCATCTTACTGAACTCTGATATTGCACACCTAGTCTCTACGCTGGGTCATACCGACGAATACACCATTTGTGATGCCGGTTTACCCATTCCTCAACATGTCGCGCGCATTGATCTGGCATTGACTCACGGTGTTCCGGGCTTTCTGGAGACGGTGCGTGTTGTGCTGACGGAGTCTCAGATCGAAGGGATCATCCTGGCAGAAGAGTTCGTGACAGTAAGTCCTGATTGCCATGAAGCACTGATTCAGGAAATCCGTAACGAAGAAACACGCAGCGGTAAATCGATTTCCATCCAATACCTTTCGCATGAGGAATTCAAAGAACGCACCAATGACAGCCATGCGGTGATTCGCACTGGTGAATGCACACCTTATGCGAACGTGATTTTCCAAGCTGGCGTGGTTTTCTAAACGCTTTGAATTTGAGTGAGACGAGGACATTCCTATGACTCAGGCAATATTGCAACTCAGCGAGATTGAGAAAGCTTTTCCCGGGGTGAAAGCGTTGGATAAAGCCAGCCTCAACGTTTATCCAGGCCGTGTGATGGCGCTGATGGGAGAGAACGGTGCAGGCAAATCGACGCTGATGAAAGTGCTGACTGGCATTCACGCGTTGGATGGTGGCTCGATTCATTACGAAGGCAAAGAAGCAGCATTCAAAGGGCCACGTGATTCGCAGCAGGCAGGTATCAGCATTATCCATCAGGAGTTGAACCTGATCCCTGAACTGACGATTGCTGAGAACATTTACCTCGGCCGTGAATTCACTGGCCCATTCGGCCGCGTGCTTTGGGAGAAGATGTACGCCGAAGCCGATAAATTGCTGGCACGACTGAACGTGAAACACAGCTCAAAAACCTTGTTGGGTGCGCTGAGTTTGGGCGAACAGCAAATGGTGGAGATTGCCAAAGCACTGTCGTTTGAATCTAAGGTCATCATCATGGATGAACCAACAGATGCATTGACTGACACCGAAACAGAATCGCTGTTCAAGGTCATCCGTGAGCTCCGGGACGAAGGCTGCGGCATCGTTTATATCTCTCACCGTCTGAAAGAAATCTTCACTATTTGCGATGATATTACTGTGCTGCGTGATGGCAAATTTATCGGCGAATGTCAGGTGAAAGATATCGATGAAGACCGCCTGATTGAAATGATGGTGGGCCGCAAGCTGGAAGAGCAATATCCGCGTATTGCAGTGACCCATGGCGACACTTGTTTGGAAGTGAAAAACGTTTCCGGTGTGGGTGTAAAAGACGTCAGCTTCACCCTGAAGCGCGGAGAGATTCTCGGTGTGTCCGGCCTGATGGGTGCAGGTCGCACTGAACTGATGAAGGTGATATACGGCGCGCTTTCACGCGACGGCGGCGACATCATACTCAATGGCAAAACCGTTAACCCAATCAGCCCACGTGATGGATTGATCAACGGTATTGCTTACATCTCTGAAGATCGAAAAGGCGATGGTCTGATTCTGGGACTGTCAGTGAAGGAAAACATGTCGATTTGCTCTCTGGACAAGCTGAGCAAAGGTATGCAAATCCGCCACAACGACGAAGTCATGGCTGTCGACGATTTCATCCAACTCTTCAACATCAAAACCCCAACCCGCGAGCAGCTTATCGGCAACTTATCTGGTGGTAACCAGCAGAAAGTCGCGATTGCCAAAGGCCTGATGACCAAGCCGCGCGTGCTTATTCTCGACGAGCCAACCCGTGGCGTCGATGTGGGTGCAAAGAAAGAGATCTATCAGCTAATCAACCGATTCAAAGCAGAAGGTATGAGCATCATTCTGGTTTCTTCCGATATGCCGGAAGTGCTTGGAATGAGTGACCGAATTATGGTGATGCACGAAGGCCGTATCACCGGGGAGTTCGATGCCAAAGATGCCGATCAAGAAACATTACTGGCCTGCGCTGTAGGTAAATACGTTAAGAAGGATGCAGCATGAATAGTAACGCCGTAACCCAATCAAAAGCTGAAGGTAAAAAGCTGTTCAGCAAAGAGTGGTTGATAGAACAGAAATCTCTTGTTGCGCTTCTTTTTCTGATTGTCGTGGTGTCGTTTTTAAACCCGAACTTCTTTACCGTCGACAACATTCTGAACATTCTTCGCCAGACGTCGATTAACGCGATTATTGCGGTAGGTATGACACTGGTGATCCTGACCGCAGGGATCGACCTGAGTGTGGGTTCAGTTCTCGCGCTGTGTGGTGCATTTGCCGCAACACTGATTGCGATGGAAGTGCCTGTGCTGGTGGCAGTGCCAACCGCGCTCTTTGCTGGTGCGGTACTGGGAGCGATTTCCGGCATCATTATCGCCAAAGGCAAAGTGCAGGCGTTTATTGCCACGCTGGTCACCATGACACTGCTGCGCGGTGTGACCATGGTTTACACCGAAGGCCGTCCAATTTCTACCGGTTTTACTGATACCGCTGATGCGTTTGCCTGGTTCGGTACTGGCTACGCACTGGGTATTCCGGTTCCAGTCTGGTTGATGGTGATTGTGTTTGCAGCGGTCTGGTACCTGCTGAACCACACCCGTTTTGGTCGCTACATCTATGCGCTTGGTGGTAACGAATCTGCTACCCGCCTGTCCGGTATCGACGTCGACAAAGTGAAGATCGGTGCTTACGCAATTTGTGGCCTGTTGGCAGCTCTTGCAGGCATCATCGTAACGTCACGTCTTTCTTCAGCACAACCTACCGCAGGTATGGGCTACGAACTGGATGCGATTGCTGCAGTGGTACTGGGTGGCACCAGTCTGATGGGCGGTAAAGGCCGCATCATGGGTACCCTCATTGGCGCGCTGATCATCGGCTTCCTCAATAACGCCCTGAACCTGCTGGACGTTTCCTCCTACTACCAAATGATTGCCAAAGCGACAGTGATTCTCGCCGCGGTCATGGTCGACAACAAAAACAAGTAACCCTACGAATCCAATATTAAACCAACGAATTACGTGTAGAACGCGCCGGTGTCCCCCTCACTGGCGCATCAAAAACAAAAGGATGAAGACAATGAAAAAACTATCCATGCTTATCTCAGCCGCTCTGCTTTCCTCAACAGTTTCCGTGGCTGCACAAGCGCAAGACACCATGGCGATTGTTGTGTCTACACTGAACAACCCTTTCTTTGTCACCATGAAGGAAGGTGCAGAGAACAAAGCAAAAGAGCTGGGCTATGAGCTGATTGTTCTGGATTCCCAAAACGACCCGAGCAAAGAGCTTTCGAATGTGGAAGATCTGACCATTCGTGGCGTTAAAGCGATTCTGATCAACCCGACGGATTCCGCAGCAGTTTCTAACGCTATCCGCATTGCGAACCGCAGCGAAATCCCAGTTCTGACATTAGACCGTGGTGCGCAGCGCGGCGAAGTGGTGAGCCATATTGCGTCTGACAATGTGGCAGGCGGCGAAATGGCGGGCAAGTTCATCATGGAGAAAGTCGGTGAGCAGGCTAAGGTCATTCAGCTGGAAGGTATTGCTGGTACATCAGCAGCGCGTGAACGTGGCGAAGGCTTCATGAAAGTGGTGGATGGCGGTTCAATGGAATTGCTTTCGAGTCAGCCTGCTGACTTTGACCGCACTAAAGGGCTGAACGTCATGGAAAACATGCTAGCAGCTAACCCGGATGTTCAGGCGGTATTCGCGCAGAATGATGAAATGGCATTGGGCGCATTACGTGCGGTGCAAGCGTCGGGCAAAGACGTGATGATTGTTGGCTTTGATGGCACCGATGACGGCATTGCAGCGGTAAAACGTGGCAAACTGGCGGCAACCATCGCTCAACAGCCTGAATTAATTGGTGCTATTGGTGTTGAAGTGGCAGATAAAATGCTGAAAGGCGAGCCGGTTCAAAAATCGATTCCTGTTCCGCTAAAAGTGGTCACTCAGTAAGTCTAACAGGGAAAACCTCAGCCAGACCCTCCCCTTGTAAACGGGAGGGTCTGTGAGTCCTCCGGCTTTGAGGGAGAGTGCAGAACCGATTGCTTTAGATTCTTGATAAAGAGCCTAAATCACTCAGTTTTTTAGTACAACAATAAGGTCTCCCTGAAGGAGGCTGAGGACAGCGCGATGAATAAGTTAGTGGTTTTAGGGAGCGTTAACGCAGACCATGTATTACAGGTGCCTTCTTTTCCCCGTCCGGGTGAAACCCTGCATGGTCGCAATTATCAGGTGATCCCCGGTGGTAAAGGCGCAAACCAGGCTGTGGCTGCAGCGCGTTTGAAAGCTGACATTGGCTTTATTGCCTGTGTGGGCGACGACCCATTCGGCGTGAACATTCGCGAAAGCTTCAAGTGCGATGGCATCAATATCAGTGGTGTGAAAATGCAGGCAGATTGCCCAACGGGTATCGCCATGATTCAAGTCTCTGATAGCGGCGAAAACAGCATTTGTATCTCTGCGGAAGCCAACGCCAAATTGACGGCAGAAGCCATTGAACCTGAGCTTGAACGCATTCGTCATGCTGAATACTTGCTGATGCAATTGGAAACACCGCTGGATGGTATCGAGTTGGCAGCTCAAATTGGCAAGCGCCATGACACCAAAGTGATTCTGAACCCTGCTCCTGCCCGCGAATTGCCTGAAAGTTTGTTGGCTTGTATCGACATCATCACGCCAAACGAAACAGAAGCAGAAGTGCTGACGGGCGTGAAGGTGGAAGATGATGCATCAGCAAAAGCGGCAGCAGACATACTGCATGGGAAAGGCATTGAAACCGTGATGATCACGCTGGGCGCGAAAGGTGTGTATGTCAGCCAGAATGGCGAAGGTCAAATCGTGCCAGGATTCCGTGTAGAAGCAACGGACACCACTGCAGCAGGCGACACTTTCAATGGTGCATTCGTGACTGGTCTAATGGAATCAATGCCTTTAGAATCAGCGATTAAGTTTGCTCACGCAGCAGCGGCGATTTCTGTGACACGCTTTGGTGCCCAGACATCGATTCCCACACGTGATGAAGTGGACGAATTCCTAAAAGCACACGCCTGATTAAGGAGAAGACATGGCGACAATGAAAGACATCGCGAAGTTAGCCGGTGTTTCAACCTCGACCGTTAGCCATGTCATCAACAAAACGCGCTTTGTCAGTGATGAAATTGCAGAGCGCGTGAATAACGCTGCTAAAGAACTCCATTACACTGCGCCGTCTGCTTTGGCGCGCAGTTTCAAAACCAACCGCACTAACACCCTTGGCATGATTGTGACCACATCAACCAACCCATTCTTTGGTGAGGTGGTAAAGGGCGTGGAGCGAAGCTGCTATCACGCGGGTTACAACCTTATCCTCTGTAACACTGAAGGTGATGCACAACGGATGAAAGCGTCTATTGATACCCTGATGCAAAAGCGTGTTGATGGTTTCATCCTGATGTGTTCAACGCTGGAAGGGGAGTATTCAGAGATCCTTGAAAAGCTTCAATCCGTACCTGTGGTGGTGATGGATTGGGGGCCGATTTCCCTGCCTTGCGACAAGATTCAGGATAACTCCCTGCGTGGGGGTTATCTGGCGACCAAGCACCTTATCCAGCAAGGGCATAGAGAAATTGGTTGCATCACCGGGCCGTTGCTTAAACATCAGGCGCAAATGCGCTATCAGGGCTTTAAACGCGCAATGAAAGAGGCGGCCCTCAACATCAACCCCAAATGGGTGGTGGAAGGCGACTTTGAATGTGAAGGCGGTTATCAGGCGCTTGCAAAATTCCAGAACAGCGGTAAGTTGCCCTCCGCAATTTTCGCTGGTAACGACATGATGGCGATGGGCCTTATCAACGCTGCAAACGAACAGGGGATTTCCGTTCCAGCAGATTTGTCCGTGATGGGATACGATGACATTCACTTGGCGAAATACATGACACCATCGCTCACTACCGTGCATCAGCCTAAGTATCGTCTCGGAAAAGCCGCGGTCGGTGCTTTGATTCAACGCATCAGTAACAGTGGTAGCGAACCTCAGGTCGTAGAGTTGGAGCCAGCCGTGGTGGAGCGAGGCTCGGTGACGGAGTTTGTAGGAGAAAAATAAATGGAGAAGGTTGGGAAATCTGCACTCATTGTAGAAGGTGGTGCAATGCGCGGCGTGTTTTCGTGCGGCATTCTTGACTACTTCATGGAGAAAAACTTCTCGCCGTTCGATAGCTTCTGGGGTGTATCTGCAGGGGCCAGCAATCTGGCAGCGTACTTGGCTGACATGCCTGGACGGAACCTGAAAATCTACCTCGATTACAGCCTTCGCAAAGAATTCCTGAGACCGGGCCAGTTCGCCATGGGCGGTGACTTAATGGATCTCGACTGGATGTGGGAAGTCACGTTGGAAGAACTTGGTATCGACAAAGACGTTCTGAAAGCAGACCCAAGGCCGTTCTTTTTAGGTGTCACAAGACAGGATAATGGCGAACCTGAGTACCATACACCGGATGTTGAAATGTTGGCCGAAACCATGAAAGCCAGCAGCGCACTGCCAGTGATGTATCGACACGGCGTGGAACTGAATGGCGTGAGATATGTAGATGGCGGCGTGACAGATGCGATTCCTGTTGCTGAAGCTATTCGACGCGGTGCCACCCGAATCATGGTGCTCCGAAGCCGTCCGGCATGCTATCGAAAATCCGCCTCCAAGTTTGATGCGCTGACTAAACGGCTACTCAAAGATCATCCTGCGTTGATAGAGCCGATGCTGACCCGTCATATTCGCTACAACGAAACACTTGAACTGATTGAGCATCCGCCGGAAGGCGTGGAGATTATTCAGGTTTGCCCGCCAGAAGACTTCAAATTGAAGCGCCTTAGCAGGGAAAAGGCGCCTCTTAAGAAGGCTTATTACCTAGGGTATGAGTCAGGTAAAGAAGCCATGATGCGTTGGGATAAGCTCAGTCTGGATTCTCTCTGACTCAATAATGGAAAATATCGTCGCGGCTTTCTGCGAATCCCTCGTAAACGTTTGAGAAACGCTTTGGCGCACTGACTTTCTTTTTCTTCACCCGCTTTTTTACCGGGCGCATGTTCATGCTTTCTAGGCGAGCCAACTCTTTTGCATGGAGTTCAGCCTGTTCAATAAACGTATTATCTTTCAAGGCTGCTTTACGGCTTTGGTTAACCCGTTCAAGCAACTGGTCAAACTCTTTCGTATTCATGAGCACCTCCAAATGATACTGTTTATATATACAGCATCATTTGGAATCTCAATCTCGTCAAGTGTTTAAATCAGAACTTCCCGTTCCGGTTGTTCCAAATCTCGCGCGGGGGGATTTCTTCCACGGTATCCCAATGCTCGACCACTTTTCCGCTTTCTAATCTGAACAGATCATAAAAGGCCGTGTGAACACCGGCACGCAGACCTTCGCAAGCGGTCAGGACAAAGTTACCTTCTGCAAAAGTGCGGTGTAGTGTTTGGTAATGAACATATGGCGAGCCATCTGGCAGTGTTTTGCATAGGGTTTGTTTCAACGAATCCAGGTCATTGCTGAGCTCAGGGCTGTGTTCTGTATAGTCAGTGATATTGAAAAAGAGAGGAATTACATCGGGGTTTTGACCTATCAATACTTGATTAACAAGATTGACCACGGTTTCGCGATTGGGTTCTGTTTTCTCCAAGTCGGCGACTTTTGTTTCGCCATCAATCATGCTTCGGCCAGAAGCATTGTTGGGCTGCTTGAGCTCTAAATTGTCCCAATGCTCGACGGTCTTATCCCCTTCGAACCGGAATACTTCAAAACAGATTTTTACGCTGGAAAAGTCATACTCGGTATGGGCAAACACATAATCGCCATCTGAGAAAATGCGCAGAATTTCAACATGAGGGTTAGTCTTTGCCAGTTTTGCAAACAGCTCAGCTAGCCCGACATCGCCTTCTTTTGTCATAGGGTTGTGCTGTTTGTACTGAGTTTCATCGACAACTTTGACGGCTTCAGGATCGCCATGCTCAATGCCTTTCTTGAGGAGATCGTAAATCCATTGCTTTCTTTGATCGCTCATTTCAATGCGTCCTTTCTTTAGCGCGTTGTTTCCCCGAGTCTAGCCGTTAATGGGTGCTTTTCTTGCTTAAATCCTGATTCACCAGCGAGCTTCCTATTTACTGTGCCTCGATTGGCGTCTGCTCATAGTTAATCGCTTTTGTGGCTGACAGTAACGCATCCACCAGTAAGGTCAGTGCGCGGGGCTGATGCTGCCGTTCACGGTATACCAAATAGGCTGTTCTGTCGGTTCGTGTATACTCCGGCAAAATCTCTTTGAGTTTTTCATTGCCAGAGGTATGGCGAAATGGAAGGGATGATACGCCAATGCCTTGTTCAACGGCGGTAATCACCGCAGTGATATCATTGACCACTAATTTAGGACGGATGGCAATAGTGTGCTCAAGAACCTGTTCGCGGTATAGGTTTATGTTCCAGACTTTATCCACTGCGATCCAGTCTGCTTGCTTTAGTGCATCGACTGTTTTGATCTCTCCATACTTTCTCAGGTAACCCTCGCTGGCAAAGAAGCCATGCCTGGCTGTAAAAAGTGGCCTGGCAATGAAGCTTTCAAGACCGGTTAAATCGAAGGTCATTAAGAGATCCCTATCTGTTGTCGGGATCTGCTGTTCTTGGCTTAAAATAATCTCAAGTTTTACCTTGGGATAATCCTCAAGGAATCGACTAATCACATCCCCAACAAACCCATGATAGAAGTTATTTGGCATGGTCAGCTTGAGGTTGCCAAACACCTCGTTGCTATCTTGTAGAATTTGCTCAATCCCGGATTCAAGTTGCTCCATGCTGCTAATGAGTTGTTCATAAGCTCGCTCTCCTGACTCTGTCGCAACGAGCTCTCGCCCTCGCTTTTCCAGTAATCGAACATTGAGCCTTTTTTCCATCGCGCTGATCCGGCGAGACACCGTAGAAGCGGGTAACCCTAATGACTTACATGCCGAAAGCAGCGAGCCATCACGGATGATTTGGCAAAAGAGATAGAGATCGTCAATGTTTCCAAAAATGGAATTCATGGTTCAAATTGTGCCTGTATATCTCGTTTATGGATTTATTTATCTTAAGTCCAAAGACAAAAGCACAGCAAGTTTGAGGTGAGAATGGAAAGGAAACGGTTTTGGATAACAACAGCACTCAGCACATTAGTGATGGCAGTCACTATGTCTGGGTTGATCTCTGGCTACAAAATGGGGTTTTCTGCTGATTGGCCTCAAGTTTGGGGGCAGAGCTTTGTGGTTGCTTGGCCATGTGCATTTGTATTGAGTGTGACTGTGTTGCCGAAAGTTAAGCAGTTTTCAGAGTGGTTAGCGGAAGCAATTTAAACATCAAAGATGAAAGTTAGGCTTCTTTACGCAATATTTAATTAACCCTCTGTATTTGAAAGATATAAAACTGATTGCGTACCTTCTATGATTTCTCGCCGACGATTCATTCAACAGGCTGGTGCAGCGGCACTCACGTTGCCTTTTGTTCCTGGACTTCATGCAACAGAAATAACGCGCCCGAATCGTGCGGCTTGGATAATGCCTGATGAAGCGGCACCTCATGAGCGCACATGGATGGCATTTGGGGCATCAGCGCAAATCTGGGGAGAGAGATTGCTTCCTGCGGTTCAAAAAAACCTCGCGGACATTGCGCTGACGATTGCCAAATACGAACCCGTTTCCATGTTGGTACGAAAAGAGGATATAGAAATCGCTCGGGCCTTGATGGGAGACAACATTGATCTAATCGAAGGTCAACTCGACGATTTGTGGGCGAGAGATACTGCACCATTGTTCGTATTGAACGAGCAAGGCGACAAAGCTGCTGTCGACTTCAATTTCAATGGGTGGGGAAACAAGCAACAACATAGTTTGGATGCTGCTGTGGCAAAGCAAATTGCCCGCCTTAGCCATACTCAACGTATTCAAGCGCGAATTGTAATGGAAGGTGGCTGCATAGAGGTAGACGGGCAGGGTACCGCTATTATTGCTGAAAGCTGTACTCTGAATGCAAACCGTAACCCTGGTATTTCTAAAGCCCAATTTGAAGATCTTGTGATGCCGCTTTTAGGGTTGGAAAAAATCATTTGGATCTCAGGAATACGAGGCCGTGACATCACTGATGGGCATACAGATTTTTACGCTCGATTTACCAGCCCAGGCAATGTGGTCGTTGGTATTGATACCTACCCAGAGTCATACGAATACGAGCTTACCCGAGAGCATTGGGAGATTTTGTCAGCAGCGACCGATGCACAAGGAAACAGGCTGAGCCTTCATACACTAGAAACGCCAGATACGATTCGTGAAGAGTTTGACAGCAAAGAGTTCGCCGCTGGCTATATCGGTTTTTATGTTTGTAACCATGCAGTGATCATGCAGGAGTTTGGTGACAAAGCTGCGGATGCGAAAGCCAAAGCAACGATGGAGAGACTATTCCCAGAACGCACTGTGGAGGTAATAAACGTAGATGCCATTGCTGCGGGGGGAGGCAGTATTCACTGTGCAACTCAGCAAGAGCCTCAGATAAATTAGTACCGTAAACAGTTTCTAACAACCATTTGCTAGATAATTTTGCTATTGGAAATTTAGATTCTGGAAGTGTAACTGATAAGGCCACTATTAACTGAGCGTTAAATTTGCCTAAATTCACAGACAAAAAAGATAATGGTGTAATGCATAGTATTTGATTGTGTGGGTTTGTATACAGGTGTTTATTGAAAAAATAAATATATACAAAGATCATGAAAATCAAATTTCAAAGAACGCTTGCGTCGCTGTTACTCCCTTTATCTACCGTAATAAATCTCGCTAGTGCATCAGAAAATATCTGCACAAAACCAACCAAAATGTCTGATGTCAGCGCTAAATGCGTCGTGACGGATGATTCCTACTGGATGCCTGATAAGTTAGTTATTAGCTTGACTAGCGAATGTGCCGAACGTGTTTTTGTCAAAGCTTGTATGAAAAATGGAAATGATTGGGGAAGGTGGGAATGCAATGCTATTCATCTTTCTAACAACCAAGTATGGGAATCGCAAATTAGCGCCGAGTGGGTGTGGTATGAATGGGTATGGGAAAATGCAGAGCTCAATGCTTGCTGACAGAAATAGCAATAAAACGAGATAAGCCAGAGCAGCGCTCTGGCTTTTTACTTAGCTGCGTTTAGGTTGCTTGTAAGTGCGACCGGCTGCGGCATAAGTATCACGGTTCTTAATGTCGAATTGGGTATAGAAGAACCAAGCGACGAACAGGATAACATCGTCACCCACATTCATGATGTGCTCAACAAACTCCTGCTCTTCACCGTCGTCGTTCTCGTCAGTGAATACGTGGTAAACACGGTTTTGACCTTCCACTTCTGCAAGTGCGAATTGTCCAGTCAACGCGTTCGCGGCTTCTGCAACCGCTTCATCTTCGCTCGCTTTTAGCATGTCGAGCGCTTCAGGAAGGCTGGCTTTTTCGCAAAGGGCTTTTACCAGCGCTTCAAAATCTTTATGTTCCATGGTGGAGCCTTAATGTAGTCAAAAAGTAAAATGCCCGGTCGAACCGGGCATTTAGAACGCAAACGTTGAGGAATTAGGCCTCGACCTCTGCGTTGTGGTAAACGTTCTGTACGTCGTCACAGTCGTTCAGCATGTCCATGAACTTCTCAAACGTCGCAACATCGTCGCCGCTCACTGCAGTCATGGTCTGTGGAACGAAGGTGATTTCTTCAACGTCGATAGTCACTTCTGGCATTGACTCAGTCAGTGCGCTTTTCACTTTGAAGAACTCTGTGTGAGGGGCGAACACAGTGATCACGCCATCTTCACATTCGATGTCAGTCACATCTGCGTCTGCCATCATCAGTGCTTCAAGCACAGCTTCTTCATCGTCACCAGCAAACTGGAATACAGCTTGGTGATCAAACATGTGAGCAACAGTACCCGGGCCACCAATCTTTGAGTTGGTTTTCACGAAGCACTGACGCACTTCCATGTAGGTACGGTTGTTGTTGTCAGTCAGACAGTCAACGATCACTGAGCAACCGCCCGGGCCAAAACCTTCGTAGCGCGCAACTTCATAGTTTTCACCGCCACCGCCAGCTGCTTTTTCGATTGCTTTATCGATAACGTGCCCTGGCACCTGATCTTTTTTCGCTTTCTCGATCATGCGCTTAAGCGACAGGTTTGAATCTGGGTCGCCACCGCCGTTTTTCGCGATAACGTAGATTTCTTTACCGTACTTAGAGTACAGCTTAACTTTGGCGCCTTGTGTTTTCGCCATTGAAGCTTTACGAACTTCGAAACTGCGTCCCATGGGGAGTCACTCTCTTTGATATGCGTTTATTGAAGTGGCAGGGATTTTATCAATCACCCGCAGGCTTTTTCCAGCACTAAAAGCGCGATAAGGCTCGGTTTTGCTGAGTTTGATCAAGTGTTGTCCGAGTTAAATGACTTGATGCAAAAGAAAAGGGAGGCTTTCGCCTCCCTTTGGGGTTTCAAGAAGAGGGACTATTTCTTCTCGTATCTAATGTTATCGAGTTGCAGAACCATCGGTCCTGTTGGCTCCATAACAAAGATATTGCGTAGGCCTTCTACATTCGCTTTCGCGCCTGAAGCAAAGCGGTTGCCATTTCCAATCAGTTCAGCGAAGTTGATGCGAACCTCAGTCCATTGACCGATAGGCGGTACTTCAACGTCGATATCACTTGCTGCTGGCCAGCCACTGTCTACTTTCACCATGATCTTGGTTTCAGGTGCTTTTTCTTCAACCAGTAGATCAAAGACCAGCTCGCCACCTTGCATCCATTCGCCCATATTGACTTCTGGAGACTCGAAGTAGAAGTTACCGATCTCACCGGTTTTCTTCATTGCCAGCACATCACCACGGCCTTCAACAGGCTTGGTTTCGGTGTAGATCTTGAACTGTGGATCGTACTCTTTCGAGCGCAGGTGTTTGTCTGGCTTGTCGCCGAACAGCACAAACTCTGGGCCAGTAGCGTAATCCGGACCTGGGATGATGATCTCAGGTGCAGGTGTACCTGCGATGAATTGCGCGGTGTCCTGAACGGTCGCACAACCTTTACCGGTTTCAACATCTTTCGAACACTCGTAGACGCGTACGTAATCGACTTCCATGGTTTGAGGGAAGATAGAGGGATCGATGCCACCCTCGTTAGCGTTCGATGCCCAAGAACCACCCAAAGCCAGGTTTAGGATCATATGGAAACGTTGGTTAAACGGTGCATCTGATTCGCCTGTTACCCAACGACCGCCTTCTTTGTATTGGCTATACCAACCATCCGAACGCTGCGTAGCGTAGTGGATATCATCGATATACCAACGCATTTCGTCCTTTTCCCACTCCAGAGAGTAAGTGTGGAAACCGTCTGCAGGGTTAACATGGTTTGGAAGGTGATATTCCGCAGCGGTGCTTACGTTATCTGGCCACTCGCGGCCATAGTGAAGCGTACCGTGAATACGTGCTTCTTCCGTGCCAGGCTCAGCACCCAGTTGGTCAGTAGGGGTTTTAAGGTTAACTGCTTCGACAATATCAATTTCACCAGAAGCTGCCCATCCACCAAATACATAGTCAGTAGGCAGCATCCAGATCGCTGGCCAAGTACCTTGACCAAATGGCAGTTTTGCTCGGACTTCAAAGCGGCCGTATTTCCAGTCACCTTTGTTCAGCGTACGCAAGCGTGCTGAAGTGTATGGAAGAGTTGCTTTGCGGCGGCTCTTGCCTTCGGGGTCAGCAGCGCCAGTAAACTGATAGTCTTGAGCGACTATATATAGCTTACCGTCCTTTACATGGGAGTTGACACTGCGGTCTGTGTAGCATTGGCGTTCGTTGTTACCACCACCGTAACAGTTTTCTTCATGACTCCATTTGGACTTGTCAATTTTGTCGCCGTTAAATTCGTCATTCCAGATGAGAGTCCATGACTCATTTGCTTTTATTTCTGGAGCGCTAGTATCCAAAGATGTTGGCTGGATTGGATGATAGATTTTACTTTCACAGCCGACTAATGCTCCTAGCACTGCTACTGATACTACAGTTAGCTTTAAAGGGAAGTTACGCATTATTCGTGTCCTTACTTAATGGTGGCTTGGCACCAAAAATTCTGAATGATGATTTGTAGAGTTATGGTTCACTCTTACCAGTATGCATCCGCCTGAATGCCGAATATCACGTCACTTGCACCACTTGGTGAAGTTTCACCTGGAGGAGTAGCGCCTTCGTTTGTCCATGAATCAGGCAAATAAGAGACTGAGAAACGAATCTCTGCACTTGATTCCCCATCAGACATAATGAAAGTAGGTGCTACGGTAAATTTTGATTGATCCCAAGTAGTACCATTCCAGTTGTATTTGTAATAGCCCACATCAGATTGAACAAAGAAGTTTTCATTAACTGGGAATACGTTTCGAACCATCCCTGAATACCAGTAGTTGTATCCTTGGTCGCTGTCTACACCAGCTGGATGCGTGCCTTCGTCATTATATTGAGCTTGGAAAGAAGGAAGGAATGCGATCCCATTGTGAAGAGTGTACCCCCCCCAAAGCAGCAATCTAGCCGACGTGGCGTCTTCTGCTCTATGAGAAATGAGATAATAAGGGTCGCCTGCGGTAGGGCCCCAGCCTCTTGTATCTTCCGGTTTCCAGCGATTCGCTTTGAAACCTTGAGCGGCTGAGCCAGGTCTAGTTGCTGAGTAGTCGGTTATAGTGCCGCCTAGCAAGTTACCAGATCCTAAACCCTCCCCAGCTTGGAGTATTGCGTAAGAAAAGGCATTACCTTTAGCTCCGAAGAAATGAGGCATATGGTAAATGGCTGTTACATCATAGCCTGTGTCTGCCCATTCATTACCCAATAAATCCCAATTATTAGGCATAAATTTGTAGTTACCATGGACAGTCATTCGACCAAGGTTATAGGCTGCATGCAGAGTGTGCATGGTGTTGTTTTGGTTTGAAATTAACCTTTCTTGATCGCTTTGAGAAAGAGAGTTGTAGTAATCGACGAATGGCTTGTTTTGATATTCGTACTCAGGTTGCTTATCAGCGCCTACGCTAATTTGATTTGAATTAGTCAGAGCGTTATTGACGAAGTCATCGTAATCGCTATTGTTATAGGCAGAACTTCTCGAGCTTGAAATGTAAGCAAAGTCTAAAAAGCCATTACCAACTTCTAGTTTACTGATACCTGCACCTAAACCATCTAGGTCGGTGTAAGAGAAGTCAGTCATAAAAATGTAGTTTTCGCTGCCTAGTTTACGTTTACCAGCCCAAAGGTTTGCGCCTCTAGGCACAATACCCTGCATTTCGACGAAACCTATAAGGTCGTCAAATTCTGTATCACCGATACCAATGTGAATATTTAGGACACGCTCTTCATCAAAGATAAATCTCGTGAGAAAGTCTAAGCTTCCATCGTTATCAGACTCTATCCCCAGCCTACCGAGTAACTCTTTTTGGCCAGCGATAGGAGCTTTCTTAAAGTCGTTTTCAGCACTAGCAAAAAAACCAGCGCGAAAATAACCATGAAACTCAAACTCTGTTTCCACTGCTGAGGCGGCAGAAGGTAGCAAAGATAACCCTCCCAGCGCTCCCAAAACCAGTGTGGATAAAATGGACTTCTTCATTCCTTGCTCCATCAAATCTCTGTCCAAGCAAGAAAGCGCTTTCTTGCTTCGTTGTCTTAAACCGACTTGATCAGGCTTCAGCTGGGTGGTGGTAGCAAGAATAAGATCTTTAAAATCGGTTGGTTACAGTATTGCTTTCATGATTTATGGCTTTTTGAGGAGATCTCTAAGACACAATAAAGAAAGCGATATCTTGCCGAACATTAAGTAAATGAGATGTTAATCGCAAATGTGGCTTGGCGAAACTATGTCATTGATCACATAAACTTCACAAGTTGACAACATTCCTAGGTGGTTCCAATTGGCTTTGATGAAAGAGGGTTTTACAGAGGTTTTTAGTATACGGATGTTTCACATTTGGGAAAATTGCACTGAATTTCATTGTATTTATGAGAGTTTAAGTGAAATTGGGGTTGTCTCACTAATAAGTCTGTACAAGCTTTTTTGGTAACAATATTGTTACAAGTACCAATGGTGTTCCTTGAGTATTGGGGTGGTGTCCTGTTCTCGGGTTTTACTTTGCTCAAATAAGAAAGCGCTTTCTTTTGGGCGGAACGCTATGAGTAATATCCATCAACATTCTGGTGGTTGGAAATTAGCGAGCTGCGACTTTATCAAGTTGTGAGCGTTTGCTGACGTAACAGCAGTAATGGATTAAAACGATGAAAAACTACTTAGCGAAAATGCTCGTTGCCGCTTCACTTATTATAAGTGGTTGTGGTGATGAGACGGTAAAACCTTATGTGCCGCCGTCAGCTCCTGAGACTGAGGGAGCTGTATATACGGTTTATTATAATGGAGCTCTACAATATAGCTCCGAGGCCAATGGTTGGGAAGAAACATCATTTCTTGCGGCCAATCCTGACAAGCAAACTTTGGAATTAACTACTCCCCCCACAGGTGGGACGAGTAAAGAGTGGGGTTGGGGCGCTGGTGTTAGTTACCCAGATCAAGGCTCAACTAACCTTACAGGTTATGAAGAAGGGTTCCTGCACTTTGAAATTAAAGGTACGACGACTACCGATATCAATATCGGCTTTCAAACTGGTATTTTCGACAATGCTGAACGCCCTCAAACCAACAACGGTGTGATTTTTGGTCCAAGTGGCAGGTCAATTAGCAGCGATTGGCAAAGTGTTTCTATTCCAATGAGTGAACTTATTGGTACTAAAACCCCTGCACCTAATTTGGGTGACGTTACATCTCCTTTCTTCTTTAGCAGTGTCAATCCCGTTGATGACGGTGGGGTAATTGAAGTTCGGAATATCTACTACACCAAATCGAGCTCTGGGACAATCGGTTCTGATTTAGAGGGCTCAGGCTCTGGAGGTGCTGGAGATAATGGGGGCTCTGGAGGTCAAACTATTGCTCCCGGTGAAGGCGAGGTTACTGCTCAGGCATTTATCGCTCATAGCGGTCAAGATGATACCTATGCAATGCAGTATTGGGGAGATAATTGGGGTAGTGGTACAACCTACGAGTTGCTTACCGAAGACCAGTATGAAAAAACATTTTCCCTAACAAGCGGTTCGGACTGGGGAGCTGATGCAATAGCTATCGCATGGGGTAATGAGCCTGAAAATGCGATTGATATTTCGTCATACAACTTTGCTCGTTTTAAAGTTCAAACAAGTGACTATTCTAACATCAAGGTGTCCGTTCAAAGTGCCACGGAAGACGCTAGTGAAGTGACCTATCCTTTGTCCGACGGGCAGCCATTAGATAATGGCTGGGTTGAGATGGAGGTACCTCTTACTTCGTTTTCAGACATGACTTGGTTTGCTTTGCTTCTTGAAGGTAATAGTGGAACGGCGAAATTAGCTGATATTGAACTAATTACTAGGTCTAAGAGTTCTGCGAATACACAAGGATACATTGCATATAGCGGCCAAGAAGATTCATTCACAATGGAATATTGGGGGGATAATTGGGGAAGCGGCGCAACCTTAACTGAACTCAATAATTCCCCCTACTCTAAAGCTTTCACTTTAACAAGTGGAAATGGCTGGGGCGTAGATGCCGCTGCTGTTGCTTGGGGCAATGAGCCAGAAAACGCCGTTGATGCATCGGCGTTTTCATTTCTACGCTTCAAGGTGCAGTCAAGCGATTACTCCTTAGTGGATGTTTCTTTCCAAAGCGACTCAAAAACTGAAGTTAAAAACACCTATAGCATGTCCAGTGGCCAAGATTTAGGTAATGGCTGGACGCAAATGGAAGTGCCTTTCCCTGCATTCTCTGACATGACGTGGATTGGCATGATCTACAACGGAGCAGGTTCGGTAAACTTTGCAGATGTTGTTCTGGTTTCTCAGAGCGGCTCTGATGGTAACACCGATGGTGGCACTGACGGCGGCACCGATGGTGGTACAGACGGCAGCACCGATGGTGGTACTGACGGCGGCACCGATGGTGGTACAGACGGCGGAACCGATGGTGGTACATATGGTGGGGTTGATCTGGCAGCTCAGCCAGCGCCAACTGGCAACTATCCAGTTTCAAGCGTGACTAGTGGTGATGCACCAGGTCAGCCTGTGCTTGGTACTGCTGAACTTCCAGCTATCTCTTACGGTGCATTCCGTACGACAACCCGTACAGAGGCAAACGTTCCAAGCGTTGAAGATCTGAAAGAAGACTTGAAGATCATGCACGCTACGGGTGTACGTATGCTTCGTACCTACAACACGCAAGGCTTCTCTGATACAGAAAATCTGCTGATGGCAATCAGCCAGCTGCAAGAAGATGATCCAAGCTTCGAAATGAATGTGATGCTTGGCGTTTGGATTTCAGCGCTGAATGCATTCTCTGATCAACCAATTGATCACTCTCAAGAAAGCCCTGAAAACCAGGCTGAAATGGACAAAGCTGTTGAGTTTGCTCAGGCTTATCCAAACATTATCAAAGTGATTGCTGTTGGTAATGAGGCGATGGTTGAATGGGCGAGCAGCTACCGTGTTGAACCTCGCATTATCCTGAACCGTGTTAATGAATTCCAAGAAATGAAAGCTGATGGAACGATCAGCGAAAATATCTGGATTACAAGTTCTGAGAACTGGGCGGTTTGGGCAATCAATAATGACTACTACCGTGGTCATGAGGCAGACATCAAAGCCTTGATGCAAGCCGTTGACTATGTGTCTGTTCACGTTTATCCGTTCCATGATACGCAATTTGATCCTGAGTTCTGGCGTGTTCCAGCAGACCAGCAGTCGCTGTCTCGACAAGAGCAAGCTGATAAAGCAATGGAGCGTTCATTCTCCATGGCGTTGACTCAGTTCAAGGCCGCGCAGGACAGTGTTTTGGCAGTTGATGGCACAAAACAGGTTCATATCGGTGAAACAGGTTGGTCAACACTTTCCAGCGAAGCATATGGTGCTGGTGGTACTGGTGCTGCAGATGAGTACAAACAGAAAGAGTACTATGATGCAATGACTGCTTGGGCAGCTGAATATGGCGCGTCTGTGTTCTTCTTCCAAGCATTTGATGAGCCTTGGAAAGGTGATTCAAGCAACCCGAGCCACTCAGAGCAGCACTTTGGTCTGGTCGATATTAACGGTAATGCGAAATACGCTATCTGGGATTTGGTTGATGAAGGTGTCTTCGACGGTATTACCCGTGGTGGCAACCCAATCGTTAAATCTAATGGCGGCAATGCACAAACTGTTATTGACGGCATCCTGCCTATCCCTTACGCATTCAATGCGGGTGGCGAAATTGAAGGCGATGAATACACGATTCACAACGGATCATTGAATTCAAACCTGACTGCTGTTGCATGGGAAAACACCTCTTGGCTTGCAGATAACTCAAACAGCCAAGTGCTTGAATTGACAACACCTCCAACGGCTGGTGTGGCAAAAGATTGGGGTTGGGGTGCAAGTACTGCAGTATCCGGCAGCTCTGGTCAAAATCTGACTGGTTTTGAAACTGGTTACTTGATGTTCGACATCAAAGGCACAACGACGACTGCTATCAACGTTGGTTTCCAGACTGGTGTATTTGGAGACAATACACGTCCGCAAACCAGCAACAGCGTTGTCTTTGGCCCAGGTGGTTACTCAGTCACAACAGATTGGCAGTCTTACGCGATTCCTGTTACTGAGCTGGCAAGCGGTTCATCTCCAGACTTCACTGATGTGACATCACCAATTTTCTTCCAAGGTACTTCTGACGACGGCGGCGTGCTGGAACTGCGCAATGTTCGTTTCAGCAAAACTGGGGAAGATAATGGTGGTAACACAGGCGGTGGTACAGACGGCGGTGCAACTGGTGAGGTTATTGACCAAGCGTACATTGCATACAGTGGTCAAGAAGACACCTTTGCGATGGAATTTTGGGGTGACAACTGGGGAAGCGGTACTACTTACCAGCAGATTACTGGTGAGGACTACGCTAAGACCTTTGAACTGACCAGTGGTTCTGACTGGGGCGCGCCAAATATCGCTATCGCGTGGGGTAATCAAGATGCCAACGCCATCGATATCAGTAGCTACACTCACGCACGCTTTAAAGTGAAAACCTCTGATTTCACAAGTGTTGATGTGTCTTTACAAAGTGCAACACAAGATGAAGTGAAAACGACACACCAGTTGGCCGATGGCACTGCGCTGTCAAACGGTTGGGTAGAAATGGAAGTTGTGCTTCCTGATTTCACTGACATGACCTGGTTTGGTGTTCTTTTTGGTGGTGAGGGTACAGCACTTATAGCAGATATTGAATTCATCGAACGTGGTACTGCAACATCAACTTCTGGCCCTGGCTACATTGCTTACAGCGATCAAGACGATACCTTTGCAATGGAATTCTGGGGTGATAACTGGGGTAGTGGCGCAACTTTGTCTGCAATGACGGGTGCTCCTTATTCTAAGGCTTTCACTTTAGCAAGTGGTAATGGCTGGGGCGTAGATGCTGCAGCTGTAGCATGGGGTAATGACGACGCAAATGCAGTAGATGCTTCTGGTTACTCATTCCTGCGTTTCAAAGTGCAATCTGACGCGTTCACAGCGGTTGATGTGTCGATTCAGAGCGCTACCCAAAGCGAAGTTAAAAATACCTATAACTTCTCAAGCGGCGAAGACCTCGGTAACGGTTGGATCCAAATGGAAGTGCCTTTCCCTGCATTCTCTGACATGACGTGGATTGGCTTAATCTTCAATGGTGCAGGCTCAGTAAACTTTGCTGATGTCGTACTGGTTTCTGAAAGTGGCTCTGATGGTAACACTGACGGCGGTACCGATGGTGGAACAGACGGTGGCACTGATGGCGGTACTGACGGAGGTTCCGGCTCTACCGAAACTGGTTACATCCTGTACACCGGCCAAGACGCTACTGTGATCTTTGAAGATGTGCAAGCGTGGAACGGTGCAACCATTGATAGCGTTACAGGTGGTACTTATGATCCAGCGCTTAGCCTGACTGTTACAGACGGGTGGGGAGCATTGGCGTGGGTAAACACCTCATCACCTATTGATCTTACTCCTTATACTCATGCTGTATTCAAAGTACTGACTGA
Organism: Grimontia sp. SpTr1; assembly: GCF_947387585.1. Classification (NCBI taxonomy): domain Bacteria; kingdom Pseudomonadati; phylum Pseudomonadota; class Gammaproteobacteria; order Vibrionales; family Vibrionaceae; genus Grimontia; species Grimontia sp. SpTr1. Next base: position 358,401 of record NZ_CANDOD010000001.1, read on the forward strand.
TTCCGAACAAGTTCGTGTATCAATCATCAGTGAAAGTGAAGGTGAGAGCGCAAATGATTATGCGCTCTCTACAGGCACCGCTTTATCTGGCGGCTGGGTTCAGATGACTGTCCCTCTGCCAGACTATACAGACATGACAACATTTGCCGTTGTACTGGGAGAAAACGGTACACTGCAAATCGCTGATGTTGCGTTTGTGAATAATGGTGGCGGTAATACTACCCCTCCTGAAACCGCGTACATCATGTACACCGGTCAGCAAACTAATATTCTGTTTGATGATGTTCAATCATGGAACGATGCAGGTATTCAAAGCATGACGGGTGGTACTTACGACCCTGCGCTTGAACTCACTGCTACCAATGGTTGGGGAGCACTGGCATGGGTGAGCAACATCAACCCATTAGACATTACTCCATACACACATGCGGAGTTCAAAGTACAGACAAGTCTGGACCAAATTCGTCTGTCAATCCTAAGCCAGACTGAAGGCGAGAGTGTGAGTGATTATGCTCTCTCTACGGGTACTGACCTAGGCAATGGTTGGGTACAGATGACAGTACCTTTGCCTGCCTATACAGATATGACGACGTTCGCTGTTGTGCTTACTCAAAATGGATCACTGCAAATTGCAGATGTTGCATTTGTAAACAATGGCGGCAATACAACAGCTCCAGAAACTGGATATGTTGTCTACACTGGCCAACAGACCAATATCGTCTTTGACGATGTGCAATCTTGGAATGAGTCTGGCATCGAAAACATCACAGGTGGAACGTATGATCCTGTGCTCGAAGTCACGGCGACTAACGGTTGGGGCGCGATCGCATGGGTAAGTAATCTCAACCCTGTCGATATCTCGTCATATACACATGCGCAGTTCAAGGTTCAAACAGATCTTGAGCAAGTTCGTGTTGCTATCACCAGCCTGAGCCAAGGCGAAAATGCGAATGATTACTTGCTTTCGTCTGGTACTGCTCTGGATGGTGGTTGGGTTCAAATGGAAATTCCATTACCTGACTTTGACGATATGACCATTTTTGCCATGGTATTGGGAGAGAATGGAACTGTTCAACTGGCTGATATTGCGTTCGTAAACAACACCGACGGTGGTACTGACGGCGGCACCGATGGTGGTACTGGCGGTGGCACCGATGGCGGCACTGACGGTGGCACCGATGGTGGTACTGACGGCGGCACCGATGGTGGTACTGACGGCGGCACCGATGGTGGTACTGATGGTGGTACTGACGGCGGCACTGATGGTGGTACTGACGGCGGCACCGATGGTGGTACTGACGGTGGAACAACTGGCACCACGCCAATTGTTATCTTCAACGATGCAGCGAATCCTCAGTGGGTAGCGTGGGACTGCTGTGGTGGAACCACACCACCAGTTATCACTGATAGCGATGCTCAGTATGGTGAAGTGACCTTCTTCGAGGTAGTTAATGCGACAGTGAACGGCTTTAGTTCCCGTGAAGGTGTTGCTACCGATCCTCAGCCAGTCGATGTGAATGCCTGGATGGTAGAAGGCGTTATCTCCTTTGATATCAAGCTAATTGCTGCCGGTGAAACACCAGCTGATGTTTGGAACTTCAAAATTGAATCTAACGGCGGGAGCGAGTTTGTCGAAGTCGCTCTAGATAGCCTCCCAGAGTTGGATACTTGGAAAAACTACTCGTTCAACCTAAGCGACCTGTCAAACAATGGTCTAGACCTCACTGCGATAGACCTGATTATGGTGTTCCCAGCTTGGGGTACAGGAATCGGTTCTCAGTACGTGATAGACAATGTTGTTATCTCTCCTACCCCGACTGATGGTGGAACTGACGGCGGCACCGATGGTGGTACTGATGGCGGCACTGACACAACAGGAGACGTTGTTTCCATCTTCAGTGATGACTACACGGATATCACTGTCAATGAGTGGGGCCCTAACTGGGGTGATTCTTCAGCACGTATCATTGATGGCGAGCTTAATGGCAGCCCAGCGAAAGTCATGACAGTTGGTGCAGGTCAAATATTTGCCGGTATTGATTTCTCATCGGCGGCGTTTGATGCTTCAAGCTTCACGACTTTCAATATGCAATACAAAGTGGATCCTTTGTTAGCAGGTCAGGTGATTAACATTAAGCTGTCTAACCATGCTGGTGGAGCAGGCGAAACTGGTGCAATTCAATACACCAGCGTTCCTTCAGGCACTGATGTGGTGACCTTGGCTATTCCGTTGGCTGATTTCAGCGACGCGAGTGGAAGTGGCGACTTATCAAGAGACGCCATTGCTCAAATCGTAATTTCAGCGGCACGTGCGGATGGAAGCCAAGCGGTAGACATCTACCTGGACAACATTTACTTCAGTAAATAATGCTCTGATTTAAATGCAATTAAAAAATAAGGGAGCCGTTTGGCTCCCTTTGTTTTTTTAGTGAAAGCCCAAAATCAAACGTTCTGTGTTCTCGACACAGAGCCAGACCCTGCCTTAGAGGAAAATCCTTTTGCCTTTGTTGCAACGCCGACTTTGGACGTTGTAATCACAAAATTGCCTGCTGAGGGTTCAGTGACGATCCTGCTAATACGAAATCCCGTATTTCTGGCTGGAATATCAGTCGCGCCAGTCCGCTTGTCGTTGAAAGTGAATACCTGCTCGGCCACTATGCTTCCAGGGCTGGTCATAAGGCTAACAGGTGTCCTATGCCTGTCTGTAAGTCCCGTTGTAGTGGCTGCCATATAAGAGGAGTTATTTGCACTCGCTCCTGCGCCCGCGAGGCATCCTTTTCCAGAACCGTATTCGACCTGTTCAGAATGTTCGGCTTCATTGAGGTCGCTAAGCGTATTCGAATCAGATTCAACGGAGAAATTAACAATGATTCCGCGTCGTGCACCTGTGGCTACAGAGTTGAAAGAAATGGTGCCGTTTTGAGGAATAGCTGACACAGAAAACGGTGCGCTTTGGGCAATTCTATTGCCAGAGAAATCCGCTACTAACCTGAGTTTGCCAGCGTTTCCGACCGCAGTTTGATTGACGCCACGTAATCGCAAAGTTTGATTCGCAGTGATGTGCGCTTTAGCACTGCCATTGATGGTTAACGAACCATTGCCACCGCCAGCACCGACGACACTGATAGCAACATCATTCATGGGTATTTGCCACCCTTGCACATTAACTTGTATCGGCGTGTCAACGCGAGGTGGGATTCTATCAGGCATACTTGTTGGAGACGTGCTGGGCCTGATGTGTCGAGGAAAAGTGACTCGTACGCCAGAGGATGCGACCCCAGGTGCTGCTGGCGTCGTTGTGGGCGCTATTGGAGCGGAAGTGGTTGTTGGCGCGGTTGAAGGGCCGGATGCTTGATCTATCAACCCGTCTGTTTCTTCCGTGGATGTGGAGGTATTTACCTTGTCTCCAAGGCTTTTTGTCGGGGTTGAGAGAAGGTCACTTCGCGTGTTAAGGCGGTTGTGGGAATCGGAAAGAATGGGACTACGCTTTCGCGTCAGACTGCTAGACAAAAAGCCTGGCTTAGAAGCACTCTCAATGCCTTGGGCGAACTGTGTTGAAAATGAACGCATGTGAACCTCTGTAACGGTTAGCGTTCTCCTACTTTAGTTAACGTTGGCTGCTTCCAGCGTTTCATGGCTAGGAACGACCTCGTCTTATTTGCCAAAAATCCTGCGATTCACCACCACATACTGTTCTGCAATGATGTAATGGCTCTCACTATTGATACTCATGATAATTAGACGAGTGAGTATTTGTGATCATTGTTACAAAAAGGTAAACGACGGCTTGTTGAGAACGATGGATTTTCTAATATCTATCGCAAAGAAAGCGCTTTCTTTTGGGTTTAAACAAGAAGGCGTACGGAAAGTAGTTGGCTACACTCATAAAAATTAAAGATTTAGATAAGTTTTCATTGGAATGGCAGTAAGGGCAGTTCCAGTGATTGAAAACGGATTATAAAACGACAAAAGGACGGCAAGATGCACAACAAGAATATCATCGCTTCTCTCGTTTGCAGTGCGTTACTGACTGCGGGTGTTCAGGCCGCTGACATTAAGCAGGGCGGAACGCTGAATGTGCCGATCATTACCACTGGTTTTGTCGAAAACTATAACCCTTACACAACAAAAGACGTTTTCCACGGCATCATGTTTGAACCGTTGATGGTGTTCAACAACATGACGGGCGAAACAGATTTCCGCCTTGCAGAGTCTGCTGACTATTCAGATGACTTGAAAACCATCACAGTGAAAATGCGTGAAGGTCTGAAATGGTCAGACGGTTCACCACTGAGCGCAGAAGACGTGGTGTTCAGCTTCGTACTTGCCAAAGACAACCCGGCATTTGATTCAAAAGGCATCTGGTCAGGTGGTAATCTCCAATCTGTTGAAGCCAGCGATGACCGCACTGTGGTATTTACTTTGGCAAACCCAGATTCCACCTTCCTCTGGAATCTCGAGAAATACCACATTCTGCCTGAGAAGGTGTGGTCAAAAGCGGAAAACGCCACCACCTTCACTAATCCGAATCCAATCGGGACAGGCCCAATGACGGAAGTGAAGTTCCTTAAATCTCAACAGATGGAGCTTTGCCGTAACCCGAATTATTACCTTGAAAGTCGCCCTTATCTGGATTGTGTGAACTTCCGTTCATACAACGATAACTCTCAGGTGCAACCTGCGCTGATGAAAGGGGAAGTGGACTGGGGTTCTAACTTTATCGCAGACATTGAAACCACGTTCGTGAAGCGTGACCCAGACAACAACCATTTCTGGTATCCAGCGAACGATGCGATTCACCTTTACCTGAACACTAAAAAAGTGCCTTTCAACGATCTGAAAGTGCGCCAGGCGCTCTCGATGGCTTTGGATCGTGACCTGATTGTTGATATCGCAGCTTACGGTTACCCGACGGCTAACTTCAACGCAGGTGGTATCGGTGAGCTGTATGCGCAAAACATCAATAAAGACATCTCCGCGCAATATGCTTCTCTGACCGAATTCAACCAGGACAAAGCCAAAGCACTGCTTGATGAAGCCGGTGTGAAAGACGTCGATGGGGACGGCTACCGTGACAACCCGGACGGCTCCAAGCTGGAGTTCAACATCGAGGTGGTTAATGGCTGGACTGATTGGATCCAGGTGGTTCAGATGGTCACCGAGTTCTATGACGAAATCGGTATCAAATCGAACGTCAAAACGGTGGATTGGGCGGTCTATGACAGCAACCTCAAGCAAAGCAACTATGACGTCGCGATTAACTGGTCAATGGTGGCGACTAACCCCATCATCGCATACCAGGAATACTTCTCTTCTTCGCGCGTGGGTAACAGCTGGCACGCGGGACACGGTGTTAACGACCCAGAAATTGATGCGCTGATCGACAGCTTCGGTCAGACCGGTTCGCCGGAAGAACAAAAAGCGATTTTGGACAAGCTGCAGGTCTTTACTGCCGAAAACATGCCGTTTATTCCGTTGTTCTCGAACCCTACCTGGTTCCAGTACAGCACCAAGAAAATCGATGGCTGGCCAACAAAGGAAAACCCTTACGTTCAGCCAGTTTGGTACGACGGCGGTAAGCGCGTCATCATCCTCAATAACCTGCACCTGAAATAAGCGATTACGCTGAATTCATGGACTATTGAGGAGCGAATCGATGGCATTTTTATTTCGGCGATTCATATTCTATTTTTGCGCGTTTCTTATCGCGATAACGTTCAACTTTATGTTGCCACGTTTAATGCCTGGTGACCCTGTTGAAGCCTTGTTCGCGGCGGCGCAAGGGAAAATGGATCTAGCGCAAATGGATGCTGTGCGTGAAATGTACGGCTTCCTTGATGGCAATGTCTTTGAGCAATATCTGGCGTACATCAAAAGTGTGTTCACGCTGGATTTGGGACCGTCAGTATTGATGTTCCCCATCAGCGTATCGGAAGTGATTGGTAATGCACTGCCTTGGACTTTGTTCCTCGCGCTTGGCTCTCTGATCGTGGCGTTGATTATTGGTGTGTCGATTGGCACTTATGCCTCTTACCGCCGCACGGGTTTTGTCGGGCAAGTGGTACCGCCTGTATTGGCGTTTCTCAGTAACTTCCCTTACGTGGTGACTGCCTTGTTCCTGTTTTACCTGTTCGGGATTAAATGGGATTTGCTGCCGATTGCCTACACCTACGACCCGTCGCTGGATCCGGGGTTCAATCTGGAATTTATCGGCAGCGTGCTGAAACACGCCATCTTGCCGGTCGGCTCTATGGTGGTGGTTGGTATTGCTGCATGGGTATTCAACATGCGTAACGCCATGATCAATGTGCTTGGCGAAGACTATGTGACCATGGCAGAAGCCAAGGGCTTGAGCAGTACCCGTGTGATGTACCGCTACGCTGGGCGTAACGCGATATTGCCTGTGGCAACTGCAGTGGCGATGGCGATTGGTTTTTCCTTTGCCGGTTCGATCATGACCGAGGTGGTGTTCAACTATCAGGGGTTGGGCAACATTTTATTGAAAGGCATTGTGGCGCGGGATTATCCGTTAATTCAGGCCATCTTGCTGATATTGGTGACGGCTGTTCTCACCGCGAATTTCATCGCCGACTTGCTGTATGTCTGGCTTGACCCGCGCATTGCGAATTAAGGAGCGGGCACATGGATAAGACGATGGAATCGAGCCAGAACAAGCCAGTGAAAATGCCAAACAAAGGCGGGGCGATAAAGCGCGCTGGCAAAAGTATTTACGCCTTTTTCTATGGCAATCCGCCAGCGATTCTTGGCACCTTGCTGCTGACCATGGTGCTGGTCGGAGCGATATTTGCCAACGTGTTGGCACCATATTCAGCGGAAAAACGTGTTGCACGTCCGCACCAGCCGCCAAGTGAGAAGCACTCGATGGGCACAACGCGAAGCGGGCGTGATGTATACAGCCAAGTGCTTTATGGCGCACGTAAAACGCTGACGGTTTCTCTGTTTGCGGGCCTGATTGCGATGGGCATTGCGGTGGCAGTGGGTGTGTCTGCTGGCTACTTCGGCGGCAAAATTGATGAAAGACTGAATTTTTTAACCAATGTGTTCTTGGTGTTTCCACAGCTCCCCTTATTGATCGTCCTGGCGGCGTTTCTGGGGCAAGTGGGCTCATTGGTGATAACGATTTTACTTGGGGTGACCTCCTGGCCTTGGGGCGCACGCGTGATTCGCGCGCAAACCATGGCAATTCGCAACAAAGAATTCATTCTGGCTGCAGAAGTCATGGGTGAATCGAAACTGCGTATTATTTTGGTCGAGATTTTACCCAACCTTGTTTCCATTGTGTTCGGCGGATTCTTGGGTGCCGTCATCTACGCTATGGGCTCCGAAGCAGGGTTGGGTTTTTTAGGCCTGGGTGACGCGACAGAAGTGAGCTGGGGCTCCATGCTCTATTGGGCTCAAACGTCGTCGGCACTCTACACGGGCGCTTGGTGGGAGATGATGGTGCCGGCTTTGGCACTGGCTATCACCGGTGGCGCACTGGCGCTGATCAATATGTCGATTGATCAGGTCAGTAATCCGAAACTCAAAACCGGTCCACACATGAAGCTCTGGCGCAAACTGAAAAAAGCGGCAGACAAGAAAAGGGGGTTGTAATGGCAAACTTGCTCGAAATTAACAACCTCTGTGTGGATTACGTGTCGCCTAATGGCGTGGCACGAGCAGTGAACAATGTCAGTGTGAGCATTGCCGAAGGTGAAACGCTGGGTATTGCTGGCGAATCTGGTTGCGGAAAGAGCACACTGGCGTTTGCGATTTCACGTCTTCATAAAGCGCCTGCGCTGATCTCAGAGGGTGAAATCCTCTACAAAGGCGAAGACGTGCTGAAGATGAATGATAAACAACTGCGCGCATTCCGTTGGAATGAAGTGTCAGTGGTTTTTCAAAGTGCGATGAACTCTCTTAACCCTGTGATCAACATTGGTGAGCAGCTGACAGATGTGATTCTGGCGCACAAAAAGGTGTCGTTGAAACAGGCGACAGAAAAAGCGGCAGAGCTGCTGCAAATTGTAGGGATTCACCCGGATCGTCTGTCAGCATTTCCGCACCAGTTGAGTGGCGGCATGCGACAGCGCGTGGTGATTGCAGTGGCACTGGCGTTGGAACCAAAGCTCATCATCATGGATGAGCCAACGACGGCATTGGATGTTGTCGTTGAAAGGGAGATTCTGAACGAGCTTTATGACCTTAAAGCAAAGTTCGGTTTTTCCATTCTGTTCATCAGCCATGATTTAAGTCTGATGGGCGAAATTGCAGACCGTATCGGCGTGATGTATGCGGGCAACATGATTGAGCTGGGCGATGCGAAAACCGTGTTCGGTGCGCCACAGCATCCTTATACACAAGGATTGCTCTCATCGTTTCCAACCATTCATGGTCCGAAAGAGCGTTTGTATGGGATTCCGGGGAATCCGGTGAACCTGCTGAATACACCGCAAGGGTGTAATTTTCAGGAACGTTGCAGCAAGTGTTTTGCGCCCTGCACTGAGCAGGATCCGCAGTTAAAACTTATCGCGCCTGAGCATCAGGTCGCGTGTCATCTGGTTTAATGAAGGAGCTTAAAATGGAAAGCAAAGAGAACCTTCTTGAAATTAAAAACCTGGTGATGGATTTTCGCATCGGGCATTCCAAGTCCAATTTGATGCGTGCGGTAAACGACGTTTCCTTTGAGTTGAAGAAAGGGGAAGCGTTAGCGATTGTGGGAGAGTCTGGCTCGGGTAAAAGTACCGGTGCTCGGATCCTGACCCGTATTTATGAAAACACCGGCGGCTCGGTTATGTTCAAGGGCAAGCCGCTGGCGGAATACATCAAGGAAAACGGTGAACTGGAATATGCGCGACAAGTGCAGATGATTTTCCAGGATCCGTTTGGCTCCTTGAATCCGGTACACAATATTCATCATCACATTGCGCGTCCGCTCTTGATCCACAAGCGTGCGACCAAGCAAAATGTGACGGAGAAAGTGTACGAATTGCTCGAACTGGTGGGCTTGTCTCCGGTGGTAGAAACCGCAGAGAAATTCCCGCACGAGTTGAGTGGCGGCCAGCGTCAGCGTGTGGCGATCGCAAGAGCCATTGCTGTCGACCCGGAAGTGATTCTGGCCGATGAACCTATTTCTATGCTGGACGTTTCAGTACGTCTGGGCATTCTGAACTTAATGGCTGATCTCAAAGAGCAACACGGGATCGCCTTTATGTACATAACGCATGATATTGCCACCGCGCGGTATTTTGCAGAAAAAACGGCCGTCATGTATGTCGGTCATATGGTGGAGTGGGGCTATAGCGACAGCGTGACGCAGACACCCCAGCACCCTTACTCGAAATTGCTGCTGTCAGCCGTGCCGGAAGTGGGACGTGCAGGACGCCGCGATCTATCGGTTAAAAAGGGCGAGATACCGCTGTGGAAACCCAGTAGTGTCGGATGTCCGTTCGCTTCGCGTTGCCCAATTGCGACGGAAGCGTGCACACAATCCATGCCTGAGGCGACGGAAGTCAAACCAGGACATTACGCGAGGTGTCACCACCTCTAAGGCTATAAGGCCCTAACTAAGCGTAAACTTTTTATCGACCTCCCGGTGATGGTTGAAAAACCCACCGGGAAATTTTGAAATCAAAAAGAAAGCGCTTTCTTTTTAGGAACCAAGAAATATGGAACATTGTTTTAAACTGGCAAGTACCCCTGTTAAGGGGCAATTCGTAGACGTAAATGGCGAACGTTTTTATCGCATCGAGAATGTGGATCAAATGCCTGCATTCTTTATGAGTGTGGTGTCTGCCAATGATCACTGGTTGTTTGCGTCGTCGACCGGATGTTTGTCAGCGGGCCGCGGCAACCCTGAAAACGCCCTGTTTCCGTACCGCTCAGTGGATATGATCCATGAGAATGCGGAAAACACTGGCCCGAAAACCTTCATCCGCCTTGAAGATGAAGTGGGTGATGTCGTGACGTGGGAACCTTTCAATCCACAGCACAATGGTAAGTACCGCGTTATCCGTAATCTTTATAAAAATATTACGGGCGACAAAGTGGTGTTTGAAGAGATTAACCCAACACTGCGCTTGACCTTCAAATATACCTGGCAGAGCGGTAATACCTATGGTTTTGTACGCCGAGCCGAACTGAGTGATTTCTCAGGGACTTCGCGCAAGATTGAAATCCTGGACGGTGTACAAAACATCCTGCCAAATGGTGCGCCAATGGTGGCACTGCAAAAGAGCAGTGCGTTGGTGGATGCCTACAAATGGAATGAGCGCGTTCAAGATACCACGGTGGCGCTCTACACCATGTATGCAAAGCTAAGTGACCGTGCAGACCCTGCAGAAGCGCTAACTGCAAATACGGTTTTCTGCATTGACAACGATGACGTTGAAGTGCTGCTCAGCAGCCAGCAAGTCCCGGCTTTCCGTCGTGGTGACGTGATTGAAAGCGAAACGCTGACACGCGGTGTTCGCGGTGCGTACTTCATCCACAAAATGATCGATCTGGCAGCGAACGAAACTAACGATTGGCTGTTTGTTATCGACATCGAAAAAGATCACGCAGGTGTGGTTGTTTTGCGTAACGAGCAAAAAGACCAGCAATCACTGCGAGAAAAGGTAGAGCAAGATTGTGCGAAAAACCACGAAGAGCTGGTTTCTCTCATTTCAGCAGTCGATGGGTGGCAGTTCTCGGAAGAAGAGGCCACCAGTAATCACCACTACGCGAACGTGCTGTTCAACAGCATGCGTGGCGGTGTGTTTGAGCAAGGCTATACCCTGCGTAAAGACGACGTGTTGCAAACCGCAGAAAATACGAACAAGAAAGTGGTACTGCGTAACAAGGCGTTTTATGACGCACTGCCTGCAACATTTACCCATGAAGAGCTGGTAAAACGCGCAGAGCAGGCGGATGACATTCAGTTGCTGCGTCTTTGCTACGAGTACCTGCCATTGACGTTTGGTCGTCGTCACGGTGACCCAAGCCGTCCTTGGAACCACTACGACATCAAAGTGAAAGACAAGGAAGGCAATCCTCTGCTGGCGTATCAGGGTAACTGGCGTGATATTTTCCAGAACTGGGAAGCATTGGCGCTGAGCTATCCGGGTTACCTGCGCTCGTTCATCGCAAAATTCGTGAATGCCTCAACGATTGATGGTTACAACCCTTACCGCATCACTAAAGACGGTATCGACTGGGAAGTGCTGGAGCCGGAAGACCCATGGAGCAACATCGGTTACTGGGGCGACCACCAGATCATCTACCTGCTGAAGTTCCTGGAATGGTCTGAACGTTTTGAACCAGCACAGCTGACAGCAAACCTGTCCCGTGAAATCTACAGCTATGCCAACGTGCCATATCGCATCGGAGACACACGCACGCTGTTCTCGAACCCGAAGGACACAGTGACGTTTGATACCGAGCTGCACGAGAAGACAGAAAAGCTGAGCGAGATGATCGGTAGCGATGGTCGTCTGCTATTGGATTCAGACAAAGAAGTGTACCTCGTCAACCTCTCTGAGAAGCTGCTGGTGCCGTTGTTGTCGAAACTGGGTAACTGGGTCGTCGATGGGGGTATTTGGCTCAATACGCAGCGTCCAGAGTGGAATGACGCCAATAATGCGATTGTAGGTAATGGTCTGTCGATGGTAACGCTGTACTACATGCGTCGTTATGTTGAGTTCATGCAAGCACTGTTTGCACAAGCACCGGAAAAAGTGCGCATTTCTAATGAAGTAGCAACCTGGTTGAAAGAGACCAGCGAAATCCTGAGCAAAACGCTTCTTGATGTGAAGAAGAAAACGATCACTCGCCAGACCAAGCATAAGTTGCTGACCGAGTTGGTGGATGCGGCGAGCCGCTTCCGTCATCAGGTTTACCAACAGCAAGGCTTCAGTGGTAAAACATTGGTTAACAAGCACGACATTGAAGCGCTGTTGAACACCAGTTTGGATCTGCTGCACAGCAGTACTCAGCGTAACCTGCGCGAAGATGGTTTGTTCAATGCCTACAACGTGGTTCAGTACAACAGCGAGTCATTGGATTCCCTGCCGCTGTACCCAATGTTGGAAGGTCAGGTCGCAGCCCTGAGTTCTGGCGCACTGAGCAGCTCTCAGGCAGTGACTCTGCTGGATAACCTGTTCAACAGCGAGATGTATCGTGAAGATCAGAAATCTTTCATGCTGTATCCGGATCGCGAACTGGCAGGATTCAGCCGTCGTAACTGCATCGAAGCGGAAGCGGTTCGCAAGAACGATCTGCTGCGTGATATGAACAAGCGCGGTGACAAGCGAGTGGTGTACGCAGACCTTGATGGCGTATTCCACTTCAACGCTATGTTTGAAAATTCAGGTGCATTGAAGGCAACACTGGATTCAGTTCGTGCAGACTACCCGCAAATGTCAGACGAGCAATACGAAAACGTGCTGGCGTTGTACGAGTCTGTGTTTAACCACCGTGAGTTCACCGGTCGTTCCGGTACCATGTTTGGTTACGAAGGTCTGGGTTGTATCTACTGGCACATGGTGTCCAAGCTGCTGCTGGCGGTTCAGGAAGTTTACTTCGCAAGCTGGAAAGAAAACCCGCACAGCGCGGAAACCCGTAAACTTGCGGATTACTACTACCGAGTACGTGAAGGGATTGGCTTCAACAAAACACCAACGGAATACGGTGCATTCCCGGTTGACCCGTACTCACACACACCAAAACATGCGGGCGCCCAACAGCCTGGTATGACAGGTCAGGTGAAAGAAGAGATCATCACCCGATTTGGTGAGCTCGGTGTGCTGGTGGAAAGTGGTGCGATCACCATTTCTCCGTCACTGCTTTTCGAACGCGAGTTCTCTAGCAAAGAGGCTGAGTTCCCGTATGTGAACATGCAGGGTGAGCAGAGAAGCATTGCGCTGAATGCAGGTGAACTGGCGTTTACTTACTGTCAGGTACCGTTTGTTTACCGCCTGAACGACAGCGGAAATACTAAGATCGTGGTGACGCTGACCTCTGGTGATGTGCTTTCCATCGAAGATAACAAGATGCCGGAATCTGTTTGTAAGAAGCTATTCAGCCGTACCGGTGAAATCGCACAAATCATTGTTGATGTACCGCGCAGCAAACTGAACCCTGCCGGTTAATGACAACTGTGAAAACAAAAACAGCCGCATCATGCGGCTGTTTTTTTATGTGCGACTTGATAAATCAACAGTTGTTAAGCCGTAGTGACCTCAGCTGTGGAGAGGGTTTTCACTGATCCGCGCTCCATCAGAGTGGGGAACAAACGGGTGTTGATGTTAGAGAGAGGCTTGCCTTCCAGCATATTCAAAACACCACGGGCAGCCTGACACGCCATGTCTTCCAGTGGGAAGTGGATAGTGGTGAGGCTTGGCGTCATGTATTGGCTGTAGGTGTGGTTATCGAATCCAACAATGGAGATGTCTTCGCCTACTTTCATGCCACGGTCATGACAAACACCATAAGCGGCCAATGCGATACTGTCATTCAAACAGAAAATGCCGGTAATGCTGCTGTCGCGATCCATCAGACGGCGAACTGCTTTGTCATTGCCATCGTGGTCAAATCGTCCTTCAACCACCAAGTTCTGGTCGTATTCGATGCCATATTTTTCCAGCGCATTGCGATAACCCTGAAGGCGCTCGCGGCTGTCTATCTTGCTGAGCTGACCAGTGACACAACCAATGCGGCGATGACCGTTTTTGATCAGATGCTCGGTGGCGATATAGCCACCCCACTCATTGTCCATGCAGATGCATTGATCTGAGATTTCAGGGATGTAGCGGTTCATCAGCATGGTTGCAGGCGTTTTTTCCACAATCTGTAGAATATCCGCGTCGCTCATCATGTCTGAAGTCAGTACCAAACCGTCGATCTTTTTCGCATTCAGAAAACAGATAGACTCCTGCTCTTCATCATAGTTTTCGTGGCCACTGGTGATGATGAGGTGATAATTCTTCTGACGAACCACTTTTTCGACATGGTGCATCAAAGGGCCAAAGTAGGGACCATCGAAGGTACCTACCAGCATCCCGATACTGTGCGACTTGTTCGATGCCAATGCCTGGGCAAAGGCATTAGGCTGATAGCCGAGTTTCTCGATGGCATCGAATACTTTCACGCGGTTTTTTTCCTTCACCGACTTGTGACCATTCAATGCCCGTGACACGGTGGACTGGGACACATTCGCCAGCTCTGCCACTTCTTTAATGGTAATCAACGAGCTCTTCCTTTCATTTACGTGATGTTGCACGCCGTGATTTTATTGCCTTCCATTGCTATGAAAGTGCTTTCTTAAGTGATGACTAATGGAAGCGAATCTTCATCTTAAATCTAGGGTGAGTCGAGTTCGCAACGTTATTCATTTGGCGCAGCTATTTTTTCAAATAGGGTAAGTTTTGCCACGAAATGCGACGCATTGCCAAATAGAAAGGCTTTGCATAGCTCACAAATGTTCAGTAATTAACACTTTTGATACTGAAGTGCTCAATTGTGAGTCACTGATTTCACTGAAAGCGCTTTCATAATTATAGTTCAGCCAAAGCGTCTTCGATTGAAAACTGACTGAACACTTTAATGCCGTGCTGTCTGAGTAATGCGGTGGTCACACCATGACCGGGAATTTTGTTGCCAGCAAACTCGCCGCTATAGACAAGGGAACTGCCGCAGGAAGGACTGGATTCGGTTAACACGGCGATCTTAATGCCATGTTGCTGACAAAGTGCGAGGGTTTGACGGGCACCGGAGATAAAGGCGTCTGTCACATCTAACTGCTGGACGGAAATGACTTTTCCCGTACCGGCAATCACCGCATCGCCATCGGCAACATCGATTTCAGCCGGCGGGCGCGGGGTAGGAAGGCCACCTGCGACTTCAGGACAGAATGTGATCACTTCCGCCTGCTGAGTTAATCGCTGAAATGCTTCAGATTCTTGGAGAAGATCATTGCCGTCGTAACGGACTTTCTGGCCCATTAGACAGGCGCTGACCAGCACTTTTTTCATAGAGGTTCATGCGGTTTTAACATCGTTAACGGCGATGGTATCGGATCTCGATTAAAGAGAAACAGACTTTTTTTCACAGTAGAGTTGAGGAAATGTGAAATCGGTCAAATAATTAGTCTTACCCCCTGTGAAATCCAAACCAATAGATGGTGATGTACGCGAAGGGGAACACGGAGGGAGAGCCAAACCATGTCTGAAATGCTGCATCAGTATCCAATTATCAACGGACGCGAAATCCACGTTCGTGCATGGAACCCTGAAGGCGGGGAGACAGTGATTTGCTGGCATGGCTTGGCACGCAACAGCATCGATTTTGTTGAACTCGGGGATGAGCTGGCTGCAAAAGGCTACCGGGTACTTGCACCTGATACCCTTGGACGAGGGCTTTCTCAGTGGGCGGACAATCCAAAAACCGAATACAGCTACGCCAATTACATTGATATGGCTGTGAAACTGATGGACTTCTATTGTTGCGATAAAGTGCATTGGGTGGGAACCAGCATGGGCGGTTTAATCGGTATGTTAATCGCATCCAGTCAGGAATTTGGTGACCGTATCTCTTCGTTGGTTCTCAATGACATTGGCCCAGAAGTACCGAAAGAAGCGTTGGAAAGAATCGTTAATTACGTGCAAGCGCCTATTGCTTTCCGTCGGTATAACGAAATCAATCAATATCTCCAAACCCTCTATCAACCGTTTGGCCCTCACACCTGTCAGCAATGGCACACCATGATTTCGGCTTCCGTCCGCAGGCTGGAAAACGGTGACTACACCACGCACTATGATCCCCAAATTCTGGCGCAGTACGATCCCAACTCTCCGCCGATGAATCTCTGGCGACATTTTGGGAACCTGAATTTGCCGTTAATGCTGATGCACGGTTTGCACTCAGACGTGCTCACCAAAAGCATTGTGAAAAAAATGCGGGAAGTTCAGCCGGAAATGGCCGTAAATTACTACTTGGGATGTGGGCATGCGCCTAACCTGTTCTACAAGTCCTATCGGCATGATGTCGAGCACTTTATTGAAGCGCATCCCATCGAGCAGGAAGTCAGCCAGAAACGCAACGCTGGCTGATTCCCCAAGCTTCTACGAGGTTACTTTGATGCCCAAAGGTGGAGCAGCTCAGTTGCGATCGTCGCCCCGGCTAACGCTGTAATTTCGCTATTGTCGAAAGGCGGGCTGACTTCCACTACATCCATCCCAACCAGATTGATACCGCGCAATCCACGCAAGATCCTCAATGCTTTGTCGGAGGTTATTCCGCCTATCACCGGCGTGCCTGTGCCGGGTGCAAAGGCGGGATCAAGGCAATCGATATCAAAAGTAATGTACGTGGGCTTTCCGCCTACCAAGGCTTTGACATGATTGGCGATTTCATCCGGCGTCATGTCATTGGCGGCTTCCGCACAAATCACGTTAAACGCATGGTGGTCTCTGTCGTAATCTGTCCGGATCCCAATTTGTACTGAGGCTGATGGGTCAATCAGCCCCTCTTTGGGCGCGTGATAGAACATGGTGCCATGGTCGTACTTGCTGCCTTGGCTGTATGTATCGGTATGGGCATCGAAATGAATGAGCGCCATTTCACCATGCTTGGCGTGATGTGCGCGAAGCAGAGGAAGGGTGACGAAATGATCTCCGCCCAGAGTTAGCATGGCTTTGCCTGTGGTGAGAATGTCATTCGCTGCACTGGTTGCCATATTGAGGAAATCTTCGCTGTCACCACAGGTGAAAATGAGATCTCCGGCATCAACGATATTGCATCGCTCACGAAGATCGAACGGCCAAGGGTAGCGAAACCCTTCCCACGCGAGATTCACCGACGCACGCCTGATGGCATCAGGCCCTAAACGCGTGCCTGAACGTCCGGTTGTTGCCATGTCATACGGCATACCCAAAACCACCACATCGGCGGCGGTATCTCTTGGATCTTTAACCATGGGCAGGCGAAGAAACGAATAGGGATTGGAATACAATGAATCATCTTTTCTTGAAAATACGTCTTCCATACCAGCTTCTCTAGTGGCTAATGATTGTTTGGTCGTTATTTCTACAAATTAGCAGGTGGGGCAAATGCCTATGTCTATTTTCTGCATCAGCGAACAATTCACCGAAAAGTTTGTGAACTTACAATCGAAGCGGCTTGTTGAATCCTGCATCTTCAGATTGTCTGGGTGTAAGCACTAAACACAAACTGTGACCGCTCCGTGCTTGTCCCCGAACAAATAAAAAACGTCATGCCAATGCCCAATTTACTGGTCTATAAAGAAGTCAGTTCAAATCACAGGAGACAGGGACATGGCAACAACAAGACGCAACAAGAAGCCTAAAGTTTGTTTGGTGCTGCAAGGTGGCGGCGCTTTAGGGGCGTATCATATTGGTGCTTATGAAGCGATGAAAGAAGCGGGGTTTGAGCCAGACTGGTTTGCAGGCATTTCTATTGGCGCGTTGAATTCAGCCGTGTTGGCGGGTAATAAGCCTGAAGACAGATTAGGCAAACTGGAAGCTTTTTGGGAACGCATTTCACGTCCAGATACCGATGCAAATATTCCATCGTCACTGGCGATGGCATTCAACACCATGAGTGCTTCTTCAGCACTGATGTTTGGTCAACCTGATTTCTTTACACCGCGTCCGATTAATCCTTGGCTCGCGCCTCCGGGTGAAGCGGCGACCAGTTTCTACGATACTTCACCGCTTTTCAAAACCTTGGCTGAACTCGCTGACTTTGAGCTGATCAATCAAAACAAAACCCGTTTAACCGTCGGTGCGACGCGTGTGACAGATGGCGAACTGGTGTTCTTTGACAGCAAAACAGACGAAATTGAACCGGCACACGCGGTGGCAAGCGGCTCCTTGCCTCCAGGCTTCCCTGCCACTCAGATTGGGGAAGAATACTTCTGGGATGGCGGTGTGGTTTCAAACACGCCAGTGAATGGCATTTTGGATCTGGCGGGCGATGATGAACTGCTGATTTTCATGGTCGACCTTTGGAACGCGAATGGAGAGTTACCGAAAACCATGAGTGAAGTGCTGTGGCGCGAGAAGGAAATTCAATATGCCAGTCGCACCAGCGAGCACGTAGAAGCTTTGATTGCCAAACGTAACCTGGACCATGTGCTGAAAACCTCCCCAGAACTGGTAGGCAGCGCGCAAGTACCGGATGTGGCGACGCTGAAAGTCGGCAATAAGATAGATATCGTACATATCACTTTCGATCCGCTTCAGGGGCATATTCCACTCAGCGATGCAGAGTTCTCCCGCCGTTCTATCCGTCTGCGCCGCGAATGCGGCTATAACGACATGAAACAGGCGCTGAAAGAATCACCATGGACGCAACCTAATGAAGGTTTACCTTGCCATTTCCATCAACGCCAGTTTGAAGGATGTTGGGTAGAAGGCAATAAAGTGGAAAGCAATAAGCTCGACAAAGCTTCCTAGAAAAACTCAACCAGCGGGACAAATGTGCCCGCTGGATTTCTACCTTCCAGTCTTGATGACTAAACATTCCTTCTTTTCTTCCCCGGGCATACTAATTACCAGACACTGCAATAAAAGGAATATTAGGTCTTGGATAAGGAAGTCGAATCGATGCGCGAAAGCATCCTTTATTGGATGGCGGAGTTCATTGCAAATGATGACAATCCACCGTATCAGCTGTCACAGGTCGAATACTGCGGTGAACTGCTCAATACCTTTGCCGGTAACGTGATGTTGTCAGGCAAAAAAGCGGATAGATCTTGGGTGGATGCGCAAGCGAAAGCTTTGGTTCTGGCGTTGAACGACTTGAACAAACAATGCGGTGAATGCCTGATAGAAACCGATCAGCGTGAAGGTATTTGTGAGCTGATATTCTATGTTGTCGCTCAGGCAGGGCACAGTGTCGAAGAAGACATCACTGAAAACTGGCGTGATTGGTGAATTGCTTGTCACTTTCAAAACGTCTTCTCTTGAGTTTGGTGCACTTTATTACCGTCATTTTTCTCTGGTATCTGGCGCTGGGCGTGGTGTTAGGTTTGGGGTTCAAATCAGACTGGAACCTGTTTGATTACGGATTAACAACAATTGTTGCTGTCAGTTTGCTTTTACTTGGCTTGCCGTCCGTACTTGTTTCGTTTGTCGATACTGATCTCCCTACTTGGGTCTTTCCCCTTATTCTTTCGATTCAACTTATTTACGGGTTCTTACAAGTCAATCTTGTTTCAACCCTCCTGCAACGTAGAAACCACAAAATCAATAAGATAGAGTAACCCGCATCAGACATGCTTAAAGGTGTATTATGCGCATTCAATATCTCCCTGATTCTGAGGTTAATGCATCCGTTGATGCGAAAATTCGAGTATTACTCAGCAAGAGTTTTCTAAACAATAATGATCCAGAGCATTTTGCCCAACACCGTTACTACAAAGAAATGCCTCAACACCGATATATGGCTTGGGAAGGTGATGAACTCGCTGCGCATATTGCCGTCCACGAAAAACAGGTGTCTATTGATGGAATTGAGTATTCCATTGCGGGTATTGCGGAAGTTTGTGTCAATCAGGCATTTCGTGGTCAGGGGCTGGTCAAGCAGATACTCAAAGAAGTGCACCAGCATAGATTGGCCGCAGGCGATGATTTTGCGTTGTTGTTTGGGGAAGCAGAGATTTACAGCTCCAGCGGCTATGAAACGACGACAAATGTCCTCATGCATAACCCGGAAAATGGGTGGATATTGTCTGGAAAAACCATGGCGAAAAGCCTGAACAAAGTCTGGCCATCAGGCGACGTAAAGCTGTTGGGGCTGCCATTTTAACCGATGAACTTAGCGCTATTTGATTTTGATGGCACCATCACCACGGAAGATACCTTCACTGCGTTTCTTTTCTACGCGACCCCAAAACGTCGGCTCGCGATAGGTTTTGCGTTGGTTTGGCCAGTTATTTTGCTATACAAGCTTGGCATTCTTCCTGCCAGAAAAACACGCCCAGTACTTGCATACGTTGCGTTTTGGCATCGCCGGGAAGCAGACGTTGATCTGATTTCCAAGCGCTTTGCTGCGGAGTATCTGACAACCGTATTAAGGCCTGATGCGATGGAAATGCTCGCTGAGCATAAGGCCAACAGTGACGACGTTTATTTGGTGTCTGCCACGCTGAATATCTACCTCCGCCATTTTTGCCAACAGCACGGTATCAAGCTGCTTTGCAGTACCATGGAAGTTAAAAATGGCAGGTTCACAGGTCGATATGTGAATGGTGATTGTAGTTGCGAAAACAAAGCTGTTGCAGTGCAGAAAACGGTAGATCTTAACGCATATTCCCAAGTCTATGCTTATGGGGATACTGACGAAGATCTACCTATGCTTGCCTTAGCGGATGTGAAGTACTTATGTGGAAATAGAATCAGTACTAACCAATAACAGGCAGTTTGTCCCAGGTTCTCGGGTGTAAAAGTTCACACCCATTTTCCGTGATCACAATGTTGTCTTCGAGCACCATCATGCGGTTCGGGGCAAATGCCATGCCTGGTTCCAAGGTAAGCACCATACCGGGCTTTAGCACCACATCCCCTTTAGGAATAAAAGAGGGCCACTCTGTCAGTTGCATGCCAAGACCGTGGCCCATTCTCCCAACATCGTTGCCAAGTGCGCCCGCTTTTTCTAGTACTGACCACATGGCTTGCCACACCTCGCCAGTCGTGCGACCCGGTTGGGCAGCGCGTAGACCTGCTTCCGTGGCAGCATAAACGGCATCATAGGCGTCAGTTGTTTCTTTGGTTGCACTACCCAGCGCATAGTTTCGGTCAAAATCGCAGAAATAGCCGTCAAAGTTGGCACCCGTGTCGATAATGAGTACATCACCTTCTGCAAGTACACGGTCTGTAGGACCCATGATGATACTGCCGTACCCTGCGCGGCCAGAGCCTGAAATAAGATACGGACACGAATCCGCGCCAAGCCTGAGCATTTCTAAATGCATTACTTTACACGCTTCTCTTTCAGTAACGCCCACAGATAAGTGTTGTCGCAGGTAGTCAAAGGCTGCGGCGGCGATATTGCAGGAAAACCGGATCTTCTCTATCTCTGCTTTGGATTTAACGCTTCTTATGGTCTGGATAATGTCCGATACATCTACCCAGGAGTGATGTGACAGCAATTTCTGAAGCGAGGCGAAGTTGTTCGCCGGCATGCGTAAATGGGTTTCCGGCCCCAGCATGGCGCCAATACGGCGAAACCGTGTGCTGACTTCATGCAGTGTCGTGGCGAGTAGGCTGATGCCATCATCCTCAGGCCTGGGCGAGGGCCAGCTTCGCACATCCGTTATCCAGGTGAGTTCAAAACCAGAGACGCCAATTTCAGGGACGACCGCAATGGGTTTTCCTTCGGCAGGAACAACCAGAAACCAAGGTCGGGTAGGGCTTTCCCAGAACTGCGATTTAAAACCACTGAAATAGCGAAACTCAGCCTCAGTCGTGAAGAAAACGGCATCAAGTTGTTTTCCCCTCATCTGCTTTTGTAGCTCACATGTGCGCAATTCGAATTCACGTTGAGCAAAGCCTCTGGCTGGTGGATTCAGTGGCGATAGCGGCATTACTTTGTTCTCCTTGGTTATCTGGTTTTACTTACTGAATAGTATGTCTCTCGGGAAAAGCGCAATTTCTGGTAAGAAAATCAGCAATGCTGACATCACCAACAGAATGAGGAAGAAGGGCAAGGTGCCACGAATAACCTCAAGATACGGACGCTGAAAAATCGCGATTGCAGTGAAGATGTCGCAACCGAAAGGGGGTGTTGCAGAACCAATCGCCATTTGCAGGGTGATAAGCACGCCTACGTGGACTGGATCTAGCCCGGCTGCATCAACAATTGGGGCGAAAATAGGTGTTAGGATCAGCAGTACCACCAGAGAGTCGACGAACATACAGCCGACAAAAAACGCCAACGCGATAACAAACAGAATGTATTCATGAGAAGAGCTGCTGAGATCTAACGGAGCCAGCAAGTCCTGCGGAATTTGTTCGAACGAGATGTACCAAGAAAAAGCCTGTCCAATCCCAACCAAAACAAATACGACCGCGGTAATCAGGCCCGTGCTTAATGCAGCATCAAGCACATCTGTGGTACCTAGAATTCGGTAAAACACACACTCAACGACAATAGCGTAGAGTACGGCGAAGGACGCCGCTTCTGTTGGTGTGACAATACCTGAATAGATTCCGCCAATGATCAGTGCAGGGAAGCCTAAAGGAAGGATAGATTTTCTAATGGCTTCCATTTTTTCTTCACGGTTAGTTTCTTCAACCAAGCTGATGCTGTCTGCATGTTTGCGGCTATAAACGTAGCTGTAAGTGGAAAAGAAGATAGTGAGGACAATGCCGGGCCCAATGCCCGCAATGAAGAGTTCACCGACACTGGCATTGGCAAGCGTGCCATACAGAATCAAACCGATACTGGGCGGGATCAGAAAAGCAATGTCGCTGGCGTTGATGATAAGTGCCATGACAAAGCTGTCTTTGTAGCCAGCTTGCAGCAATTTAGGCCGCATGATTTGTCCCACGGATACAACGGTCGCCTGTGTAGAGCCAGAGACAGAACCAAATAATGTACAACTGATGCAGGTGGTAATCGGCAAGCCGCCCTTTAAGTGGCCTACAAAAGCCTGAATCAGACCGAGCAGATTATTGGCAGTGTGGCCGCGGGTCATGATGTCTGCAGCGAAGATGAACATAGGTACGGCGATCAGTGCGTTGGGGGAAATCCCAGTCACCATTTGTTGGATGAGCACTTCAGGGTCAACGAGCGAAAAATGAAGTAGGCCTATTAATGCACCGATTGCCAGTGGCACAACCATGGGGAAGCTAAGGAAAAGCAGCACAATCATCACGGAAACGAGCGTGAATGTGATGACGTAAATATCGAGTTCACCCGCGACGATGTCAGATAAAAATTGAAAAATGTCATTCATTAGAGTGCTCCCATACTGTCTGTTTCTTCTTCCTCAGTGACATCCAAAGAAACGTAGATTTCCGGGTGAAGGAGGTTCATGGCAAAACTCATGGCGTACTGAAGACCGGCCATCGCGAATCCAATCGGAATAATGGCGTAGATGTAATACACCGGAAATTGCAGCGCAGGGCTGAGCCTGTTAATGCTTTTGAGTTCAGCGACATAAAACACAGACAGGTACGCGAGGTAGAACAGCAGTAGGGCAGTAAAAAGAGCGATGATAGTAGTGAGAACCTTTCTGGCTTTGTAGCCAAGCGCGTCATAAAGCGCGGTCATTCGGATGTTACGTCCTTTCCGAACAGCATAGGCAAAGCCAATGAATGTCACGCCGACAATCAGGAATTGATTAAGCTCTTCGGAAAAGAAAATACTTTTATTAAACGCATACCGTCCAATAGCGTTGGCGGTGGAATTTACCATCATGGCAATGATGCCGCTGATAATTAGAACCCGCTCCAACTGCTCAGTAAACACACTGATTTTCTTCAGCAGATGTTTCATAAAACGTCCCACATCTAGTCTGCTTGCCTCAGAGAAAGGCAAATGTGCCTTCAAAGAGCACATCACAGTGCTCTCTGAAGGCAACCGATTACTGTTGTGAAGCCGCGACTTTGACTTCCTGAATCAGACTTTCGAGAATGGCTTTGGCCTCTTTTCTGGCCGCAGCTTGTTCTTCGGCGGGATAGGCATTTGCGACAACGTCCAAGTAAGTTTCATGCAAGTTTTTGCTGAGCTGCTTAAATCTCTCGCGCTCTTCCTTATTGAGCTTCACAACCTTCATATTCGGTCGTTCGGCCATAATTTTGTCGAGGTTCTCTTGGTTGATTCGCAGCTGATAGTCATAAGCGGCTTTGTCGGCTTCTTTGATCGCTTTTCTCACCATGGCTTGTTTTTCAGGCGCGAGTTCGCTGAACCATTTGCTGTTAGTGGACACTGTGCTGACATATGGCTGCTGACCTGGGAACATCAGGTAATCCTGTACTTCATGCCATTTCGCGTTGTAGATGAAGTAGATAGGGTTGACCATGCCATCGATGGTTTTCAGTTGAAGAGAGCCATAGACTTCACCCCAAGATAATGGGGTTGGGGTCGCCCCAAATGTCTTATAGGTTTCAACGGGGATGGTTGAAGTGAAGGTGCGGATCTTTTGGTCAGCGAAATCTTCGGGTGTGCGGATGGCTTTATTGGCACCCCAAACCATTTCGCCTTCAGACATCATTGAAAGCAGCTTTAGGTTGACGTTCTCAAACTTGGCGGCGAGATTTTTATAAATGGTCGGGCTGCTAGTCAGTACTTTATGGGTCACCGCTTCATCCGTACCTAATACGTAGGGAAGGCTGACTGCTTGTACTTCCGGGACATAAGAGCCAAGGTGCCCCGAACCCACAGACACGAATTGAATGGTGCCCTTGGCTGCCAGTTCAACGATGTCATTCTCGGTGCCGAGTTGACCGTAATAGTAAATACGGACGCGTATATCTCCGTCAGACTCTTTCTTGATCACCTCCGCGAACTTTTGCGCGTAGATGTCTTGCACGTCGGTTTTGTCCTCTTCAGACGCAAACTTCCACGTTTCTGCCTGAGCACTGAAAATCATGCTAAGACTCAATAACATAATGCCAAATTGCTTCATCCTTACATTCCTCGTATGTCGAAATTCAGACAGCACTGTCCCTCGCAAGAGGGCGATTCCACTTGCGGCTTTTGTGCTTTTGGAGCTGTGCTCTATGAAGAGCGGGAGTCGCTTATGAGAGGTCAGCCATTGGGCCTACCAAGTCGGTCTTTGACCAGTTGGATCCAATAACGGGCACCCAAAGGCAGGATGCTGTCATTGAAGTCGTATTTAGGGTTGTGGAGGGCGCAGCCTCCTACCGATTCTGTGCCATTTCCCAACAGCACATAGCAACCGGGTTTGACTCTCAGCATGCTGGAGAAATCTTCAGAGATTGTCAGTGGGTCACAACTCGCATTGACCTTGTCTTTGCCAAGCACTTTTTCCGCTGCCTCCACTGCATAGGACGTTTGCTGTGGTGAATTGACGGTAGGATAAAAGGTGTTGGTGAATTGAAAGGTGTGGTTTGCGCCTGCTGCTTCACAAATGCCGGCAACGATGTGTTTCATTCGCTGCTCAATGTGTTCCAGCGTTTTCTCCGTAAAACAGCGACAATCGCCTTTGATCGTTACCTTTCCGGGGAGCACATTGACGGTACCATCAGTAATAAATTCTGTTGCTGAAACCACAGCCGTTTCACTGATCGCGCTGAGATTACGGGACACGATAGTTTGTAATGCAAGAATGACCTGCGCACCGGTGACAAGCGGATCAACACCTTGATGGGGAAGGGCTGCATGACCACCAACGCCTTCAATGTTGATTTCAAATCCGCTTTCGCTGGCCATGAGTGAGCCGGGACGGATCATGAGCTCACCTTCTGCCAAGCCGGGAAAGTTGTGGATGCCATAAACTTCGTCAATGGCAAAACGTTCAAACAAGCCGTCATCAATCATCGCCTGAGCACCACACCCATGCTCTTCGTCTGGCTGAAAAATGAAATACACAGTGCCATCAAAGTCGGGATTGGCTGCCAGATAGCTTGCTGCGCCAAGCAACATCGCCGAGTGACCATCATGCCCACAGGCATGCATTTGTCCCTCGTGCTGAGAGGCATGGTCAAACTCGTTTTGTTCATGAATGAACAGAGCGTCCATGTCTGCACGAAGGCCGATGCTGGCTTCGCTGGTGCCGCTTCGGAGTACACCAACCAAGCCTGTTTGTCCGATGTTACGCACCACCTCAATGCCAAAGCTCTGAAGCTTATCCGCGATGAAATCAGCGGTGAGATTGACGTCAAAGCCACACTCAGGAAATCGGTGTAGGTGGTGTCGCCATGCAACCATATCGCTGATCAGTTGTTGGGGCAGGTTGGACATAGTCTTGAAGCTCTCCTTAGCTCAGGGTTGAATCTCTCTTTTTGACTGTCTCTTTTGATTTGGCGCCGTGTTAGATCCCTGATGGCGCTAATTTGAATCACTTATTGAGTATGGCGCTTCCAGAAGCACACCATATCCTTTTATTGGCCCTTTGTTATTCAACAGCATCAACGTATGCCAAACCAAGGCAAGGTTGCTGGTGACAACCGGCTTTTCGATGACGGCTTCGATGCGCGATACCACCTCAGCGGCGCGCAGTGCCGTGCAAGAGATAAACAGGGCATCGGCCTCTGGGTCACAAATCGTTATTGCGGCTTGGGCAATATCTTCCGGAGAGATAAACGTCATTGCGGTGTCATCTTCAAAGGCAAAGCCAGCGATATTGATGACCTCCAAACCTTGGGTTTCAAAAAATGAAGCCAACTCCCTGTTCACTGCTTCAGTATAGGGAGTCAGGATAGAGATCTTTTTTGCGCCCAAGCTATCGAAGGCCGCGAGACATGCACTGACAGGATTTGTCACCAAGACGCCGGGGCGTGCTATGTGGATCAACTCTTTAATCTGATGTTCGCCAATGGCAATCGTGCCTGAGGTGCACGCGTAAACCACCACATCGAGATCTGTACCGGGTAGAATACAATCAGCAGCGCGGGTGATATCAGGCGCCATGGTTTTCAGGTTTTCGATAGTCAATGGATTGATGTTTTTTACCCTACTGGTAAAAGCGCGAACATCTCTGGGAAGTAGCTTCGTCAACTCGTGCTCAATATTGAAATCCGTCGCTAGTGCGATAACCCCAACGCGCCCACTGGGTGCCAGATGGCTCAAACTGTATTGTGGCGAGAGGGTTACGGCTTTCATTGTTACCTCATTTGCATTGATTACATTTCATTCACAACATCAATCTTCTCGCGACAACATTGAAGAAAAACCAAAATAACGGAGCCTTTAACGAGGGAAGTCCGCAATTTTTGTAAGCTATAGTGAGATTTACGTTAAGAGAGAAAACGCAATTTCCAGACGTGTAACCAGTCTTAGAATTGTCAGTATTTCTATATGACGAGTGAAATCTTATTAGACATGGAGCAAATAGAGCATGGGGCGCTCATCGACCTTTTCAATCGACAGTTTTGACCGGAAAATTCTCAATATCATGCAGGACTCCAATCGGGCGACATCTGATCAAATCGCCGACATGGTGGGTCTGTCTCCTGCGGCGGTTCAGAGACGATTAAAAAAGTTACGTGAACAGAAAATTATCAAAGCTGACGTGTCTGTTGTTGATCCTAAGGCTATTGGGAAAGCGATGACGTTTGTGGTTCAAGTCTCTCTTGAGAGAGAAAGAGTCGATCTGATGCATAACTTCAAGAAGGAAATGAAGGGGAATAAATCAGTGCAGCAATGCTATTACGTGACGGGTAGCTCGGACTTTATTTTGATTGTAACCGCGGCTGATATGGAAGAGTACGACGTCTTCACGCGAGAGGCCTTTTTCGACAATGTGAACATCAAAAGCTTCCATACCAATGTAGTGATGGACAGGGTAAAAACAGGGCTGACTGTTCCGATTGACGAGTCGTGAGAAGGGTCGTTGCCTTGGAAAAAGGAGGGCAGTCAATCATCAGGGCTGCCCTCAATGTGGTAACGAAACATTAGCCGACAAGTTGTTTATACAACTCTGGATCAGTCGCGCCTTCCGTGCCAAAAACGAGTACTCGACTTTTTTCATCAAGGGCTAGTGCTTTCGAGAGGGATGGATGAGAACGTGCGATGATAGCGGCAGCCAAACCCGGAACAGCGGACTCACCAGCTTCAATGACTGGATCGCCTTCAAAACCGTTGGCCAGCATTTTCATTGTGGCTGGGACAGCATCCTCTGACAAAGTCATAAAATCATCGGCACCATTACTGAGTATCTTCCAAGCAAGTTCTGACACTTCCCCACAGGCGAGACCTGCCATCAGGGTTTCCAGTTCCCCTTCAACTACAACGGGCTTTCCGGCTTGGGCGCTGAGCTGCAGGCAGTTTGCTTGCTCTGGTTCAACAATAATGAACTTTGGTCGCTTTTCTCCCCAAAGGTCCCAGAAGTAACCGCATACTGCAGAAGCTAAACCTCCGACACCACCTTGGACAAAAACATGGGTTGGTATTTCGCCATCCATCTGAGAGACGATTTCTGACAACATAACGGTATAGCCAAGCGCCACATCTTTAGGGATCTCCATGTAGCCTTCATATGAGGTATCGGAGACAATCACACGTCCATGCTTTTTAGCTTCAGCGTCGGCAATTTTGATCGAATCGTCGTAATTACCAGTGATCCTTACTACGTGGGCACCGAACGACTCCATGGCTTCCTTGCGCCCTTCAGATACGTCTCGGTGAATATAAATCACGCAGCCACAGCCAAACATCTGGGCGCCCCATGCAACAGAGCGACCGTGGTTACCATCGGTGGCACATGTCACCACTATTTCGCTGGCTTGTGATTTCCAATCGCCGGAGAGTAACTCGGAGATGGTTGGCGTGACGCCATGTCGTTGCGATAAAATAGACTGAAGTTGGCGTGCGACGGCGAAAGCACCGCCCAGTGCTTTAAAGCTCTTCAATGAAAAGCGTTTCGATTCATCTTTGTACCAAATTTTTCCCAGACAACTGGCGTGAGCCAAATCAGAAAGGCTCAGAAGCGGCGTTTCCTCATAACCTGGCCATTGGGTAATGTCTGTGATGGCACTTTCTGCTGCGCTAACACTCAGAACGTCTTTTTGCTGGTCAGAGTACCGAGTGGAAGGATCAGATTTTGGGTTAGCAAAATGACTAAGATTCCCTGAGATAAGCGGCATTGAAATTCATCCTTGTGTTGTTTGGGTATAAGAAGCTTAACAACGACTCGTAGCGGAACTTCTGCATCTTGGGCTAGTGCGCTGGGGGAATTACCCCCTTTCTGTTATTTGCTTGCGGAAATCCCTCGTACCATGATCAATGCACTAGGGTTATCGAATAAATAGCTTTTCAATATCTGATTTACTCAGTGCCTGGTGATAATAATACCCTTGAGCGATATCGATATTGCATTCTGACACCAGGGAAATTTCCGTATCGTTTTCGACGCCTTCAGCAATGACCGTATAGTGCATTTCTTCCAATGCCTGACTGATGTGACGGTAAAGCACTTGCCCCGATTCGCTCGAAGTATTTTCTAGAAATTGGCGGTCTAACTTTACGAAATCGGCATTGAGGTTCGCCAGCATTGAGAGGCTGGAATAACCCGAACCAAAGTCGTCAATGGCCACGCTGAACCCTTCTTTTCTTAATCGGTTAATGACGTTCTGAGCTTTGCTTTGGTTCTGTATATAGCTGGACTCGGTCAGCTCAACCACGACGGGCAAGCCTTTCAAATGTGTAATGAATAAGTTGATATAGTCCCGATCTAAAAGTGCATCTACTGTCATGTTCATGCTGACTTTGTGTGTCAACATTCCTCTTTCCTGCCAGTCTTGTAAGTCGAAACTGAGTTGATCGAGCACCCAGCGGTCGATAGGCAAACTTAATCCAGCATCGTTGAAGTCTTCCAAAAATGAAGGTCCATAAAAACGGTCACCTTTTTTCAGCCGAAGTAAGGCTTCCATACCGATCAATTGACCCGTTTTCAGGTTGTATTGAGGTTGATAGAACAAGACCAATTCCCCCTCAATCAGTTGTTTCATGTGGGCATTAACTTTATCGAGTTTTTTGTCAAAGTTGAGTTGCGCTTCGTTTAGCAGTACATCAGAAGACGAGAGTACATTTGAGTTAAGGCGCAACTTCCGGATTAATGCGTCTCTCACCCCTTCATTACTCTTGTCTTCAAAATGTTTGATAAAGGGGCGGTAAATGGCGACTCCCAGAGTGATTAGAGCGATCTGTAGTAAAACAGCAATCACATCCCCACCTGTTATTAGCCAGGCATTCATAAATATGGGTGTGACCCAGGAAATCGGCTCGCTAAGGATTTCTACTGGTATGAACGAGAGAAAAGTGTAGGCCAGTACATGATTGACCAAAGGGACAAGCACAAAAGGAATGGCAAGGGCAGGGTTATAAATCACCGGTAAACCAAAAAGCAGGATTTCATTGATATTCAGGACTGCAAATGGAATGGAAATTTTCACCACCGCACGGCCATGCGAGCTTTTAGAAAACAGCAACAACGCCAGAATAAGTGACCATGTACTGCCAGCGCCGCCATAGACCACGAACAAATCGAAAAAGTTAGCGAAAGGGATATTGGAAACGTATATATCCGAAACGAACTGTGTATCGAAAAAGGTGTAGTAGGCTGCAGCGCCGTGAATACCGGTAATCCAGAAAAGGTGGATAAACACGGTGTAAGAGAAGGCTTGTAGCTGCATGGGGAGACTGGCAACCCATTCGACAAAGGGTGTAAAAGAGACCAAATGCAGTTTTGGTACCAGGAACACTGCCACAATATAGATGATGATATATGGCAGTGTGGCGTCGACATTCCGTGTCAGCGAACGGTTTAAAATCCCTTTGGGATCAATGGTGATTCTCAGGTACTTGTTCAGCAGCACATACATAACGCAGACAAAGATGGGAATTGCGATTGCCTGCGGTAATACAAATTTGTCTGTCAGTTCCAACCCGGCTTCGCCCAATTGAACAAATCCAGAGAACTTAAAAAACAACAGGACAGTGAGAATGGTGGCGTGGACCCGCTCATAAGAAAAGCCAAGCGCCAAATGCGAAGCTAAAGACATGGCGAGAAGCGGCGGGAAACTCAGATCGAACATTTTCGACAGGGTGTCCGCGGTATCTATATCCAATATCCCAATGTGCTGATTGATGATATAGAAAACAATCCAGAGTGAACGAAGAAACATGTAAGGAAGAAGGGCCAAAACCGCTTCACGAAAGCTCATTGCGAATATCTTCAACGCCGACATTCTTTGCATAGCGAGCACTGAATAGACTCCTGACAGATTACTATCCCCCTGTAACACCAAAAGATTTTTTGGTCATATTCGACGGGGTTATTAAATTTGCTTCATGGTATCGCTAATGATCGTGGTGATATGTGCAGCTTTAGAGACTGAGAGAATGTTTCATATCTGGACAACCTGAATCCTGCATTTTCAGGGCGTTTGGGTATAGTTAAAAACACCTAAGGAAAAAACGAACAAAGCCCCGTAATGGGGCTTTGTTCGTTCTCTTGCCCGGCAGTGGGCGGACAGGGAGAAAAGGGCTTATATGGTTAGATGGCGCTGGATACCTTGAAGCGACTCACTGAGCTTCTGAACTTGCCCACCAAATCATTGACCTCACGGGCTGAACCCTGAACATCGGCCGCTGATTCATGGTTATTGGCGGCCATATCAGCAATGCCCTGAATACGGCGCGCTAACTCCTGGTTTGCGATGGTTTGTTCATGCAATGAGCGTGAGACCTCTTCAATGATATTGATGAGATCCATCGATTTCTGATGCATTTCGCGTACAGATTGTTCTGCCGAGTGAGTTTGCGACATATTATCGCTGACCACAGAGACACTGTCTTCAATGTGACTGACAGTGGTTTCAATGCCGCTTCTGAGCTCTTGAATCGTTGAAGCAATTTGTTTGGTGGAATCAGAGGTACGAACCGCAAGGTTACGCACTTCATCGGCCACAACAGCAAACCCACGCCCCTGATCGCCAGCGCGTGCTGCTTCAATCGCAGCATTCAAGGCGAGAAGGTTGGTTTGTTCTGCGACGTCGTTAATCACGCTGATAATACCTTCAATCTCTTTTGAATGCTGGTCGAGTTCTGCCACGGCTGAACTTGAACGCTGAGATTTCTCAGACATCTGATCCATATTGCTGATGGTCAACTGCATGGTATTGGCGCCTTGCTGAGCCTGAGCACCATTCTCATTCGACAGTGACTTCATCTTGTCAGCGTCATGGGAAATGGTATTGATGCTGGCGGCAAACTCTTCTACCAAGGCTGCGATGCTCCCGGTATCTTCAGATTGCTGAGTAGACGCACCAACGATGTGATTGGACAAGGTTTCCAGTTTGGTCACTTCGCTGTTGAGTTGGTTGGCACCTAGCGCAATCCCTGTCAGCGTCTCTTCAAACGCATTCATCAGGTTGTTGAACGCACGGCCAAGATCTGTGATTTCGTTTTTGCCTTTCAGGCGTGAGCGCACGGTGAGATCCAGGTTTCTCTCAGCATTCTGGAACTGGCGCTGCAACGTACTCAAAGGTGTAGTGATGCTTCGGGCAATAGTGAATGAAATACTTGCTAATACCAAAGCCACCGCCGCCACAATTAGCAGCATCTTGCGTACATCCTCGAAGAAAATGGCATCAACATCATCCACATACAATCCAGTATTGAGCACCCATCCCCAAGGTTTGAACGGCAGAGAGTAAGCAATTTTTGGGTAAGGTGTTTCATCGGCACCGGCTTTCTTCCAGTGATAGGTAACGAACCCACCGCCATTTCGGGCTTTTTTCACTTGTTCCGCAATGATGTAAACACCGTTAACGTCTTGAAGGTCAGTGAGATCTTTACCGTTCAGGTTGCTCGCAATAGGGTGGTGCACCATGGTGGACTTCATGTCATAAATCATGAAATAACCGTTGCTGCCGTAGCGCATCGCATCCATGGCTGTGATCGCCCGTTGCTGTGCTTCCTCAACCGAAATCTCTCCAGTCTGGGACTTTTGGTATAGGCGGGTAACCAGACTCTCGGCAGTTTCTACCAATACCTGAATCTGATTTTTTCGCTCTTCGAGCATGTTATCTCGCTTGATGATCAGCGAGATGGTGGTGACTGAAACCAAAGACAGCAGGGCAATCACGATGATCAACGATAAACGTTGCCTGATGGACAAGGCGTTCATGTCTCTCTCCCTAAAGACTAAGTGTTTAAAATAATGGGCTTTATCAAAAATGATTCTAGCAACTGGTTTCACATTTGCTTGCTGTCAAAATTGCTGAATATGTTGCAAAAATGTCACAGAGATAATATGGCATTCTGTCTGACTAGATAGACAAAGGGCTGCGGGCTTTTAACTTGTAAATTCATAGCCGGAATGAATTTATTATGACGAATTAACATTTTTCTGAAATGTGATCCGATGCATTTAAATGTAAGGAAATGGATCGTTCAGTTATGCGGCTGTAGGCAATAGTGTGGCTCGATTTTCACCTAACTGTTGCAAGTGAAAGGCTAAATAATCTTAAACCCGGAAAAAGTGTGTGCTTATCACGTTTCGCTATATGCGAAGCTAGGGGTTTGGTTTAGACTAGCGCCTCTTTGTACCAATTGGACTGACGATTTAGTCCAATTGGTATTCTCCATCCTTACCGAGGTGATCAATCATGTCTTTACCAAATTGCCCACAATGTAACTCTGAATACACTTACGAAGACGGCGCGCTGTTCGTTTGCCCTGAGTGTGGTCACGAGTGGTCTCAGGATGCATCTGCAGATGCAGAAGAGACGAAGGTAATTAAAGACTCTAACGGCAATGTTCTTCAGGACGGCGACACAGTTACAGTGATCAAAGACCTGAAAGTGAAAGGATCGTCACTGGTTGTTAAAGTGGGTACTAAAGTGAAAAATATCCGTCTGGTAGACGGTGACCACGATATCGATTGTAAAATCGACGGCATCGGCGCAATGAAGCTGAAGTCTGAGTTCGTGAAGAAGGTTTAAACCCTCACTGACCCTGAAAGAACCGCGCTTTTTAGCGCGGTTTTTTTGTATCTTGGGTTTATACCCAAACAACATGAAGATGCCCAGTGAACGATTCTCTGTTCGGTTCGTACTGGTTCAAGGAAAAACAACAAAAAGGACACACATCGTGGCTGAGTACGACGACGGTAAAAAGGTTCCTACCCATCGAATGAGCAGAGTCGGTATGTTTGGCTCTGTGGTCACCAAAGTAGCGACCAACATGGCGGCAGAAGGTGCCAAGCAATTGATGGCAGGCAAGCGCCCGAAAGCCAAAGACCTGCTGCTGACTCCAAAGAACATTTCTAATATTACCGACCAGCTTGCACAGCTTCGTGGCGCAGCAATGAAAGTTGGCCAGTTGTTGAGTATGGATGCGGGTGATGCTTTGCCAAAAGAGCTCACCGATATCCTCGCCCGACTGCGTTCTGACGCCGCGCCAATGCCTGCAAAGCAACTTGCTGATGTATTGGCGAGCGAGTGGGGCACAGATTGGCAGAAACACTTCCTTTCCTTCAAATTCAAGCCTATCGCTGCAGCATCAATTGGTCAGGTACATTTCGCTTATGACGACGACGGTTCGGAACGGGCGGTAAAGGTGCAGTATCCTGGCGTAAAGAAAAGCATCAGCAGCGATGTCGATAATGTCGTCACACTGTTTCGCCTGACAGGGCTAGTGCCTAAAGAAGTCGATTACAAAAGCCTGCTTGAAGAAGCTAAAAAACAACTTCATGCCGAAGCGGATTATCAACTGGAAGCCGAACATGCCAAGGTGTTTGGTGAGCTGTTGAAAGAGGATGACCGATTCGTCGTGCCTTCAATCAATGATGCGCTGACCACGTCGTCGATATTGACCATGAGGTACGAACAGGGCGAACAGATTGAAAATCTCGGTGATTTGCCAGATACGGAGAAAACCGAGCTTGTTTCGAATCTGTTTACCTTGTTGTTCCGCGAAGTGTTCGACTTCCAACGTGTTCAGACCGATCCCAACTTTGCCAATTACCTGTACCAGCGCGAAACCGGAAAAATCGTCTTGTTGGATTTTGGCGCAACCCGTTTGTATTCAAACACAATAAGTCAGGGCTACCAGAAGCTGTTGACGTCAGCGATGCACAACGACAGGGAAGGGGTGGCGGACGCCATGTCCCAAATTGGCTTTTTCAGCGAGCATATCTTTCCAGAACAAAAAAACGCAGTGGTGAATTTGGTGATGACGGCCTGTGAGCCTCTGCGCCATAACGGGCCCTATGATTTCGGCCACAGTGATCTTGCCAAGCGCATTCATGATGCCGGCATGGCACTGAGCACCGAGCAAGGGTATTGGCACACACCACCCGTGGATGCACTTTTCCTTCACCGGAAAATCGGCGGTTTGTACCTGCTCGCAGCGCGTCTTGGCGTGAGTGTCGATTTACCTGAACTGTTTGCCCCATTTGCTTGGGAATCAGAGTCTGAGCTTGCCAAAGTGGTGGCGAATTAACCATTCGCTTCCGAATTTCAGAAAATGCGTGTCATTGCTTTGAAATGAAAGGGCGTTAGGAGTATTGGTATCCATACATCGTTATCTGGGAATACTGAAATGCCTGCACGTCTATATCAACATCTTGAAACCATCTGGAATTACCACCTTATGGGGCATGAAGTTAAGCCCGCAGACTGCCTGTTTGTATTGTGCAGCAATGATTTGAGAGTCGCTGAGCACGCCGCCGACCTTTACCGTCGAGGAATGGCACCTTACGTACTGGTGTCCGGGGGAAGAGGCAGGTTTACTGAAGACGTTTTCGAAAAATCGGAAGCCGAAACGTTTGCCGAGATTTTGCGTGATGAGGGTGTGCCAGACAGAGCAATACTGCTGGAAAGCCAAGCCACCAACACAGGTGAAAACGTGACGCTGTCACACAAGGTATTGTCAAAGAAGGGATTGACGTTCAGCCGTTTCATTCTGGTGCAAAAGCCTTTTATGGAGCGCAGGGCTTACGCGACGTTTCTAAAACAGTGGCCTGATGACGTGGAAAGCGTTGTTTGTACTTCCCCGCCAATCCCGTTCCTGGAATATCCGACGGCAGACCTTACGTTTGACCATGTTGTTGAAGCCACAGTGAGTGATTTCGAGCGCATTAAGGATTACCCAGCCCAAGGCTTTCAGATTGAACAAGTGATTCCTGATGACGTTATGTCTGCCTATAACGAGATTAAGAAAGCGGGACTTTGGTGAGACAAGGGAACACTTAAACTGAGCCAGACTGCTCAATGCCCGATAACCTGATCCATCTCACTACACTTTAACGCCCGAAAACGTCATCCTGAGCTAATTGCATGAAGCAATTAAGAAAAGCAGGCTCAGGATGACAGCGCAAACTCCTTACACATTCGACTTGTCCTTGCCCCATTGCCAATGGTGGCTGGCGATAACTTCTCCCCAAATTAGCTATAACCGTGGCGAATATGACTACGACTTGCCCACCCTAAAACGCGATGCAGAGGATCCGGAAGCGTGGGGGAAAAGCTTTGCTGATAGCTGGGGGATTGAAACCCGCCGTGAATGGCACCAGATGATCCATCGTCTCGCAATGGGGGAAGTTCACGGTGATGTCTGGGAAGGAGAGTTCGGACGCCGCGCCTGCATGAGCGCCAATGAATGGCAACAACGTATCGACAGTGTGCAGAATGAGGTCGCTAAGGCTGAAATGCAGTATCTCGATGCGGCTTACCGCCACGTTGGTATTGCCGGTTTTAAAGCGTGGGATTTTTGCCGTGGTTCTTTTCTTACCCGTGCTGGGTTCAGTGCGGGCAAAGTAACCCAGGAAGAATTTGCCTTCCTGCTCAACTATTTCTGTCTTCAAGTTCAAAAGCACTTCTCAAGCTGGGAACAATACAGTCAGAGCTTCATTTTTGGTCGCAACTATTGGGAATATATCAACGATCAAGATGAAGATATCGACAACGTCAAATACCTGCTCAATAACGGTTTCTATATCGGATTCAGTAATTTCTTTCAAAGCCTTGAGCAAGACAAAGACTGTCCCATTCCCGCTTTGGAATGGAGCACCGTGCTGCCGGTGATCCCTCAGCCGGAATCACTCCGCGCGTTGTTGAGTGAAGAAGAAGGGGAGACACAGTCATGAACATGTGGGAAACCCTCGACCTTGAACCTACGCAAGATGAATCGGTCATCAAGAAGGCGTATCGCGTCAAGCTTCGCCAACATCACCCAGAAGACGATCCAGAAGGATTCAAGCGGGTACGCGAAGCGTATGAAAATATTCTTCAATGGCTGAAAGACGGCGCTGATGACAATGGAGAAACCAACAGGGAATCAGCCCCCGAAAACCCAGAAACAGCGACAGAACACCCGCACATCAGCGCGTTGAAAGCACTGCTTCAAGATGCGTCAAAGCGGATGGAATTGACGAGCTGGAAAGTCTGGACAGAAACCGGCCAGATGCTGCAAATCGATGAGCAGCAGAAGATCTCAGACGACGCTGTTACTCTGGTGTTAGCAAACCGCTGGTTGCCCCCCGCGATCATTGATGTGCTTTGGCACGGTTTAAGTTGGAATCTCTTGTTAAACGGAGACCAACAGCAAGTTGAACTGGGTGAATTTCTCGATGAGTGGCGACAGTTTCCCCTGTCTGTCTCCCTCGAAGAGCTGGCTCAGTTGAGTGCACAAGAACAAAGGGCTGTACTGAGCTTTTTGCGTCCTCTTCATATTGCACTGTCACGTGGGCAAGTGGATGCGTTGCACTATCACCTGCAGCAGCCGCTGACGTTTGTCATGCCAAACCTGCTCGATGTTCAAATCAGCCTCCTTAAAGCGCATGTCGCTATAAAAACAGCGTCATCGTCAGTCGTCGAGGCCTTGGTGTCTGAGCTTATTGAACGCCCGGCAGAAACCCTCACGCTCGCTCAATGGGAGGTGATTGCGGAGGCAGCCAAGCTTACCGGTCATTCAAAAGCGATCGAAATAGTGACGGAAAAATTCCTTTCACTCAAAGCCTGGTCTGAGGCCGCCGATCTGCAGTATTTCTCCGCACTCAGTCAAGATCGCCTATTGGCCTTGGTATTGGCATGTTTACGTCAGCGCTGGAACCCGCTGCCACCTGTATTTTGGCGCAATGAGCGAAAACTGTTAGAGGTACCCGAAAGCGCCCCAGAAAAACTGATGTATGACTGGCTTTGTGGTCAGCTTGTTGGGCATGACAATAATGCGATTAGCCACAGATTGGATTTTACCGGCGCAGAGGGACCCTTAGCGTTGGTCGTCAAAGTGCTGTGGGCGATGCATTCCGGAAGCTGGGCATGGATGAATTCGCTCAAGCAAGCGTTAAAGCAGGAATTGGAGTCATTGGGAAATGGCAGTGAACGTGTCGCCATTCTTCTCGCGCAGCAATGCTTAAAAGAAGTGATGGAAACGCAGGGTGGTTCTGAAACGCTACAGCAAAAATTAGCGCACTATGAAACCGACGCCTTCTTCTCACAAGAAGCCCTGACCATGGAGGAGCTAAGTTCACTATCCAAGGATGATTGGCTCGAGTGCATTCGTCGCCATCCTTTGCTGCCTGACACTTGGTATCGACAGTTGGAGCAAGCGGAAGTTTTGGTCATGGAAGAGCTTCATGAAAGCAATATGTATCCTTACTATGCAGATTCACTCTGTTTCTATCGAAGTGCCAACCCGCAGTATGAGATTACCAGTGTATGGCAGAAAACTGCGTTTGAGGGCGTTTTTGACTGGGCGCTGATGTTCTTTTCCCACCTCGGAGCAGGTGGGGCACTCAAGCAACCGGTAATGGATACCTTGCCACCACTGCCTGAACGGCAACTTAGCGGGCCGATTTCGCTCATTCTGCCTTTTGCCGCCAAGCCTTATGACTATCTGCCCGAGAGTATCGATGCTTTTAACCAATTCCCTGAACAGTTTGTCTATCGGCTGGTGGTTGATAGCCAAGTGTCGTTACTGATCGAAAGTGAGAGTATCGAGACGTTAATGGAAAGGGCTAAAGCGCGTGATCTTTGCGCCACTATCGCGCTTTCCCGTCTATTGGCCGAGGAGCATTTTGACGAAGCGATTGTCTTTTGGAATCTGGTTGCAGCCAACCTGGATGCCAATCCGCATTTCCATGTGGTGGTGGACTGGCAACAACAAACTCTCATTCGATTAAAGCAAGAAAAAGGGTTGGCGAAAGAGACTTACCATTACGATAAGCCAGAGTTTATTCATGCGATGATCACCACAAACAGGGCTTGGTTTGCGCCACCTGAAGAGTTTGAAGAACATTCACCAGAAGACGAAGCGAAAGACTTCCATTACCCCATGTGCATTCTTCTCACCCAACTGCATTTAGGGCTGGAGGGAGATGGATACAACATGGCTTCGCTCAAAGCGCTGGCAGACAGGCGTAAAAAGCAAACTGAACTTCAGCAGGAAACCACGGACGTAGCCGTTGAGTTCCTTGACGAAATGTATCGTCAGAAGCTAGAGAAAGACATCGCTGAGAAAGGCGAGAAGGCGGCAACTTACAGCAAAACCAAGTTGAAGTTTCTCTCGTTCGTTTTCTTTGCGGCCTGGGTATTTGTTTTCCCAATGACTGTAATGGCGGGATTTGACGTCTCTCAAGAAACGTTGGGAGGCATGGTCATCTTTCTGTTCATCACCCACAGCCTTTTAGCTTGGCAGGTTTCACGTCCTATCATCACCAAAGGCAACAGGAAGAAATATTTGTTTTACAGCGTATTCACCTTGCTGGCGGCCATCATATTCCGCTCAGTCTTCCTCGCTTTCGTCAATGTTATTACCCACTACATGACAGCCAATGGGCTGAATGATCTTTACTCCCGGGGAGGTTGGGATAGAAAAGTGGTGGCAAGAAGGGAGATCAATATGAGGAAAGTGTTGGGGTTTAAGGATTAGAGAATGGAAACCAATTGGGCATAAGTTGGAGTCAATGTGGGATTTACTCAAAAAGGAGAAGCTGATGAAGTATAAATGCGAAGTCAGAGCTTCTCCTTACTATTTTGACGCTTTTTAGTTCAGGCTTTTAATTCTATCAATAATAGTGTTTGATAGAGCGTTGAAAAATACTATCTCATCTTCTTTACTTCTTAATGAACCGCCTAGCACTTCTAAATTCATTTTAAACCCCCCGCTATATGTGAGGTTTCTCTTAGAGATAGTTGTTAGCAAATCATTTCCATCATAAATTTCTATGTCATAA
The DNA here is from genome assembly GCF_947387585.1 of Grimontia sp. SpTr1. Classification (NCBI taxonomy): domain Bacteria; kingdom Pseudomonadati; phylum Pseudomonadota; class Gammaproteobacteria; order Vibrionales; family Vibrionaceae; genus Grimontia; species Grimontia sp. SpTr1. The sequence continues at coordinate 398,272 of NZ_CANDOD010000001.1, forward strand.
TCGAAATTAGGATAAATTAGGGAGTCAGATGGAAATGGCGTTTGATCACCTGCAAATCTTCTATGATAAGTCATTGTTATTTTCAAAGTATTCATTGTAGGATCTGAAGATATTAGGTTGGCCTTTTTTAACTGACCTTTGATATCACTCGAAACCCTATTTTCAATTTCATTGGCAGTATGATATGTAATTTCTGGAGTCACACGTTCAATTAACTTAAGAGATATCTCTTTGATTTGAAACTTTTCTGTTGTATCAACTGAAGGCGCTTTTTGACTACTGCTACATCCCGCGATTAATACCAAAGAGAATAAAGATAAATAAATGCTTTTTAGAGACATTTTCATTAGGTTTCCCATTTCGTTATGTAGTGAAGTATGAGCTAGTTGGTTTAACTTACTAGCTTTCAATTTGGTAAAGCACTAATTGATAATTGACCAAGTAGCGTTTATTTCAAGTGAAAAGTGATCTCAAAGTATTTGCAATGGATAAATTATGAGACTGGGCGATTTAATTACTTTACACTTAAGAGTGATTTCATAATTTTAGCGGTAATAGTGAATATGAGATAAGATCCTCGGAGAGAAACTCGGAGTGTATTTTGAATAAAAGTCACCCACTCAACTAAATCCCAGAACCTTTAACTGCTTATCAACCGACTCTCTCGCTTCGCGAATGATGCGCTCATCCTGGCTATTCAAAGCCAGTGTGAAGGCAACAATAAGCTCCTCTACCAACTGGCGTTCTTCTGCGAGTTTTTCTTCGTAGAGGCGGTTGAGCTTTTCTGACATCGCAATGTTAGGCAGTTTGTCGCGGGGGTGGACTTTCAGCATGGCGAGTCGTTCGCGGCTGGCGGCCTTGTCGTCTTCATTCATGCCAACAGGGGTGCGGTCGATGACCTTCTGAGTGTTTTTCTGTGTCGACAGTACAGTCACATCCACTTCCAACAGACCATTGATGTCATAACTGAAACGTACATCAATCGCTTCTTCGCCCGCTTTGTTTTCTGGCACGGTCACTTCAAATTCGTTGATGAAGATATTCTCGCGAACCCAGTAGCGCTCACCCTGATAGACCGCAATTCTTACGACTGTTTGGTTATCAGTGGTGGTGTAGTAACGCTCAACACGGGAAGTAGGGATGACGGTATTGCGCTCAATGATTGGGCTGAATACATCCACCTGACCATTGCGGTTTGAAGCGATGCCGAGGCTGAAAGGGGAGACATCTGTCAGCACAATTTCCTCGACCGCTTCATCGCGCAAACGGCACGCCGCTTGAGTGGCAGCGCCCATAGCAACGACCAAGTCAGGGTCGATGGAAATCTTTCCGAAACGTCCAATCAAACGAGTGGCGAGTTGTTGAACCTGACGCAATCTCGTGGCACCGCCAACAAAAATCAGCTCATCAATATCTTCCGGTGTAATACGCGCATCGCTCAATGCCTGACGAAGTGGCTGGGAGAGTCGCAACATGGTCTCCTTCCAGATTTCATCAAGCATGAATGGGGTGAGTGACATTGACTGGGCAAAGGGTTCCGGCAGGTTAATGACAACGTCGCCTTCGCCGATTTTCTTGGCGCTTTCACAGGCGCTGATGATCTTTGCCATGTCATTCAGGGCAATATCACCGTCATCGGTTTTGACTTTATCGATGACATAATCAGCTAGCTTGCGGGTGAAGTCTTCACCACCAAGACGGTTATCGCCAGCAGAGGCGCGCACATCAACAAAACCGTCAGCATGCTCCACCACGGTGACATCAAAGGTACCACCGCCAAGATCGAAAACAAGAAACCGGCGTTCATGAGATTCGTGAAGGCTGTATGCAAGACAGGCAGCAGTGGGTTCGTTGATCAGGCGAACAGCAATCAGATCAGCCAGTTCTGCAGCGAGGTGAACCTGTTTGCGTTGTTGATCGCTGAAGTAAGCGGGAACGGAGATAACGACTTCGCTGATGGCATGACCGAGAAACGCTTCCGCATCCGCTTTGAGTGAACGCAGGATGAGTGCACAAAGCTCTGTGGGCGTGTAACGCTGTTTGCCGAGTTGGTATTGCTTGTCGGAGCCAACGTAACGTTTAAAAGCAGCAGCGGTTTCCTGAGGGCGGGTCACCAAACGAGAGTGCGCAGCATCACCCACCAACACCTGTCCGCTGTCGTCGATACTGACAACTGAAGGGGTGAGGAAGTGGCCAAGGGCATTGGGGATCAGTTCAGCGTTTCCATTTCGCCAAACAGCAATCGCGCTGTTGGTGGTGCCTAAATCAATGCCGATCGCCAATTCGTTTGGAGCTGTCATCCTGTACATCCATGTCCATCGTTACTCTGCACAGGGTAACAGCAGAATTTTCCGGCTTAAATGATCGATATCGAGACTTGAGGGTCTAATAATTAAATCGACCAATCATACGGTTGAGGTTTTCAGCTTGTTCGTTTACCCCATCCATATTGCTGTTGATGCGATTCAAAATACGCGCGCATTGTTGAATGTTGTCACCCACACCAGTCACCCCTTCTGAGGCTTCCCTGACGCGGTCAAACTGCGCTTTGATAGAGATGTTCACCCGTTCAAAATTGGCACAGACTTCGCTATTCGATTGGGTGATTTTTGATAGCAACTCACCGGACAGATTCACCTTCTCCGCGCCCAACGCGACACGGTTATCAGACTCTTTAATCAATGATGAAATCTCTTTCGCTGCATCAGCGGAGCGTTGGGCCAGATTTCTCACCTCACCGGCTACCACAGAGAATCCACGTCCTTGCTCGCCAGCTCTTGCGGCTTCTACGCTGGCATTGAGTGCAAGAAGGTTGGTCTGGAAGGCGATCCCTTCGATGGTTTCGATGATGACCTGCATTTTACGGCTGGAATCCGTGATGGACTTCATCGCATCTTCCACTTCTTTCACCAGCACTTCGCTCTCATGGGCGTGGTCCAGTGCCGTTTGGGAGACAGAAACGGAGACTTTGGCGTGATCCAATGTTTCTTCAATATTGCTGCGCATCGCCGCCATGCGCAGCGTGACATCTTTCAAGCCTTTGACTTGCGCATCTAATTGACGGTTCAGATCCGACACCTCAGCATTGGTTTCTTCTGATTTGTTGGTGGCGGTTGAGGCAGACGTTTGAATCTCCTGCACCATATACGCCAGGCTAATGATGGTGTCGTTAATGCCTGATTTCAGCTTCTGGTAATCGCCAGTCACTTTATGGTCGAAGGTTTCAGTCAAATCACCTTTGGACAGCTTTTCCAATATCTGTTGAGTGTGGGCGAGGGTGTCGTCAATGTTGGTTGCTGATTGATTCACTGCGTTTGCCAATTCGAGCAAATCGCCCGAGACGCCTTCTGTCTGGCATCGAGCCGAAAAATCACCTTCTGACACCTGGGCCATGACGGTGACAATATTGGCAACCACCCCGTTAATGGAGGTTGAGGCGCGGTTCACCGCTGTTTTCATTTCGTCCAGTTTACCTTCAGCTTCAATCGACGCCGTTTGTCCGAATTTCCCTTGGCTAATAGATTCCATCACGCCGCAGATGTTAACGATGACGCCTTCTGTATTGGCAATAGATTGGTTGATGGACTCTTTAAGGGAAGCAAGCTCTCCGGCGGCAGGCGTGGTGATGCGTTTGCTGTAGTCACCGACTTCAAGGGATGACATCACCAGCTTGGCGTCTTTGATAAAGGCAGCAGTGGCGCGGGCTGAACTGTTAACCTGTGTTTTCAGTACATCGAGTTGCCCTTTGGCATCAGTAGTCACTTGAGAGCTGAAATCACCTTGTTCGATTTTCGCCATCACATGACCAATGCCTTTCACGGTGACTTCAATTTCGCTGGCAAATTCATTGATACTGAGTTTGAGTTTCTGCAAATCGCCAGCCATGTCGGAGTTCACGCGCTGTGAGAAGTCGCCTTCAGAAAGGCCTTCCATGGTGTTGGAAATGCTGCCGACGGCAGTGTCCAAAGACGCCAGCATGGTATTGAGCGCCTCAGCTGCCTGTCCGGTTTCATCTTTGCTGTGTACATTGGCGCGATCAGAAAAACGCCAGCTTTGACGAAGACCAAGAATAAAAGCCGAAAGCTCTTGAATCGGCCTGGCAATGAGTTGGCCAAAGTGTTTGGCAGAAAATAGCACCAAAGCGATAAGCACCAGTGCGACTACAAGATAAATAAGTTGCAGGCCAGTGATGGCTTCCAAGGCTTCGCTGACATCCTGTTCTACGATGATCACCCAATCTGCGTTATCACCAATCTGTATTTTTCTGAACACGGTAAAGACATCGTGATCGCGGTAATTCAATCCATGAATCGCGGTATCAGGAACCTGAGATTGGCTGCTAAGCGCCGTTTCGATCGCTACTGTATTGATGGTTTTGTTATCTCGAAACGCTGATTCGACCGTCATGTCTTCGCTAAGAAAGGTGTCTGAACGCAGTTTGCGGTCAGCGCCGACGATATAAGATTCTCCCGTGGCACCCAGTCCATAGCCTTTGCTCATCACAGTGCTGATCTGCCCAAGTGGCAATTGAACAATCAGCGCGGCTTTAGGCACGCCATTCACATACACAGGTGTGGCTGAGAACGCAGCTGGCGCATCGTAAGATGGCAGGTACTGGCTATAGTCATGAAAGACGGTGTCGACTTGCTCGCCATTAAGCAGTTTGCTTTTGAGTGTACGGTACACCTCGCCCAAACCGGAGTTCGCATAAGGACCTTCAATCAGATTGGAGGCGAAGTCGATCTCTTTGAAAACGGAGTAGACCACGTCACCGGAAGAGAGGCTCACGAGAAAAATGTCGTAAAAGCCGAAGTTACTCAGGTACTGGCGGAAAGTGGGATGAAACCGCTTATGAGCTTCATCGTAGGGAGTACGCCCAGCCTGACGGAGCTGGTCTTTCTGTCCTATGGGGTAGTGATTCTTCACAATGTAGGCATGCTGCAACGCAATCATGGTCGCGTTGGCGCCTTCCATCAGTGAGTCGGTCTCTAATGTCGAGTCTGTTTCAAATTGATAGGTCTTGGCAAAGCTATCTTCATAAAACGCTGCGAGGTCTTGCATCTTTTGCTGGGTGCTTTCTTCTGGATATTCGCGAAAGGCTTCCAGAAAAGGCGTAATGGCGTTCACTGTCAGCGGATTTTGGGCAATGCTTTTTAATACTGCGTTGGAGTTTTGAAAGTAAAGTTCGACCGAGTCTGCCTTTAACTGAGCAATGGCTTGAAGGGATTCACTTTTCTGCTGTTCGATGGAATTGGACGAGCTGTAGAGACCGATAAACGCTGTAATGATGGTGGGTACCAGACCAATCAAACAGAGGATGACGGTCATCTTCTTTACGAGTGCATAATCCTCAAATTGTCGTTTCCAATTTTCGAGCACAGGTCGCCCCCTCCGAGTCAAATCAGTGTCGCATTGTTAAGAGTGTAGGAAGAAAACCCGCTACTGTGTAATTAGACAGGCACAATAGTTAATGAATTTTCAGTAACATGCGCGGTCTTATGGATAGATTCAAATTGAGAGTTTTTATCAGTGAGTGAAAAATCTTCCGACATGGACAAGAATTACGCGATTCTGAACAAGCCACTTTCCTTCGTCATCCTGATGTTGGGCATGACATTTGGCGTGCTAAACCTGCAGTTAGTGCTGGGGGGCGAAGAGCAAAGCATTTGGATGAATGCCTTGTATGGTTTTCTGGCGTTTGTCGGCATTCTTGTTTCTTTGTTCTGGGTGTTTGATTCGAAAAATACCCGTGTGACCGACGAGTATGTTGAGAAGGGTAAAAATCGAATTCACTGGCGTGAGGTCACAAGCTCTAAATCGAATGACTTTTCTATTGTCATTTCTGCTGGCGAGAAACGTATTGTGGTGAATTATTATGCCTACCGAGACCCGGAAGGCTTGATGAAGGAAATCCAGTCCAGATTACCCAGTAAGGTTTAAATGACTCTTTCTAGGAAATACGCGGCAAGCTGAACAAAAAATGCACAAATGAAAAAATGGCAGTAAAAGCCAAATTAATTGCACCTTATTGGGGCAGAACCTCTCTCCTAAACGGTTTTCGGTCAACTAATATCCTAAAATATCTGACTTTATTCGCCCGATGATAAGGGCGTTATTTGTCATTTATTGCCGATTCATAGCGCATATTTGTTGAGCCATCAAAAAGTCCCTATTCCTTTCATGTGTAGACCATAAATGCCGACGAAAGTGACTCATTAATGAGTCTTGTGTGCTTATGCTAAGTGCTTTGTCCAAATGGTTAGCCGATCGCCTTGAAAAATATGCAAAAAATCAGAATAAAATCGCGAAATTCGTCAAGTTTTCACAATAAGGATGGGCGTAGAGTCAGATAGGTGGATCGCAAAAAAAGGAAGAACCGCCATGAGTGATTTGATGACGAAGTACGACAGTGGAGAGTTCTTCGACGAACTGGTGGACAGTAAAGGAAATTACCGCGTTTCCTCTGACCGATTGATTAGATACCTAGAAGATCTTTCAACGGATGAGCTAGAAAAACGCAAGCAGGCGGCTGAAGCCACTATTGAGGACATGGGCATCAGCTTTACCGTTTATACAGATGAAGGAAACATAGACCGGGCCTGGCCTTTCGATATCATTCCCCGAACCATAGATGCCGAGGATTGGGCCATCGCAGAAAAAGGACTCAAGCAACGACTCACCGCACTCAACCGCTTTATCGACGACCTCTACCACGATCAAAACTGCATTAAAGACGGCATTATCCCCGCTCATATCATCGAAGAATCCAAAAACTTCAGACCAGAATGCGTCGGTGTTTCGCCACCATACGGTGTTTGGGCACACATTTGTGGCACTGATTTGGTGCGCGCAGGTGATGGTGAGTTCTATGTGCTGGAAGACAACCTCCGCGTACCGTCCGGCGTTTCCTATATGCTGGAAAACCGCGCTGTCACTAAACGTGTGTTGCCGGAGTTGTTCGAGAATGATGACATTCTTCCCATCGACGCTTACACATCTGAGCTTTTCCAAACTTTGAAAGCGCTGTCGCCGCGCAAAGTGAAGCAGCCAGAAATCGTCGTACTGACACCGGGAATCTATAACTCCGCGTATTTTGAGCATGCTTTCCTTGCCCAGCAAATGGGTGCTGAGCTGGTGGAGGGTAATGATCTCTTCGTCGACGACAATGACTGCGTGTATATGAAAACCATTCATGGCCCGGAGCGTGTCGATGTCATCTATCGTCGTATTGACGATGAATTTATCGACCCGGAAGTGTTCAACAAAGATTCCATGCTGGGTGTGCCGGGCTTGATGCGTGCTTGGAAAGCTGGAAACGTAGCGCTGGCTAATGCACCGGGCGCTGGCGTGGCAGACGACAAAGTGGTTTACGCTTACGTGCCGGAATTGATTCGTTACTACCTCAATGAAGAGCCGATTCTGCCGAATGTGGAAACCTTCCTGTGTGAAGACAAAGAACAGCGCGAATATGTGCTGGCAAACCTCGATAAGTTAGTCGTGAAACCTGCCAATGAATCAGGCGGTTATGGCATGCTGGTGGGACCGCACTCCACCAAAAAAGATCAGGAACTCTTTGCCAAACTGATTCAGGAAAACCCACGTAATTACATTGCACAACCTACCTTAAAACTCTCAACGGCACCTACGCTGGTGGGACGCGGAAAACTGGAACCGCGCCATCTCGATTTACGTCCGTTCATCCTGCAAAGCAATAAAACCTATGTCACTACCGGTGGATTGACCCGCGTCGCCATGAAGAAAGGCTCGCTGGTGGTCAACTCGTCACAAGGTGGCGGCAGTAAAGACACATGGATTGTTAGAACAAAAGGAGCGAAGTGATGCTATCGAGAGTTGCAGAACGCCTGTTTTGGAGTGCGCGCTATCTGGAGCGCGTAGAGAACATCGCTCGCTTGGTGAGCGTATACGATGAAGTGTTGTTTGACCTGCCACGCGACGTGAAAGTTTCTTGGTACAACCTGATTGAAATTAATGGCTGTGTCGAAGAATTCGGCGCTATCTACAAAGATCAGGGTGAGAAAAACGTCATGCGTTTCTTGCTGGCGAAAGAAGACAACCCAAGTTCGCTGCTGTCTTCCCTGTTAATGGTGAAAGAAAACATCCGCACTACGCGTGACGTAGTGCCGGAAGAAATGTGGGAGCTGATCAACGAGCTTTGCCAGTACGCAAAGAACAACATTCAGCAAGGCATCAACCGTTCGAATCGCCATGCTTATTTGAATGCGATCATTGAAAGCTGCCAGAAAATCAATGGATTGCTGGCAGACACCATGAGCCGTGACGAAAGCTGGAGCTTTAACGTGATGGGGCGCTATACCGAAAGGGCAGACATGTGCACGCGCATTCTGGATTCCGCGGTCATCATCTCTGTCAACGCCTTGCCGGAAGAGAAAGTGGTATTGGACCAAGCCATTTGGTCCAAAGTACTGAAATCGCAAAGTGGCTATTTGACCTGTCAGCGCACCATGAAAACAGGCATTGATAGTGTGGTGGCGTGTCAGTTCTTGCTGGGCGACCAAAACTTCCCGCGTTCGCTGAAATTCTGCTTGCGCCAAATCAAAACCGCGTCGACTTACCTGCCACGCTATGAAGCGGTTGCTAAGTCTGCGGAAGCACTCCGCGCCAAAACCTACGAGGTGGAAAGCGAGGACGATATCAACCTGTCTCTCAGTGAATATCTCAATGACATCCAGTTGGCGCTGATCGATCTGCAAAGCCAGATCCGCGATACCTGGTTTGATTTCAAACACGGAGAGGCTGCATGACAATTCGCGTTGCGATCCTACATAAAACGTCGTATGAGTTTGATCGCGATGTCCATGTCTCGCCGCATATCCTGCGGCTGAGGCCTGCGCCTCATTCGCGTACCCACATTCATGCTTACTCTCTGAAAGTCACGCCGGAAGATCATTTTATCAACTGGCAGCAAGACCCGTTTGGTAACTATCAAGCGCGTTTGGTATTCCCAGAGAAAACACGCAAGCTGGAATTTGAAGTGGAAGTGATCGCCGATATGACGGTCATTAATCCCTTCGACTTCTTTATTGAAGAATACGCAGAGCATTACCCGTTCAAATATGATGCGCTGTTACTCGAAGAGCTCTCGCCGTATCTGAAAACATCCGAAGATTGCCCTGAGCTTGATAAATGGATGGCGGCGATTGACCGGAGTGAAACGCCAATCGTTAATTTCCTTGTTGGCTTAAACAGCCAACTGGCAAATGAGATCAGCTATGGCATTCGCCTTGAACCGGGTGTGCAAACCTGTCAGGAAACGCTGACGCTGAAGAAAGGCTCCTGTCGCGATACCTCATGGCTGTTGGTGCAAATTCTTCGTCGATTAGGCTTGGCGGCGCGTTTTGCCTCGGGCTACTTGGTTCAGCTTACTGCTGATGTGAAAGCCCTCGATGGCCCATCTGGCCCAGAAGAAGACTTCACCGATCTCCACGCCTGGTGTGAAGTCTATTTGCCCGGGGCAGGTTGGGTAGGTTTGGACCCGACCAGTGGTCTGCTTGCCGGAGAAGGGCATATTCCACTGGCTTGTACTGCAGACCCCATTTCTGCCGCGCCAATCACGGGTGGCACAGACAAATGTGAAGTCACCTTTGATTACAGCAATACGGTCACGCGCATCCATGAAGACCCGCGAGTTACCAAACCCTACAGCGATGTTGAATGGGAAAACATCAAAGCGCTGGGAAATGCAGTAGATGCTGAACTGGCAGCAGGGGATGTGCGCTTGACCATGGGCGGAGAGCCGACGTTTGTCTCTGTCGATGATATGGATTCAGACCAATGGAACACCAAAGCACTGGGTGACGACAAACTGCGTCTGGCAAAAGATCTGCTGATCCGCTTGAAGGATGAATTCGCTACCCACGCCATGCTGCATTATGGGCAAGGCAAGTGGTATCCCGGTGAGGAGCTTCCGCGCTGGGCGCTGGGTTGTTTCTGGCGCACGGACGGTGAAGTGCTGTGGCGCTATCCGGCATTGCTTGCCCGCGTTGATAAAGATTATGGGCATGACATTGAAGACGCAGAGCGTTTTAGTAATACACTGAGCCAATCCTTGGGCTTGTCTTCTGTGTTTGTTCAGCCAAGCTTTGAAGACTCGCTTTATTACCTTTGGCTGGAGCGGGGTTTGCCGGATGGCGTGAACCCGAAGAAAGCCAAACTCACGGATGATCTCGAAAGACGCCGCCTTGCCAACATACTCAGCAAAGGCTTAGAGAGTGTGACTGGCTATATCCTACCCATCGCTCATTCCGGTTCGGGCTGGTACAGCTCCAAATGGCCGATGCGCTCTGACGTGATCACCTTGGTGCCAGGCGATAGCCCAATGGGTTTCCGCCTGCCGCTGGAATCTTTGCCCGCTACCGCGCCGGAAGAAATCATTCCAGAGCGAGACCCGTTTGAACCGCGAGAAGACCTGCCCGTTTACTCACAGGAAAATATCTCACCGGAAGATGCGGATGCACCAAAGCGGTATGTCAGTGTGGTTCGCACCGCGATTTGTGTGGAACCAAGGCATGGCAGGCTGCATGTGTTTATGCCGCCGATGAACACGCTGGAAGAGTATGTTGAGCTGATCCATCACGTCGAGGCAACAGCGAAGAAGTTGGAATTGCCGGTGGTGATTGAAGGCTATGAGCCTCCGAAAGATCACCGTTTACAGAAGTTCCTGATCACGCCAGACCCGGGTGTGATTGAAGTGAATATTCATCCGTCCCGCAGCTGGAACGAGCTGGTTGAGAATACCGAAACCTTGTATCAGGCAGCTCATGAATGTCGCCTTGGCGCAGAAAAGTTCATGTTGGATGGCCGTCACACAGGAACCGGAGGCGGGAACCATATTACTTTAGGTGGCGTCACACCCGCTGACAGTCCGTTCCTGCGCCGTCCGGATTTGCTGCGCAGCTTCGTTAACTATTGGCAGCATCATCCGGGGCTTTCATACCTTTTTTCAGGCATGTTTATCGGCCCAACCAGTCAGGCACCACGTGCAGATGAAGGGCGTGATGAAGCCTTGTATGAGATGGAAATCGCCTTCCAGAACTTCCCTGATGGCTTAGTCGATCAACCTTGGCTCGCAGACAGACTGATGCGAAACCTGTTGGTGGACATTACCGGTAATACTCACCGCGCGGAGTTCTGTATCGACAAGCTCTATGCAGCAGGCACGGCGAGTGGCCGGCAAGGTTTGCTCGAATTCCGTGGGTTTGAAATGCCGCCTCATGCACGCATGTCGCTGGTACAAAACCTGCTGATTCGCTGTCTGGCTGCAAGGTTCTGGAAAGCGCCATATCACAAGCCTCTGGTGCGCTGGGGCACCTCGCTTCACGATAAATTCATGATGCCGCACTTTGTGTGGGAAGACATCAAAGAGGTGGTGGACGATCTTCAGCAGCATGGTTTCCCGTTCAAGCTGGATTGGCTCGCGCCGTTTGAAGAATTCAGATTCCCGCATTATGGTCGATTGCAGTTAGATGATATGGAAATCGAAATCCGCTGGGCGATAGAACCTTGGCACGTACTGGGCGAAGAAGTGACTCAATCCGGCACCAGCAGGTATGTGGATTCGTCGGTCGAACGCATTCAGGTCAAACTGAATGGACTGACAGACTCGCGCTACATGCTGACCTGCAATGGTCGCCGTGTGCCGCTTCGCCCGACAGGCAGACAAGGGGAGTTTGTTGCTGCTGTGCGTTATCGTGCTTGGTCACCACCATCAGCGCTTCACCCGACATTGGGTGTGGATGCGCCTTTGGTGTTTGATTTGGTGGATACATGGAACGGTTTGTCGGTCGGTGGTTGTACCTACCATGTCAGTCACCCAGGTGGACGTAACTACGATACCTTCCCGGTGAATGGCAACGAAGCGGAAGGACGCCGTATCACCCGTTTCAATGACGATGGCTTTACGCAGGGGCCGCTGATGCCGCCTCCAGCCTTTGATGCATTGCGTAGGTTCTATCCGAATGAAGAGGTTGCCAAGCCTATGTCTCCTCAGAAGGAGGAGGTGAGTTTTGAGTATCCGAATACCTTAGATTTGAGAAAACGGAACACTAGAGTGAGCTGAATTCCCGACTGTTAGTTTGAATGAGGTATCCTTCGTTACGAAGAAAACAGGAAGGTTTCTAAAACAACAATGATGAATGACTCAGATACTGAGCTTGAAGGGGCGGTTTCGCCCCTCACTTATCTTCAGCAAGGCAATGGAGACGCCTTTGATGAAGTTTACGAAGGGAACAAAAAAGTCCGCGCGCATTGGGAGCCGATTCTCTCCCACTTTTCCGGGCTTCGCGCCGAAAGGTTAGATGAACTGCATCGCCGTGCGCAGCGTATTCTGCGTGATGATGGGGCGACGTACGATCTCAAAAACGACCCCTTGTCGCCAGATGTCTGGTCGCTGGATATTCTCCCCAATGTGATCGACGCTGAGGCATGGCAACAGGTTGAAGCCGGACTTAGCCAGCGAGCAGAGTTGTTTAACCGCATCCTGAAGGACATATATGGTGAACAACGGCTGATCAAAGAAGGCATCATCCCGCCTGAAATTGTCTTCAGTCATCCTGACTTTATCCGGGAGTGCTACGGCATCCGTATGCCGGGCGAAAAACACCTTATCCTGCAAGCGACGGATTTAATCCGCGACAGTTCCGGTCACTTTGTGGCGATTGGTGATCAGACTCAGACACCAGCAGGTATGGGGTATGCGCTGGAAAACCGTTCGGTGATTTCCCGCGTTCACTCCAAGATCTTCCGCCACAGTTATGTAAAACGCCACTCGAGTTTCTTCCAAACGCTGCGAAATACGCTGACAGAGCTGGCCGCTCACAAAACCGATGATCCGAAGATTGTGGTTCTCACACCGGGTTCAACCAGCAGCAGTTATTATGAACATACTTATCTCGCGAACTACTTGGGCTATCCCTTGGTGCAGGGCGGGGATCTGACTGTCCGAAACGGGAAAGTCTGGTTGAAGTCTATCAACGGCCTATCACCCGTGGATGTGATTCTGCGCCGAACAGACGATAACGACTGCGATCAGGTCGAACTCAGCGCCTTCTCTATGTATGGGATTCCAGGATTGTTGGAAGCGGTACGCAGCGGGAATGTGATTCTGGCGAACCCGCTGGGTAGCGCTGTGTTGGAATCGCCAGCCTTGATGTCTTTCCTGCCAAAGCTGTGTGAGTTTTACCTCAATGAGCCATTGAAGCTCGAGAACGTTGCTTCTTATTGGTGTGGTCATCCAGATGCGTTGGCATACGTTGAAACCCATCTGGATTCCTTGATTATTAAACCCGCGTACCGTCGCTCCCAAGGCATGTCTGTTTATGGTCACAGCCTCGACGAAGCGGGAAAGCAGGTCATTCTGGCGAAGATCCGTGAAAATCCGAATAACTATGTGGCGCAAAGTTATGTGCCGGGTTCATTGATCCCTGTTTGGTGTGACGGTTCGCTGGAAAGCCGTCCAAGCCTTCTGAAAGCGTTCAGTGTGGCAGACGGGGAAAGCTATGCGGTGATGCCGGGCGGTTTGAGTCGTGTGGCGGATGCGCAGGATGATTATGTTGTCACCCACCTTTCAGGCTCCCGCAGCAAAGATTTCTGGATTACGGCAGATAAACCTGACCACACTCACCAGTCATTGCTGGAACGTGCGGGCTTTGAACTCGTTCAGGAAGGCAACCTGCCTAGCCGTGTGGTCGATAACTTCTTCTGGTTTGGTCGTTACGCCGAACGCGCAGAAATGAGCATTCGCCTTATCCGGGTGGTGTTCAAGCAGCTCAGTGGTTTGGAGCTTCTGGAGACTGAAAGCCGGGATACGTTACTAAAAGCGGTTTCTCTGCAAACCCGCTGCTTACCGGGCTTCACGGAGGGTGATGAAGACCTTTTCGAAAACCCAGAAGGTGAACTGGCAGACTTGGTGACCAATGGCAACCGTGTCGGTTCCATCAAGTCAAACCTCTTGGCGATGCTGGCTTGTGGCGAGCAGGTGAGGGAACGTTTGTCGGCCGATACCCGCATCATCCTTAACCGCCTGCGTGACAACCTCTACGAAATCGACCGTGCTTTCATGAATGGTTTACCGGAAGCACCAGAGGAATCGTTGGATGGGCTGGTCACATCGCTGCTGGCGCTCTCCGGTTTGAGCAACGAAAGTATGCTGCGTGGACACGATTGGTTATTCCTGCAAATGGGTCAACGCACAGAGCGTGCGATTCAGACCGTTACTTTGTTGAAATCCACGCTGGTGGAGCAGTTGCCAAGCCTGCCGCAACAACAGGTGTTGGAGTCGGTATTACTGAGCGTGGAAGCGCTAATCTCCTTCCGTCGCCGATACCGCACTAAAGCGCGGGTGCCTTTTGGTCTCGATCTGCTGATGATTGACCGCACCAACCCAAGGGCGCTGGTGTACCAAATCGAAAGGCTTCGTGAATTCCTCGATATGTTGCCGAAGCATCAGTCTTACGTTCCGGGCGGCTGGACACCGGAAAATCGCGTGATTTTGAAAACCTTGAGTGACATTCAACAGGTCGATCTCAATGCGCTTTCAACGGCAAATGATGAGAATCGACGCGCAGCGCTTGAAGCGCAATTGAACAGCGTCAGTGCGAACCTGGAACAGTTCACATCACTCATCGCAGACAAGTACTTCGACCACACGGCTGGACCGCAACAGCTCATCAAACCTAAATGGAAATTGGACGTATGAAATTCCGGGTCCAACATAAAACAACCTACTCCTACAGTGCGCCTGTGACGCTTTGCTACAACATGGCACACCTGGTGCCGCGCGATACTGATAATCAGCGTTGTTATAACCACTGGCTGAATGTGACGCCTTCGCCTGTTTACCAAAACGAAGGTGTGGATTACTACGGCAACAAGACGTTTTACTTCTCGATTCAGGAGCCACACCAGACATTGACGATTGATGTTGTCAGTTATCTGGATGTGCAACCCACGCCATGGAGCGAAATGATTGATACTCACACGCTAACCTGTGGCGAGCTGAGAGCTATTCTAAAACGCACAGAGAACGAAGAAGCCAGAATGGCTAGTGAATTTGTGTTGGATTCAGCGCAAATCCAGCGTTCAGACAAGCTTGCTGCTTTCGTTGATGAGTTGTTTCAAGACGCTCAGCCCGTGCTGAAAGCCACCATGGCGTTGACCAGCAGAATCTTCAATGAATTCACCTTCGATCCCGCTGCGACGGATGTCACCACGCCACCAGAGCAAGTGCTGGAGCAAAAGCGCGGCGTTTGTCAGGACTACGCACAACTCGCGATTGGGTGCCTGCGTTCGGTGGGTCTTGCGGCCCGTTATATGAGCGGTTACATCGAAACTGTGCCGCCTCCTGGACAGGAAAGGCTGGTGGGTGCAGATGCGTCTCACGCTTGGTTCGCGATTTTTGTCCCTGATGTGGGCTGGGTGGAGTTCGACCCGACGAACAACTTGATCGCCAGCGACCAACATATCGTGACAGGGTGGGGCCGGGATTATGCTGATATCACACCGCTGCAAGGCGTGGTATTTGAAGGGGGTGACACCCACAGCCTAAGCGTGGCTGTGGATGTGGTTAGGATTTAGTTACAGCCCACTCAACCATGCATGCAGATCTCAGCAATTTTCTGGGCTTTTTCGATGCTGATACCATGAGTAAAGTCTTCATAAAGCTCATGTTTGGTTTCATGCAAAGTTAAGGTGGGTCGTTGTCCATCAGGCTGTGGCATCACATCGGTAGCAAGAGAATGAGTGTTTTCATAATAAGGAAGGCGATTGCAGAACCATCCAAAATACCCCATGCCATCTTCGGGTTCGTCCCAAGTGGCAATGTAGTGGTCGTAACTCTTTTCGCTTAGAGATACCCACACTCCCCACATAAAAGGGTCCGTCACGCCATGAATTGGGATCTCTAAAATGACCCGTGCGAAATAGTGGTAACCGTCTTCATCTTTGTAGTAACAGAGGTCATCTCCCAGCTTACCCGCTTCTCTGACTTCGTCTGGCTGATCAAACCATGGATCAGGCGCACGGTAAGCGAAACTTGGAGAGCCTTCGTGTATTTCATCGCAGCTTGAACACTTAAAACTGAATATACCGGCCATATCAAATTCCCATCCCAAGTATCTCCGGATTTACTTAGTAGTATCTAATATCAGATCTTAGCGGTCATACGTTTTTAAAAAAGTTGCCACCGTCAAAACTGATGCCCTTTAACGTTTTTTGGCCCGTGCAGAAGACATTACGTGCAGATTACGTTGAAGGAAGTTACAGCAAGATTGGGATTTAGATTTTATGGGCTGCTAGAAGAACCAATAAATCCCCACTAATACCCAAGCTGCAATGGCGACTGTTTCAATCACTACCATCAGAATCGGCTCGTAGCCGATGGTGAAGAGTTTCTTCACAGAGGTTTTAATCCCCAAGGCCGCAACTGCCGAAACCAGACACCAGGATGAGAGTCCTGACAGGGTGTTGGTGACACCAACAGGCAGAATGTGGGCGCTGTTAATAGCAACACAAATACAGAAACCGACAACGAAAAACGGAAGCAGTGGGATATCGGCTTTCTCGCTGTCTTTGTCAGGATGGCTTCGGAAGTAAAGGGAAATCACCAGAATCACCGGAACCAGTAACGCCACGCGCAGCAGTTTAGTGATGGTGGCGAACTCGCCGGCTTGTGGGGAAATAGAATAGCCCGCACCAACAACCTGTGCGACGTCGTGAATGGTCCCGCCGATGAAAATACCAGCCAGTCGGTCATCAAAGCCTAAAAGGTTAACGAAGATGGGGTAGATGACCATAGCAATGGTGCTGAATGCGGTGACCGCGATAACCGTGAACAGCGTGTTGCGCTCACTGAACGGGTGTTTGGGTAGAACGGCCGAAATGGCCAGCGCAGCAGATGCGCCACAGATAGCGACTGAGCCACCCGTCAACACACCAAACTGAATGCGGCGGCCGAGAATTTTCGCCACTAACATGCCGATAGAAATAGTGAGCGCAATACCAAGCGCTACCCAGACCAACACTTCCCAGCCGAGAGAAGTCATTTCTTCCACCGTGATGCGAAGACCAAGTAACGCCACGCCAAATCGGAGTACTTTTTTGGCGGCAAACTCTACGCCTGCCTGACACTTGGAATCATCAGCGAGAAAGTGAAACGCAATGCCCAGCAAAAGGGCAAACAGCATTTGCGGTGCACCATAATGCGCAGCGAGAAAGGTGGCTGCAGCAGCAACGGTGACGGAAAGTAAAAGACCAGGCGCAAGGGTACGGGCACTTTGGCTCAGTGATTGCCAATTAGGGAGACGTTGTTTTAGTTGTGATTGCATGAATAACTTCCATGTTATTGATTATTTGATAGTTGAGCTAATTCCCGTAGTTCTTTTATGGTGGCATCGGTGAGGTGTAAGCCATCTTTGAGCACGCGTTCACGGCGGACAATTCGACGCTGTCCGGGCAAGCGAACACCCTCCTGCTCACACATGGTGTTAAGGAGTAACTCAAGGCGTTCAGCAAATTGTGTTCCAGAAACAGAAGTGTCGATGGCAATGACGGCGTGACCGATTGCGGGCGGTTCTCCCTCGGTATCGAAGAAGTTTGAAGCTTCAAAGCCATAAAGCGCGCTGGTGAGGCTTGCCGAGAGAATCTCTACCATCAGCGCTAAAGCTGCCCCTTTGGCATCACCAATCGGTAGCATCGAGCCTTTTACCGCAGCATCGGCGTCGGTAGTGGGTCTGCCTTGGGCATCAATCGCCCAACCTTCTGGAATAGATTCGCCATTCTTTCTAGCGACTAACACTTTGCCGCGGGCCACTTTGCTCAGGCTCATGTCGATCACCACTGGCGGTGCGCCGTCTCGTGGGCAGGCAAAAGCAATAGGGTTAGTGCCAAAGAGGGCTTTTTTTCCACCCCAAGGCGCAATAGCGCTCGGGCTGTTGGAAAATAACAAGGCGATACAACCTTGTTTGGCGATTCGTTCTGCGTGAAATCCGGCCTGTCCAAAATGGTGTGATCGATTCACTGTAGCTAACGCAATACCTTGTGCTTTTGCCATGGCGGGAAGCAGGGAAACGAGCTTGTCCATAGCCGGAAAGGCAAAACCGAGCTCTGCATTGATATGACAAACCGCGGGTTTTGGGGTATCCACCTTGGGGGTTGCATCACCCATCACTTTTCCGCATTTGACCTGCTCAATGTAGGCCGCAAGGCGGGCGAGTCCGTGACCTGATTGACCATCGATTTCAGCCTGAATTAGGGCGTTAGCGACAGATTTAGCGTTAGCCGAAGTGACGCCAGCGTTTTCCAGCGCTTGTGCGGTCAGGGATTTAGCTTCCGAAGGGTCGATAAACACAGGCATAACTGGCTCCTGCGATTGGGGTAAGGAAAAGGACGCTGGGTTTCCCCAGCGTCGGTCTTGCTGTATCAAATGATTGCCGCGCCGAATAAGCGAAATGCTTATGCGCTTCGATACAGTTTGGTCAGAACGAACTCGCGGTGACCCAGCGCTTCCGCTGCCGTTGCGCGGCCATTTGCGGTGCGCAGCGTCATGTCGATCAGCGCATCACCCGCTGTGTCGAGATTCAGCTCACGGCGCAGAATGCCAGAAACGTCCACGTCGATGTGCTCGCCCATGGTACGCACGGTCCGCGGGTTCGCAGTGATTTTGATAACCGGCACAATAGGGTTACCAATGACGTTGCCTTGCCCTGTTGGGAACAGGTGAACCGCGAAGCCTGCAGCTGCCTGCAGCGTCACACACTCTGCCGCCGCAGAAGAGGTATCCATGAAGTACAGACCTGGGCCTGCTTCTGGGCGCTCTGCTGGCGTCAGAACATCAACGAACTGCGTGGTTTTACCGATCTTCTGGTAGTTACCAAACGCTTTCTCTTCGATAGTGGTCAGGCCGCCTTCGATGTTGCCTTTGGTTGGCTGGCTGTCAGACAGGTCAGAAGTTTTGTGTGGTTCGATAACTTCGTCCATGTATGCCTGCCAAGTGTCCAGGAACTTCTGTCCAACTTCTGGGCTCACTGCACGGGTCTTACAGATTTGCTCTGCACCGGTCAGCTCTGATGTTTCACCGAAACACAGGGTCGCGCCTTCTGCAGAGAACTTGTCACACAGGTTACCCACGGTTGGGTTCGCTGCCAGACCAGATGTGGTGTCAGATTCGCCACACTTCATTGAAACCCACAGCTCGCTCACGTCGCACTCTTCGCGGGTCAGTTCGCTCGCGTAATGAACGTATTCTTTCGCTACGCGGGAAGCGGCAGCAATCGTGTTGATGTCACCGTTTTGCTCAATCGCAAAGCCTTGTACAGGCTTGCCAGAAGCTTTGATGCCTTCAACCACACGGCTGGTCCAGCCCGGTTCGATACCGATAACCACAACCGCAGCCACGTTCGGGTTGCAACCTGTACCAATCAGGGTACGGAAGTGCAGTTCCAAATCTTCACCAAATTGCAGGCGGCCATACGGGTGTGGCAGCGCCAGTGTGCCTTTGATGTTGTTAGCAACAGCTTCACATGCTGCGTTAGACAGATCGTCCAATGGCAGGATGATGACGTGATTGCGCACACCGACACGGCCATTTTCGCGGCGGTAGCCCATAAATGTGTATTTGCTCATGGTTACCACCTCTTGGTTTTCACATTGTGTACGTGTACGTGACCGCCTTTCGCGATGTCTGCGACAGCTTTACCGATATCGTTGTCATACTTGAGAATGGTGTCGCCGTCGTTAATGTCGCTCAGCGCCACTTTGTGGCCGAGAGGGATTGCGTCCAGCGCGAGTACTTCGATGGTGGCATCTGTGTCCATCACCCATCCGGTTAGCGTTTGGCCTGCTTCGAGGCCCTCGACCACAATCACGCCGACAGTGTCAGACGAGTCATGGACGAGAAAGTCCGGTGCTTGCATTTTCATCTCCTTTTGAATCAAGGTTTAAAACTTACTTCCATATATCCTTGGCGTGGCTGGCATACAGCTTGGGCAATCTGCTTCACCAACCTTGCCTCGGTGTTTGTTTACCCTTCGGGGAGCAGCACCACTTTTGCAGCGGCGATACGTCCGTTAAGTAAATCGTCAAAAGCGTTCGCTCCATCACTAAGCGGGCGCTCCTGAATCCAGTCCAGTGCGCCAAGCGCACCGTTATGCATGGCTTCTAGCGTCGCTTTGAAGTCCTGCATGGTGTAGGTGTAACTGCCTGCGAAGGTGACTTCCTGAAGGGTGAACTTACGAACATCCAGTCCTTCCAGGCTGTCTTGCAGTCCCACATGAATGATCACGCCACCGGGTTTAACCGCCGCTGATGCACCCATTCGTGTGTGTTTGTTACCCACGCAATCCACGGCGAGATCCATGGTGTTCTCGCCGACGACCTGATCGGTCAGCGGATCGAAAACAGTGGCGACATTGGCCTTTTCCACGGTTTCACGGCGTAGGGCATTGGTTTCTGCCAGATAGATTTGTTTGCAGCCTTGTGCAGCAAGAGAAAGCGCGGCTGCAAGCCCAACGGCACCACCGCCATAAACCAATGCTTTGCTTTCCACCAAAGGACGTTTGCTGAGCTCTGCGCCTTTGGTGACGGCGTGCCAGCCCGTGGCGATAGGTTCAACCAGTGATGCTGTGCTGAGTGACATGCCATCCGGTACTAGCACCAGATTGCGTTTGGGAATCGCAATAAATTCGGCGAATGCGCCTTCACGAGGCGGCATGGAAATGATCTCTCGCGATTGGCATTGGTTCGTATGGCCTGTCAGGCAGTAATCGCATTTTCCACAGCTGACCAGTGGATTGATGACCACAGCTTTTTGGTCCCATTCACCACCGTGGACGATGCCTGCTCCTTCATGCCCGAGGATCAGCGGGGCAGGGCGGCGCTCGTCGTGGCCGAGGTAAGCGTGCAAGTCAGACCCACAAATTCCGACAGCACGGATCTCGACCAGCACTTCGTCTTCACGTGGTGTCGGCATTTCCTCGTTTCGGTAGGTCATTTGGTTTGGACCTGTGTAAACCAGCGCTTTCATATCCATGATTGTTATTCCTTACTGCTTGCCTATTTCGCGGTGTAACCGCCATCAAGAGAAATCATCTGGCCTGAGATGTAATCCGAGGCTTTGGATGCCAAAAACACCGTCAGTCCATCGAAGTCGCTCAGCTCTCCATTGCGCCCAACCGCTGTCATTGATGCGTGGTGCTTGGAGAGGGAATCGTCACTGAACACTTTTTCTGTCAGTGGTGTTTGGAAGAACCCAGGTGCAATGGCATTGGTGGTAATGCCTTCCTTTGACCAGGCTTCTGCCATTGCTCTTGTCAGCTGCGCCACGCCGCCTTTTGATGCGCCATAGGGAATCGAATTGGCAAAGGCGCGATAGCTTTGCAGCGAGCCGATATTGATGATTTTTCCGCGTCCTTTTTCCCGCATGCCGGGCAAACAGGCTTTGGCAAGAAAGAAGGGAACAGACAGATTGAGGTTCAATGTCATGTCCCAACTTTCCAGCGTGATGTCATCGGCTGGTTGGCGCAGGTTGACGCCAGCGGCATTCACCAGAACGTCTGGCGCGCCAAAGTGCGATGACACTTTTTCAATGAATCGGGGCAGCGTTTCACGCTTGTTAAGGTCAACGGTTTCGATGGCGGCGTCTCCGCTTTCACCTGCAATGGCGACCGCCGTTTGTGCCAGTGTTTCTGCGTGGCGCCCGGAGAGCACCACTTTTGCACCCGCTTTGGCGAGGGCATAAGCCATGCGTTGCCCGATACCGGAACCCGCTCCCGTCACCAATGCGACTTGACCTTCAAGGTTGAATAGTTGATTTATCATGCTGCCCGTCATCTCAGTCCCTCTTCGTTTTACTTACTCTGGCTGCAGGTTGAACTGCTCATCAGGGAAGTATTTCGCGAGGCGTGCATCGCCTGTTTTCGCGTGTGCTTCCATACCTTCAAGGCGGGAAATTCGCGCAGTTACCTGTGCCACATCTTTGCTCGCTTCCTTGGTGGAGCGCTGATAGGTCACCACCTTGATGAACTTGCCCGCACTCAGGCCGCCGGTGTATTTGGCTGCGCCTTTGGTGGGCAGGATGTGGTTTGGCCCAGAGGTTTTATCGCCGAAGGCCACATTGGTTTCTTCGCCAAGGAAGAGAGAGCCGTAGTTGCGCAGGTTTTGCAGCCACCAATCCAGATCTTCAGCGTGTACTTCGAGGTGCTCAGAAGCGTATTCGTCGCTGACTTTCACGGCTTCTTCTTTGGTGTCGACAAGAATCACTTCGCCGTAATCGCGCCAAGCAGCTTCCGCTGATTTGCTATTGAGCTCTGGCAGATCAGCAATTAACTCAGGCAGTCGTTTCATGACTTTCTCAGCTAACTCTTCTGAATCTGTCAGTAGCCAAGCTGGGGTGTTGGGGCCATGCTCCGCCTGACCGACCAAATCGACGGCGACCAGTTCTGGGTCTGCATCAGCGTCTGCAATCACCATCACTTCAGAAGGCCCTGCGAACATGTCGATACCAACACGGCCATAGAGCTGACGTTTAGCTTCAGCTACGAATTGGTTACCCGGGCCAACAAGAATGTCTGCTGGGTGTCCAGTGAATTGACCGAATGCCATGGCTGCGATGCCCTGAACGCCACCCAAGTTCAGAATGGTGTCAGCGCCACACAGGCTTAGAGTGTAAAGAATGGCAGGGTGGATACCGCCTTCACGGCCTGGAGGTGAGCACGCAATAACATGGTCAACGCCTGCCACTTTTGCAGTGGTTACAGACATAATTGCTGATGCGATATGTGAGTAACGGCCACCAGGCACATAACAGCCTGCGGCTTGCATAGGGATCAAGCGCTGACCCGCGAACAAACCTGGGGACAGTTCGGTTTCAAATTCGCTCAAACTGTCTAACTGTGCCTGGGCAAAGTCGCGAACGCGTTCATAAGCAAACTGAATATCCTTTTTCAGTTGCTCTGGCACTTTCGCTGCTGCCGCGTCGATGTCTTCCTGAGAGACGACAATGTCGCCATGCCAGTTATCAAATTTTCGCGTATAAGCGATGCAGGTTTCTTCACCGCCCTGCTCGATATCTTTGAGCATGTCCGCCACGATTGCGCGAACATCGTCTTCACCTGTTGCAGCAGTTTTTTCTGCCTTTTTCAGATACTTAACAGCCATGTCGATAATTTCCTCGTTAAATTTTGGGCGCAACTTCCCTGTCTGGCTTGTCGGCGACAAGCAAGAGGAGGGTTAAATACGTTGGGTTAGTCGAGCGCCCAGAGCGACAATTCGGGGATAAATGCCAGGAGCAATACCACCGTTAACATGGATATGACGTAGGGCCCCGATCGCGCGGCAATCTTCAGAACCGAGGTCCCCGTTAATCCGGATACAACAAAGAGGTTCAGCCCAAGTGGCGGTGTGATGAAGCCGACACCCAGAGCGGTAACCATCATGATGCAGAACTGCACATCTTCCATGCCGATCTCGCGTGCCAGTGGCAGCAGGATTGGCGACAAAATCAGAATGTTTGGCGTGGTTTCCATAAAACAGCCTGAGATGATCAAAATACCAATCATGATCAGAATCAGTGCCGTGCGACTATCGGTAAACGATGTCATGGTTTCCACGAATGCCTGTGGTACATCCAGCGCGGCCAGTGTCTGCGCCAGTGGCAGGCTCAGCGCAATAATGGGCAGAATGACGCCGTTTACTTTGGCAGAGCTTTCCAACATTTTCGGGAAATCGCTGATTTTCAGCGTGCCCTGGAAAAGGCCGATAATGATGGTGATAACCACAGCCACCGCGGCCGCTTCTGTCGGAGTAAACACACCTGAGTAAATACCACCAAGAATGATGACAGGTACCAACAGGGCATAACGTGCATCAACCACTACTGAAAACCAGCGCTTGATCGAGAAGCCTTGTCCCGCGTTTTCATAACCATAGATACGGTTCATGACGACGTTGGTCAGCATGATAGCCATCATGACCATGACACCCGGTACTGCCGCTGCCAGGAACAGCGTTGATGCAGAAATACCCAGCACAAGACCAATAATGATGTAGGCAATTGATGGCGGGATCAGGATCCCGGTACAAGCACCCGCGGCGACCAGTGCACAGGCGTAAGGCTTTGGATAACCCTGCGCCACCAGACGGTCAATGGTCATTCGGCCTACTGCTGCTGCACCTGCCGCATCCGAACCTGAGATACAGGCGAAGAAACCACAGCCTAAAACAGTTGCACTACCAAAACCTGCTCTCGCGCCACCAACACTGGCTTCTGCCACGTCAAGGAGCTTGTTCGAGAGACCGGTTCTCACCAGAACATCACCTGTCAGGATAAAAAGTGGGACGGCAATCAGCGCGAAGGCATCAATACCGTCGAACAGAGATTCACCAAACAAGGACAGAGGTAGCACTTCGGTGATAAATAAGAGGGCAATTGAGCCCAAACCCAGTGATACCCATACCGGTACCGCAAGTGCGATGAGTACCAGCATGGCAATAACAGGGCCATAGAATTCCCAGCCAAGATCGACGGAGACCTGTTGCGAGTAATAATTCAGCATGAGACCTCCTAATCAAACAGCTTGTTGCCTTCGAACACAGGCGTATTCTGTGTGAGGCTGCGGATATCCCGGCGCATAGACTGCATCAGTCGGAATATCATCATGGAGAATCCCAGCGGAACAGCGGCAAGAAACCAAGCCTGACTGAGCCCCAAACCATGGGTCACAGACCAAAATTTCAGTGATATTTCAATAGGGTGGATTGACCAATAGAGCGCGAATAATGCGACAACCAGTGTGGCGACATCCCCAAGCAGATAAATGGCTGCTTTGCCTCGGTTGGGCAGGTAATGCAGCAAGACATCAATACGTATGTGCGCGCGCTCTTTTACGGCCGCGGATGCACCGACCCACGCCAGATAAATAAAGGCATACCTTGCGACTTCTTCACCCCAAATGGAGGAGTAGCTGAAGACAAAGCGTCTTAATACTTCCATGGCGATGGTTATGACGATGGTGGTGTAGAAGAACAACAGCAACCAGCGCTCACCATTTTCGTCGATTTGTTTTAAGAAATTCATTGCGTTCGTCCAACGTCCGTTTGAGAGAGAGTGGGAGCCATTTGGGTGCGCTAGGAGAAACGTCCACCCAAATGGCGGTTTACTCAGCTATTAAACGTCGTGAACGAATGGACCTTTGTTTTCGTTCGCCGCTGCGAGCAGTTTGTCGAACGCCGCTTTGGATCCAGCCAGTTCATTTTTGAACGAATCCCAAGCGGGTAGCTGATGGCCTGCTTTGTCTGCCCACAACTTCATTTCGTCATCAGTTGGCGCATAGAACTGCACACCAGCACGGCTCAGTTCAGCCATGGCATAGGCACGTGCAGCAGGGACTTTTGCCAAGTTTTGCAACGAGGTGACTTCACTGGCGAACTCAATACCTTCCTGAATGTGGCCCGGTAGGCTGTTAAACCACTCTAAGTTACAAGAGAAGACTTGAGAGTCTGGTACTGAGCGGTTGAAGGTAACCCAGGAAAGCACATCCTTGAAGCCGAAGACATTCAGCGCTTCTACCGAAGGGTCAAGGGCATCTGCCACGCCTTGTTTGATTGCTGACGGTGTTTCACCCCAGGCAACTGGCGTCGGGTTTGCGCCCAACAGACGGTAGAACTGCTGAAGGATTTTCGAACCCGGTACACGGAATTTGATGCCTTCCATTTGATCTGGGGTTTTGATTGGACCTTCAAGACCATTACGAATCGCGACAACGCGTGGGTCGATCACCACATACCAAAGCGGTTTGAAGCCTTTCGCCTCTACTTTCGGGTGGATTTCGTTCTTCCAAGCGTCAGACGTTACCAGATTGACGAACTTCTGGTTCTCACCACACCAGTAAGGGATGTTGATGAGATCGACAGCAGGTGCAAACGGTGCAAAGTTAGAGAGAGAGTGTTGCGCGGCCTGAATGGTACCTGCCTGTACTTTTTGCGCTAATGCGCCACCCGCACCCAGTTGACCACCCGGTGCCAGTTTTACGTAAACTTCACCGTTGGTCATGTTCTGGATGTTTTCTTTGAAATCCAGCTGCATGATAGGGTAGCTGCGGGATGCACCAATGATGTATGCCGTAGCAATCGTCATGGTGTATTTAGCTCGCTTCTGTCGTTCTTTTTCTTCATTAGCCGCAGCGTGTGCGGTGGTTGAGGTCAACAAGGCCCCCGAGGCACCTGCGACGACAGCTGCCGTAAAACCTGCTTTTTTTGCAATTTCCAGGAAACGGCGACGCTCTGCACTTTGTGGGGAGTCATCCTTATGGTGAACAGACATATATCTACTTCCTTTCTGCTTTTTATCGTAATTCTGTCGCACGGCCATCAGCTTCCTTTTCGGCTGACAACATAGCGACGACGAAAGTCAGTGAAGCAAGGAGAAGTAAAAGGAACTCCCCGACATCACCGACACGAACTATGGATGTGGACCCAGAAGCGATCTGAAATTTGGTGGCAATCACATTGAGGAAATAGAGTGAAAAAAGCACCGCGGGTAGTATGTAGCGTTTCCTTAACGTCATGTTGCATTGCCTCGCTGTTATCAGTCGTGTTGGCTTGCAGTCGCCATTTTGTAGTTATAGCACTCACCAATCTTGTAAAATGATTGTTAAATGTAAGCGCTTACATTGTGAAGATAGAAGAGAGGCTGAACGACTGTCAAGTTTTTGGCGGTAAAATTTTTGTGTAACGCTATAATTAGGTAAGTTGCGGTTTATAAATCCCAAAAGTGAGTCAACGATATAACTTTCTATGACAAAAGAGACTCAATCAGCGCGTAAGCGCTTACAAAAACGACCGTCAGATGCGCCAACGGCGGAAGATGTTGCGATTGCAGCAGGGGTGTCGACGGCGACGGTATCCCGCTATTTGGCAAACCCTACGTCTGTGAGTGAGAAGCGGGGCGCCTTGATTCGGTCGGCGATTGAATCACTTGGCTATATTCCCCATGGTGCTGCTCAAGCGCTGGCCTCACAACGTTCGCGAACCATCGGTGTTATCGTCCCCACCTTAGACAACGCGATCTTTGCGGAAGGTATTCAGGCTTTTCAACGTAGGTTGCAGGAAAAAGGTTATACCCTGTTTATTGCGAGCTCGGATTATTCGACAGAAGAAGAGCTGGCTCAGGCAGAGCGTTTGATCTCCCGTGGCGTAGAAGGTCTGATGCTGGTGGGCGCTGAACACCAGCCTCAGCTTTTCGATATTCTTCATAAAAAGCAGCTCCCATATCTGTATACATGGTCTTTCAAGCCTGAGTTACCTCATCCTTGTATAGGATTTGATAACTACCGCGCATCAGCAAGGGCGACGCAGTTTCTTATTGATCTGGGGCATAAGGATTTCGCAGCCATTCCCGGTATTACCAAGCTGAATGACAGACCTAAAGATCGTATCGCTGGATGCATAGATACACTGAGAAAAGCGGGAATAGCGCTGACCTCAGACAGGATCATTGAATGTCGTTATGATTTGGCGGAAAGCCGTCAGGCGCTCAGAAAGCTGGTGGAGTTAACGCCAAGACCCACAGCCATTGTTTGCGGTAACGACATAATTGCCATGGGCGCATTGCTGGAAGCGCAGTCGCTTGGGCTGAGGATTCCGGAAGATATCTCCATTGTTGGCTTTGATGATGTGGCCATGGCGTCTCATATCCAACCCGCTCTCACGACCATGCAAGTACCTTCGCGGGAAATGGGTGAGAAAGCCGCAGACTATTTGCTGGCAAAACTTGCGGGTGAACCCGTGAGTGACACACTGGAACTTGAGGCTAAATTAGTGGTTCGTGAAACCACAGCAGCAATAAAAACAGGCGGGTTAAAATGAGCCTATTTATCGTTTAAATCTTAAGCTATGTTATTTCATGATGACTTTAATTAGTAATTAAAGCGGAGATTAATCACCCAATAATTTTAAAAATCTTCGATGTTTGAATTTAAAAAATACACGTGGAGTATATTGGGTGGAATATCTTTATTTGTTGGGGTGGAAATGTGATGGTGAGATTTTTTGATAATTTTCGATAGATAAACCATTAGAAAGTTTTCGTTTTGATAGTAGGTGATAGAAAACTCGATCTGAGAACATTTGTGCTGGTGAGAACCGAATTTATATTCATCATCGTTTTTTTAGTGTTATTTTCTCTAACATGATGTTGATTTTAATCCGTTATGTCAAAATTTTTTATTTGTCTAATAAAGTTTACACTTTAAGTGTCTCGGATGATTAATACTGCATTAAAAGAACAAAATAGGTGTTCATCCATGG
Source organism: Grimontia sp. SpTr1 (assembly GCF_947387585.1). Classification (NCBI taxonomy): domain Bacteria; kingdom Pseudomonadati; phylum Pseudomonadota; class Gammaproteobacteria; order Vibrionales; family Vibrionaceae; genus Grimontia; species Grimontia sp. SpTr1. The sequence continues at coordinate 426,607 of NZ_CANDOD010000001.1, forward strand.
GAATTACAGAGATATCTATTCTCCTAGTAAAGGCAGCCACTTCCACCATAGGAAAACAAGCGGGAGAAGCTGTTTTTAATCGAATAAAGGCGTATTTAGCCCAGCGGACTAGCAACAACTCTGAGATAGCGAAAGCTCTCTCAAATCCAAATGAAGCAGTGACAGACACTCAAAGGGAGGATCGTAAAACAGCTTTGGAAAGCGGATTGAGCCGTTTCAATCTCGGCACTGATTCTGAATTGATAGGTATGATTAATGAGCTTACACCTTTTCTAGAAGGTGCTGCAGACAACAGCGTAAATCAGTCAGTTGGGAGTGTTAGTGACAGCGGGGCAGTCGTAGGTAAGGTTGATATTGATAGTAACAAAGGAGTGTTGAACATCGGGGGAAAGTCGTAGTCTACAACTTTCACTCAGTTGTAGATCTTCCATTCTCAGATGTCTCTTCGCCAGCGAGCGAAACAGTAAAGACCGAAAAAACGACACGCGAAAGCAATCCATATAAGGGGCTAAATCATTTTAGACCCCAAGATCATGGCCTGTTTTTCGGACGCGAAGAGGAAATAGCCGAGGTCGTCTCACGTATACGTTGTCAACCATTTACGGCGGTGATTGGTGCCTCTGGAGCGGGAAAGTCTTCTTTGGTGTTAGCAGGGGTATTACCTAAACTCGCTTCTCAAGCAGAAGATGAGTGGCGTGTTACTTATTTTCGTGTGTCGCATAGTTCAAGTGGAAATCCTTTTGCGGCACTAGCAAAAGCTTTGGTACGTATCTGGAAACCGGCGCTTGAAGACACTCAACGTTTAAAGCAAGAGAGTGACCTTGCAAAATCACTGCAAGATGAAACGATAACACTCCCAGAGTTGATCGACGATATTATTCATGAGACGCCTAGTGTGCGCTTACTCCTTATTTTGGACCAGTTTGAAGAACTGTATACGTCCGTCGAAGATAAACACACGCAAAGAAAGTTTCTCGATGTTTTGCTGAGTTGCTGTGAATTTCCTCGGCGAGACAGTAAACAACCAATTTTGTCATTGCTAGTTACGATTCGTGCTGACTTTATCAGTCAAACTGGAGATCACAATCAACTTTCACACTACCTAAGTCAACGAGCTTTGTTTCTTTCGCAAATGAGTGAGGATAACCTCGTTCAAGCTATAGAAAAGCCAGCAAAATTGAGAGGTGTTTCCTTTCAGCCTGGGTTGGTAGAAACCATTCTTTCTGATGTAGGGAATGAGCCTGGAAACCTTGCCTTATTAGAGTTTTCGTTAGAACAGTTATGGCTTTATGACTACTCAGATACAGTCACACACGACGCCTATCGTGAGATTGGAGGAGTTGGTGGGGCGCTTGCGAAACACGCACAGAAACAGTATGACGCATTGGACGAGCATGAGCAAAGTCATGCGCGGCGCCTTTTTTGTCACTTAGTCAAACTTGGAGAAGGCACAAAAGATACCCGTAAAGTGGTTAGCAAGGTTTTACTAAAACCGGAAGATTGGCAACTCGCGCAAAAATTAGCGAACGAGAGTAGTCGATTGGTGGTAACCGCGAAAGGTGATGTTGGCACAGAGGTTCCTGAGCCTTTGGCTGAAGGGGGTATCGAGACGGTAGAAGTTATCCATGAAGTGTTAATTGAAAAGTGGGGGAAGCTGAGGGAATGGGTTGATGAAGATCGCGACTTTTATCGGTGGCAAGACGAAGTCTTGCGTGATTTTCACCTTTGGCAACAACATGGCAATAGCGACGATGGATTGTTAATTGGCAATAGGTTGTCACGCGCTATCGAATGGAAATCAAAACGTGAAGTTGATCTAAGTGAAGATTGCAAAGAGTACATTCGGCGAAGTCGAGCATTAGCGGACTTAGCGGCAATTAATTCAGAAAATGCGAAAAGAAGAGAAGAGCAAAATTTAAAAAAGCAAATAGTACTCAAAAATCGCAATGCCAAGATATTCACTTGGCTTGTTGGCGTATTACTTATGTCATCAGCAGGATTACTAGTGGCATATGTCAAATTGATATCTGAACAGCAGCGAGCTGAAATCAGTGTCGCAAAGTATGTTGCGGCCAAAGCCAGTGAAGTCGCCTTTTTGGGAGATGTTCCGCTTGGAATTACGTTAGCCGCTTATAGCCTAAATCCGTTACTTTTTAGGCTGGGTGACGTTCCGGCTGAGCCCGACCTGACCAAAGTTAAGGAGATTTTGCCTACCCTGCACAGGTTGCTCTACCGTTGGGACGGTTTGGCACCCTTTATCGATGAGGAACCTAGCAATATTTTTGTGCTAGATGCCGTTACTTTATTTGATAGTAGTGGAAATGAAGCTGGTGGCTTGGTTGTGGGGGCTGATCTTTCTGGGCAAATATGGGTTTGGGATGAAAATGGTGAACTCAAAAAGAACTTAAGACCAGATATTGGAGAAGTCCGAGAATTGTATTTTAGCAGTTCCGGCAATGCTTTGGTTGCACGAGGTGACGAGAAAGCTATCGTCTGGTTTATGAAAAATAACGTCGTTATGCCCAACAGTGTCACGATAGATTTTTTTGGGGATGGTGTGATAGCGTCAGCGATTAATTCATCAGCAACCCAACTATTGACTGTCACTGAACGGGAAGAAGATGAAGAGCAAGGTACCGTAGTGCTATGGGATATAAAAAACAATCACAAAATTGATTCATATATATCTAATTTAATGCCAACAGCTTTGTCTTTCAGTAATGATGGTGAGTGGTTTGTTATAGGTGATCGCTATGGCAGAGTGGCAGTTGTGAATATTAATCAGATGAGGAATGAATTTGAAATAAAAAATCTAGATGGTGATTGGGTAAATGATGTGCAAGTTTCATTTGATCAAAAGTACATTCTCGCAGCATCTGATGACTCAAAAGTAAAAGTATGGGACGTGGAAACAAAAATCCTGATAAATGAATTTGTTCATGATGATTGGGTTTTAAAAGCTAAATTCAGTCCTGATGGTAAAAGAATTTTCAGTGTTGATGACTCGAGAGTAGGTACAATGTGGAATATCAACAGTGGAATGGCAGAGCGTAGTGAAAAAGGAATTACTGATGCTGCATTTGTCGGCAATAAATTGCTTTCAATTGGGTTTGAGGGCATAAAGGCTAGATACATAACCTTAGTACCTTTTCAAGATCTTAGCAGAAGCTCATCATCATCCACTACTAGAGCTTATTGGTTGCAAAACAATAGTGAGTTGTTACTTTCAAATAAAGTCGGTTACGATAAATATAGAAAAACCTCCGGAAGTGCTTTGGAATTGGTTAAGGAGGATTGGAAAGTCTCGACAGAAACTGATGTAGTTCCCTATATATTGGATGAGAGATATGCTGTTGAAAAACGTGGTGATAATCTCAATTTGCTATCTTTCCCCTCATTGCACGCACAAGCCCATGTGAAAATTGGTGATATTGACATTGATTTTTGGGACATGACTGTCAGTAAGGATGGCCTATATTGGTATGTTCCAGATGAGAACGGACTGGGTCGAGTACAGAGCTTAGAGTTCGAACTTGGTAAGCCTTTGGAATTGGGTGAAGTAATTGATAAATCACAGGGGGAATCTGAATATATTGACTGGTCAGTACGGTTTATTTCTGATCATTTGATGCTTTTAGAAGGCGACGGGAACTCAATTGTCTGGGACCCTGCAACAAATCAGATATTGTGGGAAGAGACGGGCGCTGAACGGTTAGAGGTAGTAGATGGTGGCATATTGTTCGTATCCAACACAGATTTGTGGTTAGTTTCGGATTCATCTTGGGAAATAAAATGGAAAAAACCGAAGCCTAATTTTTATACTCCTTATGTGTTCGAGAATGGACTGTATTTTCTGGTGAAAAATGACGAGAGCTTCGAAGCTTTTTCTACGTCAACAGGCGAATCTCTTTTCAAGGTGAAAGCAGAAAATGGTGTTGAGCTGCTAAGTGTAGTAGATGATGGTATACTTTTCGTATCCAATACTGACTTGTGGTTGGTTTCGGATTCTTCTGGGGAAACAAAATGGAGGAAAACGAACCCTAATATATATTACCCTATTGTGAGTGAGAATGGGCTGTATTTTCTGGTGGAAACCGAAGAGAAATTAGAAGTTTTTTCTACGTCAACAGGCGAATCTCTTTTCAAGAGGAAAACAGAAAATAGCGGCGAATTTTTTGGAGAGCACTCAGTTTGGGTTCTAAGAGAGGGGGTTTTTGATATTAAATCCGGACTTGAGGTGATGTCTGAGTCGGAAATTGAAGAAGGCGGCGATGAAGATACATATTATAGCGATGATGGAGTTTGGAAGATCATCGCCGAATTAGAGGACTTTGAGTACTTTGAGGACTTTGAGTTTATTGAAGAAAAATATAAAATCACAGCGAATAAAAACTCCCCTGTTAAGCTAACGAATAAACAACAGTCATCAAAATCATCCGATAGCAAAGAATCGATAACGTGGGATGGGATTGAAAGCTTTAGATTCCTCCCTAATTCTCATGACCTTGTTTTGGTTTCAAAGTCGGGTATCAGGGTAATTAATCTAGATAATAATAAAGAATTGAGTTCGACGGGCACACACTTTGAGTCTGTAACAGCAATGGCGGTTTCTGCCGATGAAAAAACGGTGGCCACGGCGGATGAAGATGGCGAAATAGTGCTTTGGGAAACAGAAACCAGTAAAGTGCTGCATCAGTTTCGCCCACATAATAAAGAGATACGACATATAGGATACAGTAATTCTGGGACTTATCTGATATCGGTGTCTGAAGACAACACTGCAGTGCTTTGGCATGCAAAAGACCATGTTTCAAAGTGCGTATTTGAAAGTGATGACCCATTACTTAGTGCTTGGGTTGATCCGTTAGAGGCATATGTCGTTGCTCAGTCTAAAACGGGGAAAATTACTCTATGGCAAACAGTGACTTGTAACGAAGTCGAAATGCCTAGTGAGTTATCTGGCGAGGTCAATAGTGTGGTGTTCAGCCCTGCCGGTGATCAATTGTTGATTAGTCGTAAAAGTAACGCAGAGATTTATGCGTTACCGCCAGTAAATCATCAAGGCTTTATAAAACTTGAGAAGGTCACCTCACTTCCTCATTCTGAAAACGTGAAGCATGCGATTTTTAGTTCCAATGGGAGTCGTGTATTGACGGCATCAGGAAATAAAGGTTGCTTGTGGGTCGTTGTTGACTCTCCTAGTCACAATGAGCCTCTTTTATTATTTTGTTTTGAATCCCAACAAGGTGTCGTTGATAAAGTCCAATATGATCCTACAGGTAAATACATCCTAACCGTGTCGGGTAATAAAGTTGCCCTCTGGAGTATAACTGGGCTTGAATCAGCCTCAGTCAAACAACCCGTGACACAATTTGATAAGCATATTGCTCCCATAACTGGCGTTACCTTTAACGCGAACGCATCCCATGTAGCTTCAACTTCGGTGGATGGAAGTGTCTATGTTTGGCGAGTGTTCAAAGGCGTGACTGATACCTTAGATTATGTACAGACGCTTCCATTAGCCCCACTCACAGAAAACGAGATAAAAATCTATTTAGACATTGACTAACCGCCTCAAGTACGTCCGCAGCATTTAGAAGACGTGTAATTTTGTAAGCTTACAATTTTGGCTTCTGTAAGATGCACAATATTATGACTTCTGATATTCCATCTATCACCGACCAGTATAAAAGTACCTTCCAGAGAAATAGGAGAGAAAGCCGCAGACTATTTGCTGGCAAAACTCGCGGGTGAGCCGGTCAATGACAAACTTGAACTCGAAGCCAAACTTGTCGTTCGGGAAACTACAGCAGCAATAAAAACAGGCGGCTAAATGCCGCCTGTTTTTGTTTTGCTTATTTAATAACTACCAAACCCAACTGGACTGCTCGTTATTGATCCGTGTTTGGATAGGGGTAGTGCCATCATAGAAGAAGACCTCGGCCAGCATGTAGTATTGGGAATCGGCCAAGGGGTAGGTGAGGGAAGCCAATCCGTTTTCTACATCGGCCGAGGTGATTCGGCTGTTGTAATCTGCACTGTAAGAACCATCGTCATTCTGGGTGAAGCCACCGTAAATGGAGATATATCCTTTGCTGGTGGTGTAGCTGCTGATATCAATATCCACGCTTTGTGAATCGACAGCGTCATAACTGAAATCCGCGGGTACGACCATCTCAGACATATCGGTGGCAGAACTCAGCACCGTCGGAGGGATGGTCACATCAGCACCAGAAGTATCTGTCATCATGCCTAGAGGCGTTGTGCTCGTGGTGGCAGTATCAGATGTTGATGCCGTTCCACTATCTGTACCCGTTGGGCCTGAGGATGTGGTTTCTCCACCGCCTCCACCCCCACCACATGCAGTGAGCAAACCTGCCAGAGCTAGTGTGATAAGTGAATATTTCATGTCAGTTACTCCTCTGGCTCGTAGATTTTGTTTTCGGCTGCATTTTCTTCCGCATGCCAGGTGGTATTCGATACACCGCTGCTCTCTGTGTAGCCTGCGAACAATGGGTAAGCCTGAATCAAGTCGATATGTTCTTGTGGCCATTTCCATTCATCGGTGATGAGCAGAACCCAAGGTAGGTTAGTGCTGGTTTTGTAGTAGCGGTTTTCTGCCGGAACACTGTCGTCGTCCTGCCAGCCATAGAGGAAGGTGTCGAACTGCTCTGTTGGTGCTTGGTCAGGGAGGTGAATTTCTAATCCCCGCCCTGGGTTGTACCAGATCCCGTCACGGACATAACTGCCGGGGGTGGAGAAGATAAAGGGATCATAAGGCATGTCGGCGAGTCCATAGGTGTTTACGCCTTCGTTGGTATAGATATCAATCTCAAACTCGAATGATATATCTTCCTGACAGTACTGTGCCGTTCTATAGAAATTGCATTCACCAGATGGGATCTTTGTTTTCAGATCTTCTTCGATGATAAAGATAGCTTCTGTAGAGTCGGCTTCGAGTCCGTTTTCTTGTTGTGCGACACCGTTATGTTTCAGGGTAGTGGAGGCGCTGTCTATGTCGGTTCGATTTAAACCTGGAAGACGGATGGCAAGGCCGTTGTGGTAACCCGCACCATAAGCAGCGAGATAACCAGTAATTAAAATTCTTGTCGCGTGGTTATCTTCATCAAGTGTTTCGGTGATCCGGAAACGGACCACCACATCATTCATGTCGTAGTCACCTTCTTTTGGCCAGTTATCTTCGAAGGCGATAGACGCGTAGCCTTGTTCACTTGGGTAATGAACAAGTGTTGTACCTGACTTCATTACCGTGACAGGGTGATCTTCCACCTCACCACTGGTGGCACCACCAAAATAGTCTAGGCCAGATTGTTCAGCAAAACGGAATCGACTGTAGGTGGAACCGATTGCTGCATCAACCGGCACTGATAGCGCAAGCGCATTGGAACCAGCAGAGAGCAGGCTGTCGCTTATTACTTTCTCACCTGAGTCTTCGAAGTCACCGTCGGCGTTCCAGTCGATCCATGCTGATAGGTAACCTTGCGTAGATGCCTGAACAGAAACAATGGCGCTCTGGCCTGCTTCTAAAGCTGTTACAAAGCCAACGCCGTCTTCATCGGCAAGGCCTGCTTTGTTGTCATCAAGTGGGGATAGTAGGCCGTCACCCTCACTATCCGGAGCTACTGAACCAAGGTAGAAGGCCGTTCCGGTTTGGTGGCGCGGGCCATTGGTAGCAAGAAGCGTTTTATAGCTGTCCGGTGCATCACCAAAGTCGATAGTGGAATCTTCATCAATGACGGGCGCATTTGCACAGCGGGCACCGTCGTTTTGATTTGAATTAGGACCGGGTGCGAACTCATCTGCGGTGACGTCGCCATCTGCGCCGTAATCAGACAAATCGATGCGGAAGATCTGTCCGTCACTGTTACGTGAAACGTAGAAATAGCCGTTGACATCAAAGTAGCCTGCGCCGAATGTCCCGGTTATACCTGCATTACCAACCAGGGAGGTGCTGCCATCTGTGGTATCAAACAAATAGACGTTGCCGCTTTGGTTGTCGATGCCGTAAAGCCCGCCGTTGCCTGGGTGGAAAGCGAAGTCGGTCAATCTGACCGAAGCAGTTGTTGTGATTCTCTCCATCTCTAAAGTAGCATTCGGGTCACTGTCCAATGGGCTCAAATCAATTTTGAAAAGGCCTTTGTTTTGGCGGTACAGATAGTAAGTGTGGTCATAAACGTCACCGACAAAGAAAGTGTGGTCAGTGGGGACGTCAGAAACGTTTAAAACTTCCGCTTGGAAATCCTGCCCTAAACGGACAATTTGCTTGTTGGATGTGTCGTACCCATAGATATACCTGTCTTCGAAGTTGAAACCTACGCCGTTGATATTGGCATTCAAGCCGGTATCAGATTGCAGCAGGCTGTGTTCGCCGGTGACGAGATTAACGCCATACACTTGTACCGGATTAGCTTGGAACAAATAGGCTTTACTTGGACACGTATCGAACGGCGTTGCATAGGCAACGGGCGACATCAACGCTAGCGCGAGAGGTATGGCACGTCGAGACATAAGTTGCTCCAGGATTTGAAAATGTTAATAACCCCATTTCAAAGAGCGTGCCATTTTTAATTTGCTGATATTTATAAATTTATTATTGTGAGAATCAGTCTGGAATAGGCTTTTTTCTCAGATTGACAGTCATAAGAAAAGGGACGGAATACTGATTTCTCAATATGAGAAATCAGTATTCCGTCGTATGGTGGGTCAGCCTCTCTCCCCCCAGCAACGCATGTTTTCAAAGCGTTGGGCAAAGTAATCAATGAATGCGCGCACCTTGGGGGCGAGTTGCCTCGAGCTTGGGTAGACAGCCCAAATTGCAGTGTCTGATTCCAACTGGAAGTTCTCGAGAACTCTCACGAGTTCACCACGTTCCAATTGCTCGTGTACTGCCCAATTTGAACAAACAGAAATGCCAATTCCTTCAATACAGGCGTCCCTTACGGCTTCACCGTTGTCGGTTCTCAACAAACTCTTCACTTTGATGCTTTCAAGCCCGCTGGGTGTTCGAAACGCCAGTTGTTCCAAAGAAGGGAGTAGAACAAAAGTGTGGGAGCTCAGCTCCTTTAGGGTTTCTGGCCTGCCGTTTTTAGCAATATAAGACGGTGAGGCACAGAGCATTCGGTTATCCGTTGCAAGCTTACGCGCGATGAGACTGGAATCCTTGAGCTCGGCATTTCGAATGGCGATATCAAAGCCGCCTTCAACCAGATCGACGATAGAATCTGACAGGCGCAGGTCGAGCGAAAGATCGGGGTATTCCTCCAAAAAGCCTTTAAGCCCAGGAATAAGATGCATTCGTCCAAAAGATGCAGGGGCGGTTATTCGAAGTGTTCCCCTTGGTGTGGTCGTTCCTCCTCCGACCGAGGCGCACGCCGCCTCGACACTCGCCAACACATCCTCTGCATGAGGCAAAAAGGCAATGCCTTCTTCGGTCAGAGAGACTTTTCGTGTGGTGCGATGCACTAATCTTACGCCCATGGTTTCTTCGAGCTTGTTAATGTGCGCACTGGAGACCGCAGGTGAGAGTCCAAGCTCGGCGCCCGCGGCACTGATGTTGTTTGTCGAGGCTAACCGGACAAAGAGTTTGAGGTGTTCGATATTCATCATTATCAATAAAAACTAAAAAGTGATTCTTTGTTGTGCGCAATTACTAATGAAACCGTTTCAAATAGGATAGTGGGTAAAGGTAGTCAACAGCAATCGCTAAAACAGAGACAGCATGACAACGCATGTCGTGGTAAGGGTAAGAAGTTCAGATGCTTGTGCTGCCAACGCTTAACCACCAATGGTCGACAGCCCCTACGAACAAGGGAATAACAATGACAAAAACGATTTTAATTACAGGTGCAACAGATGGTATTGGGTTGGAGACCGCTAAACTACTGGCTTCTCAAGGTCACAATATCCTGTTGCATGGGCGCAGCGCCGCCAAGCTGGATAATGCGAAAGTCCAAGTTCAGGGGATTGAAGGCGTTGGTAATGTGGAAACCTACTTGGCAGATTTGTCGAACCTGAAGGATGTCGAAAAGTTTGCTGATGAGGTGGTGGCAAACCATACATCGTTGGATGTGCTGATTAACAACGCGGGTATTTTCCGAACCTCTTCGCCAATCACCGAAGATGGATTCGACGTGCGGTTCGTTGTAAACACAGTCGCGCCTTACCTGCTGACTAAGCGCTTGCTGCCGTTGCTTGGCGGAGGAGGGCGTGTTGTTAACCTCTCTTCTGCCGCGCAAGCCCCCGTCAACATTGCCGAGCTGAAAGGTGATGTAAAAGTCGGTGATGAATTCTCGGCCTATGCACAAAGTAAGCTGGCCATCACTATGTGGACGCAAAAGCTGGCGCACGATCTAGGTATTGATGGTCCCATGTTGGTGGCCGTTAACCCGGGTTCAATGCTCGGCAGCAAAATGGTGACGGAAGGGTTTGGTGTGTCAGGCGGTGATATTGGTATTGGCGCCGATATTCTCGCTCGAGCCTCGCTGACCGACGAATTCGCTGACGCTTCCGGTAAGTACTATGACAATGATTCGCATCGCTTTGCTGCTCCGCACTCTGAAGCTGCGAATGGCGCTAAAGTAGACGCGGTTATCGAAGCGATTGAGTCGTTAATTTAAGTGCTAATTGAAAAAGAACCCCGCTTTTAGCGGGGTTCTTTTTTATTGGGGTTGGTTTGCTTTATGCTTAGTTTTTGCCATCAAGGCGATAGCGCCGAAAACTACAGTTAGTAGCCATAGTTGAGAAAGGTGTCCTAGCTGGCTCTGAATCGTCGCGCCCATTTGATTGAGCTGAATAGTCGCTTGAATAGCGGGTGTGGAAGGTACGATTTGCGCCAAAGAGTTCAACCACACTGGCAGTTCACTGCTTGGCCAGACAAATCCTGATGTAAACAGCAGAGGCATCGAACTTAACAACACCGTTAAGGTAATGATTTCCGGCCTTGAAAGACATTTTCCAATCACCGTACCTAGGCCAATCGTCGCCAGCAAAAAAGGCATCATAATGATGATGAGATTTACAGGCTCTGCCAAACGATTAACCCCGTTTATCTCAAGGCTGGCGCCCAGATAGTACATTGCCATTACACTGTAAATCGCAGTAAGAATGCAGGTTCGCGCGATAAGATTTTTCGCCCCGTTATGTGGGTTTACGCTGGCCAGCATGCCGGAAGCGATCAGCAAAGTTTGCTGCAAGATCAGGATAAACACGCCGGGAACCACGTAATTTCCGTAGCCAGTCGTTGGGTTATAAACCGGCACCAAATTTAGTGAGAACGGTGTTATCTGCTTGGATGCTGCTTCCATTGGCGTATCTTGCATCATGGCGCGCGTCGTTTTTACTGACGCGCCAAGTGTGTTGCCCGCATTGACGACACCTTCTGCGATAGTGCCGTAGGTCAGGAAGAAAGAAGCGTCTCCTCCAACGGAAATCACCGGGCTTTTGCCCATCAACAGGTCGCGGTAGAAGTGCTGTGGAACCACAACGACACCTTCGATATTACCACCGGCAATTTGAGCGCTGGTTTCCGTCTCTGTGCTCAATCGCATCGCAACAGAAAGCTGTGGGGTGGCGTCCAACATTCTAACGAACGTGCGGCTTTCCTGACTGTTATCGTGATCGACAACCGCAACACGAAGTTCGCGTGGGAGTTGGTTTTCATACGGCAATGGGTAAAGCAGTGAATAAATAATAATGCCGCCAAACACGGTGAAAACCACTGCCGGATTGGTAAACAGTGCCTTCAGTTCTTGCTTAAACAACGCAGTCCAACTCATATGCCAGCCTCCTGAATGAGCGTCGCTGAGCGGCAGAGCCGTTTGAGTTTAGCGGCGACAAGCAGCCAAATCAGGCTGAAAGCCGCTAAAGCGAGAAGCATGGGCTGCATTTGTATCATTGTCGCGCCATAGTTGAACTGGCCAATTTGCACCGTGATGTAATGACTCACTGGTAACATTGCGCGCCAACACTGCGCCAGAAACGGCATGTCACTGGCTGGAAAGCTCACTCCCATAAACGCAAAGGCTGGCGCGGTAAAACCTGCGACCAGACTCATCGCGCGGGTCGCATCTCGTGTGCCTAAATACAGTAAGGAACCTATCGCGAGACCTGCTGACACCATCAAGCCTTGTGAGGCGAAAAGTAACGTCCAGCTTCCGTTCATCGGCCAGCCTAATCCAAAGTGCATGGCGGTGGCGAAGACAACGCCCATCAGCCAGAGCGGAATAAGCAAGCCTACTATTTTGGCGATTAGCGCCGAGAACAAACCTTGTTTGAACTGATTTTCCAGCCCTATGCGTTTGTCGGTCAGTGCCATGGAAAGCATGCCGCTCGCGACAATCACAATTTGCCAAAGCGCGGGAATAATCGCCGAGACAAGAAACTGCGCGTAGTTAGTGCCGTTATTAAACAAGGGCACTAACTGAAAACGGACAGGCACAGACTGTCCCGCCGCTTGAGTGGAAACCGTCGTGCCATGCAACATTTTCCCTTTGGTTTCCACCATGGCCGCAAAGGTACTTTGGCTTTGGGTAATCGCTGCATTCACCAGCTTACCAATCAGAATATATTGGCTGTTGTAGAAGGCAGTCACTTCTGGACTTTCGCCGCGAAGAGTGGCTTTCTCAAAGTCCGAGGGAATGATGACGGTAGCGTAAGTCTCCGCACTGTTCAGTGAAGCGGTAGCTTCTTGAACGCCGGTGAAACTACGAGTTTCCAAAGCAGGACTGGCATCGTAGTAACGGGTGAGGCTACGCGACATGGCACTATGGTCAAGATCGACCACGCCAATTGGCAAATCGCGACCTGTACCTGATGAGAAAATCGCCCCCACCAACAGAAACAACGCTAGGGGTAACCAGCCCAGCAGGGCGGTTAGCCACTTATCTGATGAAGTTAATCGCCACTCATCTAGAAGCCGTGACGCAAACGAAGGTTTGTCCATGGTGATCAACCCTGAGTCTGCTCGGAGACCAGAATACTCATGCCTGCGCGCAGACCCTCAATAGGTGTCAAAGGGCGGGCTTCTACTTCAAAGGTACGCATGTCATAGCCGTTCTGGCTGTTGGTGGCGCGCCACGTCGCGAAATCCGCCAATGGGGCAACATAGGTGACTTCAAACTCATAAACCTTCTCTCCCAGAGAAGGAATGTTGGCCTCAAACTGAGCGCCTTTGGCAAACTGACGCAGTTTATCTTCGCGAATATTGAAGACTGCCCAGGCATCTTTCATGTCGATGACAGTGACAACCGGGAAACCTTGCGGTGCCAGCTCGCCAGGGTGAAGCAGGATTTGGCTGACTTCGCCTTGATACCAGCTATGGATCTTGGTGTCTTTGGCATAAGCTTCCACCTCAGCAACCGCACCGGCTGCCATGCGGACTTTTTCCTGCGCTGCCCGTTTGGTTTCAGAGCGCGCACCGGCTTTCGCCAGTTCATACATTTGGAGTGCAGCATTTTCTGTGTATTTAGCCGCTTGCCACTGGGTGTATGCCTCGTCGCGTTTTTGTTCAGCGGCAACACCTTCTTTGTAGAGCGCATCTACACGTTTGAAGGTTTTGTCCGCCAGTTGTGCCGCAGCACGGGCCTTTTGCCATTGGTCGCGCGCAGCGCTGATTTCCTGCTCACGAGCGCCGCTTTCAGCTTGTTCTGCCATGGCGTCTGCTGCTTGTTGTCCGGCTTTCGCTTGCTCCAGCTTGGCATCAAGCTCTGGGCTAAAAAGGGTGAAAATCAAATCGCCTTTATTCACGGTTTCACCTTTACGCACCAACACATTATCAATACGGCCAGCGACCTTCGAAGAAATGCTGTATTGCTGCGCTTCAATCTGACCTTGAAAACGCTCAGGCACGGGTTGATAAGCTTGGTAAAAGCTGTAGCCAATCCAACCAATAACGGCAGCAGCAGGCAAGGCCAGCGCAATAGATTTCAATTTGCTCATTGTGATTTATCCCTTTATTGGTTGGGTTGATTGGAGTGATGCCGCCTGAAATTCTGGGAAACGATTCATCTCGCCGCTAACAGCGAGTAGACGGGAAAGCGACAGCACGTATTGGTATGACGCTGCAAGCTGCTGGGTTTTGATGCCGGCGAGATAAAGCTCAGCATCGACGACATCGAGTGAAGTAGAAAGCCCTTGCGCGAAGGCTTTTTCACGCAAGCGGAGATTTTCTTGTGCAAGGGAAATGCTTGAAGCCAAGCCTTGGTACTCTTCCAGTGCTTGTCCTGCTTCTCGCCATGTTTTCTCAACCAGCAGTGAAAGGTCTTGTTCCGCTTGGGCGCGAAGGTGCTGAACCTGAAGTGCGGTGCTGTGAGCGGCTTTCACTTTGTCTGAACGGCCACCGTTGTCAATAAGGGGAATGCTTACGCCCACGCCAACTGCCCAGTTAGGTGCCAATTCAGCGGTCAAGGAATCACCTTCATAGAGGTTGTAGTTACCGTAAAGATAAACCTGCGGGTAGTACTTGCCTTTCTCTAGGTTAACCAAGCCATCAGCTTGTTCGCGTTTGGCGTCCAACACTTTCAGGCCGGGATAATCCGCCAGTGTTTTTTGCATGAATGGCGCCATCGCAGGGGCGTGTTTCTGAGTAAATAGGGCACTGGATGGCGTCACCGGTGCATCGCTTTTCACCAGTGTTTGCAGCGCAGCTTGCGCGATTTCCAGGTCACGTTCGGCTTTACGGCGTTCGGTCTTGGCTTTGTCGTAAGAGACTTCCGCTTGCAAGCGTTCAACGCGCGCAATTTGCCCCTGCTCTTCCAGCTTTTTCGCGTGGTCGAGGTGTTTTTCGAGCCCTTGCTCCACTTCTACGCGAGTCTCCAACACCTGCGCAGCCAGCACGGTCGCAAAATAGACTTTCGTTAGATCTTCAAACTTCGCCTGTTGAGCCATTTGCATCAAGAAGCTGGCTTCATCGCGCTGGGCGTTGGCAATGTCTTCCGCTGAAAGAATACGGCCGCCGGTAAAGATCGGCCAGATAGCGCGGATCGAACTGGTGTAGATATCGCGGTCGGCCAAGGTGGTGGTCAGCAGGTTATCGAGGTTCCCCATCAGGGGAGCTAATTGAGGAACGGAACCAGCCAATTGGCCCAATGCATCGCCACCATTCATATGGTGAGCTAGCTGGGACGGTTTGAGTTCCACGTCCTGATCCAAGCGGGTGTAGCTACCGCTAAGTGAAATCGCAGGAAGGTGATGTGCCGATGCGGCGTTTCGCATGTGTTCGGCGCGCTGAACGTTAGCGCGTTCTGCGGCTATCGCATCATTCCGGGTCAAGACAGATTGCCATGCCTGCTCAAAGGTCATGGGCTCTGCGCTGCTCACACTGGGCAAAAGCATCAATGCAATGATCAAACGGACAAGGAAGGGTTTTCTGGCAAGCATAATGGTTTCCGCATGAGGAAGTTGCGAACATATTAGAGCTATTACTCTAATAAATCCAGAGGAAGCTCAATAGACCCTGGTTTCGCAATGAGAAGTCGCCGGCGACGTACAAAACGGATTTCGGACCTCTCAGACGGGTAGAAACGTGGCGAGTCGTTATAGAAATGTGGGTTGTGGGTATATGCATTGTGTTGTTATGACAGAATTTTCTTTTTTGTGAATGAAACATCAATCAGAAATTTGTTGAAGTTCGAGTGGGAAAATTGTTTATGAAACCCTAATAAATGAAGTTGAAAATTCTGATAGATAGTGAAAGCGCTTTCATGGGGTGTGATGCTGTTATCTAGCTAATAAAAAAAGAAAAAATGCATCCATACTAATCGAGTATTTGATCAATTTGGGTCTGAGCGAGAATTGTTAAAAGAATAATAATCTAGTTTTTCGCTTATAGGTTGGTGGTATTCACTATGTGAATGGGTAATGCTTGGTGTGATGATTTGAAGGCAATTTCATTTCTCATGATAATTCAATCAATGCAACGATTGTTTTATTATTGATACACAATGTTCGTGTTGCTCCATGGCAGAATACATCTAGGGTTGCGGCAAATCGGTAACCTTTTTTGGGGAGGAAGCCATGGCCAAACTTTCACCGGTTATTTCACGGATTTCTGGGCAGTATCAGCGTTATCTTTTTATCCTGTTTTGTATGGTGATGTTCTCTGAAGTCGCGCGCGCAAAACAGTTGACCGACCAACAAAAACTCCAAGTTCGTGCTTTAGGCCATGTTTCCATGTGTGTGGAACCGAACTGGTTACCCTTTGAAGCAATAAATAATGACGGAGAATACGTCGGTGTTTTGGCAGACTATGCCGAGTTAATCAGCCGAAAACTTGGTCTTCCTTTCGTTCTTCACCCCACAGAGTCTTATTACGAAAGCCTGCAAGCCTTAAAAGCAGGTGTCTGTGATTTGATTGTTGCAGACGTAGCAACCGAACAAAAACTTCAAGATTATTTAGCCACCGAACCTTATTTTATTTCACATCGTGCGTTGGCAACGCATGTCGATGCTCCCTTTGTTGATGATTTGGTCAACCTTGGCGATGAAACAATCGGCGTATTGGCTAACTCGCCTGCCGCCGAAGTGATCCCAAAGCTGTATCCGCACTTAACCGTCCAGACATTTGAAAGCACAGAGGAAGGATTAAAGAAAGTAGAATCCAGAGAGCTGTTTGGATTCGTTTCTGTGCTGGGGTCATTGGTGTATGTGATTCAGGACCATCACATCACCAATGTGAAAATCGGTGGTGTGTTGCCATCCAACGCCAAGCTCTCGATGTTGGTGAACAAAAACAGACCAGAACTGGTAGGCCTATTCAACATCGCCATCAATGATATTTCTCCGCTAGAACGAAAAGAGATTTTTGAACGCTGGTTCCCTGTTCGCTATGAAACAGGCATAGATTGGGGATTGTTCTGGTCAGTGATTTTCGCCATTTTCATCTGCTCTGCCACTACGATAGGCCTTTTCTATTACTGGAACCTTCGCTTGAAGCAAGAAATCCGGCGACGCTTGGAAGCCGAGGAGAAAATTACCGAACTGGCAATGACTGACCCTCTAACCAAGCTGGCTAACCGCATTCGGTTTAGTGATGACTTAAAGCTGGCTTTGCATGCAGCAAGTTTGAAGGGACGTCATGTTGCCCTGGCCATCTTGGATTTGGACGACTTCAAACCCGTCAACGATTTGCACGGACACCCGATCGGTGATGAATGTTTGAGAATCGTCGCTGGGCGGCTGCTTAAACAATGCCGGGAGCAAGACACGGTTGCGAGGTTGGGTGGAGACGAGTTCGCTATTATCTATAACGGACCCGAAAGCCGGGATATGTTGCCGGATATCGCCCAACGCTTAATCGAAGCAGTGGGTAAACCCATTTATGTGGATGATATTGAGATTCAGGTGGGGCTTTCCATCGGGTTTGCCGTATTCCCAGACCACAGTATAGATAGCGATGGCTTGGTTCGTCTTGCTGATGAAGCCTTGTATGAAGCAAAAGATATGGGTAAGAACAAATTCAGAATCTTCGAGCCTGACTCTGTAAAAAAGTCTGAACGGGCTTTGGGCTTTGAACGAAAAACAGTCGTTTCTGAGATAGAAACATTTAGATGAAAGAAAAGGGCACAAATTGTGCCCTTTATCATGCCATGTTGGCGGTTTACGCCATTTGCTCTTCCGCTTCTTGCTCTAAACGCTTCTTCTCACGCATCAGTTCATTGAACTCGATACGTGCTTGTTGCGCTGCTTCAGAAGCCTGAAGCTTATGTTCTTTGGCGGCCATGGCTTCGTCAGTCAGGCGTTGGATTTCATCCAGCTGCTCTTGAGGAGCATCGCCCAATTCCATGCCAGTTTCGCCTCGCGACAACGCTTCTGCGCGGATGTTTTTCTTGAGGTCCCAGATAGCATCCAACTTCTCACGCTCTTCGTTTGCCGCTGTGATCGCTTCGTCTTTCAGTCGTTCAAACTTTGCCATAGCCATACCTTCACGAGACCAAGGGTCAACCTCCGGAAACTCTTCGATGTTGATGGTTGGGTCTTCGTAGCCTTCCTGATGTGAAAGGTCGAGCGTTGCTGCTTTCACACCCGAGATCATCAGCATGACCGCAATCACCAGCAGAGGTAAGCCGCCGACGATTGCCGCCGTTTGTAGCGTTGCCAGACCACCCATAAACATCAGGATAGAAGGCATCACAGACAGGGTGAATGCCCAGAACAGACGGTTCCAGCGCAGCGGGTCTTCAGTCACGTTATTCTGTACTACAGAAGCCAGAATGAACGAGATGGAATCGAACGTGGTCGCGGTGAAAATGATACATAGAATCGTGAACACAGCGATAACCACAGTGCTCATAGGCAGCTGCTCAAGGATTGAGAAAATCGCCGTTGTCGCGCCTTTCTCATTCAGGATAGAAACAACATCCAATTGACCTGACAGTTGCAGCGACAGACCAAAGTTACCCAGGATCATGAAGTACAGCGCACAGCCCAGCGAGCCGAAGAAGATGGAGCCTGAGACCATCTGCTTGATAGTACGGCCACGCGAAATACGCGCCACAAACAGACCCATACTTGGCGCGAATACCAGCCACCATGCCCAGTAGAAAATAGTCCAATCTTGCGGGAAGTGGGTGTCTTCAAACGTGCCGTAGCCACCAAACGGTTCTGCCCAGGTTGCCATGACGAAGAAGTTCGACAGCATACGACCGATGGAGTCCAAACCGGTTTCCAGCATGAACAGCGTTGGGCCAGCAAACAGTACAAATGCCAGCAGACCGAGTGCACCCCAAAAGTTAATGTTACTCAGAACCTTGATGCCCTCATCCATACCTTTGTAAGACGAGTAGGCGAACAGCGCGGTACAAAGCAGCAGAACACCGATTTGAGTCACTGTGGTAGAAGGAATGCCAAACAGGTAGCTGATACCTTCGTTGATCAATGGTGCGGCCAGACCTAATGTGGTTGCAGCACCACCCAGAAGACCAAAGATGAAGAGTACATCAATGAACTTGCCCAGCTTACCGTGGCTGCGTGCTTCTCCAATCACTGGCATCAGCGCCGCAGATACTTTCAGTACAGGCTGTTTACGAACGTAGAAGAAGTAAGCAATTGGAATAGCGGGGATCAGGTAAATAGACCAAGCAATTGGCCCCCAGTGGAAAATACCGTAGGTCGCCGCCCAACGAACGGCTTCTTCACTGCCAGCCTGCAGTTGGAAAGGAGGGTTTTGATAGTAGTAAGCCCACTCGATAGTGCCCCAGTAAAGAATACTGGCACCGATACCGCCACAGAAAAGCATCGCAGCCCAAGAGCCGGTTGCAAACTCTGGTTTCTCGTCTGCGTCACCAAGTTTGATTTGTCCGATATCGCTGAAAACGATGTAAGCCATAAAAAAGAAGGCAGCGATACCAAGAGCCAGGTACATAAAGCCCAGCTTGTCTGTCATAAAGGTTTTTGCAATCGCAATCCACTCTGCGCCTTGGTCAGGCCAAACCAGCAATGGAACGATGACAGAAAACAGCAGCCCCAACGCACCGAAGAAAGTCGGCTTGTCGATGAGCTCAAAGTGTTTTTTCATAAAATAAACTTCCAGTTCACAGTGTTGTATCTAGAAATTCTCATGATGAATGCAATCCATATCAATTCAGCTATTGGATGCTGAAGATAAAAAGGATTGATGAAATTCACCGCGTGAATGGAATGACGAGTGGTTCTTGTGTTGGGTGAATTTTGCTTTCCGAAAGAAGGAGTGGGGTTAACAATTTGGTGATAGCTTGCACGATGAGAGGAATTATTCTTTTACAAAATAGAGACCGCTCATCAATCTAAAAGTGTGAGCGATCTCAAAATTGCTTATCGTTCGAAAGATTAAGCGATCTTCTCCGCTGACGCGAGACGGTATTGAACCATGTCTTCGATGGTCAGTACTGGCATGTCATGCTTCTTACCGAACTCGACGATCTCTGGCGCTTTTGCCATGGAGCCATCTTCATTCTGCACCTCACACAAAACACCAACAGGCGAAAGGCCGGCCATTTGCATTAGATCGATAGTGCCTTCGGTGTGACCACGACGGACAAGAACACCACCTTTGCGTGCGCGGAGTGGGAACACGTGGCCAGGACGCGCCAGATCAGAAGGTTTTGCATCTGGGTTAGAGGCGGTTTTGATCGTAGTGACGCGGTCAGCCGCAGAAACGCCGGTTGTGACGCCCACTTTCGCTTCGATGGAAACGGTAAAAGCAGTCTGGTTGGCGCTGTTGTTTTTGGCCACCATTGGCTGAAGTTCCAGCCTATCGGCTTGTTCTTCAGGCAGGCACAGGCAAACGATGCCGGAGCATTCGCGGATCATAAGTGCCATTTGCTGGGTGGTTAGGTGGTCTACAGAATAAATGATGTCACCTTCATTCTCGCGATCTTCATCGTCGAGAAGCAAAACGCCTTTACCCAAACGCAGTGCTTCAAGCGCCGCTTCAACGCGCTCAAATGGGGTGCCAGAAAGTAGAGATGTGTGAGTCTGATTCATGGTAACTCCTAAGTTTAAATACCAGAATCAGGGCATAGATGAGCGCAAACTGCGA
The DNA here is from genome assembly GCF_947387585.1 of Grimontia sp. SpTr1. Classification (NCBI taxonomy): domain Bacteria; kingdom Pseudomonadati; phylum Pseudomonadota; class Gammaproteobacteria; order Vibrionales; family Vibrionaceae; genus Grimontia; species Grimontia sp. SpTr1. Next base: position 447,140 of record NZ_CANDOD010000001.1, read on the forward strand.
ACGCAGCCATACGCAATCCAACGATCTTCGGCTAAGCGAACGCCGCCGTGAATCGGTGCATTTTTATCATCCTCTTTCATCCGGACTATAACCGTCGGCCTTGGCGTTTCACCAAGTCTGCTGACCCCAAGCATGCGCTTGGGCGCTCGCGGGCTCGCCAGTCTTACAATGATTTGCGTGCTGACATACCGCCGGTGGGGAATTTCGCCCCGCCCTGAGAATAATGCTCAAAATGAGCAAACAAATATTACTGTGTTTTCAATAGAAAAGGGAAGGGCAGATCGGCTGCATGCTTATTGTTTGCGCGATCAGTGTTCCATACGTCGCATGTACTCTTTCGGCGTACACCCACGGACGCGTTGGAAGGCTTTGGTGAAGCTTTGTGGGTTGCTGTAGCCAAGTAGACGGGCAACCTCATCCGGGGCATAGCCCTTTAACATGTACCTCGCCGCAATGTTATTCAGCACATAACCCCGCATGGACGAGAAACTGAAACCCAGTCGATGTAATCGCCGCTGCAATTGCTGCGTGGAAAGACTCAGCGTTGATGCGACCGTTTCCAAAGAGGGCATGCCGTAATGACGGGTGAAGTTCACGACTTCATACAGCGCTTTGGTGGGATCATCGCGTTGCGGCATATTGACCAGTTCATCCAAATCAAACAAAGAAATCACTGTTGCTTTGTTATGGTCGCGCGGCACGGCATGTTCCAAAAGTAGCAATTTGTTATCGAACCAGACTTCCGTCATGGCACAACCTGTCTTCACTTCACATCCAAACCATTCGCTTGCGGCGTTGATATCTATATCCGTCCCTTTGAGCCTGACGGCCAGCGGAGCAAATCCTTCATGGGTAAAATGGCGAAGAACGGTAGTCATCATAATGGCGACGCGCAGTGAGTCGATACCTGCCGCCGTTCCTGAGTATTCGTTGTCATAACACCACTTCAACAATTTTCCTGATTGCCTTCCTACATAGTGAGCGCCTGAGTGAAAGCAGCTCAAACCATAGTTGATTCGCCTGAAGGTGACTGCCAAATCCGGTGCAGACATAAACCAGTTTGCTTTCACATCAATGGAGGAAATCGTCAGGGAATCTGCAATAGCGAGTGGGTAAGACGGGTTGCCTGAGAGCTCGGCGATCTTTGTTAGCCATCCATTGACTACTGCATGGGGAACGAGCGCCATTTCATCGCTATACAAAGAGGCAGGAATACCCAGTTGTTCCGGTGTTAAGTGATATTTCGAACATGAGCCACTGATTAGCGGACGGATGTAAGCCATGCGGATAAATGAGATGTCGAACATATATATCACTTTATAGTGGATAGAATGATTCAATATATGCATTAAATTAATTTAATCAATCCATATTCAAGTGTCGTTAGTCTTCCCGTGTGAACATTCATACGTCGAATGAATGTCGGAGTAATCAAATGAGCCTGTTGGCAACCCCTTTTGTAGATACCACCACGGATACTGTCCTCCATGTGGTCGCGCTGGTTGTTCTGTTGGGATCGGTCGGTGCAATCGCGTTTGGCTTCTGGAAAGTCCATGAATTGCCAGTCAGTAAAGCCCGCAAAAAGCAGCATCACCAAATGGGATTGATATCCGCCCTGACATGGATTGGTTTTATCTGGCATTGGGTGTGGGTGGTTGCCGTGATTCTCGCGTTTGTGGATGGAGAAAAAGCACTGAGAAAGATCCGGGACATCTGGCGTGAGCCGAGTACGCCAGTCAATGAAACCGAAATCACCACAAACACAGTTAGCGAGAAGGAGGAAAATCATGCTTGAAGGTTTGGCCGTATGGGCACTCTTTATTTACCTGCTTCGCCTCGTTGGCATGCCATGGAACGTTTATAGCAAGGCATTCGCATACATTGGCGGTGGTTCTTGGCTGATTTTTGTTTGGATTGGATTATTGAATTTCACGCCGATGGACCTAACTGGCGGTTCTGTGGTGCAGTCTCCGCATATTCAATTGCGCCCGGGTTCAAATCAAATTCGCGGCAATGTTGATCAGATTTACGTTAATCCAAACCAACGCGTTGAAGAGGGTCAGCTTGTTTACACGCTTGATGCCGAACCTTACGAAATCGCTCTTAATCGTGCTGCTGTTGCCGAGCATGCGGCAAACGTGGCACTCGAAGTGGCGATTCAAGATGTCTCTTTGAACCAACAGCAATATGAAGCAACGAAAGCTGATCTCAATGTGCTTGAAAGCCAACTGGCAGCAGCAAAAGAAGATGCCAAATGGAAGACCAACCAGCTAAACCGATACATCACTCAGAATAAGCGTGCACCAAATACAGTCACTGAATCTGTGATGGACGAGCAACGCAACAAGGTTCAACTCGCTGGCGCTCAAGTCGCCACGCTCGAGAAGCAAATACAAAAAGCGGAAATTGGTGTTGAGCAAGCGCGTCTGAACAAAGAAAAATCGGTGCTGGCAGTCGCCACTAAAGAAGCAGACTTGGAAAGTGCAAAAGAGAATACCGCGCAGGCTGAGTGGAACCTTGAACAAACCCGAGTGCGTGCGCCGGCAGATGGTTACGTGACTAACTTCATCATGCGCGAAGGTCAGTATGTAGGCATGGTTCCTCGCATCCATATGTACACCGATGAAAAATATGTGCTGATGCGAGTGAATCATCAAGCTATCCGCAATGTGAAAGTAGGGCAGTATGCTGAATTCGCGAGCCCGGTTTACCCAGGTAAGATCTTTAAAGCAGAAGTAGAGGGGATTGTTGAAGCAACAGGAGAATCTCAGGCCCGACTGATTGCCACTGACGACAATGTGCGCATGACTACAGGTTCAAATCTTGCCAACAAGCACCATTTTGTCAGGCTGAAACTAGAAGAACCCGAAGGCTATGACATTCCTGTTGGCGCAGTGGGACTGGCGTGGGTATCAGGTGAAAAGCCTATCGGGTTTATGAGCTTCCTTGATGTGATTCGCGGCATCATCATCCGAATGAAAGCTCAGCTTTACTTCATCTACTCGATTTAATCGACATTCATTTCCTAAAGGGCTCATTAAGAGCCCTTTTTCTTGTCTCTGTTACTGCATCTCATCACGATACTGCCCACGCTTAATAAGCTTTTCCTATGAGTGCCTGAATGTGAATCATCAAACGATAGAAAGTCACCAACCCAAGGGGTTGAGAGCCATTGCCATTTTGGAGGCAGGGAAGGGTTTGTTGGCCTTGATAGTTGGCTTGGCTTTACATGAATTGGGTGGTGCTGAAATCCAAGAACTATGCGAACAGATGCTGCGCCATTTGCGGCTTAATCCTGCTGGAGAAATTCCAAGTGTGATTCATAAAGCGTTGGCAAGTGTTGATGACAGGAACCTGACCCTATTTGCATTGGGAACGGTGCTCTATGCCAGTGTCCGTTTTGTCGAAGCCTATGGATTGTGGCGAGCCTTTGGCTGGACAGAGTGGTTTGCTTTGGCAAGTGGGGCGATATATTTGCCTTTCGAAGTCTATGAAGTGATCACTACAGGCAAAACCATGGCATATCTAGCGTTGGGTATGAACCTGGTTGTGATTGGCTATATGGCAAAGGTTATTCAAAGGCGTTACCGGCAGAGGATGGGTACCTGAGAACGCAATTTTGATGAATATTTGCACGAAAAATTATATTTGGGCGGTAAATTTATCTCAGTTGTTCATTTTTGCTTGTTAAATGAACAAAAAATTGGGTTTGTAACGTGATTTATCTAAATGTTTATTGATGTGTTGATTTGGGTCAATTTAATGAATTAACATGCGCTTTTTTCACGCTCACGTAAAAATAAGTACAAATATAATGACAACAGATACAAAGCCTTCAAAGTTCAAATCTTCTGCCATGATTGCTTACATGCTGCTGCTTAGTGGCCTGCTGACCTTTGGTGTTTTCAGCATCGCGGGTGCTGCATTTGCTTACTTTAAGCGCAAAGAAGCTCTGGAAGCCGGGGAAGACATGTATGTCGACCATTTCCGCTGGATCATTCGCACCTTTTGGATTGCTGTGCCTCTGGCGTTGATAAACCTGCTGCTGATCCCATTGGGTATTGGTATGCTGACTGCGGGTGTCACTTACCTGTGGGTTTTCTACCGCGGTATGTATGGTGCGAAAGTCCTGACAGACTTAAAAAGCCCTTACAGCAACCGACAGGCGCAGACTGCCTAAAATCAACAGATTCCCCCTCGAGAAAGCCGCTTTTTGATGCGGCTTTTTTTATGTCGACGTATTTTGAGTTTCAATGCTTTCGGCCGCTTTTTGCTTACTCAGTGTACGTTGCAATAGCTGACTGTAGAGCGGTTTTCCACCCATGGCTTGCGCCGTCATGGTTGCACCGAGAGACGTAATCAAAAGAGGGAGGATAAGCTCATAGTTATGGGTGAGCTCGATCACCAGAAGTATTCCGGTGATGGGTGCGCGAACGGTAGCAGCAAACAGTGCGCCCATGCCTGCGACAGCAAACATTCCAACAGTGATATCAAAGTCCGGAAATACCAACATACAAGCGGCACCAAAACAGGTACCAAAGAGCGTTCCCAACGCAAGCATTGGAGCAAAAACACCGCCAGGGGCGCCGGAACAAAAACAGGCGAGAGTGGTGACGGTTCGTGCCATGAATAGCAGTAGAAGCATCGAAAGCGTAAACGACCCGCCAACGGCATCTGTGATGAGATTTTCACCTGCGCCAGTTAATCGAGGCAGAAAAATGATCATCACACCAAACATGGCGCCGAGCGCTGCGCCAATGCAGATAAACCGCTTAGTTTCATGTCGGTGCAGACGCTCGAAACCGTCCATACTCCAAACCACCATCCGGTTGAACAGTACGCCAAAACCACCAAACATCAGCCCCAGAATTAGGAAAAGCCCCAAGGCTTCCAAAGGCACATCGGCATGTGCAGGTAAGGGGATCATCGCGCCTTGTCCCTGAAAATATCGGTAGGTAATGGTCGCGACAATTGCGGCAATCATGACGGACTTAATCGAAATCAGGTTATAGCGAAACTGAGGGCGCATCTCTTCAACGACAAACATAATTCCTGCAAGTGGTGCGTTAAAGGCTGCAGCTAAACCTGCGGCAGCCCCTGAAGCTACCAAGGTGTGGCGACTTTCATCATCATTGAGCCGGAATATATCAGTGATCATTCTGCCGACGCTGGAGCCCATTTGCACCGAAGGCCCTTCGCGCCCCAGAACCAGTCCTGCACCAATGGCGCCTATACCGCCAAAGAACTTCGCTGGAATTACCCGCCACCAACGAACGGGACGAAGCCCATCAAGTGCGCCCTCTATTTCAGGGATCCCAGAGCCGGCTGCTTCCGGGGCGATTTTCTTTACCAAAAGGAAGCCGAATGCAGAGAGCAAAGCGCTACTGAAGACAACAGTCACTATGGTCAGCAGCGACATTTCGCCATGGGCTTTTGACCATTCATTACGTTGCGTGATGACCCAATCAATGGCGATATCGAAGAAAGTACAGAGCAGCCCTGCTAATAGGCCAACGAATACCGCAAGGAAAAGAATAGGAAGCGAGCTTTGATGGCTGGCGAGAAATCGACGCATTACTCCTGATTGGGGGTTACGTGGTGTTGTAAATTCCTGCTCTCCTCCCGCTTGCTCGGCCATCGCTTGCTTCCTTCGTTCGAATACGTTTTCAGCATAGAGCAGTAAGGAAAAGGGTTATTCTTCGGAAATGATACAGTCGCGATTATGCAATGAACCAATGGTTGTTGCTTTTTCTCCACGCTAGCACCGCATCAATAAACTCCCTTAACTTTTTGGGATAGAAACGCTGGTGTGTATAGACGAGATGTAAATGATGCTGACTGGCTGACCAATTCGGTAAGACACGAACGAGACTGCCATCTGCCAGCGATTTCTCAACCAAGGCCAGAGGAATGCAGGCGATTCCTAAGCCTCCCATCGCCAGTGATATGAGCCCCTCATAACTTGAGCTGGCGTATTGCCCATGAATAGTGAGTTGAACCCTTTGCCCGTCTTCAGAGTGCAATGACCAATCATTCCAAGATGCATCAAATGTGCTTTTAAGGCATGCCACGTTGAGAATGTCACTCAAAGTATTTATTGGGTGACGATTAACCAACGAAGGTGAGCAAACCAGTACGTCTTTCAAAGCGCCAATATCTTTCGCAACTAGGTTGTCAGGTAGGGCTTTTTGAGATCTCAGCGCCACGTCGGACTCACCAAATTCAACATCTTTAATGTCCGTAGTGAAATCCAGTTCTAAGTGTATGTTGGGATTCTCTTTGGCAAAGGCGGGAAGGGCTGATTGGGCAATAAGAGGGCCTAGCGCATCTGGTGCAGTAAACCGAATGTAGCCATAGCCGTCTTGAGTCAACATGTTGATACTTTGCATCGCTTTCTGGGAGATCGTTTCGATTTGCTGTGCGGCGCTGAAGAGCTCTTTTCCAGGTTCTGTAAGTACGACGGAACGTGTTGTCCTGAAGAACAGCCTGCATGATAGCTCACTCTCCAAAGCACGAATGTGTCGTGAGACCAGTCCTTTGGATACGCCCATTGAATCTGCCGCTTTTGCGAAGCTGCTTAGTTGAGCCACGGCCTTGAAGGTTTCTAGATGCGTTAAGTTCACATTGAATCCAAATAGTAAACAGTGTGTTCATTTTATACGGTTTTTCGCTATCGAGTTGCCTCATAAGATTTAATTCGTAAACAAAAGGTCAACAGACCCAAAAAGTCGCGAGTTTAAAATCTAAGAGGACATTGAGATGGATGCAGGCAATGTAAGCAAGAACTTGGAAGTGGCCAAAACTTATTTTCAGGCAGTACAAACGGGTGATCTGGAAACACTGGGTGCGCTGATAGCACCAAATGTTGTTTGGTACCAACCAGGAAACAATCACTTTTCAGGAAAGCACGAAGGTGCGCAAGCAGTTTTTGGCATGATTGGCGGCATGATGGAAGTGTCACAAGGCTCATTTAAAATTGAAACCTTTAACGTTGTTGGTGGCAATAAAAACAATGTCGCTGTGATCGTCGAGTTTTCGGCTGCACGTGGAGACCAATCAATGCGTATGGTCGGTGTCGATATGCTGACTATCGAGGATGGAAAGATTGTTGAAGCTTGGCTTTACTCGGCAGATCAGGTTTCAGAAGACACATTCTGGGGAAACTAAACATAACCCCAATGCTTCCGGAGTCAATCTAAAAGGGGCTCAAGCCCCTTTTCTAACCACATTTTCAAAATCTGCACCCAAGGAATCAATCTCTCTTTTCTTGCTCTGAGAAGGTGGCTCTCGTCACTAAAAACTGGCTAGGGTTAACTCAATCCTCTTCTGAACTTTTAGAGCCTTATGACTGAATCTGTTCCTGCTCTGGTGACGTACGCCGCGCTTGGCTGGGTTGCGTTGAATGCTATTTTCTATGTATCCGAACGTTGGATGGTATTTTCTGACATCATTTGGATTCTGCTTGCCGGGTTGCTTTATGGGTGGGTCGCCTCTGCCTCTGATGCAGGACTGCCTGAATTGGTACTGCATCCGGAAGTTGTCCTCTATGTATTTGTTCCGCTACTGATTTTCGCTTCTACCAAGAAGATGTGCTTGTTCCATTTTCGGCCTATTTTGCTGCCTGCTGTGTTAGCAGGCACGCTAGGTATTATCATCAGCATGCTTGTTATTGGTGGTGCTTTGTATTTTCTGCTTGGCGTGGATTGGCTTCCTGCACTGCTATTTGGCGTGATCATCTCCGCGACTGATCCGCTAGCTGTCAGTGCGCTGTTTAAAGGGAATGAAGCCGTGACGGAAAACCAAAAGCTGCTGATTGAGGGAGAGTCGATTCTCAATGACGGGTTTGTGGTAACCGTAGCGGGGATTCTCGCGCTTCTGATATTTGGCGATGAAGGCTTCGATGCTCTGCAAACAGGGTTCAGTTTTGTTACTCACATTTTTGGCGCACTGATCTCTGGGGCTGTGCTTGGAAGGGTTGCGAGATGGGTATTAAGGCTAATGCACACTTCGCATTACATCCTTACCACCAATATTACGCTGGCATTGGCTTATGGTAGCTTTGTGCTGGCTGAATTCCTTCACTTCTCGGGAATCTTGGCGGTATTCGCTGCGGCGTTGGCATACGGCTACAAGCCGGATCACGACAGCAAGAACCGTGAATCAGAAGAAAAAGTATGGGAATACCTGGATTATGCGGCGAATGCCTTGCTGTTTTTTCTGTTGGGCACCAGCTATTTCACACTGACATCAGATTCCACATTATCTGTTTTTTACACCGTACTCGCTCTCATTCTATTGTTCGCTGCGCGGTTTATTGCTTTAGGTACTTTAAAACCAGTCATGCGTGTAGAACATAAAGCACTGTCTACAGATGAATTCTGGCTGTTGAATTTCTCCGGTGCGAGGGGAGCCGTATCGGTCGCTTTGATTCTGTTGCTGCCTTCCACTTTTGAATATCAATCTTTGTTCCTTGGCATGGCATTTTTGATGATTTTGGTTTCGTTGATCGTTTACCCGCTAATCACGGTCAAAATCATCAAACGCATGATTCAGTGACCCACTTTCAGATTGTTTAGGCGTACACCTCAGCATGGAATAGCACTCTCAATATGAGAGTGTCAGGGCGGTTAAGCGCCTTCAAAAATGTTTAGTGTGCTAAATAATGTTCAATCAGTCTTTTCACCACTCCGCCATCAATCATCTGTATGTCACTGAATGTAAAGTGTTAAATTCTTTGGATTGTTCATTTCTCGCCTTTACACATCAAATATTGTTTTGACAACAAATGTTTAATTTGTAAGTCTATTTTTAATTGAACGTTCAATCAAAAAACATCTGCGCTACATTTTTAACCTAAATGTGATGGTGTTTAGGGAGATTGAATGCAAGAAAAAAGGAGAGCGGAATGCCAAAAGTAGGGATGCCAGCAATTCGCCGCCCGCAGCTTGTTGCTGCCACCATGGCGGTGATAGATGAAGTAGGCTTGGCAGGTGCCAGCGTTTCACTGATCAGCCGTAAAGCGGGTGTGTCGGCAGGCATCATCAACCATTACTTTGGCGGCAAAAACGGATTACTCGAAGAAACGATGCGTTCGGTTTTGCGAGAGCTTTCTCAAGGCGTGCAGGTGCGTCTCAATGGTACATCGCCAAATGATGCATATGGCCGGATTCTGGCGATTGTGGAAGGTAACTTTGACCCGAATCAGGTGAATGCCGCGGTCACCAAAACCTGGCTGGCGTTCTGGTCGCACGCTATGCACGAACCTGTGCTTTTTAGATTGCAACGCGTCAATGAAAAACGCCTCTTATCCCACCTTCGCATTGAATTAAAAAAGCTGATGTCTACAGAGCGCGCTAACTTCGTTGCCCAAGGCATTGCAGCATTGATCGACGGAATATGGCTTCGTGGTGCGCTTGCGCCGGAAGGTATCGATCCGCGCGCAGCAATGGCGACAGTCGAAGATTATCTCAAGCTTCAGCTGAAAGATGTTGAATCCATATCAAAAGGCAAAAATTAAATGGATATTAAACAGTTATATATTCACGGACAGTATGTTAATGCGACTTCCGGCGAAACCTTTACCACATTAAATCCTGCTACCGGTGCAGCGCTTGCTGAAGTACAACAAGCAAGCCAAACGGACGTCGATATCGCTGTGACTTCCGCATGGGAAGGTTTCAAGGTTTGGTCTTCAATGAGTGCGGCAGAGCGTCGCGGCATTCTCAACAAAGCGGTGGCAATTCTGCGTGAACGCAATGACGAACTGGCAGCGCTGGAAGTGTTGGATACCGGTAAGCCAATGCAAGAAGCCCAGTATGTGGATGTAGTCACTGGCGCTGATGTTATCGAATACTACGCGGGTCTTGCTGTGGCTATTCAGGGTGAACAACAAAGCCTGAGCGAAAACCAATTCTTCTATACGCGAAAAGAACCGCTTGGCGTGTGTGCAGGTATTGGTGCCTGGAACTATCCGATCCAAATCGCGATGTGGAAGGCGGGCCCTGCTCTTGCAGCAGGCAATGCCATGGTGTTTAAGCCTTCTGAAGAAACACCGCTGACAGCGCTGAAATTGGCAGAGATCTTTACCGAAGCAGGTATGCCAGATGGTGTATTTAACGTGGTTCAAGGCGACTACCGCGTGGGCCAAATGTTGTCGCGTCATAACAACATCGTCAAAGTGTCCTTCACCGGTGAATGCGGTACGGGCAAAAAGGTCATGGCTGATGCCGCGGGTACGCTAAAGCCTGTCACCATGGAGTTGGGTGGTAAATCGCCACTGATCGTTTTCGACGATGCTGATATTGATAACGCAGTATCTGGCGCGATGATTGCGAATTTTTACACCCAAGGTGAGGTGTGTACGCACGGTACCCGCGTTTTTGTCCATGACGATATCTATGACACTTTCCTTGAGAAACTGAAAGCTCGTACGGAACAACTGGTGGTGGGCGACCCCACCGACCCGGAAACCCAAATCGGCGCGCTGATTTCCAAAGACCATTTATCCAAAGTGCTCGGCTTTATCGAAAAGGGTAAAGCAAGTGGTGCGACCTTGTTGTGTGGTGGATACCAAGTGACAGAAGGTGAATTGGCGAAAGGAAACTTCGTTGCACCTACCGTGTTTGCGAACTGTACGGATGACATGTCACATGTTCAGAATGAAATCTTCGGCCCTGTCATGTCTGTCCTGCGGTTCAGCGACGAACAGGAAGTCATTTCCCGAGCGAATGACACCTCTTATGGCCTTGCAGCAGGCGTATTCACCAACAATTTCTCCCGCGCTCATCGCGTTATTGCCAAGCTTCAGGCGGGTATTTGCTGGATCAATAACTGGGGAGCATCTCCGGCGGAAATGCCAGTTGGCGGTTACAAGCAATCCGGTATTGGTCGTGAGAACGGTATCCAGACCCTAAGCAGCTACACCCAAACCAAGAGTGTTTACGTCGAATTGGGCGATGTAGACAGTCCTTACGCATAAGAAATCGGGGCTGGAATGTCGAACAAAGAATTTGATTACATCATTGTTGGTGCTGGATCGGCGGGTTGTGTACTGGCAGATCGCCTGAGTGCGTCAGGTGAACATCAGGTGCTGATCCTTGAAGCGGGTGGCACTGACAGAAGCATTTTCATTCAAATGCCGACTGCGCTTTCGTACCCAATGAACACTGAAAAGTACGCGTGGCAGTTTGAAACCGAAGCCGAAGAAGGGTTGGACGGACGGAAGCTGCATTGCCCTCGCGGCAAGGTTTTAGGTGGAAGTTCATCTATCAATGGTATGGTTTACGTTCGAGGTCACGCCTGTGATTTTGACGAATGGGAAGCCAATGGTGCGGCAGGCTGGAACTATCAAAACTGTCTGCCGTATTTCAAGCGCGCGGAAACCTGGATTGGCGGCGAAGACGAATACCGCGGCGGCAACGGCCCTGTAGGCACCTGCAACGGCAACGATATGGCGCTTAACCCGCTGTATCGCGCGTTTATTGATGCGGGTGAGCAGGCTGGCTATCCGGTCACAGAAGACTACAACGGTTATCAGCAGGAAGGTTTTGGACCCATGCACATGACCGTGGATGGTGGTGTTCGGGCCTCTACGTCTAATGCCTATCTTCGACGCGCGTTAAAGCGCGACAACCTGACGCTAATCAAGGGCGTCACGGTCAAAAAAATCCTGATAGAAAACAAAGCCGCAACGGGTATTGCCTATGAAAAAGGCGGGCACTCGTTCGAGGTAAAAGCGCGTAAAGAAGTGATCAGTGCTGCAGGCTCTGTCGGTTCTCCGCAACTGTTGCAGGTATCTGGTGTGGGCCACAAATCTGTGCTGGAAAATGCGGGCGTGGAAGTGAAACACCATCTTCCAGGCGTGGGTGAAAACTTGCAGGATCATTTGGAAGTTTATTTCCAATACTTCTGCAAACAACCCATCACTTTGAACGGCAAGCTGGGACTTATCAGTAAAGGTTTGATCGGTACTCGCTGGATTTTGTTCAAAGACGGTCTCGGAGCGACCAATCACTTTGAATCCTGTGCATTTATCCGAAGCCGCGCGGGTATTAAATGGCCAAACATTCAATATCACTTCTTGCCGGCAGCAATCCGTTATGACGGAAAGTCTGCGGTGGAGGGGCATGGATTCCAGGTTCATGTTGGGCCAAACAAACCGGAAAGCCGTGGCCATGTGCACATTAAAAGTGCCGACACCAATGACAAGCCGGAAATCATCTTCAACTACATCAGCACCGAACAGGACAAACAGGACTGGCGCGACTGCATTCGCTTAACCCGCGAGATTCTGGCGCAGGAAGCGATGTCGCCTTATCGCGATGGCGAAATCCAACCGGGTATGAAAGTTGAATCCGACGAAGAAATTGATGCATGGGTGAAGGCGAATGTGGAAAGCGCTTACCACCCATCCTGCACCTGCAAAATGGGGGCGGACAGCGATGACATGGCCGTGCTCGATAACGAACTTCGGGTTCGCGGTATTACCAACCTCCGTGTAGTGGATTCATCTGTCTTCCCAACGATCCCGAACGGCAACCTGAATGGCCCAACCATCATGGTCGCCGAGCGTGCTGCAGACATGATTTTGGGGCAGCCCATGGAGGCGCCGACGGATGTGTCGGTGTGGATTGACCCAAACTGGGAAACCCAGCAACGCCTGAATCCTTTGCAGTAAGCGAGCTATGCAGTATGCGAGGTTAAGGCGACAAGCAACATCAGCAACACCCAAACAAAAACGGAAGGGCGCAGCAAGTCGTTGTGCCCTCAGCCAAAAAGAAAGGAAGAGGAAGTAACCATGGATAATAAACAGACCAAGCGACTGGCAGGTTTGAGCATCACACTGGCGGCAGGTCTCACTGCCATGCCAGCAATGGCAAACCAGTGTGAAACAGTCCGCTTCTCTGATGTGGGCTGGACGGATATTACCGCGACGACGGCTGCGACCACGCTTGTACTGCAAGGTATGGGATACAACACTGACATCCAACTGTTGTCTGTCCCTGTTACCTATACCTCGCTGGCAAATGGCGACATCGACGTATTCCTCGGTAACTGGATGCCGACCATGGAAGGTGACATTGCGAAATACCGCGAGGCAGGCACCGTAGAAACCATCGGCATGAATCTGGAAGGCGCAAAGTACACGCTCGCGGTGCCAAAGTATGCGTTTGAAGGTGGCGTGAAAAACTTTGCTGATATCGCAAAGTTTGAAGACAACTTCAAAGGCCGTATCTACGGTATCGAACCCGGTAACGACGGTAACCGTCTGATTCAGGACATGATTGATGCCAACGCTTTCGGACTGAAAGAGTTTGAATTGGTTGAATCAAGCGAAGCGGGCATGTTGTCTCAGGTTAAACGTGCCGTGCGACGTGACCAGTGGATTGTGTTCCTGGGCTGGGCGCCGCACCCAATGAACAGCAACTTTGAGCTGGAATACCTGGACGGCGGTGATGATTACTTCGGCCCCAACTATGGCGGTGCGAATGTTTACACCAACGTACGTCAAAACTACACAACGGAATGTCCGAATGTCGGCAAACTGTTGACTAACCTGAAGTTCACCCTGCCAATGGAAAACGAAATCATGAACGGCATTCTGAACGACGGTGAGAAACCTGAAGTGGCGGCGAAGGAATGGCTGCAAAGCAACCCTGACGTGCTGACTACATGGTTGGACGGCGTGAAAACACAAGACGGCAAAGATGCACTGCCCGCTGTGAAGGCTCACCTCAATATCCAGTAAACCCAACTGCATTTCGCAAGCAGTAACGCGAAAGCAGGTGCTGGGCTGACCATCAGCCCAGCACATCAATATGGATTTTGGAGTACACATGAACTGGATTACAGATAATAAAATTCCACTCGGCGACTACATGGAAACCGTTGTCGATTGGCTTACCTACAATGCAGCGGGCTTTTTCGACGCGCTTTCACTTTCGCTTGAATGGCTGATTCTTTCCCTCGTCGATGTGATGCAATGGTTCCCACCTTATGTGCCAATTGCGTTGACTGCGGGCATCGCCTGGCTGCTTCACCGACGCGTATCGCTGGTGATTTTTGTTGTTGCAGCGCTTCTGCTGATTTTGAATTTGGGCTACTGGACGGAGATGATTGAAACCTTCGTGCTGGTGCTTACTGCTACGATGTTGTCGGTACTACTTGGCGTGCCATTGGGTATTCTCGCCGCGCATCGACCTTGGCTGTATACCTTTATGCGTCCGGTTCTGGACTTGATGCAGACCATACCAACGTTCGTTTACCTGATCCCTACACTGGTTCTGTTTGGACTGGGTGTCGTGCCGGGTCTGATTTCCACGATTATCTTTGCCATTGCTGCACCTATCCGCCTGACTTATCTCGGTATCCGCAGTGTGCCAGAAGAGTTGATAGAAGCAGGCAAGGCTTTTGGTGCGACGCCGACCAAACTGCTGTTCAAAGTTGAACTCCCTGCCGCCATGCCAAACATTATGGCAGGCATTACCCAGTGCATCATGTTGTCACTTTCAATGGTGGTCATCGCTGCGCTGGTAGGTGCGGACGGTTTGGGTAAACCTGTTATCCGCGCTCTGAATACAGTGAATATCTCACAAGGTTTTGAGGCAGGACTCGCGATTGTATTGGTCGCTATTATCCTCGATCGTCTTTGCAAAGCGCCGGCTTCACAAGGAAAAGAGGGTTAATCATGAAAGCAGTATCGATTGAAAACCTCGACGTGATTTTTGGTCATGGGCTTGAGCGCAGCATCACCATGCTGGACGAAGGTAAAACCCGTCAGGAAATTCAGGAGGAGACTGGCAATGTAGTTGGTGTCAGTAACGCCACCATTTCTGTCGAACAAGGTGAAATCTGTGTGTTGATGGGGCTGTCCGGCTCTGGTAAATCCAGTTTGCTGCGTGCTGTGAACGGCTTAAATCCAGTGACTCGGGGATCGTTAAAAGTACGTGATGGCGAGGAGATGGTGGAGCTTAACGGCATTGATGCAAACAAGCTTCGTGATCTCCGCTCACACCGCGTTTCCATGGTGTTCCAGAAGTTCGCACTGATGCCTTGGCTCAGCGTGGTAGACAACGTTGCTTTTGGCCTCGAAATGCAAGGCATGGGTAAAGCAGAGCGCCGCAAACGCGCTATGGAAAAGCTGGAAATGGTCGGCTTGAGTGAGTGGCATGATAAGCTGCCGCACGAGCTGTCGGGTGGCATGCAGCAACGAGTCGGCTTGGCGCGTGCTTTCTGTATGGACAGCGACATTCTACTGATGGATGAGCCTTTCTCAGCTCTCGACCCCTTGATCCGAAACCAGCTTCAAGATGAGTTATTGGAGCTTCAACGTAAGCTCAACAAGACGATTTTGTTTGTGAGCCACGACTTGGATGAAGCCCTGAAGATTGGCAACAACATTGCTATTATGGAATCAGGTAAAATCATACAGCATGGTAAACCGGAAGACATTGTGCTGCGCCCAGAGACCCAGTATGTTGAAGACTTTGTGGCGCATACCAATCCGCTTAATGTTTTACGAGGCCGTTCTTTAATGACTGCCATTGGCGATCTTGAGCGACGTAATAACATGGTTATGCTTAACGAAATGGAGCAAAGTAGACTTCAGTTTGATAGTCAGAGTTCATTGATTGCTGCCTATCGTGGTGAAACAACCTTGCCGATCCTGACTTGGGATGGTGAAACCGATGTTTGTGCGTTGCCGAAAGATGTCATCGTTATAGCCAATGCGGACATTTCAATGCGTAATGCGCTTGAAATTCGATACCAGACAGGTTTACCTCTGTTATTAGCGGAAAATGACCAAATTATTGGAGTATTATCTGATAACGACTTTTATCATGCGCTGCTAGGAAAGCATTTTTCCAATGCGGCATAATATATAATGCGAATTGTAAAAAACGGTCAGGATATTCCTGGCCGTTTTTTATTTCATACATGAATAACACAATTCAATTTTAGCTATAATCTTTTGTTATTCTTAAGAAGAAGATACTCTGTAAAATTAATCTTTTCTAAATAATGCTTTCCTTAAAATAATGCCAAACTCATACGTGGTCTGTAATTGATTACTAGTACAAAACTATCAATTAATTCTAAAAGCATCTTCATTCGGCACTTTTTTCCCTTTTGTGGATTACATTTTTTTTGCCTTGAATTTTTGAGGCAAAATCCAAGTTACATTTTAATAATATTAGGAAATTATGATGAAGATTAGGAAGATAGGGGGTCTGCTCTGTGCAGCGGTACTCTCGGTTTCATCTTTTCAAACTCAGGCAGTGGGCCTCTACGCGGGGCAGGTACTTAACAAATCACATCGTGCTAACACACACAACGTGGTGAAAAACTTCGTGGAAACACGTAAGGGTTTTGGTTATGTGGAGTTTACCGGGGGGAAAGTGATTGGTAATACCGACAATGAGTTCAAAGTGACAGTGGGTCCCCACAACACTACTTTGGGTTCTGTGCTTGGCGGTGTTGACTTGAACTTTAATCCTGAAGAACTGAATTGCGTGCGTGGTTTGCATCTTTCACTCAGCGTGGGCAGTGACGTTCCGTTATCACTGAGCCCAACATGTGATGCGCTGTTGCGTGCTGATATCAATCGCACAATCAGTCACACAGTGGCAGAAGCAGAAGTGCCTATTCCCGAGGTGCCTATCGATCCAGCAGGCGTGTTTCGCCTCGGAGTGAAAGTCGGCGCGGCGTTGAAAGTTGGGGCTGATTTTGCAGCAGGTCTTGAGGTTGGTGGTTTCGATAAGCCTAACAAACCCATCGAAATCAATGGCCAGCGTCGTCCAGACTTTGTCTATGCCAGTGTTCGTCCCTTTATTTCTGGAGATGCGACGGCGAAAGGCTATGCCAGCTTAAATCTCTTATTTAAAACCGTTGAAAAAGGCGTAAAGGGCTCGCTGACTTTAATTAATGCGGGAACGAAGGCTTACGCTGAAGCTGGTATTTCCTACGAACCGGATTGTGAGTGTGATCAAACAAAAGATTACCAGTACTATACCAAGCTGAAATGGGATGCAAGTGCAAAAGGTGGTAACGGTAAAATTGGTTTGTACTGCGACGTTAAACTATTTGGCCTTGCGCGGATATTTTATGCAGAAACTGACTTAATTAGTTGGTCGCCGATTTACGAATTTGAACATACGATTTATGAAAAAACGGCTTACTTCTAATTAATAATATTTATGATCTTTTAATAAATAATATTTATGGGGGCGCATTAGTGCCTCCTATTTCTTCAATGGATAAGTCATGAACAGGAATATTATTCTTATTTCTCTAATTGCCTGCTCTGCGCTGGCAGCATATTTCGTATGGTTTGATACCGAGCCAGAAGTACAGACAACCAATATTACATTTTCTAACAACACCAATAGTGACACTGTCACACAATCTACTGAATATATGAAGCTAAACGACAGTGAAGCCGACTCCATCCCGCAAGATGGGGAAGAAATACCTTCTGTCAGGGCATATAAGGCAATAGTGAACTCAAAGCTTTCAACCTCTCAAACGCTATTAGCAGATTTTACCAATGCTTTGAGTTTTGAGCTTGATATGGAGGGTGGGGCCCCAAGCAAAGGCGTTGTATTTGATGTGAAGTTTGAGTCAGAGGATCCGAACACCCAAATTCCGCCGTACCTTGGTTTTACTTTTAAGTATGATGATGGCGCTTTCAGTAACGTGTCGATGCTGGGGTTAGAGCCCATGCATCCACTAAATTTGATGACGGCATTACTTCAGCAGTTTTCATACTACGAAGGCATTCAGAGTCTGCAACTACCGGACGGAACCCACACTTACCTCTACGAGATCCACGGCAATGCGGTCAGCAGACAGAAAGCGGCTGAAATTGGCAGCTCAGCCAGTTATCAAACCCTAGAAGACAGTGACTTTTGGCAACTGAAGACCGATCGTTTTTTCTTTCCTGAACGGCTAAAACTCAGCACGCGAAAAACCATCGTCATGGATGGTTCCGAACTTCAACTGGATCAGCAAATTATCATCAAACCCATCACGTCCAAAGGCAACTTATTCACGTTGGCAAACTATAGTGCTGGAGCAAACAGTCATTACAAAGTCGCCCTCACAGACACTACGCCAGAACTAGAAGTGACCGACGAAAACTTTATGGAGACGCTGGTGTTATTTGATGCTAATCCAACGTTAGATACTGCTCAGGCTCTTGGGATTTATCTGGTTAGCCAAGGTTGGGGTTTTGTCCGTGACCTTCTCGTATCGGACGATATCACCGACAGTATGCGTTCGAGTCTGATCTTCGCACTTGAACGTTCCGGTGAACAAGAAGGCGAATACCTACTGTCTTCCATTATTGAAGACAACTCCTTGGGAGAGACAGATCGTCTTCGGGCAATTATGTCTATCTCCAAAATGGGCGAGGTGAACAGTCAGGTTGCGCTCAGTACCCTTCAGGATATGCTCACTCATTCCAACAGCCTGTTAGCACAGACAGCGATGCTGAATATCGGCATTTTGGGTAAGCAAAATCCACGTATGACCAACGAAGTCACTGGCTTTCTTGCTAACAAGCTTTCGTCGAGTAGGGCGGGTTACAGTGAACTCGTTGCCATCGCGAATCTAGGCAACGCAGAGCTAGATAACCGCGTGGTGCCATATTTGGAAAGTGAGTATGCAGATGAGAGGCAAGTAGCGGCGAAAATGCTCAGCCGAAACCCGGAAATGCAGTCCCATCTTCTTAATAAAATGTTGAATGATGACCACCCTGGTGTGGTGAAAGCGATCAGTTCAGGCATTGAAACCAATAGTCAGAATCTGCAGCTTTCAGAGAGCTATCAGGCGCAGTTGCGAAACAGGATTGGTGCGTCAGATATTTTAACTCCTACCCGCGATTTACTGTTCGCCTTTCTCGCCAACAATACCGAGCCATCAGAACTCAACAAATCGATTGCCCGAAAGATTCTGGAAGCGCCAGATGTATCTGAGTCTACGCTGGCATTGGCACAAGATCTGATAAACCGTTAAACCTCATTTTATCGATCAAACGCCGGCATTTGGTGTCGGCGTTTTCTATTTCTGCATAACAATTCTTATTGACCTGTCTACAGCTTTATAGTTTAAGGTGGCGACATTGATGGGCATAGGAGGCAAGCATGTACCGTATTTCCGAGCTGGCGGATTTAGTCGGATTATCCCGCACGGCGCTGCTTTATTACGAAAAGCAGGGACTGATTCAGGGTAAGCGTTTGGAAAACAGTTACCGCGTTTACAATGACAAAGATGTTCAACGTGTTCGTTTGATCCAGAAGCTTCAGGCTGGAGGTTTAACGCTCAAGGAATGCAAAGCTTGCCTGAATGCCAAGGTTGACCGTGAGCTTCTACAGAGTCGCCTGAAGCAGTTAGATGAAGAGATCGCGCACAAACAACAATCACGTCAATTGTTAGCAGCACTGCTGGGTGAAGGGGACTTAAAAGCTTGGCATGAGTCTGTCGACAAAATAGCGCCAGACGCGCATCTCGATTGGTTAATAAAGCAGGGCTTCAGTGAAAAAGAGGCGCTGCACTTGAAATGGTTATCAAAAGACATGAATGAACATGACCGCTACATGGCTGACTTTATGCGTGTTTTCGAAACACTGGATCGCTGGGGGCCAGGTTCGGAAGAGGAAACACTTCGTGCACTCAGCAGTGTGAAGTCTTCGCCGAAGACATTGCTTGAAATTGGTTGTGGTAAAGGCATTGCGACGACTGTGTTGGCAAAACATACCGACGCAGCGATTACCGCGCTGGACAATGAGCCTTCTGCGCTCAGCCGCTTGAATGAGCGTGCAGCAGAGCTTGGCTTTTCAGATCGCATAGCAACAGTGAATGCCAGCATGACCGAGTTGCCTTTTGAACCTGAGAGTTTTGACCTGATTTGGGCAGAAGGCTGTGCCTACATTATGGGAGTCGAAAACGCACTGAAAGCATGGCGTCCATCACTTAAGCAAGAGGGAGTGCTGGTGTTAAGTGATTTGGTCTGGCTGACCGACACGCCAAGTGACGAAACCAAAACATTCTGGCTACAGGAATACCCAGATATCGGCACCATTGCCAAGCGTGAAGCCCAGGCAAAATCAGCGGGCTACGAAGTGTTAGAGAGTTTTACCCTTGCACCAGAAGCTTGGAAAAACTACTTCAAACCTTTGGAAGCAAGAGTAAATGCGCTGAAAGCAGACATGCCGGAATCTGCGGCACTGAAGGATATTCAGACTGAACTGAACATCTACAACCGATATTTAAACGAATTTAGTTATCAGGTCTTTGTACTGAAGAAGAAAGGCCGCTAAGGAAAATTAATCATGAATTACACCACTTACCAAAAGAACGACGTCGAAGCGATTATTGAATTGCTTCAAGCGACATTTGCCAACTCTGAAGGTGAAGAAGCAGGAAAAATGCTTGGCGTATTTGCTCGCGCGATGATGGAAACGACACCTGAGCAAGACTTACAGGTATTCATTGCCAAAGACGAAGAAAAAATTGTTGGCGGCGTGATGTTCTCCACGCTCACGTTGAAGAGTGACAAAACAGCCAAGCTGCTTTCACCAATGGCCGTGAGCACAGAAGTGCAGGGCAAAGGTATTGGCCAGGCGCTGATTAACCATGCATTGGGTATCCTGAAATCCCAAGGCGTCGACATTGCGGTGACCTATGGCGATCCTAACTTCTACAGTAAGGTGGGATTTGCACAAATCAGCGAAGACGTTATCAAAGCGCCATTGCCATTGAGTTTCCCAGAAGGCTGGCTGGGACAGTCGCTAAATGGCGAAGCTTTAGAGGCCATTTCAGGTGAATCAGGCTGTGTACCTGCACTGAACAATCCAGAACTTTGGTAGTGGTTAAAAAGCGCCTTTGGGCGCTTTTTAGCCTATTGTTTTACAAGTAGTATGTGAATTTTCAAATGTGATTCAAATCGCATATCAGTCCACTGTCGCTTTTAGTGATAAATTTGTAACCAATGTGAAATATAGCGTTACTAGGCTTACCAGCAAAAGCAGTAGGTAAGTGAAAGGAAACACTATGAGCGTACGTCAGCGATTGCTGGTGGCATTCACACTTTTTCTCGCGTCAACGATAGGACTCGGCAGTTTGGCGCTGTGGATTTCATCCCGTTCGACCGATGCGTATTCGGAATACGTGAACGAACAGCTTCCTGAAGTATGGGCGCTCTTAGCGCTTGAAAGAGATCATCGAGACCTCTCAACCCTTTCTCAAAAGATTAAAGCTCAGCTCCTGTTCTGGGGCGAAATCACACCGCAATTTGAGAACTTCCGAGCAAATTACCAAGCGAGCTGGGAGCAACTCTACCAGCATCCTTCCCTTAGTGAATGGGTTCACGCCAACGCGGAAAATAAAGAGAAAGTTGATGCTTATGTCACTAAGTTATCGCGTGCGATTAAAGACAAAAGTTTCTACGACGCTGGGCGAGTGGTCGACTTTGATTTGTATCCCGCTGTAGACCCAATGTTAGCCGCGATAAGTGAGAAGCTGGCGGAGCGGCGTGAATATGCAAATATTTCTGCAGGTGGATTGATCGCCTTTTTAAAGCAACAGTCGATGTTCATCATGGCCGCAATCGGTATAGCGACCATTGTCGCTGTGATCTTGATGTTGTGGCTGCATCACACCGTCATCATTCGTATGAATAGGATTTCGACGGCGCTGACCAATATTGATACGGAATCTGATCTCACTGTACGTCTTGAAGACCATTACAAAGATGAAGTGTCAGCGATTGTCCGAGCATCCAATAATTTGCTGGAGAAGTTCAATCATTTCGTCACGCACATTCACACCAGAACCGGGGAGTTGGATGAACAATCCGGTACGCTCGATGGCCAGAGCCACAGGGTGTCGGACATTAACAAAGACACTCAGTCACAAATCAATGAAGTGGCTCAGTCTTTGACTGTGATGGAAACGGCGACCTCAGACATCGTGTCGGCAGTTAACAACACGCGTGAATGTATCGGCAAAATGGCCAAAGACAATGGTGATCTTCAGGCGCAGATGACCGCGACAGAGAAGTCGATTGCCTACAGTGTTGATTCTGTTGGCAAAGTGGCAATCACGATGGAAACTCTGAGAGCCACCAGTGAAAAAATCTCTGGGGTGACTGATGTGATTGAGTCCATTGCTGAACAAACCAACCTGTTAGCGCTCAATGCGGCTATTGAAGCCGCACGTGCTGGCGAGCAGGGCAGAGGGTTTGCTGTTGTCGCAGACGAAGTTCGTAGTTTGTCGAAACGCACGTCTGAGTCGACGGGAGACATTCGGAACTGGATTAACGATCTGATTTCACAGGTTGAAGCTGCAAGCTCATTATTGAGTGAAACTAAGGTGGCGAGTGAAAACAACCAGCAAGCGAGTGTGCAGCTTCAACAATATCTCAGTGAAATGCACCGCACGTTTGAAGGTTTGGAACAACTCAGTGCAGAAGCTGGTGTGGCACTGACTTCCCAGCACCGCGAGATAGAGCACCTGACAGAGCGAAGAAGGGAATTGAAGCGCGGGAGCCAGTCATTGACTGATGCCATCAACACCACCAGTCATGTCAGTGGTCAGCTAAGCAGTCAGTCGAGTGAGCTGTCTAAACTCACGATGCAGTTCAAGACTTAGACGAGGGACGAAAGAAGCAAGCCTGCATTAAAGCAGGCTTGTTGGTATCAATGAGTTTCTCCTGGTGCTATCCAGTCGGTCGAGGTGATTGCTGAACTTCCAGACATGTCTTGGAGATGGCGCTGACCTGACCTTGTAACCCCGGCTTTTCTGATGGAAATGCACCAGCAAAGGCCGCCGTACCCACCGTGAAGCCTGAGGCACCTGATTGGTATACCGCCTCAATACGCTCTTGGTTATCAATACTCCCCGCCATGATGACCGGCTTTGATGACGCTTCACATACTCTGCGCATTAACTCGGGTACATCTCCCAAAAAACGATACGCCAACAAATCTAGTCCGTCGACCCCATCGATCGCTGAAATCTCTTCTGCATGCTGGGCAATGCTCTCGACACTGCCACTCAGGATGCTTGGATGTCCTTGTATTTCTCCTGCAAAAGGGTAGTACTTAAGAGGGTGGTTTCTCACCAATGGAGCGACCAGTTCCGGCCTGGTTCCACCAAGCAGATAATCGACGTTCAAGGTCATCGCCGCTTTCGCCGATCGGATTTCACTTTCCTGATCCAAACTCACCACTTCCAGATAAACAAACGCTCCTGCCTGACGAATGTCCTCAGCCAGCAACTGCAGTTCTTCGAAAGGCAAACCGACATCTTTGAAGCCGATATGTATCGCCCCGCCATCAATCACCTCTTTTACTTTCTCGCGCGCGTCAGGGATGGTTTTGTCGTTCTCTGTCAGCATAAAGATAAAATCAAAGCTCATGATGGCTCTCCTCTGGTTGGTTCAGTGTATCTCTGTTTTGTGATAGTTGATGGGCGCATCGGATAGATGCCAATAGGCTGGAGGGTGAGGCGATGCCTTTACCTGCAATGTCGAAACCTGTTCCGTGATCTGGACTGGTGCGGATAAAGGGTAATCCAAGCGTGACATTCACGCCTTCATCTAGCCCCATGTACTTCACCGGTATCAGTCCCTGATCGTGATATTGGGCGACGACGATATCGAATCTACCTTCTCTGGCCTGCATAAACACAGTGTCTCCGGGCCATGGACCAGAGGCATTGATGCCTTTGCGCTTTGCGTATTCGATAGCGGGATTGATGATGTTCTTCTCCTCATCACCGAAAAGTCCGTTTTCTCCCGCGTGTGGGTTTAGACCCGCGACCGCAATGCGAGGAGCAGGAATGCCAAACTGAATGCAGGCGTTATGTGCCAGTTCAATCGCACGGCATTGCGCGTTGAAATCAGCCTGCTCGATGGCATTTCGCAAGGAACAATGCACAGTGACGAGCACGGTTTTGATACTCTCGTTTAACAGCATCATAGCCACGTCATCGGCACCGCCGTAATCTGCAAAAATCTCGGTATGTCCTGGGTAAGGCACCTTGGCAAGACTTAACGATTCTTTGTTGATGGGCGCAGTTACCACGCCAGAAACTTCGCCATTTTTTGCTAACTCGATGGCTTTCAAAATGGCTTTAAATGCCACTTCTCCGCTATCACGTTGTACGCGGCCTACGCGCGGGTGTTTGTGGAGATGACTGCTGACCAGCAGGTTCACAACGCCTTGTTGATGTCGAGCATCACGAGGATGAGTGACCACATTTAGCTTCATTTGAGGTTGATAGATCGCCAATGCCGACTCGATGACGGTCAGGTCTCCGATCACCACGCAACTTGGCAATGGTTCTGAGCTGTTCAGGGCTTTCAGAATGATTTCTGGCCCGATGCCGGAAGGATCACCCATGGTAATAGCAATCGGTTTTTCATTCGCTAACATGACGTTCTCCTGTGTGGTTGAATCCGAATTGACGGATGGCATTTTTCAAGGAGTCTGGTTGGCCAAATCCCCCTGCTTTTATGCCAATAAAAAAAGGTGTTTCTGAATGGGGCAGAACGGCGTGACAAACCGGAAAGCCTTTCTCCAACTGGTGACACAGCGTCATAGCGGTCACGCCAATTCGATCCAAAATAGCGCGGGAAGTCTCACCGCCTGTCGCGATCAACCCGTCGTAGCGCGCGATGGTAATAAGACGAGCCGCTTTGCTTGATAGCTTGTGCAACACGCTTTTTGGGTCTGCGTTTTTTATTGATGGTGCGGCGAGCATAGCGAGCTCATGCGCGTGGGAATTCTGTTCTTCTAAGCCAATGGATGTGCATTCGAGCTGCGCCTTTTGCTGGTGGCTAACTTCGTTTGCACTGCCTATCACCACGAGTAATCTGGAAGCCTTAAAGGGAAACGAACTCTCAGAGGGTTGACTCTCAAACCTTACGGCCAGCGCTTGAGCCAAGCCTGGCGAGCCAACCCAAAGAATCTTTTCAGGGTTTGGGAAATGACTGACCAATAAATCCAGTGCTGGCTGAGAGTCGGCATCCAGAATGAGCACCTTGTTACTCGTCAATGCCTCATTAACGGCTTCGGAAGAAGCATCTCCCGCCAATACCGCGATAGCGCCAATATCTGCAGGAACCAACTCAACAATCGAAGATGTGAGCGCAGGGTGTACCGGATCTTTCCCATAACTGGATTCAGCAACAGGAGTGCCATTAACGTACTGAACGCCAGCTCTGGTTATGCGCCCAGCGTCTGGAAAGGCGGGGGCGATAACAAGATGCTGTTTTCTACTGGCATGAAAAGCGGCGCGGATCTCCGCTTCAATGTGCCCACGCAACGTGGAATCGATAGTTTTGATGATCAGTTCATTTTCTTGCGTATTGTCGGCTGCCTGTTTGGTTATCTCGTAAGCCAACTCTTCGGTCAGACTGCGAGAGTTCGTGTCGATAGAGACAACTTGTGCGCTTGGATTTTGGTGATGATTAAGCACCACTTCGCAATGTTTACCCTTTTCATAGAAAGGTAAGGCAGCGTCTGCAGCACTTGTTAAATCGTCAGCAATGATACGTACTTTCATCCTTTGCATACCTCCATTGAAATCATGGGGAAATGCTAAGGCAATGTTTCTCTGACGAATATCGACAATAACTGACAGGTATTGGTGATATGTAATCACCAATTTTGCTAAAGTAAAAATGAAATACCGAAGCGTTAAGGAATGACATGAAACGGAGAGATATCCCGTCTTTGGATGACTTGCGAGCTTTTGAGGCAGTGGGCAGGCTGGGTTCGGTCAGGGCTGCGGCAGACGATTTGGCCCTCACTCATGGTGCGGTCAGTCGCCGCGTCAGCAAGCTCTCTGAGGACATTCGAGTAAGTTTGTTGGAGCCTGTGGGAAGAGGCGTAAAGCTAACTTCTGAAGGGGAAAAACTGTTTGCATTGATGCAAGGGTTCTTTGAAGACCTTGCCGACACACTAGAAGAAATCCGAACACCAATCCCTTCACCACCTGTGTTGCTATCTTGTGAGCGCTCCGTGGCGATGCATTGGCTTATCCCTCATCTCAGTCAGTTTCAGGATGCGAGGCCAGATATTGAAATCAATCTTTCCGTTGGGGGAGGGCATTTTGACTTTAAGCGGGATGGCATCACGTTAGCGCTTCGAAGAATGGATTTCAGTGTTGACCCGCGTTGGAAGGTCGAGCCGTTGTTTGAAGAAGAAATGGGTCCCGTGATGACGGAAAAACAGCGTGAGTTATTTGAACAAGGTGATTACGTTGCCTTGTCCAGTAAAACCCGTCCAGACGCATGGCGAGACTGGTTGGCTCTCTGCCCAGACGCGAAACCTCCTCGCGAATACCGTTTTCTGGATCACCATTTTCTGATGGTTGAATCGGCCGTGAATGGTCTGGGTGTGGCGATATGCCCAAAAGTACTGGCGATCAATGAGCTAAAGAAACAACGATTGGTTAGCCCTTTGGGTTTTGCCAAAGACGGTTCTTACTACGGTTTGTTGTATGAGAGCAACAAGCCATTAAGCAGCGAAGCGGCTGAGGTTAAACGCTGGCTTAAATCTCTTGGAAAGTCTTTAAGAGACGGTTAGTGCATGCTAAACACTTGCACTCGTTAGAAATGTAAACAGGACATATAAACGAGAGCTGGCGTGTATTTTGGTTTTCTATAGTAGGAGGTTGTCGAAAATTTCGTCACTATTGTCTGAGTTGATGCAAACAAGGACGATAACAATGATCAAGAAAATCGCAGTAGCAGCAGTCAGCGCAATGATGATGTTGGCAATGCCAGCGAAAGCCAATGTTGATGCCTTCGCCACTTGCATGGTGGACTCGTTGAACGGCAAAGAGCGCAAACAGCTCGCTCAGTGGGTGTACTTCGCGATTGCGGCGCACCCAGAAATGGCACCTTTCGCGAAAGTGACGGATAAAGACCGATTGGCTTCTGACAAAGTGATGGGGGATTTGGTCAACCGGCTGTTGATTGAAGATTGCTCTGAGGAGTTGGTGGTTGCTTTCAATCAAAACCCATTGGCAGTGAATCAGGCATTCGAGTTTGTTGGTAAAGTCGCCATGCAGGAATTGATGACAAATCCAGAAGTGATGGCAACTATTTCCAATTATGCGGAGCATCTGGATCAAGAGAAATTAAACGGATTGTTGAGCGGGCAATAATCTCATCGAATATGCACCGGAGTTCTCCAAACGGGAAAAGCTGCAGCGACTAATTATGATTGGTTGCGGCGGCTTTTTGTTGTTTCTAACTGCGCAATTTTGGCTGTTGCCGATGATAGACAACTTCGCCGAACGGCCACATTGCTATTCGGTTTTTGGCATCCAGCTTGTTAACTACTTTTGGTATCTCGTCTTTGTCGGACTTCCTTTATCGATATTCATTCCCGCGATGTTATTAATCCCATCGGGAGTGAAAGGATGGAAGCAGGGCCAGTTCCCGCCAATAGGTACAAAGGTCTTTCGTCGCACACGTATTAAAGTTGGCGTTCAAGGTAAACTGTTCTCTGCGTTTCAAATGCTGCCTGCCATTTTGGTGTTGGCTCTGTCAGTTTGGGGCTACTTTCAGGCTTCAGCATTATCCCCAATAGATTTGAGTCAATTTGACCTGTCTTTATGTGAAAAATGAGCGCCTGCTTCCGCGACGAATAGCTTAACAACGCTAGGATTATCCGTATCTCGGGTTTTGCAGGAAGACATGATGATCCAAGTCCAATGCCACTGCGGCAATGTATCGCTTTCCGCTGAATACCCACCCACAGAAGTGACTCATTGTAATTGCTCGATATGTCGGCGATATGCGGCAGCCTGGTCTTATTACGGGTTGGATGAAGTGAACGTTTCGGTCAGGGAGAGTTCACCCAAAAAGTATTGCTGGGGAGATGAAGATATAGAATTCCATTACTGTCCGAATTGCGGATGTGTTACCCACTATGTCACCACGCCCAAATGCGCAGCCAAAATTATTGCCATCAACATGCGAATGGCCGATAAACATACGCTCGAAAACCTTCCCGTTCGATACGTCAATGGCGCCAGTTTCTAGGGTCTGTTGACCTTTGGTGATGATTTTTGCAGCAGTTTGTGGGGACTTTATACAAGGCGGAGGCTTCGATGTGTAGCTGGCCTACATGAGAAGCCGATAACGCGGGAGAAAGTCGCCACAAACGCTGCCCAGAGGGTTCTGCCCTAAGCGTTTTATGCTTTGTTGAGGTGTATTTGCTTAGAGTGACTAGGCGGCACACACCTCGCCGCGCCTAAAACGCTTAGGGCTAGAACAAAATTTAACCACCAAAGGTCAGCAGACCCTAACTTCACCATTGTCTCAAATATTCTCTCTTTTTAGTCATTTCATTAAGAAATCCGTGTGTGAATGCGTGTTCATATTGAAAATTTTTCAAACTTTTTAATTTTTATAAAACATGGGGATAGCATTCAATTTGGCACAAGGCTCATTCGTCTGCGAAATATTCACGAAAATGCTGGGGTCTGTTTGAGGGAGTTAGACATGCGTCTTAACCTCAAGGTAACCGAACACCCGTGAATGGACAATTTGTCGGTTACCCAACCTACAAATACTGGAGTACAGACAATGAATAAGATTGAAAAGAGCGCCACTTTCGCATCAGTAGCACTGGCAGTAGCAATG
The DNA here is from genome assembly GCF_947387585.1 of Grimontia sp. SpTr1. NCBI lineage: Bacteria > Pseudomonadati > Pseudomonadota > Gammaproteobacteria > Vibrionales > Vibrionaceae > Grimontia > Grimontia sp. SpTr1. The sequence continues at coordinate 475,803 of NZ_CANDOD010000001.1, forward strand.
AGCGCAAGCGCGTTTGCCGCAGAAGCACCAGCAGGTAGTACTGGCGCTGCAATCGGTGCTGGCGACAAAGTTCACTGCTACGGCATCCATTCTTGTAAAGGTCAGTCAGACTGTAAAACCGCTGAGCACCAGTGCAAAGGTCAAAACGCTTGTGGCGGCCACGGTTTTAAAGCGATGAAAGCGAAAGAATGCCTTGATCAAGGTGGCGTGATCTCTGATCTCTAATTGATTGCCTGGAGTGAATGAAATGACTTCTAGCTTTGGACTGGGTTTACGCACTCAGCATTACAACGAGTTTCTGAATGCACGACAACCTGTCGATTGGCTGGAAGTCATTTCTGACAACTTTATGGTCAATGGTGGTAAGCCATTGGCCATACTCGACCGCATCCGCTCTGACTACCCGATGACCATGCATGGCGTTTCCATGTCGATTGGTTCAGTTAATGGTCTGGAAGAAGACTATCTCAAACGCCTCAAAGCGCTCGAGCAACGAATCGAACCCATGTGGGTTTCAGATCACCTATGTTGGGGCGGCGTCCATGGTCGTAAACTTCACGATTTAATGCCATTGCCATTCACGCAGGAAGCGCTGGATGTGGTGGCGAGAAATATTCACCACGCTCAGGATGTTCTGAAGCGTCCTTTGGTGGTAGAAAATGTCTCAAGCTATGTTGAATTCAAAGATTCAGAGATGACTGAGTGGGAATTTCTGAGCGAGATTTGCAACGCCACGGGCTGCCAGCTTCTATTGGATATCAACAACATCTATGTCAGTGCCTTCAACCACGGGTTCTCTGCGTTTGAATTTATCGATGGTGTACCGAAAGAGCACATCTGCCAATTCCATCTCGCCGGCCACCAAAACAACGGCGACCACCTGATTGATACCCATGATCATCCGGTTTGTGCAGGTGTGTGGGATTTGTATGAATACGCGCTAACCCGCTACGGCAATGTACCGACCATGATCGAACGTGACGACAATGTGCCACCTTTAGCAGAATTGTTGGACGAGTTGGATATTGCCCGAAAAATCGCTGGAGATGTTCTGATAACGGAGGGTGCAGCATGAGCCTTCAATCCCTTCAGGACAGCTTTCAAACCATCGTGCTCAGCCAGCAATGCACTGAGGCTGACTGGGTAAACGAGAGAGAAGGCAGCCTGCCATCAAAAGATCGCTTGGCGATTTACTACAACGCCTATCGCATCCGACTTATCGATGTTTTGCGTGACAACTTTGAACATACCGCGGTTTACCTGGGCGATGATTGGTTTAACCAACTGGCTGCGGACTACGTGCAAACGCATCCATCGACTTACACCAATATTGGCTACTATGGCCACTTGTTTGCCGGCTTTATTGCTGAGCAGCTTCCTGATGATCTTGAAGTTGCAGAGTTGGCTGAGTTGGATTGGACGCTCAGAAGAGCGTTTGACGGTGAAGACAGTGACGTGCTGACCATGGAAAAACTTCAGACAATGGCAACCGCTGATCCGGAAAACATCCAATTGTGTGCAGTGCCGACCCTCACCTTAACCACACACACCTGTAATACCCTCGATATCTGGCATGCCATCGACAAAGAAGAAACACCGCCAACCGTTACGCCATTACCTCAATCCGTTGATGTACTGATTTGGCGAAAAGGGCACTCTCCACATTTCCGAAGTGTTTCGCCATTGGAATCTGCTGCGATCTCGATGATTCAAACAGGAATTAACCTCAATAACCTAGGCGCTCAATTGCAAGCGCAATTTCCAGATGTGGATGTGTCGGTTGAGTTTGGTCAAATGCTGCATCGTTGGATTGAGGATGAGGTGCTGGCGTTCAATGATTAATTAATTTCCAATAGCAACACATAAAGACCACCACCTCTGGTTCAATTCTCTTAAATTGTTGTGCCGGCTTTGGTAGCCTCTTTGACTTCTATCAACCTTCCTGTTTCGCAATCAAAGACATAACCATAAACGGGAATATCTTTTGACACCAAAGGGCTGGATTTAATTCGTTTTACGTCTTCAACAACACTGGCTTCCAGATCACTAAACGTCAGCCAATTCACAAAGTGTCCTTCAACTGAACCGCCTTCTTCGGTTGTGTTGACCCATTCTGCACCATTATGTACGGCGGTATTTAAGCTATTTTCAAGCAAATCACCCATGGTTTTCTGATCAAATTTCTGCATGCCGCAATCAGTGTGATGAACGACAAACCACTCGTTGGTTCCAAGTAGCTTGTGCGATAGAGCTAATGAGCGAATGGCGTCGTCACTGGCCCTTCCGCCCGCGTTACGAATGACGTGTGCATCGCCTTCAGATAACCCAGCGAATTTAGCGGGGTCAAGGCGTGCGTCCATGCAGGTAAGAACGGCAAACTTTCGGCTCGGTAGGATTTGTAATTGTCCTTTATCCCCAAAATTCGCTACGTATTCTTGATTCGCGTGTTCAACTTCTTGTTTTACTCTGCTCATCATTTGGATCCTCATTTTCAGTTTTGGCGCTCGCGGCCCGCAAAAGGCAGTAAATGCGGACCGCGTAGGTCGCTTTTAACCATAACTAGGGGGTCGAATGGTCAACAAATGATGATATCTATCTAGTTGGGTGTACATTTTCTTTGTGGTACTGAATAATCATCTAAAAATTAGTGAGTTAAGAAGTGGGTTTAAATTGAATAGCCAACCTAACATTGATACTGAACGCCTCACCCTTCGCCCGTTTGCAGAAGAAGATAGTGAAATCGTTGCTCAATTAGCGGGCGATAAACGCATTGCCGATATGACCGCCAATATTCCCCATCCTTACGAACTAAACATGGCAAAGACTTGGATAGCCACTCATCAGGCCAAATGGGAATCAGGCAAGGGTGCTGTTTATGCGGTCACATTGAAAAGCGATCAACAGCTTATCGGCACCGTCAGTTTTCCTAGCATTGAAGAAGGCGTAGGCGTTCTAGGTTACTGGATAGGCGTGCCTTACTGGGGAAACGGTTATGCCTATGAAGCGTCGCGTGCCTTGGTGGATTTTGCGAAAGAACACCTCGGCATGAGGTATTTGGAAGTCATGCACCTGGAAGAGAACCAGCAGTCCCAGTCTGTGATTAACAAACTGGGTGTGAAATATACTGACACACGAACCAATCGCATGCAGGGCAAAGAACGTCGAGTGAAGTATTACCGTACTAAACTCTAGCCGCGCTATTAGACATAAATCGGCAACGCCCCACGGTCTTTCACTTTACGAGTCGCGAGCTGTGTATGAATGTCTTTCACGTTTTGTAGGCATTGCAGTTTTCGGGTGAATTGCTCATAGCCGCTCAGATCTTTAGCCACCACTTCCAGCAGATAATCATAAGCGCCAGAGACGACATGGCAGCTGACTACTTCCTGCATATCACCAATCGCTTGTTCAAAATCATCTACTGATGTCACTTGGTGATTGTTCAGGCTGACTTCCACAAACATTGTCATTGCAATGCCAACTTTATCCCGCGTTAACGAAGCGTGATAACCCGCGACAATCTTTTCTTTCTCCAGCCTTTTAATACGTCTTGCGCAAGGGGAGGGGGAAAGACCAACCAAATCTGCAAGTTCTGCTGTTGTCAGTCTCGCGTCCTTTTGCATCAGCTCCAGAAGCTGTTTATCAATACGATCCATGTATTCGTGCTTTTATTAATCAAGAATTATGTAAATATTAGCGGAAACCATCAATTTTTGTGTAATTGATATGAAAAGTTGCCAACTAACGCTAATCGCTGTGCCAGATAATAGCTATTCAACATCAAGGACAGAGATGAACAGTGATGGCTTCGAACGCAGAAAACGGAACGACACAGAGCAAGACGGCAGGTTACTTGTCGATGATGGCAACGCTACTGGTTTGGGCAGGTTTTTTCCTCTCTCTAAAAGGTGGCGCGAATTCAGATTTGCTGCCTGCTGATCTGGCACTGATGCGCTTCCTGGTTCCTGCACTGTTACTGACTCCTTTTGTCTATCAGGCACGAGAGCAAATCGCGGCTATTCCGGCCAAATATATGCTGGGTATGTTTGTCGGCAGCGGGCTACCGTATCTTCTGGTGGCAAGTAACGCGATGCAATATGTCCCAGTTTCTCACGGTAGTGCGCTCGTGCCGGGAACTTTGCCTTTGTTTGTCACCGCTATTGCAGTGCTCTTTTATCAGCAGCCATTAAGCACACACCGCAAACTTGGACTTGCTGCAATCGCGATAGGCACCGCTCTGTTTCTCTTGAGCAATATCAGCAGTTCCGAAGGTACCTATGACTGGGCGCAGTCCAAAGGGCATCTTCTCTTTTTGTTGGGCAGTTTGATGTGGGCCATTTTCACGATTAGTGCGCGGGTAGCGAACCTCAATGCCCTCGCGTGTTCCGGCGTGCTAGCCATCATGTCTTGTTTGGTTTTGTTTGTGGCGGTCACCATTGGATGGTTGCCAAGCACACTCCATCAGACTTCTGTATCACATTGGCCATGGCAGCAAGTGTTTACCCATACCTTGTTGCAAGGTGTCGGGGCAGGGATAGTGTCGTCTTGCACTTATCTGTATGCCGTTAAACAACTCGGGGCAGAGCGAAGTGCAGCATTCGGCAGTGCGACACCGGTGATCGCGACTTTGCTGTCTATTCCCATCTTCAACGAAGTGCCGGATGCAATGACTATGTCCGCGCTGGGGTTTGTTTGCGTCGGGAGTTTGGTGGCAAGCAATATTTTTATGAAAAACGATACGTCATTGAACTATCAACCACCTATGTATCAAAAATAATACGTAATAAACAGAAAACTAGATAAGAATAATTAGTCGATTAAAGTGTGCTTGAAGTGATTATTAGAATCCATAAAACCAAATATATAGTGAATTTCATATGATTAATATCTTGGGTAGTCATGCTGCTTTCTAACATAATTATCAAATCAATATATTTAGATTCTTATTGTCTCAAAAGTGAGTCGATGGATGTCATTTTGAATGTGGTTTCATAATTCCCGATGCTGATACTGCGTCTCATATATAAAGGCATTTGGCACTTGTAATATTTTTTGAGGGAATTATGGACAATATCTGTAAAGGACTACGAATTGGAGTTGCACTGGTAACACTGGTTTCAGGTGCAGCTTTGGCTGAACCAAGTAAAGCGATCCTGGAAGGTTTTATCACTCGTGGTGATGTCGGTAAATCGATTGGCGAAAGAAATGGTTATGATAAGCCTGGTAAGGAAGATAAAAACAAGCCTACTGATTGGGCAAAGTATGTAGACGGTGTAGTGATTCAGGCTGAGTGGGCGACTCTCGAACCTGAAGATGGCGTTTATGATTTCCAATTGATTGAAGACGCCTTAAATGACATCAAAGACTATAACGAGGCTAATGGTGTGAATTTGGGCGCTAAGTTAAGAGTGTTTGCTGGCCAGTATAGCCCAGACCATATCCTGGATAACCCGGATATCGGATCGACTTACGTTGCCTATGCTGAGGTAGGAAAAGGTCGAGACGGTATGCTGCCGCACTTCTGGAAAGATGCATTTCTAGACAAATATAAGACGTTACATCAAGCACTTGCTGAAGAGTTTGATGCCAAGCCAGAAGGCGATGAAGACCATGTGCGCAATGAAATCCTCAGAGAGGTTTCAATTACCGCCTGCATGATGAAAAGTGCTGACATGCACCGTGCAGAGAATGGGGACAACTATGTGGATCGTAACGATGGCTTAACGAATATCGGTGTACTGATGTCTGCCGGGCTGACGTTCGAAGAAGACTTTAGTTGCCAGAAAAAGCAAATAAACATCGTTGCAAACGCATGGGAAAACACATGGGTATCTGTTGCCCGCGCACACTTCAATGACTATTCAAACCATGCAGGGATTGCTCCTCCAGAGGGTGAAAAACTGACGGAAGACTGGCCGCTTGCTAAGGATAAAATGAGAAAAATTGTCAATACGTGCCGAAAAAATGATAACTGCATTATTGGCAACAACAGTTTGGAGCATAAAGAAACTAAAGATAACAATGCCGCATTCTTTGATGACACCAATGCGATCTATTATGTTGCCCAAAACTATTTAAATGAGGGAAAGAAAAAAGCCCCTGTCTATTTCCAAACTGTCGTGAAAGTTCAGAGTGATGAAAACGACAATGAAACGAAACTGCATCGAGTCATTGAAAGCGCGATGGAAGCATCTGATGTAAGCATGATTGAGCTTCCGACTTTGAAAGCGTTAAAACAATACAAGGACGGATACCTTTCTGGTAATAAAATGCAGACAGTCAGGAGTGAACTGAAAAAATAACTCATCCAGTTAGTCTCCTCAGCAGAGGCGACTTCGGTCACCGAGCTAGTTACCGGCAGCTAACAACCAGGTTGTCTGCCGGTATGTTTTTGGTATTGTACAAATTGGCAATCTTTTCCATTGACTTGAAAACCAAGTTTTTCGAACAGGGCAATGGAACGAACGTTGTCATTATTGATATCAGCGATCAACGCCTTAACACCCACTGAGCCAGCAAACCCAAACAGAAGCGGCAATGCTTCAGACATCAAACCCTTGTTCCAGTGAGCAGCGTTTAATAAACAACCGACTTCGCATTCAGAGCGGTCTTCGCTAAAACTATGCAATCCGCAGGTCCCAATTACTTTGTTTGAAGCTTTCTCAACAATCGCCCATTCAAAGGATTCTTCTGTGGCTTCCAACCGAGCCACGCTTTCAAGCATTTGATGAACCATTTCGATCGAGGTGAACACAGGGTCAGACGCAAACTCCATGACTTGATCGTTACCATAAATTTCAAACAAATCGTCGACATCAGAGTGAACCGCAGAGCGCAATACTAGGCGATGGTTGGATAAAACGGGCTTCATTAAATCTCGAAGAGGGCTTGATAGGTAGGTGGATATCAAAACAAGTCAGACTCAGTCAAAACTGACCGAATCTGACCCTAAGACGATTTGATTCAGAAGTTATAACGCGCAGTCAGCAATACGCCTTGAATCGACAGGTCTACGTCATTGAAATCGCCGGTTTGGTAACGATAGCCGATGCCAACATCCAATTGGTCGAACATATACCCCAGCTCGAAGCCTGCCTGATAAGCCAACTCAGTTTGTGAGCGGGAAACGCCGTAAATATCGGTTTGAGCTTTAATTCCGCCGACACCCAGGATCAAAGCACTGTAGAGATTGTTTCCTGGCTCAACCCATTTTGGTCTTAAGTTGAAATAGTAGGCTTCGCCGTCCATGGAAACATCTTGCGCGAATTCCGCTTTACCGAAGTGTTGGTATTCCACTTCCAGCCCAAGCTCCATGCCCGTTGAAATTTCCAGACCATACCCAAAAAAACCGCTCAGGCCGAATGCGTTGTTTTCATCCACCTTAAGATCGTTGTATTTCAGCTCCGTATCGTCGTAAACAGAGAGATTGGTGCCTGCATAGAAGTAGTTATCAGCAAAGGAATGGCAGCTAAAAAGGAGTAAAGCAACAAAGAGTCTTTTCATCGGTAAACCACATGTCATTTTGGAAGAGCGGGAGAGTTCGATGTTGTCCAACCGCTAAAAGCGAGTAGCTGAAGTCTCCCTGGCTTCATAGAGAATCAGTTGGTGAATTTAACATTGGGTGAAAAGATGCATATTCGAAGCGGGTCTCAATTGTGGATGAATCGGGAATGTTTCATGAATTAAATCATGGGATTGGAACTTACAACGCACAAAGGCAGTGGATTCCTGTCCAATCGCGAGCAAAGCTTGTAGAGAAAAAATGGGGCGATTAAGCGACGCCCCGTTTGGTTGGAAGAGCCTGAGGTTTGAGAGACTAGCTCATCTTAATCACCGAATCGCAGCGCTTTTCGACAAGGTGTTTGTCATGACTCACAAGCAGAAGCGCACATCCTTGCTCCTTCGCCAAAGTGATCAGCACATCGGTGACCTCCATAGCAGTGATAGGGTCGAGTCGCGATGTCGGCTCGTCAGCAAACAAAAACACAGGCTCAAGCAACAACGCGCGCAAGATGGAAAAGCGCTGTAACTCGCCGCCTGAAACTGAAAGACTGTTCCTTTCGAGTAGCTCCGGTGAGAGGTTGAGCTTATCCATTAACGGCGGGATTTTGGTGCGATCGAGATTGTGCAGCGAAACCAAATCTTCGAGTAAAGTACCTAAGGTGACGCTTGAAGTGACCGCTGAAGGCGGATCCTGAAACAGTTTTTGCCACTGATAAGGTGCGGTGTTTGGCTTCCGTTTAGAGATACTGCCTTTCACGGCAGGCAGCAAACCCAGCAAGGTATCGCCCAAGGTGCTTTTGCCGCAACCACTGTCACCTACAACGCCCATCACTTCTCCAGCATGAAGTGCGAAAGACAAATCCTCCGCCAGTGCTTTGCCTCCCCGCCCAATGGATAGCGATTCAGCGCTAATCACAGGGTCAGTGAATGGATTGGCATCGGTATGTTTATCCCAATGTAACGGGTCAGCGGCTATCAGTGCTTTGGTGTACTCATGCTGAGGGTTCTCAAGTACCTGAGAGGCCGTGCCTTTTTCAAGTAGCTCACCGTTTCTCATCACCATGATGTCTCCCTGTAACTGGCGGGCAACTTCAATATCATGGGTAATGGTCAGCAGACCTCCACCTTGAGCACTTTCTCTAAGCAAGCGAGTGATATCGTCACGGCGACTGGCATCAAGACCTTTGGTGGGCTCATCTGCCAGAATGAGTTTAGCGCCGCCAGCTTTCGCAGCGACAACGGCTAAGCGCTGAGCCATACCGCCTGAAAGTTCGCCCGGTCTTTTCATCGCACTTTGTTTCAATCCGACTGCATCGAGATCTTCAATGGCCATGTTGAAAGCGGCTTCAGGACTATTACCGTGCACACATTCATACACTTCTGAAACCTGTTGATAGCCGCGCATCAGCGGGTCCAGTGACCGCCAAGGCTCTTGCGGCAGCATAATGATTTCCTTTCCCCAAAGTGCTTTCAGCGCATCCCCTTCAAGCTGTTGTTCCAGAATTTCCACGTCGCCGTGCTGAGAGAGTGTCTCGGGTAAAGTTCCAATAATGGCCTGTGCTAACAGACTTTTTCCTGAACCTGTTTCACCGAGAATCGTTAACGGCCTGTCTTGATACAAGGTTAACGAAACGGGTTGGATCAATAGGGTATCTCCAACCGTTATTGAAAGATCATTCAGTTGAATCAGCGGTTTCACGACCTGCCCCCGTAAGTAGATGAAAACCCAATACCAGCAGTGCAACGGCAACCAATGGCTGCGCGAGTGCCCAAGGGGAATTGACGGAATAAGGGAATAGCTCGACGCTCATTAAGCCAAGTTCAGCAAGGGGCGGTTGAATACCGACAGCAACGAAGCCGAGCGATGCCATCATAAGAACCGCGTTAGCGCCGCCAAATGCTGCCATGGTCATTACTGAAGGAAGAATGGCTGGCAGGATATGGCGTTTAAACTGATACCACTTCCCAAATCCCATCATGGCGGAAAGTTGTCTTTCTGGGCTACCCACCTGTGCGCGGGTAATGGCACGGGTGACTCGGTAATACTCAACCCACTGAACCAGCGAAATAGCGAGGTACAGCATGACGAACGAGCCTGGAGCGATAGCAGCCAGCAGCAATACCAGAACCAATCCCGGCAAAGCCAACAGCGTATTGACGACGATATCCAACATTTGCTCCACTTTGCCGCCAGCCCAGGCGGAAAGCACACCAAGACTGACGCCCAGCACGGAAGCGGTGATGACACACAACACGCTTAGTGAGAAAGACAAACCAATCGCGCTGGCTAGTCGGGTCGCCATATCACGGCCAAAATGGTCAGTGCCGAGCCAATGTTCACTGCTGGGTGCCATCAAGGTTGCTGAGAGATTCTGCTGGTCAATCGAATAGGGCGAGAGTAACCCGGTCAACAGTGAAAAGCCGAACAGGAACAGCAAGATCGAAATACCTGCTTTTTGGCTGACAGATAATGTTTTAATCATTGTTCTTGTCGCCCCCTTGGATCAATCAAATAGCAGGCGATATCAATCAGGCCATTCAATACCACAAACAAAACTCCCATGGTTAGTGCACAGCCCTGAATCACAGGAATATCGCGGGCAAAAATAGCGTGTGCCAAACCGTGCCCGACGCCCGGCCAAGAGAATAGCGATTCAATCATCACAATCCCTTCAATCACCGCGACTAACTGGATGCCGATAAACGCCACCACGGGCACCGCCATATTGCGAACGCCATGGCGCAAAAACGTCTGCGATTCGGTTAAACCTTTAATGCGTGAAAATTGATAGAGGGAAGAACGAAACACCTTGAGTGCGCTGACATGCACGACACGGTTAGATACCGCGGCCAAGCTAATAGCGAGCGTGAGGGCAGGCAAGACTAAATGCTGCCAGGTCCCAAAACCTGCGACTGGAAGAACCGTGAAGTTCATGGCGAAGACCAAAATCAGCACCAAACCCAACACAAAAACAGGCAACGCTTTGGTGAAGGTCGAAAGCCAGACAAGCGTGGTATTGACGGCTCCCCCTTTTTTGGCAGACCAGATACCGAGGGGAATGGCAATCAGCACAGAAAGGGAAATGCCTGCTACTGCCAGCAACAACGAATACCCCAATTGATGCGCGACTTCACCGCTCACAGGTAAACCACTCACCAGAGAGTTCCCAAGATTGAACTGGAGCAAGTCAGTCAGCCAACTGACGTAACTGCTAAACCAGCCTTGGTCGAGGTTAAGTTCATTACGCACTAACTCTGCGGCGTTGGAATCCACATTATCCTGACCATAACGACTGGCGGCAATGCGATACGCCATGTCACCCGGCAGGCTCCTCATCATAATGAACGTGAGGGTGCCAACCCCCCACGCTACAAGAACAAGCTGGATCAGCCGCTTTTTTATCAGCGAAATCATGATCACTTAATGTCCATTTGATTGATGAAGTAGTCGCGCTCGAACGGGTCGAAACTGAAGTTGGCAACACGACTATTGACCGATGTGTGTTGGCTGTAGCTCGCAATCGGCAGCACAGGATAATCGTCATGAATGGCCTTCGCGACTTTCTGACTGAGCATCAGGCTTTTTTCTGCATCCTGCGTTTGCACCAGCTCCGCAATCGCGGCGTCAACGTCGGCGTTTTGCCAGTTCATGGTGCCCCAATCACCGCCACCATTAGAAAAATCGGTGCTGATGATTGGCAGAGGATCTGCGATAAAACCAAAGTTACGTGCAATCAACGCCACTTCCAATGAGCCATCCGTATGACCGGCAGGGATCATACTTGAGTTGGTAATATCTACTTTTAAATCCACACCAAGCTCAGCCCATTGCGCCTGAATGGCAGTTGCGACTGTAGCAAGCTCAGGACGGTCCGCATAAGTGATCAGTGTCAATCTGAAAGGTTTGCCATCGCGCTCCAGCACGCCGGCTTCGTTTAACTCCCAACCAAGACCTGCAAGTAACGCTTTTGCTTCGCTCAGGTCATATTCTTGATTGGTGACACCATCGAGATACCACTTGGACATCGAGCTAGGAAGCAGTTGCGCGGTTTCAGAACCTTCTGCATAAAGTACATTCTTTGCAATGCCACTGCGGTCAATCGCCATACTAAGTGCTTTACGTGCTTCGGTTTCTTTCAAGAATGGATGCCCATTGTTGAGCTTCACAAACAGCGTTCGAGGGATGAGGTTACTATGAACGTTAACCTGATCCGCGCCATCAAGTTGCGGGAGCATAGATGGGTCGAGTGTGAAAACAATGTCTGCTTCACCGGATTTCGCTTGCAGGATCCGGCTTTCCGCGCGGTGACCCGTCAGATAAGAAGCAAAGGGGATGTTGGCATTATCGCCCCAGTAACCATCAAACCTCTTCACCAATAGCTTATGCGGTGGTTGGAAGTTAGCCATTTCATAAGGGCCTGTACCATACAGGGTTTCAACTTGACCATCTTCCTTGAAAGAAGAGGGTGCCACGATCGCTGTTGAATAGTTGGTCAGCAAGGCAGGGAAGGCGACATAAGGTTCATTCAGGCTGAACACAACCTGATTGTTGCCCAACGCATCAATGCGTTTGATAGAGGCTTTACCCAGCGTACCGTGTTTAGCCAAAGACTGGTTTAAGCTGTTTACTACAGCCTCGATATCCATTGGCGTACCATCATGAAAGGTCACGCCATCTTTAATGGTGAGCGTCCAATCCAATCCGTTGTCGCTAACTGTCCATTCTGAAGCTAGTCCCGGCGTGATGTTACCGTTTTGGTCAACGTTCAATAATGTCTCAATCACCTGCATACGGGTGAGAATGTAGCCTTGTTTAGAAGGGTCCAAGCTGGTTATCTCCCAAGGACCACTGATGGACAAGGTGTTGGATTTATCTTGTGTCAGTTCCGTTGTTTTTTGCCCTGAAAACCAGAACGCAGCACCCGCAATAACAACTGCGGCGAGCACGCCCAGTCGAACCATTTTCTTCTTCTTTGCCACATTGGCGTACGAAATTTCAGTCATAACAGTCCCTAACGTATTCCTTAACGTCATAAAAAATTGAGTGATGTATTACATGTATTAAAAGGAGAGTGCTTTAGGATACTGGGGGAGAGCGGGTTCTCGGGCGAACACTTGCCGTTCTCAATGTGGTTTTATCTTCGAATGACCTAACTGGTTGAGGTTCCGGCAAAATCAAAACGTCCGAGTCAGCGTGCAAAACAGCGTGATGAATCGACTCATAGATCGTGCATTGATGTCCTGCGTGAATGTCTTCATGGTGTTCCAATGCATGGAGCACAGAAACCGTGCTCAATCCAAAAGCCAGGACAAGAAGCAAAAACACCCAAAACTGTTTCCCTTTAAAACTTTGAAAAGAAAGCACTATATCGAATTCTGCTGACATTAATTGTTATGATATAACAATTTCAAGAGGTGTACTGAACCATTAGAGAGGTTATTTATTGATTGAATTATTAAAAATACAAATTAATGTAAATGAGAATCAATCGCAAATAAAAGAGAGCGGTAACTTTGAAAAGAGACCCAGGAAAAGAAGCTAAAAAGGAAGCAAAAGGCAGGTGGAGAGAAAACAAAGGGAAAGATACCGACGATCTTTCCCCCTTAGTTTCGTTTAACGTAGCGCCATATTCGCCGCCATCGCCAACAAAAGTAGCGCGAAGACTTTCTTTATCGTGGCAACAGGCAAGGTTTGGGTCGCCTTCGCGCCTAAAGGCGCAGTGAACCAAGACGTGCAGACGATACCCAGCAGCGCAGGTAAATACACAAAGCCAGCGAAACCGTCGCTCAATGCAAAGTGGGCACTGCCAGATGTGATGTAACCCACCGAACCAAACAAAGCGATAACGATGCCACAGGCTGAGGCACAACCAATCGCTTTCTTCATGTCGATAGAAAAGAAGCTCAACATAGGCACCAAAAGGGCGCCACCGCCGATACCAATCATGGCCGACAGGCCACCGACAATCGTGGTGAAGAAAGTCAGTAGGGGTTTGTTTGGCAGTTTACGCTCAGCGTCATCATCGCTCTTGCCGCTGAAAATCATCTTCAATGCAATGAGTACCACACTCACCGCAAACACCATGCGAACTATTTGCTCAGGTAACAAGGCGGCCAGAAAACCGCTGATAAGTGCGCCAAGCGCCACCCCAGTCATGATCCAAGGGGCCAAATCCCAAGGAACATTACCGTTTTTATGATGAGCGATAGCCGAAGAAGTAGAAGTAAAGAGTATAGAGGCTAATGAAGTCGCGATGGCCGCAACCACGACCTGCTGTGCTGGCAATACGTCAAAGTGAAGCAAAATCACGCTGAGAATTGGCACAATCACCAACCCGCCGCCAATACCTAACAATCCCGCCAGAAAACCTACGCCGCTGCCGAGCAGCGCACAATATATAAACAATAAAAGCAAATCACTCATCCATTTCATCTCTGCTTATTTTCAAGAGGCTGAAATCCTACACGAACAAATAAAAATAGATCATGAAGATTTCTCATGATGAAGGTGAAGGAAAAGAGTTTTCATTAAATCCATGAGGCACGTATAAATCTCACTATGCAAGTATCACTGAAAAACAGTGAATACGACTGACTGGGAAAGTGACAATCAAAAATAAAGCCCAGTAACAGTAAGGAATTAAGTCAGCTTTAGATCAGGAACCCGATCACCATGAATAAGAATTTTACGTTCGCGATTAACAGCATTAGTTTTGATGAAAACTATCAGCCAAAAGACAACACCCGAATTACCACTAACTTCGCCAATTTAGCGCGAGGAGATAGTCGTCAGAGTAATCTGCGCAATGCACTGCGAATGATTGATAACAGCTTTAACTCTCTCGCTAATTGGGATAACCCAAAAGGCGATCGTTATTCTGTTGAATTGGAAATTATCTCCGTTGATATGGATATCGAAGGCAGTGGTGAGGCATTCCCGTCTATTGAGATTCTGAAAACCAACATTCTTGATCGCCAAACCAACGAGCGCATTGAAGGTATTGTGGGTAACAACTTCTCATCTTATGTGCGTGATTATGATTTCAGTGTTCTGCTTCTTGATCACAACAAGGGCCAGCCTAAGTTCAGCATCCCAGAGAACTTTGGTGAGCTGCACGGCAAGCTGTTCAAACACTTCGTGAACTCAGAGGCTTACAAGCAAAACTTCAAGAAGCCGCCAGTGATCTGTTTGAGTGTGTCAGACAACAAAGTCTACAGTCAGACAGAGAACCAGCACCCAGTGCTGGGCGTGGAATATCAGCCAAATGAGTCTTCACTCACCGAGCAATACTTCAAGAAAATGGGCCTTCAGGTTCGCTACTTTATGCCGCCAAACAGCGTTGCACCTTTAGCTTTCTATTTCTTTGGCGATTTGCTGAATGATTACACCAACCTTGAGTTAATCAGCACAATTAGCACCATGGAAACATTCCAGAAAATCTATCGCCCTGAAATTTACAATGCCAACGCAGTGGCCGGAAAACGTTATCAGCCAAACTTGAAAAATGCTGACCACTCTTTAACGCAAATTGTATATGACCGTGAAGAGCGCAGCCGATTAGCGATTGAACAAGGTAAGTTTGCAGAAGAAAACTTCATCAAGCCTTACCAAAATGTTCTGGAGCAATGGTCTGCGAATTACGCCTAATTACGATCAAACAATAACAAATAAAGAGAAAAGACAGCATTTATTATGAAAATACTATTACCGACTTCAACAGCAGGAAGCTTACCGAAACCTTCGTGGTTGGCAGAACCAGAAAAACTATGGTCACCATGGAAATTAGAAGGTGATGCATTAATTGATGGCAAACAAGACGCGCTTCGTGTGGCATTGCAGGAACAACAAGTCGCAGGCGTCGATATTGTCAGCGATGGCGAACAAACACGACAGCACTTCGTGACGACGTTTATTGAACATTTAAATGGCGTTGATTTTGAAAAGCGCGAAACTGTGACAATCCGAAACCGTTATGAAGCGAGTGTGCCTTCGGTGGTTGGCCCAGTTTCCCGTCCAAAGTCCGTGTTTGTAGAAGATGCGAAGTTCCTACGCAAGCAAACCGACAAGCCAATCAAATGGGCGCTGCCAGGTCCTATGACCATGATCGATACCCTTTACGATGGCTACTACCAAGACCGCGAAAAGCTCGCGTGGGAATTTGCGAAAATCCTGAACCAGGAAGCGAAAGAATTGGAAGCGGCCGGCGTGGATATCATCCAGTTTGATGAGCCTGCATTTAACGTCTTCTTTGATGAAGTGAACGAGTGGGGCATTGCCACGTTGGAACGCGCCATCGAAGGGCTGAAATGTGAAACTGCTGTTCACATCTGTTATGGCTACGGCATTAAAGCCAACACCGACTGGAAAAAGACGCTGGGTTCAGAGTGGCGACAGTACGAAGAAGTCTTTCCAAAGCTGCAGCAATCCAACATCGATATTATCTCGCTGGAATGTCATAACTCCCGCGTGCCAATCGAATTGCTGTCGCTCATCCGCGGTAAGAAAGTCATGGTAGGTGCCATTGATGTGGCGACAAACACTATCGAAACACCGGAAGAAGTGGCTGACACGCTGCGCGAAGCGCTGAAATATGTTGATGCCGATAAACTCTACCCATGCACCAACTGTGGTATGGCACCGCTTTCCCGCGAAGTGGCAACAGCCAAGCTCAATGCACTGAGTGCAGGTGCGGAAATCATCCGAAAAGAACTCTCTGCTTAACCTAAATATTGGTAGAGAAATTTAAGACAGACACAGCAAGTCAATACATGTTGTGCCCAATTCACAACATCTTATGTGTCTGTCTTTTTCTATTATTTTCACTTCCTTCAATCGCTTAAGTGCTTTCTCTTCCTCTGTAAGCACGCTGTGGAAAAATGTGAAAAAGCGCTTTCACATTTTTTTCACACCACTGCTTTTACTCTGTCACGACTGATGTGAGGCATTGCCCATTTTGCTGAAGGCGCTCTCAGATTTTCAAACCTTCAACAACCTCCGAGGCAAGGCTCTCTTGGTGAAAATAACGTTAAGGACAGACAAATGAAAAAACTGATTTTAGGTAGTGCACTTCTGGCTTCTGTGGGCGCATTCAGCGTTTCAAGCTACGCAGCAGACGCCAAATTGATTACTGAAGAAGCGGCAATCAAAGCAGCGCTGGCGGAAGTGGGCGTTGAAGTGCTAGGTATCCGTTTTGACGAACCAGATACTCAGTGGGACGTGTTTGTCAGATCTGGCGAGCAGGCATACGAAGTGGAAGTAGACGCAGTCAGCGGCAAAATCGTAGCGGCTGAAAAAGAAAGCCTGGCGGAAATCCAAGCAGAGCTTTCAGGCGACCTTTCACATGAAGGTGTGGCTGGCGATACAGATAAATGACGTAGATAAATAATGTCATTGGCTGCTTCATGCCCTACGTGAAGTGGCCTTTTTCTCAACATCCAAATTTTTACTCGCTTCCACCGGCACAGACCAGCTCCAAACACCTACCCGCGCTCTCCAGCACTTCCTTTACGACAGAATACAGTGTATTAAAAGTGTCCAAAACCCCTCCAAAAATTAACATAGATCAAGCCAATTGCAGGTATAGGAAAAAGCAATTGTTACCATTATCAATAAGGGATTATTTTTGATGCATTGCTGAGGTAAGTAGCAGACTACCTTTAAACCAAAAGAGACAATAAACAAAAGGCGGGATTATGGACAATAAACACAATGCATCAGGAAAATGTCCTGTAGTACATGGCGCAATGACAAGTACCGGAACCTCAAACGTGGCCTGGTGGCCGAAGGCGCTCAACCTGGACATCCTCCATCAGCACGACAACAAATCTAACCCTCTTGGTGAAGACTTTGATTACCGAGAGGCACTCAAAACGCTTGATGTAGAAGCGCTGAAAACTGACCTGAAAGCGCTGATGACAGAAAGTCAGGAATGGTGGCCTGCCGATTGGGGTCACTACGGCGGTTTAATGATCCGCATGGCGTGGCACTCAGCAGGTTCATACCGTATCGGTGATGGCCGCGGTGGTGCGAGCACAGGTAACCAGCGTTTTGCTCCCCTGAACTCATGGCCAGACAACGCCAACCTGGATAAAGCACGCCGCTTGCTTTGGCCTATCAAACAAAAGTACGGCAATAAAATCAGCTGGGGTGATCTGATGATCCTGGCGGGTAACATGGCTTATGAGTCCATGGGTCTGAAAACCTTTGGCTTTGCGTTTGGCCGTGAAGATATCTGGCACCCAGAAAAAGACATCTATTGGGGATCAGAGCAAGAGTGGCTGGCACCAAGCGGCGGTGAGAATGGTCGCTACGCGGCAGAAGGCGAGCGCGATCTGGAAAACCCACTGGCTGCCGTGATGATGGGGCTTATCTACGTTAACCCAGAAGGGGTAGACGGTAACCCAGATCCTCTGAAAACCGCGCAGGATATGCGTGTGACATTTGCTCGCATGGGCATGGATGATGAAGAAACCGTTGCGCTGACAGCAGGCGGCCACACCGTAGGTAAAGCACACGGTAATGGCGATGCGGCAAATCTGGGCCCAGCGCCAGAAGGCGCAGATATCCATGAGCAAGGCTTGGGTTGGCAGAACCACACGACCCGCAGCGTGGGTCGCGACACCGTCACCAGTGGTATTGAAGGGGCGTGGACGACCAACCCAACGCAATGGGACAACGGCTTCTTCGACATGCTGTTGAAGCATGAGTGGGAACTGACTAAGAGCCCAGCAGGTGCGTGGCAGTGGAAACCTGTCGATATTAAAGAAGAAGACAAGCCGGTAGACGTGGAAGACCCAAGCATTCGTCATGACCCATTGATGACAGATGCTGACATGGCGCTGAAAATCGACCCGGATTACCTCAAGATTTCGGAGAAATTCCATGCTGACCCGGCTTATTTCTCAGAAGTGTTCGCGCGTGCCTGGTTCAAACTGACGCACCGTGATTTGGGGCCTAAATCTCGCTATGTGGGTCCAGATGTACCGGCAGAAGATCTGATTTGGCAAGACCCAATCCCAGCAGGTAAAGCGGACTACGATGTTGCAGCTGTGAAAGTGAAAATCGCAGAAAGCGGCCTGTCTATCAGTGAAATGGTATCTACTGCGTGGGACAGCGCACGCACCTTCCGCGGCTCTGACAAACGTGGTGGTGCAAACGGCGCACGTATACGCCTTGCGCCTCAGAAAGACTGGCAGGGCAACGAGCCTGAGCGTCTGGCAAAAGTGCTGTCTGTGCTTGAGCCAATCGCGGACGAGTTCGGTATCAGCGTCGCAGACGTGATTGTGTTGGCGGGTAACCTGGGTGTGGAGCAAGCCGCGAAAGCTGCTGGTTTCGAACTGGAAGTGCCATTCGCAGCAGGTCGTGGTGATGCAACGGCAGAACAAACTGATGTGGAATCCTTCGCTGTGCTGGAACCGCTGGCAGATGGTTTCCGCAACTGGCAGAAACAGCACTACGCTGTCGCGCCAGAAGAAATGCTGCTGGACCGTGCACAGCTGCTGGGCTTAACCGCACCAGAGATGACAGTGCTGCTGGGTGGTATGCGTGTTCTGGGTACCAACCACGGTGACTCTGCACACGGCGTATTTACAGATCGCGTCGGCACCCTGAGTAACGATTTCTTCGTGACCCTGACCGACATGAACTATGCGTGGAAACCAACGGGCCGTAACTCTTACGACATCGTTTCACGTAAGAGCGGCGAAGTGAAATACACCGCAAGCCGTGTTGATTTGGTGTTCGGTTCAAACTCCATCCTGCGTGCGTATGCAGAAATCTACGCGCAGGACGACAGCAAAGAGAAATTCGTGAAGGACTTCGTTGCTGTATGGACCAAAGTGATGAACGCAGACCGTTTCGACATCGCTTAAACCCAGTTCATGATGCAATAAATGAAAATACCGCTCCTTGTGAGCGGTATTTTTTTATCTGAAATCAGTAAAGACCTCAAATACGCAAACATCAGGCTGAATGGTTTTCCGTGCTATGGGAGACAAGAGCTGAGCTGGTTTCCTTGGCTCGCCCATCACTATCACTATCCATTGGTACTGGTATGCCTTCATATCGAATCAACCCCGCCAGCAAAATCAGTGTGGTTGCCATTAGGTCGTTCATGCGTAATGCATCACCCAGAAAAAACCACCCTAACCCTAACGCAAACACCACTTCACAGCTGCTGACCATGGTGGTTTTCTCCATATCCGCTAGCTGCGCGCCGCGTGAAAACAAGTATTGGGGCAGGGCCGCAGAAAGCACGCCGAGTGCCAAAACAAGCCCCAGTTGCTCAAGCGTAGAGGGCAACGAAAACGCCTGTTGGCTAAACAGCGTAATAGGCACAAGGACGACAACATTCCCCAACAAGGCCGCGAACATTCTGGCTGCGGCATCGTGATTTTTCTCTGGCAGAGAAAACATATTGATCACCACTGCAAACGACGCGGGTGCAGCAAGACAAACCAACAAATCTAACCAGGACGCATTGAAACCCTGAGCGTCTTGCATGACGCCGACAGCGATAGCGATCAGCATGGCCGCGATCATCCGGTTGCGGCTCATGGTTTTGTTGAAGCAAAGCCAGCCCAGCAAAATCGCGAACATGGGGTAGGCGTAATACGTCAAAATCACCGTATTGGGTTCGAGCTTGGTCAGGCTTGTCATAAAGGCCAACATACCGATAGCCGAAAGCCCACCGACGGCCGCGAAACGGAGAAACTCGCCATCAAACACAGGGCGCTTTTTCATCAAAAGCAACATCAAGAGTGTTGGGATAGCAAAGCGGTACAGAGTGATAGAATCCGCCGAGAATCCCTGACTCAATAACAACTGCGCCAGCAAAGGGTTCGAACTGAATCCGAATGCGGCTGCCAGTACCATCCAAATACCCATCATCTGCTTCCCTCCTGCTTTTAAGGAACCATGTTGTTAAAAACTCATGCTTTCTAAGAGCGACAGAAGAATGCTAACGGTTTTGATGTAGAATGATTAATGAATAACTCTAACTATACATAAAAGGAATGCATGTATGAGGCTGGAGATCCGCCATTGGCAGTTGCTTGATGCGATTGGAAAATACGGCAGTTTAGGTGCGGCGGCAGACGTACTGGGCGTGACTCAACCCGCCATGAGTCATCGGCTTGCAGAAGCGGAGCGCCGATTAGGCAGCGCGATCTTCGAGCGGGATGGACGAAAACTCAAACCGACACCCGCCGGACAAGCATTGATCCAAACAGCATCATCCATCCTACCGGAGCTATCACGGGCAGAAGACGAATTCGAGCGCACCGCCGCCAATGCCAGTTACCTAGTGCGAATAGGGATTGCAGAATACTCTGCCTATCACTGGGTGCCGGGGTTTCTAAAATCGCTTGCGTTCAGCAGGGAAAAGCTGCAAATCGATTTTGTAGCGGCAGCAACACGAGATGCCGAAGCTACCCTGATAACTGGGAAAACCGACATCATCATTTCTCCGGCGCGCTCAGAAAACCCCGCGTTGAATTGCAAACCCCTGATGGAAGATGAACTGGTGCTGGTGACGCATCCTGATCACCGTCTGACTTCCAAACCGTGGATAGAAGCGCAGGATCTAGTGAATGTGGATTACCTCACTTACAGTCTGGATGCGCTTCCCGGTTTTGAATACGAGCGCTTTATCCGCCCATCCGGTATTCGTATTCCACACATGCAAGTGGTGGAGATGACCGATGCGATCGTAGAAATGATTGCTGTCGATTTAGGCGTGAGTATTCTTTCCCGCTGGGCGCTGAAGCGTTCGATAAAACAAGCGCTGGTGGCTGCGGTATCAGTGACCAAAC
Source organism: Grimontia sp. SpTr1 (assembly GCF_947387585.1). NCBI lineage: Bacteria > Pseudomonadati > Pseudomonadota > Gammaproteobacteria > Vibrionales > Vibrionaceae > Grimontia > Grimontia sp. SpTr1. The sequence continues at coordinate 497,118 of NZ_CANDOD010000001.1, forward strand.
AAGGACTCCCATTAACCTGGTACATTATCAGCCGAAAATCAGACAGCAAAAATGAAGCAATCAAGACCACGGCCGAATCTTTGCAGCAATGGTTTTCGCAGAATGAGTCGAGTTAGGTCTTTAGGCCAATTGTTTAATTATATCGGGCAGCGTTTGTGGGGGGACTTTCTCCTTCGTTATCGGCTTCTCATGTATGTCAGCTAAACATCGAAGCCTCTGCCTTGTATAAAGTCCCCAGAAACTGCTGCAAAAATCATCATCAAAGGTCAACAGACCTTAGGACCAACTCTGGAAAATCTTCTGGAAGCGCGGTCATTAACCAGTTTTGAAAGGTTTCAGCCTCTACAGACAGCGGGCGCTTTTTGGGGTGTACAATGAAGTAACGAAACGCAGTAAAAGTCGGCATTTCAAACAAGCAATGCAGCTTGGATGAGGTGAGATAAGGCAGAGCCAAGGTATGTTTAGTTACCGCAACACCTTGACCCGAAATCGCCGCCTCCAGTACAAAGATAGCGTCATGAACATCTATTTTTGATGCCAACTTACTAATATTCTGGGTTTTATCATCGGTAAATCGCTGGATCGCCTGGTTAACATCTTCAATATCCTTGGCGTGATAGCCTAACCAGGGCAGCGAGAGCGCATACTCTGAGAGATTTATCCCTGCACCTTCTGCTAACAATGAAGGTGCAACTACAATGACAATTTTGTCATGAAGAATTGGCGTTGTTGTCATTCCAGGGTAATTGCCAAGGCCAAATCTCAAAGAGAGATCCACCTCGGTGTTGGTTTCATTCGTGGGAATGTTGCTTGAGTGAACTCTAACCCGTATCTCAGGGTGAAATTTCTTGAAATCTGGAAGCCTGTGGATCAACCACTTTGCCATTGAGGGAATCACTGAAATGGTCACTAGCTTTTCACGGTTTAAGGTTTCAAGTGCGTCGAGCCCTTCGGTAAAACAGACCATTCCGTTGTCAATGAAAGGGTAGAACAGCGCTCCCTTTTCGGTAAGTTTGATGGTTCTGCCAACCCGCTCGATCAGTTGCACCTGTAACCTTTCTTCAAGGTTTTTTATTTGCTGGCTAACCGCGGACTCGCTGATGTGAAGTGTTTTAGCCGCCTGCTGAATACTTTGGTATTTCCCTACTGCTGCGAATACGCGCAGTGCGTTCATTGATGGAAAGCTAGGCATCGTTATCGGCAGTGTCCTTACATTAGGTTTTGTTTCATTTCGTCCTCACATTTAAGTTTTTCTAAAGTGTTTGTGCAAGAAACCCTGATTGTTTTCGTGCTGTTGGTCTCTAGACTTTCAAGGGTAAGGACGATTGGAAAGCGCATCGAGAATGATGCGGAATATACCCAAAAAATCCAAAGGTGCGGATTTAGCGCCGGCACAAACAAGGAGACGGAAAGTGAATCACCAGATGTTGATGGATGCGAAACGAAACATCGCACCTTATATGGGCGCAACACCCATGCTGTCTTCGCCTTTGCTCGACAAACAACTCAAAGGAAAGGCTTTGATTAAGGCGGACAGTTTGTGTCCGACAGGCGCCTTTAAACTGCGCGGCGCGATCAATGCGGTTTGCTGTTTGACCAACGAGCAGAAAAAAGCTGGTGTGGTTGCGTTCTCAACAGGTAATCACGCGCAGGCTGTGGCTTATGCGGGGCAGCTATTTGGGGTGAAAAGTGTGGTCATTATGCCGAAGACAGCTAACGCGATAAAAATTGAAAACACACGCTTGCTGGGTGCCGACGTTGTGCTGTTTGACCCGGAAAATGAAACCAGAGAGGCTTTGGCTGAGAAGTATCAGAACGAGTACGGAATGACGCTGATTCGGCCTTATGACCACCCAGAGGTCATTGCCGGTCAGGGGACAAGCGGGCTTGAGATGGTCGACTATTGCCTCCTTCATCAAATCTCTCCGGACTATTGTTACGTTCCCGCTTCTGGCGGCGGCTACATTGCGGGTGTTTCGATTGCTATCTCCAAGTCATTTCCGCAGTGTGAAATTGTTGGCGTTGAGTCTGAGGTTTCGCGACCCTGGTACCACTCCATGCTCAATGGGGAGCGGACACATGCGGCACAGCAGCGCCCTTCAATATGTGATGCTATTTTGCCGCCACACCCAATGCCTGGTGAGCTGACATGGCCGATTGTTAAGGGCAGTGTGAGCCGATTTGTAGCCGTGTCCGACGAAGAGGTGCTCACCTCAATGAAAATACTCCAATCTTATCTGGGGCTTGCTACCGAGCCTTGTGGCGCGATCACACTTGCTGCGGCCTTGGTTGATGATCAAAGGCTAGAAGGCAAAAGTGTCATCTGCGCTGTGAGTGGCCGAAACCGCGATTTTTCCGTGAACCTCTGAAGGCGACAGAAATATGATTGTATTGAATGAACCAGAAATCCGTGATGCCGTTGTTCTGACGAGCGCAGTCGTCTATGAAATGGGGGCGGCTTTTCAGTCGGGGGAGGCCAGTTTTTCCTGTCAGCCTCCGGTCCAACAGATGATGCTGGAGCCATTAAATGGGCTGCTATGTGTCAAATCGTTTTACTCGGCGGATCAAACCCATTTCGTTGTCAAAATGGCAGGAAATTATCGGCTAGACGGAGGCGGTGTCTCCCAAACTCATGGCATGAATGCGCTATATCATTCGACGTCAGGCCAGTTACATGCTGTGCTTGCTGATAATGGGTATCTTACTCAAATTCGCACTGCGGCTGCGGGCGGGTATGCCGTTGATCTACTGGCACCGGAAAACATCGATGTCGCAGTGATTGTGGGTACTGGAAGGCAGGCAAGAATGCAGCTTTCTGCCTTGCTACTGGTGAGACGCCCGAGTGAAATTCGATGTTTTGGCAGAAGTGCAGCAGGTCTCAAAGGTTTTGCTGACTGGGCAAACGAAACTCACCACATAGACATCCAGTGTTACGGCGATGAAAGCGCAGCATTAGCAGAAGCAGATTTGGTGATCACTGCAACGACCAGTCGCACGCCGGTCCTCCACAGAAAGGTTGTTCTCGGGGAAGGTAAACAGCGCGATCGACTGATTATCGCCATGGGGTCTGACAGTAAGGAAAAACGAGAACTTGAAGAGGCCTTAGTGTTGGAAAGTGATCGTTGGATATGCGATGACATCAGTCAGTCTTTGACTTTGGGTGAGCTAAAAGGCATATCAGAACAGGAGATAGATGAGGTCATCAAGCCTATTTCACTGGAAAAGGTTGGCCGTGGTGCGGTAAAGGGACTGACAATCTGCGATTTAACCGGTGTCGCCAAATTAGACTTAGCGATCTCGGAATATTGTCTGGCAAGAGTCTCCGAATCGGCATTGGCTTAACAGGCGTGGCTGAAGATTCTCCATTGCTGAAAACATCCTTACGCTTGGCTTCGTCTCTCACCTTGGTGAATCGGTACTTCGCGTTTTGCCAACAGAGAGTGAAGCCAACGGACAACAGAATTAGAATGCGGACTCATTTTCTGCAGCGACTCTGTTAGTACTAAAACGTCTTCTAAACTCGGTCGGTGTCAGGCCAAATTCACGCAAGAACATCTTCCGAAAAGCACTGATATCTTGATATCCCACTTCATAAGAAATCTCGGTAATCCCTTTCCCTGTTAGCTCAATTAATTGGCAGGCATGGTGAAGGCGTAATTTCTGCAAGTATTGGATGATGGTAAGCCCGACAGCGGCCAAAAAATACAACCCGAAAGTCACTGAAGAGTGTTGTTGCACTATTGACCCTACTGCTCATGTATTAGCGGTCGACGCTATGCAGGTTCGTGGCATCGAGATGCTAAACATTCAAAAAGCCTTCGCATAACAGATAGCGTTAACCTGTTTAACCAAGGTTAGAATCGCCCGGTGATCGTCAAAGCCAGTTCAGAGGAACTGGCTTTATCGCGAGAGCCGTTAAGTCTCTTGCCAATCGGGAGCCCAGGGCGAGAGCTCTTTCGTCACTATGCGCATATTGGTATCGGTTAATGCATCAATTTTCGCCATTTCAATGCTTGATAAGGTGAAGTCCATAACATCGAAGTTAGCGCGAATGTTTTCCTGTTTTGTAGACATGGTGGTAATCGCTACCCCTTTCTGAAGCGCCCAGCGCAATGCGATTTGTGCGCTGGTCTTTTGGTAGCATTGTGCGATATCAGCAAAGAGGGAATGTTTGAAAATTTCCCCCCTTGCGACTGAGCAATAGGAAGAAAGGGGAATCGAGGTCTCAGTGGCCGTCAGTAGTAGCTGTTCTTGGTTCAATAGAGGATGGAACTCGACTTGATTGGTCACGACCGGCGTTTCAATGGTCTTTCGCACTTCTCTCATCATGCGAGCGTTATAATTAGACACCGCAATATGCTTCGCTAACCCCAATCTATGCGCTTGTTCCAGCATCCACAGTGATGGGCCAACATCGCCATCTGCAGGCGGCCAGTGCAACATGAGAACATCAACATATTGTAATTTCAGTGCCTTGAGACTGTCTTTCACCGACAGTATAAAGTGGCGGTCATGGAAGTTGTCAGGGTGCACTTTGGTGGTAATGCACAGTGCCTCCCTTTCTACGGGCAATTGAGACAATGCTTCGCCTAAGCTCGCCTCGTTCCCGTACATTTGTGCCGTGTCGAACGCGCGGTAACCTGCCTCAAAGGCATGATGAACTGCTGTTGTCAGAGTGTCACCATTGAGAGGATAGGTCCCGAAAACCCGTTGATTAACGCCTTGAAAGCACACATTCATTGCGATACTCCTTATCTAGAATTGTGTTCCTGATATCGACAATCACAGGCTGTAATCAAAGACAGTGATGTCCTCAATGAGTGGCACGAAATCAAGTTTGAGTTTGTCATGCTCCGGGTGTGGAAGGTACTGCTCTCGGCCTGCTTGGTTTGCAAACGTCATCAGTACCGCATGGGTACACCCTTTGTTGAGGTTCTCGTCACTGTCGTTTTCTCCCCACTCGACGGAAACAACCCCGTCGATTTTTTTAGGGACATCCAGAAAGAGTGCTTTGATATGGTTGATTTGGTCTTCGGTAGCGCTCTCTATAAATTTGATGAGCAAGATATGTCTGATCATTGTTGTGTGACTCCCTTTTGCCGGTCTTCCATTTTGTATTCTGTGATTATTCAAACGCCGCGCGGAATGGCGTTAGACGTCAAAGCCCATTTGCTGTCTACCCAACGCAGAGAGGTCAGTCTCTGTGGCTCGGTCCTTGTAATTCACCTCATAGTTTTCAGCGGCGAAATCAGGGCTACTTTCTCCCTTCAGAAAAGCGGCCTTTTGTTTTAGCGAGTAGTCGATGTTCTTCTGACATGAAGGCGCGGCACCAATGAAAAGAACATTGCTGTACCCATCGCCCGTGTGCTGATCTTCGACCGCATGAATGGTGTCCGGATGCCACCATACCGTGTCGCCAGGATTCACTTTTGGAATTGACACTAAGCCTTCTAACAGATCGCTATGCCATTGCTCTGAAACGGTGAGCGCCCGACATGGCTCTGCACCACATAAGCTATCTTCAGGCACATCATCTTGAAGCGCTCTCAGCAGGATATAAGGCATGGTGAGTATAGAAGGCACGACTTTTAAGGTGCCATCACCCTGGCCTTGTGACGTCAGTGCCAGCCACCCTTGGAAGGAACGAAACACACTGCAAACTGCAGGGGAGGGAAACTCTTCTACGTTGATGCGGTGTGCACCATGAAAGGCATTATGTGAACGCCAGTCGCCGCCGAATATTTTCTCAAATACCTTTCGGTAGCTTGGGTCAAGCCAACGTTCGACAGACCCAGCGTCCACATGCGGAGAGAGACCCAGCGTGGTATCGCCGGGTTCACGGCGGCGAACGCGGTCTGCATACGTGACGTCTTTTGTGGGGTCAAAGTAGGTTTCACCGTTCTCCTGCCATACCCAAAGCGCATTAAGGTATTGTCGAACAGCAGCCATATTCGGATGTTGTCGCGCCCAGATCTGAGGCTTTGACCAATAGATACCGAAGATTTGCGGTTTGTCAGATTTCAGCTGACTAAAATAATTGTCTTCAACATCCGTGGTTTGCTCGTAATAACCGTTGCCAACAATGTAGTCCGACAGCTCATCATTCTTTTGCTGAACGTCTTCAGTAGGCAGCGTATTTCGAATGATACAGCAGCCCGCCTGATGAATGGCATTGCGCTGTTGTGCACTAAATTGGCCCTGCGCCTGTACTTGGGAAAACTCATAAACCGGAATGGCACTACCTGTCGTTTCAAGTGACTTGATGCGCTTAACATCCTCACGCACTGCTTGCTGAATCTCTTTGAACCTTTCCTTGTAATCAGGGATTTGTTGGCGCAGCGTTGCTTTTAACTTCTTGATTTGCAGTGGCAAGTTGTCTTTGGATAAGGCCATGGTTGCTCTCCTTCATTTGGCATCGCGTCCTTTCTTCGGTACTCACCGAGGACAGTTTTGATCGGAATGGTCAGCGCGTCATCTCTTGTTGAACATTTATTGAGCGATTTGTTATTAATATACACAGTCAACTGGAACGTTCCAGTTATTTATGTATATTTAAGTGAAGAGAGAGTATTGAAATTGAGAGTCTGCAACTATTCATCGTTCAGATATCCTTAATGTCATCAAATGGATATGACCTCTGAGTACAATTATCTTTAGGTTGTTTGGGTATACCAGTCAGGAGAAAGTGTTGGTTAAAAAAGAGAACGCAAGAAGCAAAAAGCCGACAGTGATCGATGTTGCAAAGCGGGCTGGTGTCTCCAAATCGTCAGTGTCACTGGTCATTCGAAATGCGAAAGGCGTGGCTGAGGCAACCCGCGTTCGTGTCAGAGAGGCGATGGATGAGATCGGTTATGTATATAACCGGGAAGCTGCGGGTTTAAGGAGTAAAACATCCACACTGGTCGCCATCATTGCCAATGACTTAGCCAACCCTTACCTGGCACAAGTGATCATTGCGCTTGAGGCACGCCTTGATGAGTTAGGCCTGACACCCATCATTGTGAACATCAATGAGAGCTTATCGCGTCAGCAATCTATCGTCGCCTCGCTCAAAGAATACAATGTCTGTGGCTATTTGATTGTCCCGGCTCCTGACACCTCTGCGGAATGGATGCAATCACTTGCATCGAATGGCAGTGCGATCGTCACCATGATGCGGCAAATCGACGGGGGAGGCGCACCCACTGTCATGCCTGATAACAGACAGGGCTGCTATATGGCGACAAAACACCTTCTTGCTCTGGGTCACCGACGCATCGCCTTTGTGGGCGGTGTTGAAAGCATCTCTGACTACCGAGAACGCCGACAGGGTTTTATTGATGCCATGGCAGAAGAAAACGTCCCCATCCAAGACGGTGACATTTTGCCAGGGTCTACCAAACGCTTGGGTGGTAAAGAATTCACCCACCAATTACTCGATAAAGACGACTCAATCACAGCGATGGTGTGTTTCACCGACGTGGTCGCTTATGGCGTCTATGGCGCGCTTCGCGAGAGAAACCTGCTGCCTGGTCAAGACATTGCGGTGGTGGGTTTTGATGATTTGGATGACAGTCGCTTGCTTGCTCCCTCGCTAACAACAGTAAGAGTGAGTGCCGAATCATTGGCGCATGAGGCATGCCGCCTGTTAGGAATCATTCTGGAATCAGACGGAGAAGCGTTTCAAAGCAATCACAAGGTACTCATTGGCGTAGAGTTAGTGGTGCGCGATTCGACGCCTGCCTTAAACGACATATAAAGTCGCCATTATTGGCTTTCCCATTTTTGAGCGGGGGAGGGCACGATCGGTGGTGATAATATCGAATGAGTTGTTCGTTAATGCAGTACCTCCTATGAACAAATCAAAGATACTCCTTGTCGCGATTACCCTGATATTGCTCCTGATGGCGTCATTCAATGAATATGCCATCTACGACGAGTATTTCGCTTATCGAGCCGATTACCTTGCCTACCTGCTATTTGGTTACGTTACCTGCCTTTTTGTTTTACTGAACAACAAAGTCGGTAAATGGATGCTCATCATCTTTTATTTGATGCAGTCGGTGACACTTCTCCCTGACTACCCAGACTTCTACTTTAAAACAGGCATTTCGATTTACGTCTCCATATGGGATGGCGTGATCGACTCTCCCGCAGCGGATAGGGTCGGTTTTTCCATCAATGCACTGGCGATGGGCATGATCGCATTGACCTTTGCTTTCTTGAAAAATGAGCCGCGTGACAACCAAAAAGCGAGCGAGAAGCAGCCAGAGCAAGAATCTAAAGTTTCTAGGGGCTGTTGACCTTTGGTGATGGATAAAAACAGGATTGTTGTATGACGTTTGCCAAGTACGGCCTTTTTACCTTTCTTGTCCTGTTCCTGACGGGGTGTGAAGAGATAGACCGCAGTGTGAGTTCCTCTCTTTGCTTTAACGAAGCGCTAGACAAAGAGGGAGCAGAATACACGGTGGACTACATCTACCGATTGAAAGACTCACACAACTATTCCTATGGCGCGGGTGAGAAAGTGGTAACAGGAGGTGAAGTATCAGTCCCCAGAATGCCCGGCGAGAAAGCGACCCAATTTTTCGTTTATAAACGCAAAAAACACAAAGATGGGCACTTCTATACCCTAGACCCAGATAAACCAGAAGAAATCTCTTTCTCCACTTACAATGTGTTTTACGGGTCGATTGAAGGAAATGAAGATTGGTATTACTTCCCTTCAGGAATTCAGGGCAAAGATGATTTGTTCAAGGGGGAAAAATACAAATCAGAAAATATCATCAAGTATTTTATTGATGGTGTGGAGCAACCAGAAGTAGAAGTAGAAACGACGGTGACCTTCTTAGGTATTGAAGAGCTGGATATCAATGGCCACATCTTTCCAGCGTGCAAAAGAATAATGAGGATGGAAGGCTCTTTGGAAAACGGAAGAGAGTTCGATTTTTCTCTCTTCTCCTATGTCGGCGTTGGCAATGGAATCCTGATTGATCTGGACGTTGAAGATGGCTGGGAGGTGGTATCTTTTGAGATCACGATTAATGGTGAGAAGGTTTTTCCCTTGAGTGAAGGGGAGTAGCAGCCATGTGTATGGCTGCTTGGTTGTTCTGGAGTGCTTGTAGATGCCTATCCAAACAACTAAGTAAGCTGGCATAGAACCCCGTTTGAACTGAAGTGCATGTCCACTAAAGGTCCAGAATCACTCTTGAAGAGTTTGTTAAAAGTACATTACCACCCGTACTTATAGCGATCATATATAGATGCTAACTTTCGATAATAGCTTGAGTAAGTGGAGTTACATTGCTCAAATTTTGTCTCATTCTCTTTAAGAAACTCTTTCACAGCCTCTAAATTGATAGCATCTCGCTTTAAAAATGGGATATAAATAGCAGCGTTTTCAGGAGTACAAGTAGCGATAATTTCTTCACTATTCTTGTTTTTATGATGTTTCACGAAAGGTCTAGCGTGAGCTTTAACTTGCAAACTAGCCATGTCTCTTAGAACCCACTTGTCAAGAGCCAATCCTGATGCTTTGTATTCCTCTAGGGAAGTAATCCCCATGCTACGAAGGTATTTAAAAACGGGCACATTTGCAGAATACCTGCCAACAGTAGGAATTACTTCACTAACCACAGCCGTAGCATCAAGCTCTCTGTCGTTAAACATCAAGTCATGAAATAAGTCGATAATAGACAATACCTTATAGCCAATCTTACTTATTTGTTCTTCTTGAGCCGCCGCAACTCCAATACCGACTACAAATTCGACGTCTTCGTGCTTCTCAACCTCATCAATCCCTACAACACAAATTTTCTTTTCCGGAGCATTAGACTGAACTAAGTTGTAAAGCTGTTCTTTACAGTAACGCAATATACGAGCGGGTATTTTTCGTTTAGTTGCATCAATAGCCTCATATATTGATGAAAAATCGTTGGTTTTAACTAACACGATTGGGATTTGGACGGAATTAATAGTAAGGTATGTGTCTGATATCCCCTCAATATCTCCCTCGCCTAATCTTTGCACAAAGATTAGATTTTGCCTCAGTTGATTTATGTTTTCTTTTCCAATGCATAGCGATATCGCACTCAATAGATCGCTAATGTTTTCATCAGATAATGAGTAGCCAATGAAAACTACAGGATGCTCTACGAAAATGGTAATTAGCTTTGCCGCTAAATAAGCGTTCTTCGCATTAAAGTCATGGTAGTCCTGATCTGTTAAAACCAAACTTCTTGGTCTATGACTACTACCATGTATTTTATAGATTTCACCAATCGATTGAGGGTTTGAAAATAAAAGCTCATTTTGGCCAGTATAAACACGATAATCAGGGAAAATTTGTTCAAGGAAACAATCCCAGTTAGTTGTTATAATACCATCGACGTTTAAATTGGATAACAGTTTAATTTCATCTTCGTAGGGGTTACCTTGTACCTTTTCTTCATCGATATTGGATAAATATTGTGAAACCTCAATGCGCAATGCAGAGGTTGAGTCTGTAACTCGCTCACTATATTTCGCTCGGCTATCAGCATAATCGTCAGAAACCCACCAAACTTGATTAAAATCCTCGGCAATTAATCGAGCAGCAGTAGGATATGTTCCATCCCCTGAAGCAAGGTAATATTCAAACGGCTTTCCCGAAACACAGTAGCGTTGAAGTAATCCTTTCCAATCTTCTAGTCCAAGATATCTTCTTGAAAAGCCAGAACCAACAAATAGGAACGGACCTGCGTTCCTTGTTTGAAAGACATTGACTAAATTATCTTTTATTGTCACTTTTATCGATACCTCTGAAACCGATATGTATTTTTAACGCCAAGATAAGTGGTGAACAACGCCACCACTAAAACTAACCATACCACTTTAAAAAACCAACGATGGAATGAAAAATGCCACGCATTGGGAATTATTCTTAAACGTTTATTTTAATCTTTGTTACTCAAATCTAATTGTCATATTGACCGTTTCACTGATTTCTTGACCGTCAAAAACGTAATAAACCTTTGCTACGATGACACCTGCTTTTTTATCTCTGAGATTTTCTCTACGCCAAACAAGTTGATGAGGACTTACGTAAATTGAAGCGGGTTCAAATTTCAACTTCATTTCAGCAATGTCACCAATATTCTCTAGGCTAATTGTGTCTAGTTCAACGTTGGTTAATTCAACCCTCTTTTCAAATTGAACTTCAGGAGTACTAAAGTATTGCCCGTCTAACTGAAAACTTACTAGTTCAGCTTTTTTAACCAGCAATATAGGGGTCTTTCTTGCTTGAATTTGAATGGTTGCAACCCACTTGCTTGTTCGGTCATCTGAGTGCTTATCAATATCAAAGATGACGTCATCAGGTACCACATGAATCAAACTACTACGACTGTCATTAATTTTAGTATCTAGGCTCGTTACTGTCATATTTGTCGAAGTAGACATTTCAAATGACCAAATACCGATTGCTAAACCAATTAGACCTATAAGAAAGCTTGGTATCGCTAGAATCCCACCAATATAAGTACATCTTTCGAGAACTCCCCAACGACTCCAATTTTCTCGATTAATGCCCCAACTTCCCATGACTTAACTACCTGACTAACAAAAAGAGACTGATTTTATATGAATGGGTGTTCCGATTAAAACCTAGCGCAGCATTAAGGTATGAGCAGTGCTTGCCTAAGCTTCGAGGTATGCGAAAACGGCAAGTGTTGCTAACCACTCTTAAATGCTTTGTTAGGCTTTTGTCCATACATCTCGTGCAATCTCTCTTTGCTTAGATACTTCATGAGTCCTATCTTCTTGGTGAATTCGAAGCGCTTGTAACTCTAACTCTCTAAGTCGCTTCATTCTTTCAATAAAAAAATTAGGAAGCTTGAGAAATTTTGAAAGCTCAAAATGATTGATTTTGGGGAAGTCGGATTGCATCCAATTAGAATATTTAGTGGTAGTATAAATCTCGGTAAGAACTTCATCTATGAGTTTATCTATATAGCCACTTAACTCTGCAGGATATAGGCAGTTATTGATACTTTTCTGTGTGAATGTTAGGGGTGGGTCAATGTGTATAGTATGTATTTTTTTCCAATCGTCTGCTCGCATCTTCTCAACACTAGCCACCAATTTATTTACTTTATTTGAAATGAATGAGTTTAAATCTTCTTTAAGCTTAGGCAGATCTCCTCCGCGCGAATGAACCAAATAGATAGTTTTCGGAAAGAATTCTACAAAGCCGGAAATAAACTCACTTGGCATCTGATTCCAAAATTCAAACATATTCTCATAAAATTTACTTAATTCACATTCATACAATTCTACTATTTCTTGTCTTTCCATCGTTTGTCTTCTGAAGCCTTGTATTAAGTGACAAAGTGTCGGAATTAAACACGACAATATGTCATTTTTGATCACAAAGATGTGTCTCTGGTAACTGCTGCCTTAGTATACAGTTATGAAATTCAGCATTGATTGGAGAAAGCTGAGGTAATGGCATATCTCTTATCGAATTGAAGATGCGCCTAACTCTCTTATAGCATCTTTACTCCATGCTACCGCTCTTTACTTTTCGGCACGTAACACGCCATATAGTGTCTGTAATTTCCGGCGTGAATATACCACCAAGCACTGATATGCTTACATGATTTCGCTCGCACTTCATCTCGTTTGGTGAGTTGTTCATCAATAAAAATGTAAGGTTTTATTTTGAGATTAATATGGGGTTTCAATTAACCCGTCTTTAACCCTTTAATCACCAACACCTGCTTTTCCAACACCAATTTATCCGCTTCATTATTGGTCTTTTTCACATTCACCCATTGCACACCTGTGGTGTCGGCATGGTTGATTTCTAATTGCAGGGAATACTTGGCGCGTTTGAAGGTAGAAAATGCGCCTAAGCCAGTCAGAACAAGTGCCAGCCCAAGCACACCTTTGTTCTGAAACTGGGAGTAGGCGAGCCAGACACCGCCGGAGAAGATCCAAATCCAGAAGAAGATATAGAGCAGGTTATCCAGTAGGGAGAGCTGTTTGACTCTGGCATCTTTGATTTTCCAGAGCGCATATTGGTCTTTGCGGAAGTGGAAGAATTCGTGGTCGATTTTAAAGTCGTCATCTTTCAGCATGTTGGGTCAATCCTTTAACCAAATTGGTAGCGATTATCCAACGCGTTAATAGTTTTGAAAAAGGAAGGTCTTTTCAGGTGAGAATGCCTTCAAAGAATCACAATATTGTGTGCGTGTGACATCAAGAAAATGGAGGGGTCATTGCATGGTGTGAGAAGCACGACGACGGTTTTAGCAGGACAGACAAAACAAGAGAAATAGGGCAGATAGTATTTCCCTTATTGAGTAAACCGCATATTTGGGTGACTATTTGGAGGAGTTCAACATTGGCGTTGCCGCCTAATCGACTTCCGGCTTAATTTATCTAAATTGCAGGCAATAAAAATATCAGCCAAAGACCTGATTGTTTAAGGACAGAATAGAGAGAGGACGATTAGCTGTCAGGTAAACGTATTCCTGAGACTCTCTGGCGCTGAAGAAGCGGTAATGCTGCTTTAATGGCGTTACCCGTCCCCACCATATTACCAGCTTCGATGTTTGAGGTTGTTCTTAGCCAAAGGGACGGTTCAATACCAAGGCGTTCCAGTAATGGTGGTAATTTAGCATCTATCTGGCCGCGCTTATCATCACGAACTTGCCTGCCCGTCCATTCAACCAACTCCAGATAGTCCAATAACCGAAAGGGGATACCGTCTGGCTGGTCTTTACGCGGATATCCCGCGAAAACATGTAAGCCTTCAGCATTCACCTGGTCATTTCTCAGTGCTTCAATTCGGGCTTTGACCGACGTGTACTCAGAGGACTCAGGCGAATCGGCGATATCAGCGCGTATCGGGTTGAGGTCAACATAGGCCATCGCGGCAGCCAGCGCCTTTTCATCCAACAATGCTTGGCTCTTAAAACGCCCTTCCCAGAAGTGACCAGTGCACTGGTCTTCACGGTTTGCTTCTGCAGCAATGTATTGATTTAGCAGGCGCATAAACCAGCTGATAGAGGTTAAGCGTGCTCGCCACGTTTCAATGAATTCCAGACATCGTTCATTTTCAGCCTCTGACATTTCTTCACCCCGCATAAAGCGTTGTATCAGCACAGGGCCTTGATGAAATGCTAACCACCGCTCGGCCACCTCTAATGGTGATAACACCATGGCTCTCTCTATGTTGATATGCAAAACGACGTGATAATGATTGCTCATAATGGCGTAGGCGCACACATCGATACAGAACGCCTTCGATAATGAGAGTAGACGTTTCTCTATCCATCCTCGACGGTGCTCAAAGCACTTACCCTGTGCATTGTCAAAGCCGCAAAGAAATGAACGGCGAACGCAGCGAGATATGCAGTGATAGTAAGTTGTGGCTTCAGTATTAATGAGCGAGGAGCGAGCGGTTGTCATGGCGAATTCGAATACTTATGGTCATCATTGAATTCACTTACACTAACTGAGTTGGCCTACTCCTGCTGGATAAATGAACAGGTATGAGGCGATGTGCAAGCATGCATGAAACTGATAATTCGAACTTTTTCTAAAAGTGCCTGTCCTGCGAGTCTTTTTTTTAAAAATTACAAACAAGACATGCAACCAAAGACCTTCCATGACGACCAGCATGCTTCTTATGGCTATGCCATTGCCCCATTGAAAAAAGAGGGATTTGATTCACTGCACATATTGAATAAAGGTTGGTTTGATTTCTGGTTACACAACCATGAACTTAAAACGCCTGTGCGAGAGCGATCTATTTATATAAACGAATTAATTAATGTCATTGGCATTTTAGACTGATTACCTTAACACAACCCGACAATATTTATCCTAAACCATTTTTTACAACAAGCTCCGATAAACATAATTCCCTTTTACCTTGAATTAGGTTTCGTCGAGCTGCCATGAAGACTTTTCCCGAATGAAATGATGACAGCGAAGACTCTTAAATAGGCTTATTTGCTGTCCAAAACCAAATTTTTGGCAAAAAATCACACTTCTTATTTTTGAGTATATTTCAACTAGTGCCCCGTGCTCTACTTGTGCGGATATTCAAACCACAATGGAGAGAAAGTTTATGACATCATGCGCGTACCCAATTTACGAACCAAGAAGCATTGAGGATGGCGTTGGGGAAACCATAGGCCCATATAATCAACGGTATGCTATAGGCACAAATGGAGATGATGGTTTTCCTTTTTTGGCGGATTACACCTATGGTTTCGGAGGAGATGATTCGTTTCAAGGGTATGGCTGTTTTTTAGGTGGTGATGGAAACGACTGGGCAGAGCTGTTCGATGATTTTGGTGGCCGCTTGATGGGTAACAATGGCGATGACTACTTAATTGGAAGTAAGTATGGTAACTATCTACACGGTGGCAGAGGTGATGACACAATCTTTGGTGGGTACTATTCCGAGCCTAAAGACGATGATGCACTTACTTACTTTCAAAGTATTGCCGGTGATAGAATTTATGGCGGAATGGGGAGTAACAAGTTATTCGGCTCAAATGGTCATGATTATATCAATGGCGGCTTTTCTGACATATTTGCAGGTAAAGGTAGTTATCTTAATGGTG
Organism: Grimontia sp. SpTr1; assembly: GCF_947387585.1. Taxonomy (NCBI): domain Bacteria; kingdom Pseudomonadati; phylum Pseudomonadota; class Gammaproteobacteria; order Vibrionales; family Vibrionaceae; genus Grimontia; species Grimontia sp. SpTr1. The sequence continues at coordinate 512,717 of NZ_CANDOD010000001.1, forward strand.
GCCAAGGGCAAGATACTTTAGTAGGAGGTTGGGGTAGTGATACTTTTGTCTTTGATATTGAAGACTTCGTAGGTAATCAGTACGTTAACTTTATCCCCCGTGGTGAACATGGCATCATCTATGCCGCAGGCCAAGGTTTCGACACTCTCACAGATGCACGTGGTGAAATTGATTTTACAGGTGCAACCTACAGAGAGGAAAACTCTACAGAATCCGGCAATGTGATAAGCGGAATTGAAGCAGTTGTTGCTACCGCCACCGCTGGGACTGTCGATGATGTTTTAACCATTAATGCTTATGCTATTCAAGCGCACTCAGATTCTGATACTGGTGATGATTGGGACTCGTTTATTGCACATCTTGGTCATGGTGAAGACACATTTAACTTAGTAGGGATCGGCTGGATATATTCAGAAGGCACAAATGCAACAGTTCATATCTCACCGGAAATGCTCGCACTGGCTGGTTTGTCTGAAGAGCAAGGTTCGGAACTGAATGGATATGTATTCGAACAACGTTTTAGTGGCGATACAATTACCGTTTGGACAGATGCTGAATATGGTTTTCTAAATGGAGAGGCCTTTATTTGACTCCATTCAATTAGGCAACGATAGCTATAAATTACCACAATGAGCCTGGACAACCTTTCAGGGGGTTGAACAGGCTAGATTGATTTTTGGTTACGTCATGATGAACATAAAACTTCCGGCCGGAGAGTTCTGTTTTTCAGAACCGTTTGTTCAATGTAATGCTCGTTTTCAAGTTAATTTTTTTGCGACTAAACAATAACATCACATCTGTTTTCATTTCCAGTCCACGCAAATATTCGATGGACCTTTATTTTGAGATTAATATGGAGCTTAAATTAGCTGGCCTTTAACCCTTTAACCCTTTAATTACCATCACCTGCTTCTCCAACACCAATCTCTCAGCCTCACTATTGGTCTTTTTCACATTCACCCACTGCACACCAGTAGTGTCGGCATGGTTTATTTCTAATTGCAGGGAATATTTGGCGCGTTTGAAGATGGAAAATGCGCCTAAGCCGGTAAGAACCAGGGCCAGCAATAGAACAGCTTGGTTTTGAAACTGGGAGTAGGCGAGCCAGACACCGCCGGAGAAAATCCAAATCCAGAAGAAGATATAGAGCAGGTTATCCAGTAGGGAGAGCTGTTTGACTCTGGCATCTTTGATTTTCCAGAGCGCATATTGGTCTTTGCGGAAGTGGAAGAATTCGTGGTCGATCTCAAAGTCATCGTCTTTCAGCATCTTGGGTCAATCCTTTAACCGATTTAGCGGTGATTATCCAACGCATTGATAGTTTTGAAAAAGTAAGGTCTTTTCAGGTGAGAATGCCTTCAAAAAATCACAACATTGTGTGCGTGTGACATCAAGAAAATGGAGGGGAGTTGCATGGTGTGAGAAGCACGAAGGTGTGGAAACCTTGGGGAGATTTCCATCAATTTTAGTGATGTGAGCACTAATATCGACAAGCCTACCTATCAAACACTGTAGGGATACTTAGACTAATAATCTGAATATTAAACAGTCAGATGCAGGGATAGAGATGGTGGATTTTGTTCAACCTTACAGCGATACCGTTTTGGTATTGGGGCTTACCGGTTTTATTTTTTTCATTCAATTGATGGTTGCCGATGTGATAAGGCTGAAGGCGAAGTGTGTTCCGGGCTACCCGATAGAGCCAAGCCATTCGAGCATTTTGTTCCGGGCGACCCGCGCTATTGAAAACAGTAACGAAAGCGCGGCGATTCTGATCCTTTTCTCGCTGTTTGCCATCCTTTCTTCTGCCGACCCAGATTGGGTAAATACCAGTGCATTTATCTATTTCGGCGGACGTGTACTCCACATGCTCTGCTACTACCTAAACTTAAAACTCGGCCGCAGCGTAGCCTTTGTTATCAGCTTGGTAGGCTTGCTGGGCATGTTCATTGCGGGGATTAAAGGTTGGGGCTGATTATTGTTTCTCTGGTAGTTGGGGTTATCGTCAGCTACCTGATTTTCAGTGTACCGAAAGATAAACGAAGTCCTTTATGGTTTGGGGCCTCGATTGTGTTGGTGATGGGTATCGCCATCTGTTCTTACCCACTGGCGACGCCACATATCCTGGTTTCTGACTACTTGCCGATTGAGCAGTGCGAAACCACAGACTATGAACTGCGAGATTACCGCACCCCAAAAAACAGAGTTGTTTTGGATTTGGCGAAAAGCCAGCAAACCTTTTCTATGACCATTGACGGTAGCTTGGGTTATTGGGTCGATGATAGAAATCAGCTCAAAGCCAGAAAAGGGCAGACCGTTTCCATTACACAATGTCCGTATTTCGGTTATCCGCACCTGTCGAACATGGTCGCGCAAATTGCGTTAGCGGATTCTGTGATTTATCAATATCGTACTCAATCAGAATTTGAAGAACAGGCCGACACCAGCAAGATGTTTGGCTTTATCGGCTTCCCGTTGTTTTTGCTGCTGTTGATTGTGCTGAATATTTATCTGCGCCGAGATGATTGAGGAAAGGAACTTCAGTGAAAGCCCGTTGCCCTGAGTGTAAAACCGATACAGACACATTACCCCACACAGGGGTTTGTTCTGCATGCCATCAATTCTCAAATGATTGGCTTATCGATGACTGGACGCAATTCATGAAAATGAAGAAATTCTTGATGTGGTGTGACGTAGGAATGTTCTTAATGGCGTCGTTGTCTCTGGGTTTCTGTCTTTTACTGTCCTCGGATTATCTGGTGTTGTGGCTGGTCAGCCTCGCCATTATTCCTGCGTCTCTCAGTTTCCACTCTAACTATCGCGCAATTAATAGACCAGATGATTATCAAGGGCATACGAGTAAGGATATGAGTTCCTGGATCCCACTGTTCTGATGAAAACAAAAACGCTGCCCGTTATAGAAACTGATGAGCAGCGTTTTAGGTTCAGAGTTGTTAACTCTTGTTGGATTGTGTTCGTGATTACAAAACGCGAAGACTCTTAATCCAGATGTTGCTGGTTTCACCGGTTTCAAAGTTCAGTCTCGGTGAGAGATAGATGTCTTGAACGTTATCCAGGTTCAGCGCAATCTTCTTGGTGCTTTCTGGCGCCCAGCTTGGTTGTTGGAAGTCATCGGCGTTCAGTTGAACCGTCGTCCATTGGTCAGAAGCTGGGATAACGGTTTGATAGTGAGCGTAAGAACCATCACCACTTGAACCAAAGTCTGACTGAGAGAACTTCACTGAAACATCAGACTCAGAGCGGTAAGTAATTTCTACCACCGACACGCCAGAAAGCGCAGTATCTGTCGCGCAAATCAATTCCACGAATGGCCAGTTTTTCCCTTCCTGTTTGGCCGACAAGGTGAACTCTACTTGAATCTCACCATCTTGAATCAGAGGATCCGCCGCTCGGAAACTGGAGCCAAAACTGTCTGTCGCCGCTTTCCAATTCGCAACATCAAGCAGGTTCTTGCCCTTAATGCCATCTGCTGCTTGAGCGAGTGGTGCCACCAATACCGCAAAGAGTAACGTCGTGAGAAGGATAGCGCCGTTTAAAAAGCGTTTGTTGTTGATGAGATTCATAATAAAAAACCTATATTGTGTGTGGTCTCACCAATATGGGTTTTGCTGAAAAAAGAATCACTTACTAACGAGTTAAACTACGAGCCGCATCATCTTGCGGCTGGTTGAGTGGACATATTTGCGAAGCTTCAGGCTTCCTTCATCTCAAACCACTCCCTGAACCATTTGGCGAACTCGCGAGCAGGTGGTTTTAGCGGCACGTCTTTTCTCGATACTAAATAATAGCTGGAAGCAGAAGGCATGGAATGTTCGTCGATTCTTATCAACTCTCCGCTGGCAATGGCGGACTCTGCTAACACGCTGCGGGCGAACAACACGCCGTGTCCTTCAACGGCTGTCTTTTGAGCGTATTGGTATTCATTGAATCTCAGGCTTTTGTAGCCTTCCACATCGAAGTCTTCGAATTTACTGAGCCATTGCTGCCAGCCAGGTTGAACGTTCACCAACTGTGGGCTCGAATCGATAATCATGGCGGAATGGTCTAGCAGGGTTTTTAAATCGTCGCTTTGCACGCGCTCCAACAATTCAGGACTGACGCAGGGGAAGATCTCTTCATCGGCGATTTTTTCGAACACTAAGCCTTCATCATAAGGCTGATACGTATAGCGAATCGCGAGGTCGAGAGATTGGGCGCGGAAGTCGACTTTGCTGTTGTTGGCATCCAGCGTCAGGCTGAGGTCTGGGCAGGCGGCGTAGAAGTCGGGTAGGGCTTCCATCAATCGTAAATAGGCGAAGGATGAAATAGCACTCACGGTGATTTCACTGCTGGCGGCGGCAGAACGAATTTGGTGAGTGGTGGCGAGCAGTTGATCGAAGGCAGTGGTGCTGGAGGCGGCAAGTTGACGGCCGATGTCTGTCAGTTCCAGTTTGCCACCGCTTCGATGAAACAAGGGCGCACGAAACCAGGATTCGAGCTGTTTGATGCGCTGGCTGACAGCCGAAGAAGTGAGGTTAAGCATCTGCGCCGCACCGGCGATGGTGCCGCTTTTTATCACTGCATCAAACGACACCATAGCGTTCATCGGTGGAATATCCTGAAACTTGCTCTCGTCCATTTTTCTTCCTCGTGTTCCTTTGCGATGGCAGGTGTTTAGCTGCGCTTAATGCCCGTTAACTATGATAAATATCGCGAAAGGCGCTTTGCCGTTAACGTCTTCATGATGCTCGCACACAGGTGAAGCGAGCACAAGGAGACGAAATGATGCAGCCAAATACTATCGGTAAAGTAGAAATGATTCTGGCGATGATGCTTTCGAGCACCATCGGCGTGTTTGTATATGAATCGGGGCAGTTAGCGCTCAATGCGGTGTTTTATCGCTGCCTGTTTGGATTCATGTTTCTCGGCTTTTACGCTTGGATGCGCGGCTATCTGATTGCTTCCAAGGTCACGGGGAGAGAATGGTTGTTGATGTTGGCAGGTGGCGTAACGCTGGTGCTGAACTGGTGTTTTCTGTTTACCTCTTTCAGCTTCGCGCCGATTGGGGTAACGACGGTGGCTTATCACACCCAACCCATTTTTGTGTTGTTGATTGCGGCGTTGTTTTTGCGCGAACGGTTTGAGGCGCACAACTGGCTCTGGGTACTGGTGGCGTTTTCTGGCGTGCTGATGATTGTGAATCCGTTCTCCAGCGGTTGGAGCGAAAATCTGCTCTGGGGGATTGGCAGTGCCATGGTAGCTGCCGTGTTGTATGCGATAACCACCCTGATCACCCGTCGGTTGAGCCACATCAAACCGCACTTGATTGCGACCGTGCACTTGGCGCTCGGCACATTGATGATGGCGACTTTCGCGCCCGTTCAGGAAGTGCCAGCAGCAGGTGATCATTGGTATTGGTTACTGGCGCTGGGATTCTTGCAGACGGCAGTGATGTACATTTTGCTTTATGGCGCATTCCAGAAGCTGGAAACCCCAATGATTGCAGTGCTGGCCTATGTTTACCCAGTAGCAACAGTGATGGTGGATTATCTGGTTTATGGCAATGCCATTACGCCACTGATGACGCTCGGCATGGTAGCCATTCTCTTCGCGGGCTTTGCAATGAACCGAAATATTCGCCCGTTCCAGTGGTGGCGGAAAGCACAGACCTGCTGATTGGCTTCGGACGTTGGCTTAATAACCACAAGGGACAATATTATCCCTTGTGGTTAATCAGAGTGATTCGAGCCAGGCGTTTTAGTGGTAATTAGAAAACAAATTCCATCGTGCTTTTCAAATCGCCTTTACGCTCGTAAACCCGAATTTGGATGCGCTCCTGAGTCACGCTTACTCTGGTGAAGTTATCGCCAGAAAATACGTTAGAAACGGTACCCAACGGATAGGCGTTGTCATCAGTGGCAGAAGCAACGGAGCCTTTGAGTTTGAATTTGCTCCGTTTCATGTGCGGATATGGCCAGTAGAAGGCCGAAGAAATAATGGAATAGATGTTTAATTGTGGTTCACCGGGCGGGGCGATATTGAGCTCAGCAGACATGGAGCAGTGGACATCACCCGCGAGAAAAACGACTTTCTGCACATTGTTGTCGCGGATGCAATTGATGATTTGGTCGCGTTGCTGTCTGTAGGCGCTCCATTTGTCGTCGTTTTCTTTCTTTAAGTCCGGGAAGAAGGGGACAGAGGTCGCGACGAATTTTACGCGACCAGAGCCATCCGCCAACCAAGCCAACAGTGCGTCCATTTGTGCTTCACTTATCATCTCTTCATCTTCTGGGTCCCGCTCAGTGCGAGTGTCTGTCACGAAGAAATCACAGCAGCCATCTTGGAAGGCATAGTAATAACGCTCTGTTGAGCCAGACAGCTTTCCATCGTTGTTAATGGAGAGCAGCGGACTGTGGCTCATTTGATAAATCTGATAGGAGTGGATGGCAGCAGGGTATTTGGTCGTCATATCTTTTGAAGTGGCTTTGCTCGGCCAGTTGTCTTCAATTTCATGATCATCCAGCGTCATGTATGTCGGGACTGAGCTCATCAGTTTTCGAATGTGTTCTTGACTGAAGGCGTCTCGATAGCGTGCCAGGTACTGGTCGACACATTCATCGGGGCTGATAAAGTTGAGATCATCCGCGTAGATTTGGTCGCCGACCATCAAAAATCTGTCGACCGATTCCCCATCTTCCATCTGCTTTAAAATCGATCGGAATGTTTTGTCACCACGATTATCAAACCAACTTCCACCAAAGAGGCGTAATAGGTAACGGCATGAGCCGAAGACAAATTGTTTTGGCGCATGGATATCGTTGCTGGCGGTTTGGAACTCGCCTTGGTCTGCATCTTTCCAATCCCACTTTGTGGATGCTTTGAATTCATCGAGTTCTTTATCAGAGAAGATCCAGCCAACTTGATAGATGTATTTGGTGTCGGGCTCTAAGTCCTGAAAGACGGCTATCCCCGTCATATCGAAGTTTGGGTTCATTTTGAAGATGGAAGGGGAGCGGAAGCTGCTGCCTGCTTTGCGTATTCGCGCTACACCAAAGGCTCGCCTTGGCTGTCCGTTATCAAGTTTCTGGTGGTCTGCACGGCCAAATATACGGGCCGTGTTTTCGTCTACGTGACCGACAATGGGGCCGACCGAAAGCTTGTTGATTGACGTCATTGCTTATCTCCAGTGGTTGATATTGTTCTTATTAAGTGGTGATGCCTCTGGCTAATTGGGGGTGTATACGAAGTTTGTGTTGAGCGCCCAAGAAGGCATATACACGACTATAACGTGCCACATAAGGGATAAAGTGGTGACAGATCGACTATGGAAAAACGCAAAGGAAAAGATAAAGCGACTTGCGAGTATGAAACACTTGCCTAGATTTCATGCACTTGAACAGGGAGCGAAATCTGAGGCCTTGAATTATGCGCTCGTGGCACAAATAACGGGGTAATAGCCGCCAGTTCTGCGCGGCGCATTGATAAGCCGAGACGAAATCATGGCATACAGAAATACTGAAAAAGCGAAGAATGAAGCGGTTGAATGGGCCTTAACCCATGGTATGGCACTCAAACAAACCGCAGATTCTGCAAGGCATCCTGCATTCACCCTTACGCCGACGGCTATTGACCAATCCCGCTATGAGCATCTGACCTCTTCCGTTCACTTACTGGGCAAACTGGTGCATGCGGTGTCGGAAGATTCGCATTTTCTTCATCACGCGATTTCGCCTATTACGACGGGCAATATCTTTTTCCGTGCACTGCTGAAAATGCATCAGCAAATTCACCAAGGTGATGAGCCTGCCCGAAGGGTACCGCTGCTCATGATGCGCAGTGATTTTATGGATGACGCAGAACTGGGTCCGAAGCTGGTGGAGTTCAATGGTATTGCAGCGGGTATGGGGCCGTTTGGTCAGCGAATCCATGAATTGCATGATTATCTGACGGTTCAATGGCCCGCGCCTTACGAAGAATGGGCGGCTGAGAAGCACGGGGAGTTGGTGGAAAACCGCGCCTTGGAAGGGCTGGCAGACGGCGTCGCGACAGCAACCAAATCAATCAAATCGCACTTCGGCGACGAGGGAAGGCCAACCTTTTTGATGGTGGTGCAAGATCATGAAGATAATGTGTATGACCAACACTTACTGGAACATGCACTACAAGCCCGCGGCATAAGAACTGTGCGTCGTACCTTCCGTGAACTCTATGATGGGCTGTTTACCGGTAAAGGGCATCGCTTATTGTTAGACGGGATTGGTCCGATTGATTGTGTTTACCTGCGGGCGGGCTATCAGTTCAGTGACTATGTGGCGCATGACATCATTGATGTCGCCTGCTGTGAAGCGTTGTCCCAAACCCGCGTGATGATTGAAAAGCACCATGTGGCGGTAAACGCGACGGTTAGCCAGCAATTGGCGACCAGCAAACGCGTTCAAATGCTACTTTCCTCAGCATCTGCAGAATCCTTGATGCAGTTCGGGCTGACGGAAGAAGAAGCGCAGACCGTGAAGCATTTCCTCGGTGAGATGGTCGCGGTTGACGAAAACAGCGCCCAGCTTGTGGCGGAAAGTGATGTGGATGACTGGGTGCTGAAAAATCAGGGAGAAGGTGGTGGGCATTGTGTATTCGGTGATGACATTATCGCCAAGCTGAAAACGCTCGACCCACAGGAATACCAAGCCTGGGCATTGATGCGTCGTCTCCACCCAAAGCCAAGAGTTCAGCCGGCGCATTTGGTGCGCAAAGGTGAAATCTATGTGGTGGATGATTTGATCAGTGAAATCGGCTTGTTCACCGTGCACCTGAATGGAGAGCCTGTTGTTGATAATGGCGGCTATGCGGGATACCTCATCCGCAGCAAGTCGTCTAGGGTGACAGAAGGCGGCGTTCACAGTGGAATGGGCGCGCTGGATTCGTTGGTGTTTAAGGGCGATTGAAACTGCGCTCCATAAAAAATCCCACGCGATTCCGTGGGATTTTCCTAAATGACATCAAAGTTAGTTTCACGGATTAACCGAATATAAAGTGATCTTCTGTTAGGTACACAGCGTCTGTATTACTGAGTGTGATGGTAAATGATCCGTCATTCGAAGCGTTATCTACCGTTGCTTCGATGACAGTGTCGGTGCCTTGCTGGGAGATTTGCAGCAGACTGTAATCCAGTGTTGCTTCATGAAGCTTGAATGCAATGAAGTCTTCATTCACGTCAAAATCTGTAATGGTGTCGTGTCCGAAGTCGTTCTCGAACTGTGTCGTATGATGGAACATGAAGGTGTCACTATCTTCACCACCTGTCAGCAAGTCATTGCTCCAGATTCCTTGTAGCGTATCACTGCCTTTTCCTCCATCTAACACACCACTCCCTTCAATATGGTCATTGAAGTCAGTGCCAACAACGTTATTGCCGTTCAGGAAGAATTCAGTATTCGCAGAGGTTAATTCCGAGATATCTGTATTCAGTAGTGTCACAGAGTGACCTTCGGCGATATCGATGAAAGTATCAGATCCAGATTGAGCGAATTGCAATGAGGACAGATCAATATCTTGGGTTCCGAACACGCGATAAGAAATCACCAAAGCGTCTTCAGTGGCGTTGAAATCTCGGATTGTATGGTCATAGTCGCCGTAACGCCATGTGGTGACAACAAACTCTGTATTACCAACCCCCGTGGTGGAGGCATTCCAAGCTCCGATGTAGAAAGTATCTGCACCTTGACCACCTGTTAAGGTATCACTACCCAAGCCAGCATAAAGCTGGTCATCACCGTTCCCGCCATTCAATATATCGTTGTTGTAACCACTGGAGTTATCTGGACCCGCGACAAGAATATCGTTTCCATCCTCTCCTTTTAGGACGTCGCCATGTTCACCACCGATGAGTATGTCATCACCCTTACCGCCACTCAGCCTGTCATTACCGTCATAGCCATTGAGTGCGTCATCACCACTCCCTCCGACAAAAACATTATTTTGCTGAGGAAGGCCGCTGTACTGTGGAGCTGATATGTTGAAGGAAATGTCACGTTCGATGGAGAAATCTGACGCATCTACACCCATCAGAACAGTCTCTTTTCCATTTAACGACACAATCGTATTTTCACCATCCTGAGTAACATCAATGGCATATGATGAGGCGTCAACATTCAAACCTTCTAGATCGGGGTCAGCATCAAATCGAAGATGATCGATACCGGGTTGAAAGTCGGTGATATACTGCGGCGAATTGTCACCACCCTCAACATTAAACACGAAAGTGTCTTCCCCTAATCCGCCAGTAGAGACGTCGCTTGCAAAACGCGCATCATTGCCGTCACCTGCATCTGTGTAACGGAATTCTCTGGGTCCACTAATCCCTGACTGAGTTTCGACGAATTGATTGTCGGTTGAGCGAAACGCTAAGAACCTATCAATGGCATTTTGTGAATAGCTCACCATACCACTGTGATCGATGGCGTCATTAAACGAAAAGTGTGCAGAAGTCAGAGAAGTCGCATCAGTGTTATTTAATGTGATTGTTGAATCTCCAGAAAGCGTGATGACAGTAGTCATACCTACCTGGTCGATCGTCAGTTCGCTAAAATCCGAGGCAATTTGATTATCGATACTGATCACGTCTTTTTCGAGTTCGAAATCAACAATTCGATCGTGGCCTGAGCTTATCGAAATATCGGTACCTTTTTCTAAGGTAAAGTACAAATCTCTATTTAAGACGTTAGCTCCAAAGAAGAAAGTATCGCTTCCAGAACCTCCAAACAGCAGTTGGTCGTTGTGGTTACCAGACAGTAAGTCATTACCATCTCCGCCCCAAAGGCGAGTGCCCTGACCGAGGCTACCGACAACAAGTAAGGCGTCGTCTCCCGTGCCACCTAATGCCTTGTCCTGGTTCCCTAGGCTGATCAGAACGTCGTTATCTGAGCCACCGCGGAGCGTGTCGTTTCCATAACCTTCAATCCAATCTCTGCCAGCGCCGCCTATCAAAGTGTAGCTAGTGTCGACATTGCCGATTAACATGTCGTTGCCCGCACCGCCGACAGCCTTTTCGCTGTTTGTGATTTGGTCATTTCCTTCGCCGCCATAAGCTTGGTCATTTCCTGACCCACCGCGAATGCTATCGTGGCCTGCTCCACCATCAATAAAGTCATCTCCAGCGTTACCAGATAGTAAATCGGAGCCACCGAGCCCATATAAGAAATCGTTACCATCGGTGCCTTCGATGGCATCGGCCCCTTCAGTACCGGACTGAGAGAGTATGGTATCTGCTGAATAGAGAAATTGTGGTTGCGCTGAAGTCTCATCACTGGTTTTCGATGAATTATCTGTAGAATCCAACATAGTTGAAGACATATTTTCTTCCTGATTATTATTGTCCTGATGTAGAAGGTTTAAATTAACAATCGAGGTGGGAAAGTCTTGTTTTTATTTTAAGACCGAGGTTTTAAATTCATTTGTGTTTCATTAATAAAGCATTGAGTTGTAAATTATTAGTTTAAAACTTTCAAAGGTGATAACTTATTCTAATCGACGATGGTAATTTATTTTAATCAATGGGGGAGTTTATAGTTGCTTGTCTATATAAGTGGGTAAATTAAAATGTTTCATGGCTCATTGAGGTTGGGGTTCTGGTCGCCATAGAGTCTATCTAGAAATAAGGTATTGTAGGAAATGGCTTTTTCTTTCGCTAGTTCAGTTGATTTTTGTGCCTATTATTCCATGCAGTAAAAGAGGGGGTGTCGCTTTTATTGGGTGAATGATTTGGTGGTTTTTTTGAGGTGAAAGTCAAGTATATAAAAGAATTGTAAGCTTGAATTTAGAAATTGCTTCAAATTCGAGTTGGTTAGTGTTGTGTGGCTAGGTCAATAAAAAGCACTAATAAGAGAGATGAACACGAATTATGGCTTACATATCATTATGAATTCTTGTTCAAGTTCGTTGATACGAATAAAGCCGAGCTTTGAATAAAGCTTTTGCGCTGGATTGGTCTTAATAACACTTAATTGAACACTCGCTTTGGAATCTTTCGCGAGATCCAACAGGTTTTGAATAACCCGTCTGCCAATTTGTTTTCCTTGATAGTCAGGGTGAACCTGGATCTGAATCAGCTTCCACATATTGGTCTCTGAACAATATGCGGCTTTTATCAATCCAATCGGCTCGCCTGAATACTCGATGATTTCTGCGCAGTCGAATTGGTAGCGAATCCGTGCTTCGTAATTCTCTCTGGACGTTGGCATACCGACTTGTTCGAGGTACTTTCGCATCGTCAAGTCTCTGAGTTCGAAAAGAAAGTCCATGTCAGATTCAGTGGCTTTGCGGAGGGATATATCCATGCAGCGTCCTTTAGATCAAAGAAGTGAATATGCAAAGACTATCCCATTACCTACCCGCTATTTCAATGGGTTAGATGATTCTAACTATTCCTCGCCACCCGGTACTTTGGGGTAGGGGAATTTGATATGGCCGATTCGGATGACAAACACGGTGATCGCGAGGATAAGACCAGCAATGGTGATGGAGAGGATCCGCCAGTCATCCATGTTTTTCATATCCAGGATAAGGTAACGCGCCAGTGCAACTATTCCGATGTAAAGTGGCATGCGGACGGGTACTTTTCCTGATTCGAAGAAGCTGTGCACCATGGCAAGGACTTCGAGGTAGATGAACATCAGCAGAAGATCGCCGACTGACACGGTGCGGTTAACGATGACTAAATGGATTTCCTCGCCAATGGCATAGATTGTGGCGATCACAATCAGTACCAGCACGCAGTTCTCCATAAAGTGTATGACTTTAGACGTATTTTTGTTCTTGGGCATTTTCACCACCATCCTTGGGTAAAATGGCAGTGTAGCGAGAAGCGTTACAGTTGTGCCGTCTCATTGGCAAGAGCACACCCCTTCAATATTGAAGGAGTGCGATTATGAAGAGCGTTTGAAGTGGCTGTTATCGAACAGAAAGCAGGTAGTTCAACGCACCACGAACAGCAGCAACCTGCGCTTCATTACATTCTTCGTCGGTCACTTTCGGGCTGTCTGGGTACACTTCTGTGGTCGTACCGTATTGGCAATTGGTGAAGCCACTACACAAACCCAATTTCTTTGTTGGGTAGTTAATCACGCCTTCCTGCTCTACCGGAGTGCCAATGATATTGCCGTTTTCATCTGCTGGTGCAATGTGAGTGACTTTGCGCACTTCATTGATGATGGCGGTTTGGAATTCCGTGTTCGGCATGTCAGTGTCGCCAACGGTGTAGAAACCATCTGGCACCGTATCAGGCTCATATTCCTTGCCGTCACGCGCAGCCAGCGCAGGGCGGAATTCAGACTCGTCGGTGTCGGTGGTTTCGTGCAGATCGATATGGGTGAAGATTTCCACCCCCAGACCTTTTACCCAAGCCATCACATTCGCCGCTTCTTCTGAAGGGCTGTTTTCATAGAATGAGCGGTTAGGGTCGATTGTTTGTGGGTTCCATCGGTTGATGGTTTCATAACCCCAAGGGCTCACACATGGCGCAACCACCAAGTTGAAATGCTCGGTGTAGTTTAGTGCTTCTGTATCAAGAAACTTCAGTGCGCCATGAACACCACTGGTTTCATAGCCATGCACGCCACCCGTGATCAAAATGGTAGGTTTGGAAGCATCGAAATTGCGGCTGCGAATACCGAACTGTGGATAGCGAGCTTTGTTATATGAGAGCGCACCGTATTGCTCGACATCGAAACGATCTTTCAGTGCATTGATTTTTCCAAGCACTTCTTCTTGATAGCTGCGTTTGATGCTCACAGTGTGCAACCACTGAACTCTTTCTTTTTTGCCCCAAGGTTGACCTGGTGTACCGATCGGGTATGCGTTAGACATGCTTGTTACTGTTCTCATGTTACTTTGACGGTGTGATTATTCGCACCTTCCCCTTATGAGGCAAACTTTTTATCTAGTGACAGGCGTTTTATTTACTCAGCATCTGCCACGAGAAAACTTTCCAACCTGTCGGAAAGCCAGGCTGTCAGTGCGCCTCCACGTGCATCCATGGCGGTAATTTCACCATAAGGTTGCCATTGCATCGCGTTGGAATGGCGCATGACCTGCAACGTGCCACTACGAAGATACTTCCTCAACAGCATAGATGGCACATTTGACCAACCTGAACCATCCAACACCGCATCTCGAAGATGCTCGTAAAAAGGCAATGCGATGTAGTGGGGTGAGATTGGATCGAGCGCTTTAAGGCCTTCGTCATCCACGTAAGCGAGGGTGATTTCGGTATAGCGTTCCAAGTCTGCACGTTGTATACGTTTCATCGACGCTAATGGATGATCTTTGCGTACCACAGACATCATGCGTACCTGACCCAGTTTTTTTGAGTTAATGCGGCCAAAGGCGCGGGTTTCTGGCAACAGACCGAAAGCCACATCCACCATGTTTTCATCCACCATTTCGTATAGCTCTGGTGGGGGAGCCACGTAAATCGAAACGCTGGAATCGGGGAACTGTTGCTGAATTTCCCGCATGGTGGCGCGCCAGAATGATTCCGGCAGTGCATCATCACGGCCAATGCGAAGGGCGGATTCAATGCCACTTTCGAATTGTCGGCATTTCGCTTCGATATCCACGGCGGCTTGCAATAGGCGCTCGCAATCGTCATGCACCATTCGGCCAACATCCGTCAGTTTTACGCTGTTACCGGAACGGGCGAGTAACTCAACACCTAAACTGTCTTCCAAGGCACTGATCGCCGCACTCACCGTGGTGCGGCTTTTGTCGAGCTCTCGGGCAGCGCCGGCAATCGAGCCTTCTTCTACCGCGGTCAGAAACATTTCTATTTGGCTACTACGCATATCTGCATACCGTTTCATCAATCCTGTGGAAATTGATTCTACGCCTAAATATTTCAGTGAAAAAACCTGGTGACGAAAAAGTTGTCGCTCAGCAACTCTTTGATTTTGTCGAAAGGGGTTATTGTGTTTCAAGAGCGTTAAGGAATACCCAAATTACCTCGTATAAACGGCCTTTCTAGGCCAATAAGAACTGCGCTAAATGGTAAGAGGTGGTTTGGTTATTCTCGCTACTGTCAAAATTTTTGTCACTTTGTGGGGATTTATGTCTTGTGAATATACGAAAGAACGTAACTTATTGAAGTTTTCTACCCTTGCCTGTTTAGGTTTCGCGGCAATGGGTATCGGCCTGGGCATCTGGGCGGGATCCATGGTGATTGTGTTCGACGGCGCATACTCTCTTGTCAGTCTGGCTCTTTCTCTGATGGCGCTGGCCGCAACCATGTACATTCGTAAGCCTGTGAAGAAATCAGGCAAAACAGAACAGCGAGTTTCTGCACGTAAGGCTGCAGTGATTGAATCGCTGGTGGTTTTGACCAAAGGTCTCGTGGTGGGTATTGTTTGTCTGGTGTCTTTCGCTTCAGCCATGCAGGCTATGTTCGACGGTGGCCGTGAAGTGAACGCAGGTTTCGCGCTGGTGTTTGGCGTGATCAACGTGGTGGGCTGTCTGGCAACCTACATGGCGGTTCGTAAGCAATCCGGTAAACGCCCTTCAGCGATTTTGAAAGCAGAATCAAGCCAATGGCTGATGGACACGGTGATCAGTGCCGCTGTATTGGTTGGCTTCCTGGTCGCAGCAGGTCTGATGATGAGTGGTCTGGAAGAATATGCGGTATACGCTGACCCAATGATGGTGATTCTGGCTTCGGTTTACTTCGCGACAGTGCCGATGAAAATGATCAGCGAGTCTTCGAAGAAATTGATGGCTATCCATCAAGAATCGATGAGCGAAAAAGGTGAGGGTATCCTTGCTTGACTCACGAAGAGTTAACCGAGGACGAAGAGTTAACCGAAAGAAAAGAGCAGCTTAGGCTGCTCTTTTTTGTGGGAAACGGAGGGTGAAAATACTGCCTTTTCCTAATTCTGAAGAGATACTCAGCTCTCCCTGAATCGTCGTTGTAACCCCTTGCGCTAAATCCACCTTAAACCCGAACTCAGGTCGAAGCTCAGCAATTTTGGTCATGTTTTATTTTCGGTTTCAGGATACTTTGGTCTGACTGGTTTGCCGTGTATATGGCAGGCTCAGAATGACACCTAACATGGACGAAACGGCAAATAGAACCAAGATGCATCATTTAGCGGAAAAACTGGAAAGAGCACGCGAATTCATTGAGCTTAACCTTGATAGCGACATTGATTTGGATGCGCTCTCAGGCGTTGCATGCTTATCCAAGTTCCACTTCCACCGTCAGTTTTCCATCCGCTATGGCGTTAACGTTGCCACGTATGTCAGGCTGCTTCGCCTGAAAAAAGCCTCCTACCAACTGGTTTATCGCCCTGAGATCTCCGTGACTGACATTGCACTCGATTGTAGTTACGAAAACAGTGAATCTTTCTCCCGCGCGTTCAGGAAAGTCTTTGGTGTTTCCCCCTCTGCTTTCCGGCAGGCTCCAGACTGGGCGTCGTGGGAAACCCATTTTGATGCCATTGTGCGGGTTAGGAATGAAGTGTATGTGAATCGGACTGACTTTGAGGTAGAGATTGTGGATGTCCCAAGCATCACGATTGCTGCCATGGAGCACCGAGATTCACCCAATCGACTCGGTGGAACGGTAGGAGAGTTTATTGAATGGCGACGTGCCAATCATTGTCCTCCGTCGAAGTATCGTACCTTCAATCTGGTTTTTGATGACCCTGATGCGGTAACCGACTCTTCTTTCCGCTTTGACATTGGCTGTGAGCTCCCTGAGAAAGCGGATCTATCCGACCCACGCATCAAAGTGAAAACCATTGAAGGTGGCCGATGTGCCAAGATCCGCTTTGTGGGTAGCACGGATGCCATTGGTGTCGCTGTTCGATACCTATATTCTCCATGGCAGGAGCAATCGGGTGAGAAGCTTCGTGATTTTCCGGTGTTTTTCGAGCGGATCAATTTGTTCCCTGAAGTGCCGGAACGCGAGATGATCACTGATATTTACCTGCCAATACTGTGACGGGGATGGAGAAGTTTTTGTGTTGCGCCCGGCTGGGTGTATCTAGCTTTATCAAAACCTATCTTGCTGCGTTGTTTGTTGTCACCGTGAAAGGGGAGATGTTCGTATTATCACTGCGTATTTGGTCTGATGAACCTCTGACGTTTTGGGGGAATGGGCTTTGGCAGGTGAACTTCATACTGGCGCTTTTCTTCACTCTTTTTTATTACGTGAATCCAAACCCTTGAGTTACCTCGCGTAAGTATCTTAAATTCAAAAGGTTAGTATCTGGTCGGGGCGCGCTGTTAGCCATAACGCGTTAGTATATTGGCAAACGAAATAAGCCCAAGGAACAAATGTGATGGATAGCCTGAAACTGAAAATCCCCCCTGTTATTGTTGTCGCACTGGCACTTGCATTGATGAAGGTCATTTCCCTGTTTACCCCTGCCAGCGAGTGGCTGGTTTCCCTTCCTTCTGGGTTGCCTTTGTTATTTGTGGCTATTGGTGCGTTTGTTGCTGTGAGCGGTGTGGTCGAGTTTCGTCGCCATAAAACCACAGTAAACCCAATGCTGACGACGGAAGCCACGGCACTTGTTTCCGGTGGCATATACAAAATCACCCGAAACCCGATGTACCTTGGTATGTTGCTGGCGTTGGTGGGTGGCGTTTTTTATTGGGCGAATCTGTTCACTGCGTTGGGTTGTTTAGCGTTTGTGTTTTACATGAACCGCTTTCAGATTGAGCCGGAAGAAGCATACCTGACGGGTCAATTCCCGGATGCTTTTCCTGAATACATGACCAAGGTAAGACGCTGGATTTAACCGCTCAGTTTTCCAAACGTTCCGCAATCAATTCAATCCAGTGTTTCACCGGCACTTGGGCTTTCGAGCCTAAGTGCAATTGGCAGCCAATGTTTGCTGTGACAATCCCTTCAGGATCACCTTCACTGAGCGCCTTCATTTTACGTTTCAGTAATTGCTGACTGAGCTCTGGTTGGAACAGTGAATAGGTGCCTGCTGATCCACAACAAAGATGATCTTCCGTCGTGCGGGTTTGCTCGACACCTAATCGCCTCAATACCTCGTAATAGGTTTCCTTATTCTTCATGCCGTGTTGGAGCGTGCAGGGGCAGTGAACGGCAACTCTCTCCTTGTTCGTTTTCAGCGGCAATTGGGTGAGATCTTCGGCGAGTAAGATGTCACTCAAATCCTTGGCTTTTCCAGCAATAACCAAAGCCCTCTCTCGATAGTAAGGGGATTCGACCAGAAGCTGCGGGTACTCCTTGATAGTGACACCACAGCCTGATGCAGACATGACAATGGCTTCAGCACCATGTTCGAGATAGCGCCACCAGGCATCGATGTTTCGTTTGGCTTGCTGAACGGCCCGCTCATGCTCAGAAAGGTGAAGATTGACTGCGCCACAACAGCCTTCCTGAGCCACTTCAATCAGCTCAATCCCCAAATGACTTAACACCGCTTTGGCAGCTTTGACAGTATTGGGCGTAGCGGTTTGCTGCACGCAGCCTCTGAAGGCAATCATGGTCCGGTTGGTTTTCGTTGCGGAAGGATAGGACTTTAGCGGTTGTTCCGTTGGAATTTGCTCACGGAAGGTGTCTGGCATCAGAAACGTAAACTGGCGTGCGAGCCTGAACATTACCTTGTTCCATGAAGCATTGGGCAGGATTCGTGTGACGCCGTAACGTAGTATTCTATCGCTAAACGAACGAGGCACATGCTTTTCAATGTGCTGCTTGCCGATATCCAACAGCTGGCTGTATTCGACGCCTGAGGGACAGGTGGTTTCACAACTTCGGCAAGTCAGGCACCTATCCAGATGCGTTCGTGTTTTCTCTGTGGCTTCGCCGTTTTCCAGCATTTGTTTGATGAGGTAAATTCGCCCGCGCGGTCCGTCCCGCTCATCGCTGAGTTCTTGGTAGGTTGGGCAGGTAGCATTGCAGAAGCCGCAATGAACGCATCGTCGCAGGATTTCTTCGGCCTTTTTGCCATCCAGCGTGCTTAGAAACTCATCTTTCAGTGATGTCTTCATTGGCTATTGCCTCCCTGAGCTTCATCTCGCCCTAACCATGAATACATGCGGCCGGGATTAAACAGACTGTGTGGGTCAAAAGCCATTTTCAGGTTCTGGTGAATGCGTTTGGCTGTGTCCGACTGCGGATGAAAACACTCGGCATGACGATCAATGGGACGATAACAAGTGGCATGTCCACCTTGCAGAGCAGCAAGATTGGCGAGGGTGGAGAGCGATCGTTCCGAGTAGACCCATCTGACGCCACCTGCCCAGTCGATCAGTGTATCGCCCAATTGCTCATAGTGAGGGGCGGCGGGAGAGAGGGACAGCCGATATAACGGCTGCGCCCGATGAGCAAAAAATGGATGACGGAAATTTCTGATGGAACGCCAGAACAAATCCTGATTTTCCAGACGTTCTCCACCAAGCGTTTCTATGCAGTGATTGATAGCGAGTTGACTGCCGGAAAGCCGGATGAAGAGTTGGCCTGAACACCAAGCGCTTGCAGACAAAGGATGCGCGGACACTGAAAGATCGCGCATTCGCCTGATAGCAGAGGCTGCACCGCATTCAAACACTAAGGTGGTGGTGCTTTCTGATTTTGGACGCACACGTAGACTGACTTCAGTGATAATGCCGAACGCACCAAACGCCCCAGCTTGCAGTCTGGAAACATCGTAACCAGCGACGTTTTTCATCACTTGTCCACCAAAGCGAAGATGTTCCCCGTAGCCATTGATGAGTTTCACCCCCAGTATTGCATCGCGCAGTGAGCCCCAGAAAGGGCGTGAAGCACCGCTGATGCCTGCAGCAACAGAACCTCCGAGCGTAGCTTTGCCGTTAAAGGCCGGTGGTTCACCCACCAAGGTCTGGTTGTTATTAGCCAGCTGTGCCTGAATCTCGGCAATGGTCGTGCCCGCACGGGCGGTAACCACAAGCTCGCTCGGGCGATAGGAAATCACGCCAGTATGGTTTTTCAGGGAAACGGCCTGACCGACAGGCTGACGGCCGATGAAGTGTTTTGTATTTCCGCCAATTAAATTTAATGCTGTTTTATCCGCAATCGCATCGTTGACCTGTTCAATCAGGTTGGAGGTGATATTAGCCATTTGAGCTCCCCTCCGTGTTGTGAGAGTGGATAAGCGTTTTGTGTTCCTGACAATGCTTTGGCTCGGGAATGCCTTTGCCGGGGTTGAGCGATCCTTCCGCGTCCCAGGCTGCTTTTACGCGATGAAACTGCGCTAATTCAGCGTCATTAAACTGGTGGTGCATCTGGTTGATTTTCTCTACGCCAACACCATGTTCCCCAGTGATACAGCCTCCGGCCTCCACACAAATTCTGAGTATCTCCGCGCCGAATTCTTCGGTCTTTTCAAGTTCCCCCTGCACATTGGCATCAAACAGAATCAAAGGGTGGAGGTTACCGTCCCCAGCATGAAAGACATTGGCGACGCGTAGGCCATAGAATCGTGAAAGCTGGTGGATTTGATTGAGCACGCTGGCAAGTTCACTGCGCGGAATAGTGCCATCCATACAGTAATAATCCGGTGAAATTCGTCCTACCGCGGGGAATGCAGACTTGCGGCCTTTCCACATTCTCGCCCGTTCATCTTCGCTTTCGGAGATCTTCAGCGTGGTCGCGCCAGCCTGCTGCAATATTTGCTGAGTTTGTAAAAGCTGGTGATTCACATCTTCTTCGCTGCCATCCAGCTCACAAAGCAACAGGGCATCGGCCTCTTTGGGATAACCCGCTTTGGCAAAGTCTTCCGCGGCGGAAATGGCGTAAGCATCCATCATTTCTAAACCTGCGGGAATGATGCCGTTGGCGATGATATCGTTCACTGCATTTGCAGCGTTCTCCACCGAATCAAAACCAGCAAGGATAACGCGGGCCACGTCGGGCAGAGGAAGCAAGCGCACGGTGATTTCAGTGACGATGCCTAACATGCCTTCCGAGCCCGTCATTAAAGCCAGTAAGTCGAAACCGGGTAGGTCAAACGCAGCTCCGCCCAAAACCAGTTTCTCGCCTTCGGCGGTGACGACCACAGCAGAAACCACATTGTGGACGGTTAAGCCATATTTTAGGCAATGCACACCGCCTGCGTTTTCGGCGACATTACCGCCAATCGAACAGGCAATTTGGGATGAGGGGTCAGGCGCATAATACAAACCTTCACGGCTGGCTTGTTCTGATATAGCCAGGTTACGAACGCCGGGTTGAACCACGGCCAGTGAGGTGGTTTTATCGATATCCAGTATTTGATTGAGTCTGGCGAGGGAAAGCAGGAGGCCATCACTTAACGGTAAGGCGCCAGCAGAAAGACCGGTTCCTGCACCTCGGGCGACGACGTTGATCTTGTATTTGTAGCAGAGCGACATGATCGCCATGACTTCTTCTGTCGAAGCGGGAAGCACGACACACACTGGCATTTCGGTATAGACAGAGAGGCCATCACATTCATAGGGACGCATGGTTTCTTCGTCGGTAATGACAAATTTGCTTCCGACAATGCCTTCTAGTGCTGTGATGACTTCCCTTTTCATGTTTCCTTCCCTGAAAACAATCCACGCTATTTAACAATAGGTGAGTACTTGTCTCTGCTTCCTATCCATTGAGCCTAGTGTGAGGGCTGCCGTCCAGTTTGAACGAAGAATGAGAGCGCAATTCATTTTTGCCAAGAAAGATCGGTGCTGCTTACTTCCGGAGGTAGAGGGATGGATTGGTTTTCGCACCAATGACTTTTCAGGTGATTAGTAAACGCCTTCACCAAACCATTGTTGATTTGAGAGCGGTGATAAACCAACCACAAATCCCAAGTGGGGAGTGTTTCTTCAACGTCAATGGCTTCAAGGTACGGATCATTTTCCACCACGAAATCTGGTAACAATCCAATGCCTGTCCCGGTGCGAATCAATTCCGCAGCGCTCATATAGCTGTCGACTTTGATTTGGCTTTGGCTTTCTGATTTTAGTTCCCCTAGCCAACGTTCAGCAGGAAGGTGGGAAAACGCGTCGTTAAGGCAAATCCAGTTTGCATGGGAAGGAGAGTTCACACCCGCGCATTTCGCCAGTTGGAACTGAAAGTGACTGAGCTTTACGCCAACCAGAGACTCGTCGGGAGAGGTGGTGGCTCGAATGGCAAGATCTGTGTTGGCAAGCCGTAAATCGACATTCATCGCACTGACTTTAATATCGAATTGAATGCCGGGATTGGAGACGGAAAGGTCTCCTACGATACGTGACAGGCTCTGCAATGCGATATCGCAGCAACTGAGCGACAGGACGCCAGCGAGGTCATCTTTCTTCTGTTTAATCCAGAACATGATGTCGTTGGCGCGCTCATCCATTTCCCTGACAAAGCCACCCAACTGCTCTCCATCTTTGGTAAATGCGATGCCATTAGACCGTCTTCGGATTAACGGGACGCCGACAATATCTTCGAGACGCGAAATTCTGCGGCACACTGTGGAATGACTGATGTTCAATCGTCTTGATGCCCCCGATAACGATCCTTCGCACACGACAGCGTTATAGATTTTCAGGTCATTCCATAATGGGTCTGCATTCTTGCAATCCTGCATTGCACTAACCTCCATGTTCGAAGGCATATTTTCGACTTACAGTGATGAAACCTCAATCATCCATTGGAAGGAGCTTTGGATATGAAACTCTATGATCTTGAACTTTCCGGCAACTGCTACAAAGTACGTTTGTTTTGCGCTTTAAATGATATTCCATTATCTATCTACGCCGTTGATTACATGGCAGGTGAACACAAAACGGATGCGTTTTTGAAGATAAACCCTCTAGGGCAAATACCGGTGCTGAACGACGATGGTTTTATCGTCCGTGATTCTCAGGCAATTCTTATTTATCTCGCGCAAAAATATCAGCTTTTATCCTGGTGGCCTCAGAATGCCAAAAGTCAGGGAGAGGTGATGCAGTGGCTGTCTTATGCTGCTAATGAAATCGCAAGGGGTCCAAATGATGCCAGATTGCATGATCTTTTTGGCGTTGAGTTGGATGTGGACAGTGCGAGAATTAAGACGCTTCAGTGTGCTGAGCTATTAGACGACCACCTTTCAGATAACGATTGGCTGGTGGGTGACTCTCCGACTATTGCAGACATCGCATGCTTTCCTTACATAGCCTTGATGCATCAAGGGGGCGTGAGTGGAGAGCAATTTGAGCACCTAAACCGTTGGATGAATGCTATCAAAGGGCTCGATCGCTTCATCAGCATGCCAGGCATTGAATGATGACAGCTGAGGTGAAAATCAGGGCTTTTGAACATGTAGGTATTCGGGTCTGTAATGCTCAAAAATCGATGTCTTTTTACAAAATGCTTGGGTTTACCCAAGTGTTGATGTTGCCTGAGCACAACGCCTGTGAGATGGAAAACAGCGAAGGCCAGCGTATTAATCTGATATTCAGTGGCGATGCCCCTTTGCTGCACGGGCACAATGTTCTTCAGGATGCTGACACGAAGTTTCCAGGCATTACCCATATTGCTTACGTGATCGACTCAATGTCTGCGTTTCTCTCTTTTTGTAAGCGAAGGGGTATCAAGGTGACGGAAGGGCCGATACGCATCGGGGAAAGACGTGTGGCTTGTTTTATCCGCGACCCTGATGGCACTGTGCTTGAGTTTAATGAACTGGAAAAATGAAGGGTGACAGGCGATTGATAACATTGATATGTTACATCGTCTGGACACTTTCAGGACCCATCATGCTTACCACGCTTTCCATTGCCAACTATCGATCCATACAGTCTCTCACTATCCCCCTCGGGCCGTTAAATCTGATCACCGGGCCGAACGGCAGTGGCAAATCGAACTTGTACAAGGCGCTTCGGTTGCTGGCGAAAACCGCATCCGGCGGAGTGGTCAACTCGCTTGCGGAAGAAGGCGGATTGCAATCGACCTTCTGGGCGGGCCCCGAAGAAATCTCTGAGGCGATGCGCCGCGGCGATGTGGATGTAGAGCCAGTGGTACGCAAAGATGTGATAAGGCTAAAACTTGGGTTCTCGAGTGAAACCTTTGGGTATACGATTTCGCTTGGATTACCTGAACCCCAGCAAAGTGCATTTTGTTTCGATCCCGAAATCAAGCGTGAATGCATTTTCAATGGCCCGTACTATCGTCCAGCCAGCTCTCTGGTAGAGCGAAAAGGTAACATGGTTAGAATTCGCAATGGACGTAGCTGGGAAGTGGCCTCCCAGCATATACCGAGTTATGACAGCATGTTTGATGCTCATGCCGACCCAGCCGCTGCTGCCGAAGTTTTTCATACCCGCGAAATGATTCGGAGCTGGCGGTTTTACGATCATTTCCGCACAGACGCCGATGCACCTGCAAGGAAACCTCAGTTGGGCACCCGAACGCCGGTGCTTCATCACGATGGAAGGGATGTTGCTGCCGCACTTCAAACCATTATCGAAATCGGTGACAAGGAAGCGCTAGACCGTGCCATCGAAGATGCATTTCCAGGTTGTAAGCTGCGTGTGGTGACTAAGGATGATGGTCGTTTTTCCATCGAATTCTACCAGAAAGGCTTGTTGCGTCCCTTGAGTGGTGCCGAGCTTTCTGACGGAACATTGCGATTCGTGCTTTGGGTCGCTGCATTGCTAACGCCAAGGCCACCAGCGCTGATGGTGCTCAACGAACCGGAAACCAGTCTGCATCCTGATCTTTTGCCTGCGCTTGCTAGACTGATCACCCACGCCTCACAGCATTCGCAGGTTTGGGTGATTTCCCATGCGAACCGCTTGATAAACGCCCTGAACCAGCATCCAGATTGTCATGCCATAGAGCTGGAAAAAGTCTTGGGTCAAACCGAAGTGCAAGGTCAGGGATTGTTAGACACACCTAACTGGTACTGGCCAGACTAATAGAAGCGCATCGAAGGTAATGAGCATCCGATTTCGTATGATATCTGCTATAAAAGCGTGATGAGTCGCAAAAAAATTTGGAGAAAATATTCCTTATATTTCATATAGAACTGCTGGTTGTCTAAGTTTTTGCCCAAAAAGGTATGCAATGCTGTATGTCTTGTTAAAAGTTTGCGTCTATAATTAACAAGCTTTGCTGCTGTTGGCTTGGCGGAGTGCAAACCGTGTGGGAGAGTCGCGGGTTGCTAAAGCCGTACTATTAGAAAAGGAATGTGATAATGCGGATTCCGTTCATCATTAAGATCATGTTTCCAATTTTGCTGCTGATGGGCTTAATGGCTAGCCCTGTTCTTTCTGCGTTTTAGCTTTTGCGGATACGATTCAACCATTGAAGAAAAAAACAGCCACCGGAAGGTGGCTGTTTTTTTATGCCTAGTGTTCACCTTATGCCTCAGTGGGTTCCAGAGAGTTGGGTTTGTCTAAAGGGCGAAACGCAACTGCAATCCTGAATGCTGCTGGCACGAAGTAGAATGACAACAGGGTTGTCAGCAATGTGCCGCCTGCAATGGCGATAGCGAAAGGTGGCCAGAAGCCACCGCCAGCCAGGATTAACGGCAGGAAACCGCCAATTGTTGTGATGGTCGTGGAGGTGATGTGTCGCCCACAACTGCTTACCGCTTCAACAATGGCTTCTCGGTTCCCCGATTTGGCCTCTGGGCAGGATTTTAGCTCTGCCAGAATCACTATCGAGGCGTTGATCGCCAGACCAACCAAGCCAAGTAATCCAATGATCACCGTAAAGCCAAATGGGTAGCCAAACACCCAAACCGACAATAGACCCAAACCTGCAGCCTGAACGCCGACCAAGAAAATAATCCCGCTCAGACGGAATGAATTGAACGAGACCACGACAACCGCAATTAAGAGGGTGATAACGATGGTGAGGTTGGCCAAAAGCTGATTGACGGAATCGTTACGCTCAGCAGATTCGCCACCAAATTCGAGGCGATAACCCGGCGGTAAACGCAGGTCAGCGTTTTCCAGTTTCTCAGTAAAAGCGTTCAATGCAGTTTGTGGCAGCACGCCGGCAGTGATGTAACCTTCAATCACATTGACACGTTCACCATTGCGGTGGGGTATGGCACCACGGCTAGGCTCGATCGCCAAATCTGCAATGGCGGTGATAGGCAAGTCAGCCTGACCTTCACTGCCAGCCAAAGGCAATCTCAGTTTGTTCAATTCGTTGATGCTGGTACGTGAGTCATCAGCGACGCGCACCCGGACAGGAATGGACTCAGTTTCTTCGACGACGCTTCCCTGAACAATGCCTGACATGGAGGCATTGAGCAGCATAGCAATATCACTGAGTGACATGCCTGTGAGTTGACTGGCTTCTTCATTCACCTTAACGGCAATCTTAGGGGTACCAGGTTGCAGGGTTTCGCGGGTGTTAATGACATCAGGTGTGGACGCCATCAGCAGGCGAATGTTCTCACTGATATCCCGAAGACGGTCAAGGTTCGGGCCATACACTCGCACTTCCAGTGGCGCATTGAAAGGAGGACCTTGTTCCAGCTTTCTCACCAGAATTTGCGCGTGGGGAAATTGCTCGGAAAGTTGCCCCTGAAGTAATGGGATCATGTTATTCGCGGCACGGAAGTCTTCGGCTTTCACCATGGCTTGCGCGAAATTAGGCGCGCCACGTTGGCGTCCCATCATGTTGTAGTAAAACGATGGGAAGTTCTCACCGACCACCCAGCCCACTTGCTCAACGCCCTCGGTTTCTTCTAGCAGCGCTTCAATCTGTCGCGTGGTTTCCAATGTCGCATTAATACTCGCTTGAGGAGACAGGAACACCTGAATCTCAAACATATCTCTGTCTGATGGTGGGAAGAATTGTTCGGTGAGTTGGCCAGCAGCCCAAAAGCCGGAAAATGGCACCATAAACACGATTGGGATCGCAAGCCACGGGAACCTAACCGCGGCTCGGACTGACGTGCGGAAAGCCTCACTTAACCAAGGAATGGTCAAGCCTGATTGATACCAATGGTTGTGGCTTTCGCCAGAAGGCAACCAGCGCGCCGCAAAGCCCGACACCAGAAAATGCGAAACGATGTAGGAGCCAATCAGCGAGAAGCTGACCGTAATGGCAATCGCCCCGACGAATTCACCAGCAGGCCCTGGCATGAGGAAGATGGGCGCAAAGGCGAGGATCGTCGTCAATGTCGAACCCAGCAACGGTAACCATAGGTGTTTGATAGCGTTCACTGCCGCTTCCAGTCGCTTCACGCCTTGTTGGCGGTAATGCTGGATAGTATCGACCATGACAATGGCGTTATCGACCATGATGCCGAGTGACACGATAAGACCCGTGACGGACATCTGGTTAATAGGCAAGCCTGTAAAGCTCATTAATGCCAGAGTAAAGGCTGAGGCGATAGGTAGAGACAGGGCGACCAAAATCGCAGATCGAAAGCCCAAAGTGATAAACAGCACAATCAATACCAGCCCGAAACCGAGCAGTAAGCTATCGACCAACTCTGACAGTCGGGTTTCGGTGTATTTGGCCTGCTTGAAAATGGGCTTGATGCTGATGTTGGAGGGGAGATCTGCTCGGAATCCGTCGATAAGCGCATCGGCAGATGCCGTCCAGTTATCAACCCGAATCGTTCCTTGCATCCGTGCAGAAACCAATACCGCGGGTTTGCCATCAATCAGTGCAATTTGTTGGAGTGGCAAAGCCTGCGCCCGCACAACGGAAGCGACATCTTCCAACCGGACAAGAAAGCCATTCTCATCAATCGCGACAGGAACACGCTTTACCCGATCAACTGAGTCGAGTTCGCCTGCGACTTCCAGTTGGAAGCGGTTACGTTCATTGTGAAGTTCACCTGCTGCGTTTTTAGCATCGGCTGCTGAAATGGCGTTCGAGATAGAAAGGGCAGATTGCCCAAGCACACTGGCAGACGCCACATCGAGCGTGACGAGAATCTCTTCGTCCGGCGCGCCGTGGGTTTCCACAAATTCGGTGCCAGCGAGATTTCGCCAACGTTTGGCAAGCTCTTTGGCATAACGGCCGAGGATCAGTGGGTCAACATCGCTGTCGTCATCCCACTGCAGGGCAGTGATGTAGGTGAAAGCATTCGAATGATCATTGTCGAAGGCGGGTTCTAAAGCGCCGGAAGGCAGGTTAGGCGACGCATCTCCAATTTTGTCACGTACCTTTGACCAAACCGGTTCAGTTTCGGTGAGCTCGTCATGAAGTTCTATGGTGATGACAGAAATACCAGGGCGCGACTGGGATTCAATCAACTTAATTTCATCGAGTGCACGCAGCTCGTTTTCCAGCTCCTCTGTGACCAAGGCTTCTACACGCTCTGCACTGGCGCCAGGATAAGCCGTCGTTATGGTTGCCCAGCGATTGATGAGGGCAGGGTCTTCTGCGCGGGGAAGGGTAGAGAGCGCTGAAAGCCCTGAAACCAACAACAGGACAGTAAACAGCACCAATAATCGGGTGTTTTTGAGTAACTTTTCCATGGAAGTCACTCCGCCGCTACGTTGACGGATTGACCGGAAACCACGCGGTGAACGCCATCCACTAATACTTTGTCACCGTCGCCAATCGCACCGGAGACATAGGCCTTCTTCTCATCAGCATGGAGAACTTGCACTGAACGGCGCGAGACAAACTGACTGCCCGAATCGCCCGGTACCACGGCATAGACATTCCAAGTACCACGCAGTCCATCAGTCAGTCCTGTCAACGGCATCCAGAAGCCTTCTTGCGGTGTTTCAAAGGAAAACTGCAAATACGCGAGTTGGCCGTCGAGGGCTTTTGAGCCTTCAGGGAGCAGGTAACGAAGCGTCACGGTGCGCGAGCGCATATCCAGTGCAGCGCCGGGATTCAGTAATGTCGCCGGATAAACATCTGAGCCAACACGAACCTTGGCGGATGAATTGGCTGTCAGTGCTTCGAGGTATTTGATAGGCACACCAATACGCGCTTCTTTTAGATCATCTGCCAATAGGGTGAGGGTCGGTGCACCGACATTCACAACGTCCCCTTGGGAGACATAGCGCTGGCTTATCTTGCCGTTGTAAGGGGCGTAGATGGTGGATTTTTCCTGACGAAGTTTATTCGAGGAAAGTGACGCATTGAGTTGTCGAACATTTGCCAACAGGGCGTCACGTTGGCTGATGAGTGAATCGATTTCTGCATCCGCACTGAAGCCTTTCTTTTTCAACTGGCGTTGGCGTTGTAGGTTGGTACGGGTGAGGTCCAGTTGGGCATCGAGTTGTTCCAATTGCGCGCCCAACTGCTGGGCTTCGGTTTTGAGTAACTGGGTATCCAGTCTGATCAGGGGCTGGCCTTTAACAACGGTATCGCCCTCGTCGACTAATAAGCTGTTCACCTTGCCACCGAGTTCAAAACCTAGATTGGCACTTTGACCCGCCTGAACAGTACCGACATATTCGCGGTTAACGGAGTAACCCGGCGCAAGTTCTACGGTCAGTACATTAACGGTCGGTAAGTTATGCTCAGGCTGTGCCGCGGCTTCTTCTGTCTGCGAATTGCAGGCAGTGAGGAGAGTGATAGTGGCCGCGATAGCGACAGATGGAATGCACTTTTGCATGGAAAATTTCTCGTCGTCCGTTACGATTATTTAGTGGACTAGACTGTCCAGTCCAATTAGATTAAAAATAAAGCAATCAAACTAGACTGTCCAGTTTGATTAGGCTAATAAATGCACAGCAACTCAACCAGGGAAGACTATGACAACGCATATCTCGCAACGAAAAGAGCAAAAGCGCCAACAAATCCTTTCGGCAGCTGTTGAGCTCTTTTCCAAGCAAGGCTATGGCATCTCTATGGATGCAATTGCAGTGCATGCAAATGTCAGTAAACAAACGGTTTACGCGCACTTCAGTAGTAAAGATCAGTTGTTCGAAACCTGCATCATTGAAAAATGCATCTCGGCGGGGTTGGAGTTGGATCTGGAACACGAATCACGTGCTGCACACGTCGTGCTCCGTGAGTTTGGTTGGTTGTTCCAAAACATGCTGCTGGGGGAAGAGGCGCGTAATACGTTTCAGAATACGATTCGTCAGTCTGGTACCCATCCTGAAATCGCCCGCATCTTTTTAGAACAGGGTCCTATCCGCAACATCAACCGAATCAGCGATTACCTTTCCCTATTGGTAAAAAGGGGGGAGTTGCCCCTTTGTGACAACACTGAATCTGCGGCTATGCAGCTATTGCTGATGTTGCATGGTCGTGCGGTGTATTGGGCGTTACTGGGGTTTGACTCAGAAGAAGACGCAGAAACACGACGCACTTACGTGCATTCCTGCGTTGATCTGTTTTTGCGAGGATACGGCTATCCAACTGAGAGGCTTTAATCGCTAACCAGCAAGGTTTTGTATTCATCAAACGCGAACTGATCGGTCATGCCGCTGATGTAATCCTGCAATAATCGGCATCTCAAGTAGAACTCCCAAAGCGTCGGATGATTCACTGGTGCTTCTTCCTTCAGGGCAATTTCATATGCCGCTACATGTTTTCTGGAAAGCTTGTTGAATAACCTTCTTTCCACGGGCAATTTTCGTCCTTCACCGCGAACGATTTTCTGGAAGGTATCTTGGTCTAAATCCAGAAGGGGTCGATATTCCTCCAATAACCCGCCAATGATTTTGTAACCTTGAAGTTCCAGATTTTCGACTTCTGGATCGTTGAAGACGTGATTAATTGCGACCTGTTTGAAAGTCTTCGCCAATGCGTGGAATTGGCTGTTGTCTTCGATTAACGCACGGTTCAGATCGCCATTGAATACCGCTTCAAGGTTCTGCGTGAACTGCTCTGACGCGTGATTGACCAGTGGATGAACCATTTCCACACGAAGTTTGATGAAGAATTTGTGGGTAGGGCTGATCTCGTCGTTTTGCGCATCACGATAAACGTTATCGAGCAGGGCGTCGAAACAGTGTCTGCCTTTTATCGGGCGGTTATCCGGCTCAAGTTCGGCAAATGTGCGTTTAAGATGTTCAGTCAGGGTTTCCAGCGAAAGAATACGTTTCTCAACCGCGTCTTCCAAGTCAGCCAGACAGTAAGAAATGTCGTCTGCCGCTTCCATGATGTAGCTGAGAGGATGGCGGCAGTATTTGCTGATTTCCAACTCGTCCATTAAGGCATTCACATAGCGGTTTTCAGTGATGTAGTAACCGACTTTCTTGGTAAGGTAGTTTTTATCTTGTGGCACTTCCTCGGCGCGTTCAGTCGCTGGACGGGTATATTTCAACACCGCCGCTGCCTGACTATAGGTAAGATTGAAGCGATGCAGTGATTGCACCAGACGGATTGCCTGCGCGTTGCCATCGAAATGACAAAGCTCATGGAGAATGGGGTCTGTTGTTGACGTTGGAAGTTCCTGAAGAAGCCGACGCATGGGCGCGAGATCGTTGAGGTGTTTGCTAAACCAACGGTTGATTGCATCTTCACCGCAATGCCCGAATGGCGGATTTCCCATGTCATGCATCAGGCAGGCTATTTCCACCAAAGATTCAATCGGACGCTCAAGCTCCACCAAGCCATAGGCTTTGATTTCATTGTCTGAGAGGCGATCAAAAATAGAGTGGACGATAAATCGGCCAACTTGCTGTACCTCCATGGAGTGAGTGAGTCGGCTTCGTACCGCAGAGTTTCGTTCCAGTGGGAAGACTTGCGTTTTTTGCTGTAAACGGCGAATGGGGGCGGAATTGATAATGCGCCCACGGTCACTTTCAAGGGCCCGTTGAAGATGGGTGCCATAAGGTCTGGGACGGGCGAGGCTGATTTTCTTCCTGAAATCGATGTGAGACATGGGTACCCTACCGGAAGCAACGTATTTTCATAACCTTAGCGCTGTAAGGCAGGATTGTCGATAAGCTTGATAGGGAAGAAAAAGGAGAAATGCCGACAGGCAGTGATACGGCATTTCTCGGATATAACTGTGATTAACAAACGGACGCGAGAAGCGCGACTCCAAAGGAAAAGCCGAACATAAACACTGAAAAACCTGCTTTATACTGGTTCCTACGTTTTGCTGTTAGCGTCATCATTTCTATCCTTGTTATTGCTTTAAAGTATCGTTCAGCAAATCTGATGCCAATTATGATAGCCTTATTTTCAAAGAGTTAGAGACGTGTCGGTCAGTCAACCTAATAATGGTTGGTAAAAATTGCTAACAAATAGGAGTTTTCGCCTGTGATTCAAGGAATTCATCACGTCGCTTTGATTGCCAGCGATATTGTCGTGTCAAAGCGTTTTTATCATGAGGTGCTGGGGTTTGAAATTCTGGCGGAGAATTACCGTGAAGCGCGGAATTCCTGGAAAGTTGATTTGCAACTCCCCGATGGCAGACAGCTGGAGCTGTTTTCTTTTCCGGAAAGTCCTTCACGTCCTTCTTTCCCTGAAGCTCAAGGGCTGCGCCACCTTGCTTTTTCCACCCAAAACATCGATGAAGCTACCGCCTATCTGGAATCGCAGGGTGTTCAATGCGAGCCTGTGCGTGTCGACCCTTACACTCAAGCCCGTTTTACCTTCTTTCAGGATCCTGATGGTTTGCCATTGGAACTCTATGAAGTGCCTCACTAACGAGAGCTTCCGTAAGTTAAACTTAAGTTGTTTCTAAAATAAGACGAAATTTTATCGTCCTCGTCCGTACTATATCTCAGTGTCTGTTGATCTTTGGTGGTTGAATTTTGTTTTAGCCCTAAGCGTTTTAGGTGCCACAAACTGCATCAAAAACCATCACCAAAGGTCAACATACCCTATTGATTCACTCAGGTTGAGTGAATCTCATTGAGTATTTGTATGAGAGAGAAGTAGGGCGATGAGTGAAGTACGCCGTTGGCAAAGATACAAGTGCCAATCCAGGGTGAAAGGAACCCTGTATTGGGCACATAAAATTTTCCCGAAGGTGAGTATTCAAATTACGGATATCTCTGAAAGGGGCATGGGTTTTACTTCAGAGTGGAAGCTGGAAGAGGGCATTGGCGAACTGAAAATCAACTCTATGCCGAAACTCCGTGTCGAAATCAGACACAAAGGGGAGGTAAAGATTGGTGGTCGTGTACGTTATCGCTACGGACTCGCCCTACGCCGCAAACTTCATGCAGTCCAACTCTCTCAAATCAAACGCGCCGCTTGAGCACAAACGTTGACGGAGAAATGTCACAAGTGCTCAGCGGTAAATCCTTCCTCCCACCCGAACGGTTTCCGGAATGGTACTAACCGGAGAGCCCCTTAAATATAGATCCCCGCCAACGCTTAAATCAGGTGGCAGCAACTTCACGCGCGTGTTGCTTAGGTAAAGATTTCCTTTCACGTTTAACCGTCTTGGCAAGGCAGCGATTGGTGTACCGCTCAAGCTGAGATCGCCGTTCACTTTAAATCCTTGTGGCAAAACAGCGACTTTTGAGTTGGTGAGGTTGATGTATCCGCCTACATCAATTTTAGGGAATCGGGTCAGCCTTGTATTGGAAGCGTTGACATAACCTTTCACGGTTAAGCCGTCGGGCAAACGTTCGATCTGACTACCTTCGATGTCCAGAAATCCTTCCACATTAAAAGGCTCGGGTAATTCCGTTAAAGGCGAATTGTTTAATCGAACGTTACCATAGTTATCAATGTATCCATGAAGTTTCAATGTATCGACAAAATGTGGCTTTTTCTTGCCCATAGCTTGGACAGTCTGGCCTGACAGGATCAACAGAAATGTCAGTAATACGACTGAAATCCCGAAACGCGGGTGAGCTGTTGATTTATTGGCCATCTTCTCTCGCAGGTATAAAGGTAATAACCACTTAATTATACGCCATAAATCAAAAGCTTTGGTGGATGTTAATTAATTATTCCTTTTAGAATTAATCGTAAACGTCGCTTTACCAAAGATAATTAATAAATGATTTTTCAATCATCGAGGCAAATAACATTATTAATATTGTTGTTAATTGATATTTTTATATTGGACTCAAGATCTCATTTTTTCTTTCAAGCACTTAATTTCCGGCTGTAAGCTGCCGAAAACGTGAATAAGTTCCCAGCGCAAACGATTGGTAATGAGTGATCCAATGGATGAAATTTGATATTGCATTCATAGGGTGAATGTTAATGGCTGGTAAAAGTCGATTTTATTTATGGGAGATGTTGATTTAGGTTTTCTAGACACTACAATACCCGGCAAATTATCGCTGTTTTAGCATATTTACTCGCTCTGAATTTTCATCGCGACTATGGGCAACAATGTCTTTGGCCCTCTTTCAGTGAATTAAATGAAGCAAAAATTAAACAACCAATCTTTCTTATATTGGCTCAATCCGTATCGGTTTGAGGCGGTGACGCGATCGCTCAGAGCAATGCGAGACGGGATGTTATGGCTTGTCCCTTGTTTGATAGTGTCAAGCATCCTGGGATTTGTGGCGAGCATGCTCGAATTCCTTCATGTGGATGCCCCCGTTTTTATACACGAACTGAACCTACTGAGACTGTCACTGACCTCCCTTTATCCATACCTTTTTGCTGCATCTATTAGCATGATGCTTGCGATTCAGTGGCGTTTACCCCGACCGCCGATTGCGGTGCTCTGCATCTCTTACGTTGCAGTGGCGGAAAAAGTGCTGGGCTATGAGTATCAAGCCAGTTCTATTCTGTTGACCTTTGTTGGCTTAACTCTACCAATCTACGCTGTTCCTTTGCTCTCCAAACTGAAAAAGCAAAGATGGGCGCGAATTGTCGAAAATGAAGTCGCTGGTAAGTTAGTCAAAGACTCCATGAACCTCATCATTCCGGGTGTTATCACCACTGGTGTGGTTGTCTTGCTGACGAAGCTACTCACTCTGACCAGCTTGTATTTTGATTCAGCGGCTTTCCTTAAGGCGTTTGACCCAGTCAATGACCCATATAGCGTCGGTGCGCTCTTCTCTACCTTGAACTCCTTGTTGTGGTTTTTGGGTATTCATGGCTACTACGCGCTAACGCCATTGGTTCAACCTTTGATTGATGTGCTGGATATCAACCGCGTGCTTTACAGTGCTGGGGCCATGCCTTCAAACGTGATGAATATTTCGACCCTGTCATCGTTTGTTTTCATTGGTGGCTCTGGGGCGACATTGGGGCTTGCGCTGGCGATATTGGCGTTTTCCAAAGACAAAGTGATGCGTGTGATTGCGATTTCAAGCATTCCTTTGGGTTTCTTTAATATCAATGAAATTCTGATGTTTGGTTTGCCAATCATTTTCAACCTGCGTCTTTTCATTCCGTTTTTGATCGCACCATTGGTCAATATGGGTATTGCATTAACTGTGATGTCGATGGGGCTGGTGGCTATTCCTGTAGTGATGGCACCAATCACAAGCCCGTTGATTCTGAATGCGTTTATCTCAACAGGTGGCGATTACAACGCAGTGATATTGCAAGTGGGGCTGGTGATGGTCAGTACACTGATCTATTTACCCTTTGTTCGTATGTTGGATGCGCACGCCAAAACCCGTGATTTGTACATTCCTTCGCTGGATACCACTTTCACCCGCCGTGAAGAAGAAGCGTATGTGTTAGCGGTAGACCCGGTGACGGAATCGCTCCATAAAGTGCGTGAAATTCAAGGCGTGCAAATGCAGTTGGAAGCGTTCGCTACCCGCGAGTTCTATCTGGAATATCAACCACAGATTTCGAGCCACACGGGTCAGGTGACGGCAGTAGAAGCGCTGATCCGTTTACGCGATAGCATGGGGAATGTTGAAGCGCCGGGTCAATTCCTTTCGGTGTTTGAGAAAGCGAACCTGATGACAGATATCGATCTCTGGGTTGTGCGACAGTCTGTGGAACAGAGCAAGCTCTGGATGGATCAGACTTTCTATATGCCAATCAGCGTGAACATCACCAGTCATACCCTGACAAATAAAGACGCAATGGAACAGATTCTCTCGCTCATCGCGCAGGTGCCGGGACTGGTTCATTTTGAGATCACTGAAGATTCGCTGATTGATAAACCAGCGATGGTAGAACAGGCCATTTCGCGTCTTCATATGGCGGGTTCTGCTGTACATATCGATGACTTCGGGACGGGTTATAGTTCATTGAGTTATCTCAACCGCTTCGATATTGATGCGATGAAAATCGACCGCAGTTTTGTGTTGGCGCTTAGCAGCGAACGGGGCAAACAGGTGTTCTATAGCCTGACTGGAATCGCCAAACAGCTAGGCATGAACATTATTGTGGAAGGGGTGGAAACCCAAGAGCAGCTTGATATTGTTTCGCGCGAAGCAGATGTGGTGATTCAGGGCTGGTATTACAGCAAGGCAGTTTCTGCTTCAGAGGTGCGGAACTACGCCCTGCAACGCCAGGCGATCAGTAAAGTGTCGGTGGCACGCACCAATCGAGAAATTGCTTAACCAATCCAATGAGAAATAAGAGAGCGCTGGTCGCTCTCTTATTTTTTGTGAGCAAGTGCCTCATCCAAGGCTTCCAACACACGCTCTCCGGGCTTCCCTACTAATTCCACATAACGACTTCTAACAGGCTCGGCGAGTTTCTTAAATGCGTTTTGCTGACTTCGGTTGAGAGTGATAAAGGTCATACTGGGCTTAAATGCTTTAATGGTGGCCAGTTGCTTTTTGTTCAGGGCTTGCTGCTTTTCGAGTATATAGTCACTCAAGCCTTGAAATGTTTCCCTAAGCAGCGCTTTATGCTCAGGCGAGAGTGATAAATACCATGCTTGATTGGCAATCACTGAGGTGGTGAACTTTTGCTTGCCCGGCCAAATCATATATTCCGTCACTTCGTAAAACTTCATTTCTTCTATCGAGAAAACCGGATTGGTCTGCCCATCCACGATATTGGCTTGTAGCGCGCCATAAACCTGAGAATAAGGGAGTGGCACGGCATCTGCGCCATAAAGTTGGAAGGATTCAATCACCAACGGGGAATTCATCACTCGCATTCGGAATTGCTTGAAATCGCTGGGTTTGACCACTTCTTGATTGGTTGACCACACCATGTCGCCTTCAAGATAGAGGGTCATCAAGCGCAGATCTTGATCGATAAGTGCATTCCCAAGCACTTCATAAAGAGTGGGATTGCTGGCGATAACGGATTGATTCAGCTCGTCGTCATGCGAATAAATGTAGGGAATATTGAAAACCTGCATTTCAGGCACCAGGCTGCCGATGATACCCACGGAGGCATGGGTAAGCTGAAGTGTGCCGAGTGTGGTCAACGCGGTGAGATCTTCCGATTCGCCCAAGGTGCCATAAGAGTAAATATCGACGACCACCTCACCACCGGACTTCTCTTCGATGATGCGTTTAAATTCTTTGGCGTAAATGTCTTGTACTGACCCTTCAATTTCTTCCAGCCCAAAACGCCACACCACCCGTTCTTCCTCACTCGACGCCTGAACGGATAATGAAAGTGAAAAGGTGAGTGTCACCATAAACAGTCTCAGCAGATAGCGCATTTCCACCTCTTTACTTCCATGTCATGAATTATATACCCAAACAACCTGAGGATGCCGGATTCTGCGAGTTTGACTGGCGTTGTGATCGCGGCGTTCCTTTGTAGGTGTAGCCACCTCCATCAAAAAGGAACAACAAAGAGCACGGGGTCAGTCAACTCGCCCGAAGGGAGGGCCTCAATGCGCCCACTTCTTCGTTAAATTCCACGGAAATAGAACCACTATTCCTCGTAAAATTTGCCTCGAATTGAACGCATTGATGACCTCTGAATGCGAGCATCTTCAGGTCGTTTGGGTATATGGACCTAATTAATTGTTAATGCAAATGCATGTGTTTCATCAGTTTAGTCCTTGAGATTCTGGGAGAAAAAGTGATGCCTTGGGAACTTCCTCAATGAAATAAAAAAGTTGCGGAGTGTCTTTGTGCAATGGTCACCAATACGAGAGAAAACTGCTGCTTTGTCATGGAGATAGCAAACTCAATCAATCATGATGGAATTGGGATAATTCTTGGCGTAAATAAAGTCGAGAGTCCTAAAAAATGCCACGAAGTCTTTTTTGAGGTAGTCCCGTACGCGGGACATAAAAAATGGTGGTGACTTATTATCGAATAAGGAAATTCATCATGCACAAACCAATGATGCTCTCGGCCATTGCGCTGAGCGTAGCAACAGCTCTGCCAGCTTGGGCTGTTGACTGTACTTCATTACCAACTTGGGAAAACACTGCCATATACAATGGTGGCGATCAGGTGGCACATACTGGCGAGGCTTACAAAGCCAAATGGTGGACGACAGGCAAGAACCCGGCTGAAAACTCTGGTCCATGGCAAGAGTGGGAAGCGCTGGGGCAATGTTCTACTGGTGGAAACCAGCCTCCCGTCATCGACCTGACTTCTCCTTTAAATGACTCCAACTTTGTTACTGGCGATGTGATTACTCTTTCAGCGATGGCCTCCGACAGTGATGGCTCGGTGTCGGATGTTGAATTCTTCATCGGCGCAAACAGTGTCGGTATTGTGACAGCGCCTCCTTTCTCTTTGGAGTGGGTTGCAGAACAGGGACAGGCGATTGTTCGTGCTGTGGTCACAGACAATGAGGGCGCAAAGTCCGAGCAAAGCGTGAGTATCTCGGTTGAGGACCCTGTCTTTGGTATCCCGCCTACCGCACAGCTGACTAATCCGACTGCGAGTTCGCAATTAAAAGCTGGTGAAACAGTTGCTCTGACAGCAACTGCAGAAGACTCCGATGGTGCAGTCACGCTTGTAGAATTCTATGTCGACAACAAACTTGTCGGTTCAGATGACGTTGCACCGTTTGAAACCTCTTGGCTTGCTACGGAAGGCAACCACAGTTTCAATGCTAAAGCGACTGACAACGATGGCTTGCAGGCTTGGGCAGGTGAAGTCTCTGTTAAAGTTGCCGGCAATACCGTTGGTGGTGGTTGTTCTGGCGTACCGACTTACAGCGCTGGTACCAGCTATGCAGTTGGCGATATCGTTCAAAACGCGAACTACAAATACCAATGTGACGTAGCGGGATGGTGTTCATCGGATGCGGCGTGGGCATATGAGCCAAATACCGGCGCTCACTGGCAAGACGCTTGGACTGAACTGGGTATCTGCGCCATTGTTCCTACCGTGACTTTCACTTCTCCGTCGGATAATGCAACTCTGCTTGCAGGTGAGATGGTTTCCCTTGCTGTTGATGCCGTTGATTCTGATGGCAGCGTAACCGGCGTTGAGTTCTTCGTAGCTGGCCAAAGCGTTG
This sequence comes from Grimontia sp. SpTr1, assembly GCF_947387585.1. NCBI lineage: Bacteria > Pseudomonadati > Pseudomonadota > Gammaproteobacteria > Vibrionales > Vibrionaceae > Grimontia > Grimontia sp. SpTr1. The sequence goes on from NZ_CANDOD010000001.1 coordinate 551,862, forward strand.
CCGTTGATAATGCTGCGCCTTATGCCGTTGATTGGGCGGTAACAGGTTTAGGCGAAGTGAGCATCAGCGCCGTTGCCACTGATAACGAGGGTAATACAGGCAATGCCGGCATTCTGGTTAATGTGAGTGACCAGCCATTGGTAGCGAGCCTGACTTCCCCAGCAGCAGGCAGTTCTGTCGGCTTGGGTAAAGCTGTGTTGCTCGAAGCAGAAGCGAGTGCCCTCAACGGTACTGTGGCGAAAGTTGATTTCGTGGTTGATGGTGCCATCGTCGCATCTGATTCAACGGCGCCTTACAGTGCAAGCTGGACACCAGGTGCAGTAGGTAGTTACGCGGTTTCTGCGCTAGCAACTGATAGCAATGGCCTGACTGCGTCAACCGCAGCTGTTACGCTGAAAGTGTTCGAGCAATCGGCGAAAAAACATCAGCTGATTGGTTACTGGCACAACTTTGTGAACGGTGCTGGCTGTCCACTGAATCTGAGCGAAATGTCGGATGCGTGGGATATCATTGATATCGCCTTCGCAGAGAACGATCGCAACAGTGACGGGACTGTCCACTTTAATCTATATAACGGTGACATTCGCAGCACTTGTCCTCCGCTTGATCCTATGAAGTTCAAGCAAGACATGGCTGCGTTGCAGGCGAAAGGAAAAATTTTCGTTCTGTCACTCGGTGGTGCGGAAGGGACAATCACGCTGAATACTGATGCGGATGAAGCTAACTTCGTTTCGAGCCTGACAGCGATTGTGAAAGAGTGGGGCTTTGATGGTCTGGATATCGATCTGGAAAGTGGCTCTAACCTTGTTCATGGTTCGCAAATTCAGGCGCGTTTACCACGTGCATTGAAGCAGATTGAAACCAACATGGGTGGTGACATGTACCTGACGATGGCACCTGAACATCCATATGTTCATGGCGGTATGGTGGCGTACAGCGGTATTTGGGGCGCTTACATTCCATTGATTGATGAACTGCGCGATACCTTGGACCTGCTGCATGTTCAGCTATACAACAATGGTGGTCTGCCGAATCCGTATCTTTCAGGCGCTGCACCGGAAGGTTCAGTAGACATGATGGTTGCTCAATCCAAAATGCTGATTGAAGGTTTTGAATTGGCAAACGGGACCACGTTTGCGCCACTTCGCGATGACCAAGTCGCTATCGGCTTACCATCAGGTCCAAGCTCGGCGAACTCTGGCCAGGCACCTACTCAGAACATCTTGGATGCTCTTGACTGTGTGACCAAAGGTACTGCGTGTGGAACAGTGAAACCTGCTTTCAACTACCCGAACTTTGGTGGCGTGATGACCTGGTCAATCAACTGGGACAAACATGATGGCTTCAATTTCTCTGGCCCCGTCGGTGACAAGTTAAGTGCCATGAATGCAGGGCAATAACCTTAATACGCGAAGCGGGACGTAATGTCCCGCTTTTTTCCCCATTCATCAATTTTGAAACAACAACTATCCATCTTAATTCATAGACTTGCATAATCTTCTTAAAGTAGTACCTAGATATGCACGTTCAAACACCAAACAAAACGCTTCGCGGACTTTCTTTCCTGTTCTCGCGACTACCCTCAGCGGAAAAGTGGCTTCACTTTACGACCATAAGCTGGGTGATATTTCAACTGCTCACCTCAGCCGGAATGCATGTCAGCAAAGATGCGACCGTTTATCACCTCACCCTGATTGACCATATTCATATGTATGGAGGGATAGGGCTGTTACTTTTCTCTATGGTTTTTTTCGTAACCGTGGTTAACCGGCGTCCAATCACAGACATGTATCCCTGGCTGTTTGGTAACTTTACAGTCATTAAAGCTGACTTGCTTATTCTAAGAACTGGGCGCTTGCCAGAACCAAAACCTGCTGGGTTGGCTGCGATGGTTGAGGGACTAGGCTTGCTGGCACTGATGTTGGCGACCGTTACAGGCACTCTTTGGGCCATCGCGATGTTAATGGAAAATCCACTCAGCCCAGATTTTTTAGCCATTCATAAAACCGCCGTTGGCGCGATTGAAGCCTATATCTGGGGGCACGGCCTGTTTGCTTTGTTGCATCTCATAATCTGGTGGCGACGTTAGGGCCTATAACGACATAGGTCACGCTTGTCTCATAAATGCGATCAATGTTGTCGTTACTGTCTATAATTTCGACAGGCTTATATGATGAGGCATGCTAGATGAATACATGGAGAGAACAAGAAGTTGCCGAATTTTATGTTGAAGTATCTTCCAAGAGAACAGTAGGTGATGTCGGCGCTGAGTATGAAAGAACAGGCAGCGGTAAAGATTGGCAGCAGTGTATGAGATTGTCATTTGAAGGGTTTAATAATTCCCGCATTTTGTCGTTAGACGATATTTGGCGCGACCTGATTGAGAACAAGAAAACCAAGTTTACCGGTGAGGTTTTAGCGCTGGAAACCATCGTGAAATTTGGTGACACGATGCAGTTGGAAACGCCGTACAAAGTCCAAATTAAAGTCACTCATTAATCTGGTGGTAATGTCACCGGATGAGTATGAATCTTTAGTGACGAGGTTATCTAGACAAGTCGAGCAACCTATCTAGATAACCCCTCCAGCCCCTGCATACAAACGCTTCCACGCAATTTATACCTCTGTCTCACCTCTTCAATCGTCAACTTCCCTGACACCATTTCGTTATAAAAACGACACAAACAGACCACACGATAGGGACACCACATAACGAGGTTCCCTGAAACATGGATAGCATTATCGAAGTGAATGGTCTGACGAAAACGTTTGGAAAAAACAAAGCCCTTGACCAGATCAACCTCAAGATCCAACACAAAGAAATGACCGCACTTCTTGGACCTTCTGGTTCAGGAAAGTCAACGCTACTTCGCCATCTGAGCGGCTTGGTCTTCTCTGATAAAACGCAAGACGGACAGATTCAGGTGCTTGGTAAAACCGTTCAGAGTCAGGGCCGAGCTTCAGGTCAGGTTCGCAACTGTCGCGCGCAAGCTGGTTATATCTTCCAGCAGTTCAATTTAGTGAACCGCCTGTCAGTGATGACCAACGTGCTGATTGGGGCGCTCAACTACACGCCGTTCTGGCGCACGCTTACCGGTAACTTCACCAAGCAGCAGAAAGCAGAAGCGATGGCAGCATTGGAACGCGTTGGTATGCAAGATTTCGCTCATCAGCGTGTTTCTACGCTGTCGGGTGGACAGCAACAACGTGTGGCTATTGCCCGCGCACTCATGCAAAAAGCCCGGATCATTTTCGCCGACGAGCCTATTGCCTCTTTGGACCCTGAATCTTCCCGCATCGTGATGGAGCTGCTTAGCGACATCAACCAGCGTGAGGGTATCCCTGTGATCGTGACGCTTCATCAGGTCGATCACGCCCTCAAATACTGCCAGCACGTTGTCGCACTGCGAGACGGAAAAATCTTCTATCAAGGAGAAAGCGCGGCAATCGACAAACACGCCCTTGCTGAACTTTATGGCAGTAAATCAGAAATGACATTGGACGTCGGTATGGAAGAACAACCGGCTTCTGTGGAAAAAGCACCACTTTCTCTCATCAGTTAAACCGTTAACACACAAAGGACGATGACGATGTTACGAGCACTACGCACATTCACCTGTGGACTTGGCATGTTGGCTGCAGCCGTCGCTGCACCTGCGTCTGCAGAGGAAAAAATGGACACCCTGAACTTCGGTATTATTTCTACGGAATCCCAGCAAAACCTTAAATCAGTGTGGGACCCGTTCCTAGACGACATGAGCAAGAAACTGGGTATGGAAGTGAAAGCCTACTTTGCTCCTGACTACGCGGGCATCATTCAGGGCATGCGTTTCGACAAAGTTGACGTTGCATGGTTTGGTAACAAATCCGCGATGGAAGCGGTCGACCGTTCTGGCGGCGAAATCTTCGCCCAAACTGTCGATTCAGAGGGTAACCCAGGCTACTGGAGCCTTTTGGTGGTTCATAAAGACAGCCCAATCAACAGCGTTGAAGACATGATTGCAAGCCGCAGCAAGCTGGCGTTTGGTAACGGTGACCCTAATTCTACTTCTGGCTTCTTGGTACCTTCTTACTATGTGTTCGCGAAGAACAACATTCAGCCTAGTGACTTTAAACGCACACTGAATTCAAGCCACGAAGTGAACCTGTTCGCGGTTGCTAATAAGCAAGTGGATGTAGCGACCAACAACACCGAAAACATGCGTCGCTTCGAGCGCACCAATCCTAAAAAATTCAAAGACATTAAAGTGATTTGGCAATCGCCACTCATCCCTTCTGACCCAATCGTATGGCGTAAAAACCTGCCAGATAACGTGAAGGAAGACATCTACAGCTTCTTCATGAACTACGGCACAACCGGCGATGCGCAGGAAGTGGCAATTCTGAAAGGCCTGGACTGGGCACCGTTCAAACCATCTAGCGACCTGCAACTGTTGCCTATTCGTCAACTGGCGCTTTACAAGCAGCTTAATGGCCTGAGCAACCAAGACAAGCTTTCTGATGAGCAAGTCGCAGAGCTGGCAAGCATCAAAAGTTCTCTGGCTGCCCTGAACCGCCAAATGAGTGCTTTGGAAGCGATGGAGTAAGTACCTGATGAGCCGGAGTTCTCTCCGGCTTTTCTTTTTAACTCGGTTATTTGTAGCTTGATGGAATTTTAGAATGAGCAGTAATACCGCCGTTTTAACCGCGCCACAAACCTCTCACTGGAAACGCTTTGTCGGCATGTTGATTGTGGCTCTCGTGCTTGCCTGGTCATGGCAAGGTTCTGAGATGAATCCAGCGCAACTCATTAAAGATGCTGGAAACATGGCAGAGCTGGGGTCTGATTTCTTCCCACCGGATTTCACGCATTGGAAGCTCTATGTCGATGAAACCCTGATCACCATCCAAATCGCTATTTGGGGCACCGTGCTTTCTGTCCTTCTTTCGATTCCTTTCGGACTACTTTGCGCAGAAAACATTGTGCCTTGGTGGGTTTATCAGCCAATGCGCCGTTTGATGGATGCCGCGCGTGCCATCAACGAAATGGTTTTTGCGATGTTGTTTGTTGTCGCTGTCGGTCTGGGACCTTTCGCAGGTGTATTAGCACTGTTTGTTCACACTACGGGCGTACTCGCCAAGCTGTTTTCTGAAGCGGTCGAAGCAATCGATATCGGGCCTGTCGAAGGGGTTCGGGCGACCGGAGCCAACAAGATTGAAGAAGTGATGTACGGGGTGTTACCTCAAGTATTGCCGCTTTGGATTTCGTTCACTTTGTACCGTTTCGAATCGAACGTCCGCTCAGCCACCGTGGTCGGCATGGTTGGTGCGGGTGGCATTGGTGTGTTGCTCTGGGAAGCGATTCGCGGATTTCAGTTCCAACAGACCGCCGCCATCATGTTGATAGTCATTGTGACCGTCAGTCTTATCGACTTCGCGTCCCAGTACATCCGCAAGATGTTTATTTAACAGCCAGATTTTTATTTCACCCAACTTGTCTAGATAACCCATAAGCGCAGAGGAATGCGGAGGGATAAAAGATGCGAGTTTATTTAGATATCGCCAGACATCTTGAACAGGAAGTTCGCAGCTATTTTCAGGCGGGGGATTACCTGCCGCCTGAATCCAAGCTGGCGAAGAAGTATGACGTTAACCGCCACACAGTGAGACGTGCAATTGACGAACTGGTTTTTACCGGCCTCATCGAGCGTCAACAAGGGCGCGGCAACATGGTGGTCAGCCAACCGTTTGACTATCCACTTCACGCCGGAGCGCACTTTACGGACAACTTGATGGAACAGGGCAGTTTGCCAACCAGTCAGGTGATCAGCAGGGGGCTGGTGGCTGCGAACGAGAAAATAGCAGGCATGTTTGGTGTTGAGCTGGAATCGCAAGTGATCAAACTTCGCACGCTTAGAAAGATAAACGGCATGCCAGCGAGCGTGATTGACCACTACCTTGCTGACCTTGAATGGTGGCCGGTAGTGAAGCATTTCGAAGTGGGTTCGCTACACGCTTTTCTCAAAGACAAGTTGGACGTTCACCTTACCCGTAAAAGTACTCGGCTCAGAGCCATGATGCCGAAAAAGACCGATTGCCGATTGCTTCAGTTATCCGGCAAGACACCCATCATGGTGTTTAAAACCACCAACGTGATCACAGGAACCGACCAGATTGTGGAGTTTTCATCGTCCCACACACGTTCTGATCTGGTCGAGATTGTTTTGGAGCATTGAATGGAACAGGAAAAGCAAACATCGCGCCAGCGCTGGATGTCAGTCCTCGCCAGAACGGATGCCAATGCGTTGATAACGCACTGGGTAAAACTCTCACTTAACCCGCAATACCAGTTGGTTCGCGCACCGGAACTGGGGTTGGCTCAGGTACGCGCTCGAATGGGCGGTACAGGGAACGCTTTCAATATGGGTGATGTCACCATCACCCGTGCGGTAGTTCGACTGGATAGTGGCGAGCTGGGCTACAGCTATGTCACTGGAAGAAACAAGCAGCATGCAGAACTTGCTGCAGTGGTGGATGCATTGATGCAAACCTCTGCACATGATGCGCTGCAGCAAGCTCTGATATCGCCGCTCGCGGCAGAAAAAGCAGAACAAGAACAGTTGCGTGCAAGAGAAGTGGCGACCAGTAAAGTTGACTTTTTCACCATGGTGAGAGGAGAGGACGAATGAGCAAGATAACAGAGGGTTTTCACTCACCCGTGCATGATGCACAGCAGGTCTTCCGAGAGTTAATGGAGGCAATGTCCCACCCCGGGAAACAGGTTTCATTGGACTACACCGCTCAGTTTGGAACAACTAGCCGCGCAGCGACTCAGGTATTACTGACGTTGGCCGACAACGCAACCAGCCTGTGGCTATCAGAACGCTTCAATGCAGATGAAACTTTGGTTGAAAACATCCGTTTTCACTGTGGCGCACCGCTCTCTGGTCAGAAGTGCGAGTCCGCTTTTGCGCTTGCCAGAGGCAGTGAACTGGAAGACTTTGAAGGTTTCAATGTTGGTAGCGAACACTATCCGGACAGAAGCACCACGTTGATTATTGAGGTGGACAGCCTGAAGGAAGGTGATGTGCTGGTGCTGGCCGGCCCCGGTATTCAGTCGACAACAAAAATGAGAGTGAAGGGTTTGAACCCGCTGCTGCTTCTGGCTTTGGTAACAAAACGCAGCCACTTTCCCCATGGTGTGGACATTCTGTTTACATCCGGCACCGACATTATTGCATTGCCTCGCTCGACAGAGGTGACGCTGGAAATTGAGGAGGTCACATGTATGTAGCTGTAAAAGGCGGTGAGAAAGCCATCGCTGCTGCTCATGAATTGCAGGACAAAAAACGCAGGGGCTCTTTTTCGCAAGCCGCTCTGAATGTCAAACAAATAGCCGAACAACTGGCTGGCGCGACAGATCGTGTGATGACCGAGGGCGGCATCTATGACAAAGAACTTGCGGCGTTGGCTATCAAACAAGCTGGCGGTGACTTGGTGGAAGCTATCTTCCTGCTTCGCGCCTATCGCACTACGTTGCCTCGGCTGGCGGTGACGGAACCTGCGAATACCGAAACGATGAAAATCGAGCGTCGTATCTCTGCAACTTATAAAGATTTGCCGGGTGGACAGGTACTCGGGCCAACTTATGACTACACCCATCGATTGCTTGATTTTGCTTTGTTGGCAGAAGGTGGAGATCGTAGCGAACCCGCCAGACTGAGTGATATCGATGAGATGGCGCATTGCCCAAGGGTGATGAGTATTCTGGAAAACCTCGATCTAACGGTCACTGAGGAAGATAACGGCGCAGCGCCGGATGATATCACCATGGAGCCACCCACATTCCCTGCAAACCGAAGTGCAAGGCTGCAGCAACTTGCGCGCAGTGATGAGGGGTTCTTGTTGGCATTGGGTTATTCCACCCAACGTGGTTACGGGCGTAATCACCCGTTTGCCAGTGAAATTCGTTCTGGCAACGTCACGCTTGAAGTCGTTCCTGAAGAGTTAGGCTTTGCCATTGAAATTGGCGATATCGAAATGACCGAATGCCAGATGATCAATGGTTTCACTGGCAGTAAAAAGCACAAAGCGAAGTTTACTAGAGGCTACGGCGTCACGTTTGGGTTTTCTGAGCGTAAAGCGATGTCGATGGCGTTGGTAGATAGAGCATTGCAATGTGGCGAATATGACGAAGTGCCACAAGGCCCTGCTCAGGATGAAGAGTTTGTGTTAGCGCATGGCGACAACGTTGAAGCTGCGGGTTTTGTCAGCCACCTGAAGCTTCCGCATTACGTGGACTTTCAGGCTGAGCTCGAACTTATCCGCAAGCTTCAAAAAGAATTTGATGCCCGCGACGCTTCGGGCGAAGGAGAAGCGCTATGACTACGCAAGCCGTTCAAAGTGGTTATAACTTCGGTTATCTCGATGAACAAACCAAACGCATGATTCGACGTGCCCTGCTGAAAGCCATTGCGATTCCCGGTTATCAGGTGCCGTTTGGTGGCCGCGAAATGCCCATGCCTTATGGCTGGGGCACAGGCGGTATTCAAATCACCGCTGCCATTATCGGCGAGCCTGATGTGCTTAAAGTGATTGACCAAGGGGCTGACGACACCACAAACGCGGTTTCCATCCGCCACTTCTTTGAAAAGGTTGCCGGCGTTGAAACTACTGAGCGCACAGAGCAGGCTACGTTGATTCAAACACGCCACCGCATTCCAGAAAAACCGCTGAACGAAGGTCAGATTCTGGTGTACCAGGTGCCGATCCCTGAGCCGCTGCGCTTTATTGAACCGCGTGAGACGGAAACACGCAAAATGCATGGTCTGGAAGAATATGGCGTGATGCACGTGAAGCTCTACGAGGATATCGCGCGCTATGGCCATATTTCGACCGCATACGCCTACCCAGTGCGGGTCAATGGTCGCTACATCATGGACCCTTCGCCCATACCGAAATTCGATAACCCCAAGATGGATCAAATGCCCGCGCTGCAACTCTTTGGTGCTGGGCGTGAGAAGCGTATTTACGCCATTCCTCCTTATACGGATGTGAAGAGTCTGGATTTCGACGATCATCCCTTCGAAATCCAGCAATGGGGTGAGCCTTGCAGCATCTGTGGTTCAACAACCAGCTTTCTGGATGAGGTAGTAACGGATGATAAAGGCAACCGAATTTTCGTGTGTTCTGATACCGATTATTGCAATGACCAGCAGTCAAAAAATGCTCTAAAAAAGGAGCAAGAGGAGAAGCGCGCGTGTCAGTAACAGAGTTAGGTCGCGAGCACGCGACGATGCGAGCAACGAACTTGCAGCCACTATTAGAAGTAGAAAGCCTCACCAAGCTTTATCAGCCAGGCAAGGGGTGTCAGGACATCTCTTTTGCTTTATGGCCAGGCGAAGTGCTGGGTATTGTGGGTGAGTCAGGCTCTGGAAAAAGCACCTTGTTACGTGTGCTTTCAGGTCGTGAAACGCCAGATTGTGGCGCAGTGAATTACCAGTTTGAAGATGGCTATCAAGCGAGCCTCTATGCGCTTTCTGAAAGTGAACGCCGTCGATTACTGCGCACCGATTGGGGAGTGGTTCATCAGCACCCAATGGATGGATTACGCCCGCGGGTTTCTGCTGGTGGCAACATCGGCGAACGACTGATGGCAGTAGGAAACCGACATTACGGCGATATTCGGGAGCAAGCGTTGGACTGGCTTTCTCAGGTGGAGATTCCTAAAGACCGAATCGACGACATGCCAATCACTTTTTCTGGCGGTATGCAGCAGAGGCTTCAAATTGCACGGAATCTGGTGACGCATCCAAGACTCATCTTTATGGATGAACCGACAGGCGGGCTTGACGTGTCTGTGCAGGCAAGGCTGCTGGATTTGATTCGAAATCTCGTTACGGACTTAGGGCTGTCTGTGGTCATTGTGACCCATGATTTGGCTGTAGCGAGATTACTGGCTCACCGATTGGTGGTGATGAAAGAGAGTCGAATTGTTGAAACCGGGCTGACCGATCAGGTGCTCGACGATCCGCAACATCCTTACACACAGTTGCTCGTATCATCCGTCTTGCAGGGATAGGGAAGACCATGACAAACACAACCATGTTAAGCGTGTCGAATGTCAGTAAGACTTTCGTTCTTCACAATCAAGGCAGTGCAAAGCTCTCCGTGCTTGCGGACTCCAGTTTCTCTGTCAACAAAGGGGAATGCGTTGTACTGCTGGGCCGTTCCGGTGCAGGAAAGAGTACCTTGCTCCGCGCGCTATATGCGAACTACCTCGTCGATAACGGCGAAATTAAGGTACGACACCAAAATACAACGCAAGGCGAGCATTGGGTGGATATTGCCAGTGCGCTGCCCCGCGACATTCTGGATGTTCGCAAAAACACCTTGGGTTGGGTGAGCCAGTTTCTGCGTGTTATTCCCCGCATCAGTGCACTGGATGTAGTTGCGCAACCTCTGGTGGAGCAAGGGGAGTGCAAAGAAACGTCACGGCAAAAGGCTGGGGCGTTGTTGAAACGACTCAACGTGCCTGAACACCTATGGCATTTGGCACCCGCGACATTTTCTGGTGGTGAACAGCAACGGGTGAACATTGCACGCGGATTTATCGTTGAATCACCCATTTTGTTGCTGGACGAACCGACGGCATCACTGGATGAAAAGAACCGTGATGTCGTGATTGAACTCATTCTGGAAGCCAAGCAACGGGGCGCCGCAATTGTTGGCATATTTCACGACGAATACGTCCGCCAGCAAGTAGCAGATAAGTTCTACGACATTTCAACCGCCACATTGAAACTGGCTTAAGGGAAGGAAGCGATAATGATCATTACCAATGTTCAACTGGTGTTGGAAGACGAAGTCGTTAATGGCTCGTTAGAAGTTGAGAACGGCATCATTCGCGCCATGTCTGATTCGCCCAGCTATCAGCCAGGAGCAGTAGATGGCAATCAGGGATGGTTGATGCCGGGGCTAATTGAGCTGCATACCGACAATCTGGAAAAGTACTTCACGCCGCGACCAAAGGTCAGCTGGCCTGCATTCTCGGCCATGGCAGCGCATGATGCGCAACTTATCGGAGCTGGTATCACAACGGTTCTGGATGCAATTGCAGTCGGTGATGTGCGCGATGGTGGTCATCGTCAGGATAACCTCGACAAGATGATCAATACCATTGTCCAAAGTGGCGAAAGAGGTTTGAATCGCGCTGAGCATTTCGTTCATATCCGTTGTGAGTTGCCCCACGAGACGACGGTTGATTTAGCTAAGCTTTATCTCGACTTGGATCAGACCCATATGGTGTCCCTGATGGACCACTCTCCGGGTCAGCGCCAGTTCGTGAATCTCACCAAGTATTACGAATACTATCAGGGTAAATACAATCTCAATGACGAGGAAATGGCCGCATTCGAACAGGACCAGCGTGAAAAGTCTGCGATATGGTCAGACCTAAACCGACGAGCCATTGCAAGCCTATGCCATGAGCGAAATATCCCTCTTGCAAGCCATGACGATGCGACCCGTGCCCATGTTGAAGAATCCCGTGCTTTGGGACTGGTTTTGGCGGAATTCCCTACCACTATTGAAGCGGCGCAACGCTCCCACGAACTTGGTCTGAAAGTCATGATGGGAGCGCCCAACGTGGTTCGTGGTGGCTCGCACTCAGGCAATGTCGCAGCGCATGAGCTGGCGTCGTTGGGCGTGTTAGATGCACTGTCGTCTGATTATTTCCCTGGCAGTTTGTTGGATGCGGTTTTCCGTCTTGCAGATGATGAGCGCAATGCGCTGGATCTGCCCTCTGCGACATGCCTGGCGACACGTAACCCTGCGTCCGCGCTTAGCCTTTCAGATCGCGGCATCATTAAAGAGGGCATGCGGGCAGATTTGTTGCTCGTAGAGCGTCATTACGATCAGCCTTATGTGGAGCAGGTCTGGCGTCAAGGGCACCGCGTGTTTTAACCCAAGGGCAGGACAAGAAAATGGCAAAGCTGTTTTATGTGCTTGGTGCTTCTGGGGCGGGGAAGGATTCGCTGATCAATGCCGCCAGAGAGCGCTTCTGCGACAGGCTAATGGTGGCGCATCGTTACATTACACGGCCAGCTTCTGCTGGCAGTGAAAATCATGTCGCTTTGTTAGACGACGAATTTGATCTTCGTATCAAGCAAGAACTGTTTTCCATGCACTGGCGAGCGAACGGACTGCGCTATGGGGTGGGGCGTGAAGTGGAAACTTGGTTGGCGTCGGGCATGGATGTGATGGTGAATGGTTCTCGTGCGTATCTACCCTTTGCCAGAGGGGTATTTGGAGAACAACTGGAAGTCGTGTGGATCTCAGTCAACCCTGATGCACTTAGAGAACGTCTCGAAGCCCGGGGCAGAGAAAGCGTAGAAGAAATTGCCCAGCGATTGGAACGCGCCATTCACTATGATGCGATGCGCCCGGCCAATGCGATTCATCTCAACAACAGCGGGAAACTTGAAGACACCGTTGCTCAGTTTGCTTGTGAATTAGATATCGCACTCTGCAACGAAAACGGAGGCAATCACCATGGATAAGCATCACATTGACACAAATCTCACTTTGCATGAAGAGGCAACAACTTGTCGCGATGCTGTGGTAACTGACTCGGTGCTCGGGCGATGGACTGAAGTCGGGGAACGTACATTATTGGAACATGTTGCACTGCAAGACTTCAGCTATGTTGGTCCCGACAGTGAAGTGGCGAACACTGACATTGGTAAGTTCACCTCGATTGCTTCAAAGGTTCGGATTAATCCTGGCAACCACCCTTGGTGGCGGCCGACGTTACATCACTTTACCTATCGTCCCGGAAAATATGGAATGGAAGATCTCCATCAGGCCGGCTCAGACAAGGATGCAGAGGTATTCGACTGGCGGGCGGAAAACCGGGTGACGATTGGGAATGATGTCTGGATTGGGCATGGTGTCATCATTCTCCCCGGCGTCAGCGTCGGAGATGGTGCGATTATCGGCGCAGGCAGCGTAGTCACCAAAAATGTGCAAAGCTATACCATTGTGGTTGGTAATCCAGCGAAGATGTTGCGGTCAAGGTTTGAAAATCCAGACACCGCGAGAAAGTTGGAAAGCCTGTGCTGGTGGGATTGGCCGGAAGAGAAAATCAGGCAGTATTTTCCATACTTTCAGCAAAGTGCCGAAGCCTTTCTTGAAGCAGTAGAGAAGCGCCACTGACTGTCAAAATTTAAAGGGTATAAAGTTGGGTACATACCCAACTTTTTTGTGCATGGAAGGATTAATGTTGAGAGTGACCTTGTTAGGGACAGGGGCGGCAGGGGGCGTTCCCCTGTATGGATGTGAATGTGGGGCGTGTCGGCGGGCCAGAGAGCACACTGCATTTGAGCGAAAACCCTGCTCCGCAATGGTGGAATGGGGTAGAGGGAGCACCCGAGAAAGACTATTAATTGATGCAGGCCTGATGGACTTGCACGAGCGCTTTCCCGCAGGCACCTACCATGGCTTTTTGCTTACGCATTTTCATGTGGACCATGTTCAAGGTCTTTTTCATTTAAGGTGGGGCAACCCATCGTCCATCCCTGTGTGGTGTCCAGATGATGAGCAAGGCTGTGCTGATCTTCTCAAGCACCCTGGGTGCCTGAGATTTCTGCCGGAAATGAACCATGGTGATGTGGTCAACATTAATGGACTGCGTGTTACCCCACTTCAACTCAGACACTCGCGGCCGACTGTTGGTTACCTGCTGGAATATGGGCCAAAAAGTATTGCTTACCTCACCGATACAGACGGACTGCCAGCCCAAACGCTTGATTTCCTCGCCTCGTTAACGCAACTGGACGCGTTGATTCTCGATTGCTCATTTCCGCCCGAGCACGAGGGCTCAAACCATGGAAACGTTGAAGCGGCCTGGCAGGTTTATGAAAAGCTCCAGCCGAAAGAACTGATTATCACCCACATTGGTCATGAACTGGATTGCTGGTTAATGGATAACGGGATACCTGACTGGATGGAAATTGGCAGGGAAGGGATGGAGATATAAGGGCGATTTCTCGCCCTTTTGAACTAAAGCGCTAATTGGTAATTTGGGTCTGCCAATATTTGTATAGCCCCTCAATGTCTGAAGAGCACATCAAATCCATACTGCCCTTCAATTGCTCATCGCTCCAGTTCCACCATTGCATTTCCATCAGCATTTGTATTTCCGGTTCACTGAACCGGAACTTGATGTGCTTGGCAGGGTTGGAACCCACCACTTCGTAAGGTGAGACATCTTTCGTCACCAGCGCGCGACTGGCAATGATGGCACCGTCACCAATCTTTACGCCTGCCATAATCATGGCTTCTGAACCAATCCAAACATCGTTACCGATCACTGTATCACCGGCGCGTTTGAAGCCGTCTTCGGCACCAGTAAAGTTCTCATTGTCCTGATAGAAAAACGGGAAGGTACTGACCCAATCCGATCTGTGGCCTTGGTTGCCCGCCATCATAAATACTGCGCCGGAGCCAATGGAACAGAAACTGCCAATGATGAGCTTGTCGACATCATGGCGGTTGGGCATCAAATAACGAGCGCAATCGTCAAAACTATGCCCATGGTAATAACCTGAGTAGTAACTGTGTCTTCCGACGATGATATTTGGATTGGTAAGCTGCTCAGCGATGGGCTTACCAACAAAAGGCGATTCGAAATAGTTCATGGTCTTTTTCACTGAAGTTGCTGCGCGAGAATGATACTCCTGAGATATCGGACAACCAAAGGAAACTTGACGTGAGTATCTGCAGAAAGATATATTGGTTTCGTATCGAAACCAATATTGATGGGAGGAAAATATGTCGAGTGTATTATCCGGTCAGACTTTCAAGCTGACCGCTAGTGAATGGTTGAATACGGAGCGACCTATCGAACTTAATGAATATCTGGGGAAAGTCGTTGTCATCTATGTATTTCAAATGCTGTGCCCTGGTTGTATTTCCCATGGACTGCCACTGGCAAAGAACATTCAGAGTACATTCTCGGACTCAGGCGTTCAGGTCATTGGTCTGCATTCTGTTTTTGAGCATCACGATGTGATGATTCCGGATGCATTGAGGGCGTTTATTCATGAATATCGCATTCAGTTTCCTGTAGCGATTGATCAACCCAGTGAACACAACCCAATCCCAAAGACCATGGATCGCTATCAGTTTGGTGGAACGCCGACGCTTCTTATTCTGGATCAGCATGGCAAACTCAGGCTTAACCATTTCGGTATGCTGAGTGATATGCAGGTGGGAGCGCTTATTGGTTCGCTGCTGGAAGAGGGAGCAAACGCTGAGGCAGAAAGCCAGACTGTAAGCACTCATAGTCAGGACGGCAAGACTGTCGATGATCATAATGGGTGTGACGAGCATGGTTGCAAGGTGTAAGTCAAACTACCTGAAGTTAAGAGCCGACACGTGGCCGGCTCTTTTGGTTTCACTCGTTAATCTTATCAAGCATTTTCAATGAGCCCATATAAGCCATATATTCGATAAGCTCATTCAACTGCTGATCGGAAAGATGTTCAAACGTCAACATCCGAGATTTGGCTCGATATGAGTTCGGATTCTTAATGAAAGCCTTTAAGTACTCGATATCTCTATATTCAGTAATATTTTTGGGAATATTTAATTCCGGGCCAATGTCGCCACCTTCCAGATTAATAGAATGGCAAGAAATACATGTGGATTTGAATGCATTGTATCCGGCCATAATAACGGGTTTATCTTCCGCTCCCGAAGGGTAATAATCCGGTTTTGGCGCTTGATAATTAAGCTCTATCTTATAAACCTGAAACGGCCATATCCAATTGTTATATTCTTTAGGATCTGTCGTCATGACATAAAATGGCCCAGGATTGAGCGTCTCTTTGCCTTCACCAATGTCGGTGAATTTCCCTTCAGTACCTTGCTCGCCAGTCACCACGACCAATGGGCTTTTCGTTGTGCCTTTAGACCAAGTGGCGACAAAGCCATCCAACGCGACAAACTTGATTTCTTCTACTTTGCTGAAGTCAACGCCGACCTGGCTTGCAACATCTTTGAAGGACAGACCTTCGTAAGCCATTGGCTTGTTGTAAACGGGAGACTGAAACGACAGTAAGCGTTGAGCCGCAGATGCTTCCATCTGATCAATGCCTACTGTTTTCTCAAAGAGTAGCTGCGGTCCATCTTTAAGAATGAATTCTAACTTTCGGTCATCTGCTGAACTCTGGAACGAAATAAAACCTAGCAATATTGCAAAAACGAACCTGAACATATTGTCACCTTTTTATTGAACATCCTGTTTGGTTTCATTTTGATAGTAGTCTTACAGATTGATTGTATTGATATTTAATTGGCTACTTTGAAACTGATCAAATTAATTTTTCGGAGTGTTATGAGTGAAGGTGAATATTGTCAAGATTATATGGTCTTTATTTATAAAAAAGACAAAAAGGGTAGGCATTAATTGGGGAAGGTAAGATGTAAGGGGGAGAAACTCCCCCTATTTGAGTAGACTAAGCAGTCGCAACGGAGCGGTAGAAAAGGCGCTCATAGCGTTTGCCATCGATCAGTCGCATTAGTCTGGATACAACACCCACTAAAACCAATGCAAAGACCAATCTTCCCCAGAAGATGGCAGTAAAGTCAGCACCAATCACCAGCATCAAGAGGGTATCTTCGATCAGGCTGTGCAGTAGCCCGAGCAAAGTAATGGCTGTAAATATATCCCGAGGCGGTATATGTCCCTTCTTGGCCTCATTGATGAGCAGGCCACCTCCATATGAAAGACCCAAAGTTATACCAATCAGCGTCAGATTCGTGGCCTCTTTGCTGATGCCAAGCAAACGAAGGAAAGGGCTTAGTGCCTTGGCGATAAGTTTTTCAATACCTATTACCTTGAGAATATTTAGTACGAATATCAAGGCGACGATAATCACGAAGACCAAAATCAAATTCTGGAGCTGACTAATCCCCCAGGCTACAAGCGACGTGTCTGTTTCCATAGAGGGTTGCCAGATGATTTGTGCCTGTTCTTGCAGCGATCCCGTTGCGCTATATGTCAAATGTAAGAGCCAGCCAAGAAGCAATGCACCGCCAACACGGGTAAGAATGCTCCACCAGACAGAAACACCGGATTTCTTGGCGAGCCCGACTTCAATTGGCATTGAGTGCGCAAGCAAGATCATGCAGCTTAGAATGGAAGCTTGGGCTACTGACATGGTGACATCAGTGTTTATAAGAACGACAAGGGCAGAGTATATATTCACAAAGATAGCGGTCGCCCAGACCAAGCCCATTTCACTGGGAAGGCCAACTGAATTCATTAGAGGCGCGATGAAATTGGAAAACCAGACCACGCCGCCGAACTCCTCGAAGATCTTTACCACGATGATGGTAGGAATCATGACCTTATAAAGTGTGATTGCAACATTGATGCTGTCAGCTAACGTTCTCTGGAAAAAATTCACAACTGGTTTCATATCCCACCTCCTTGTGCTGCTGAGAAACTTAATACTAAACCGTTTCGGTGTGACTAAATTTCCATTTGGTGGGGATAATTGGCTGTTTATTTCTTTTGTTTGGGTGTATAAGAAATTTAGGGCTCAGAAAATGGATAGTGAAGAAATATGGAAATCGACCGTATCGACAAGCGTATTTTGATGGCACTTCAAACTGATAACCGTATTGCAAACGTTGAACTGGCTGAGCGGGTGGGGCTGTCTCCCCCTGCTTGTTTGAAACGGGTAAAGCGACTTCGTGATGAAGGTGTTATCGCGAAAGATGTGTCGATTCTTAACCCGGACTTAGCGGGCGTGAAAATGACCATGATTGTTTCTGTGGAAATGGAGCGCGACCGCAGGGAAATCTACCAGCTTTTCCGCGCTTCGATTCTAAAAGCGCCAGAAGTGACCCAGTGTTACCAGACTTCCGGAAGCTATGATTTTGTTTTGATCGTCAATGTACCGGATATCAAAGCCTATGAAGCGTTTGTCGAGCGAGTGCTGCACACTGACCTGAATATCCGGAAGTTCCACACATCAGTCGCGATGCGTCAGGTGAAGTTTGAGACGGCAATTGGGTTGACCACCTGATAAGTTAAGAAAGAGAAGGGCCTAAAACAGACCCTTTAAAAAACTGCATATGCTATTAGATTGATTTTGAGATTAGCTCAGCTTTAAGCAAACCACCTTTTGTGAGAAGTTTTGGTGAGAAGTTAGGGTTCCTTCTGCTCTTAAACGCTGCCAGTATTTTTTGGAGACCGCTTGCTTCCAACAGAGATATGTTAATTTCCGTATCCATGTCGGCTGAATTGATGAAATCTTCAGAGAAAGAAGGGGCGACAATGAGAACCTGTGCGACTCGATGTCCGTTGTTTTCGCAGCGCTTCACATAAGACTTCACTTGTCGGGAAGTTGAAGAATATTTAGCGTAGTGCCCATTTTTGAACGATTTCGCCTCTCCAACTATCACATCTTCATTTTCGAGAGAAATGATAATATCCGCTTTGTCTTTTGCAGTATTTATCTCTTTTCTTAAATCTTCATCTACGTTCATGCCAAGCTGTTCGAGGATAGTCCTAGTAACTTCTTCAAACTTTGAGCCAATATCTGCCTCTTTAATGTCGACACCGACCGACTGAAGCCCTTGCAGATCTCTACAGGCAAGCAAGTGATAGTTTTCAATTAGTCTATCGTTTGCACTTGCAAAGCACTCTACGATCTGACTTCTTGGGTTCCCTTTCTTTGGTAAGCCTAAATCATTTCGGATAGTTTTGATTTCTTCATTGCTGTACAGATACAGAATATCAATCGGAGTAATGTTGAGAGCCTTTAACTTTTCTGGGTCGATGCTCTCTCTGTTTTCTATTTCAAAATCAGTTCTTATTCTTTTCTCAATTGCTTCATCTACTTTTTGAAGAGCATCAAGCAAATCTCGGTAACCGCTTACGCTAAGTACGCCAAATTCATCTTCATCTATAGTCCTCATACAATCAATCAAGACGTTTGTTCGATCATGTAGTGTGGTACCAATACGAGGAACATTGGGAGTTAACTCTTCAATTAGTGCCTTAATTCTTTCTTTTCGTTGATTTTGGGTTGCATCTTCAGTGTGAAGGTCATTCATGAGTATGCTTCTAATAGAAAGACCGGAATGCGCAATTACGGATATCCTATCCTGTCTAGAAACACCACGAACTCGTTGACCATGACTTTTCAATATATTTGCGAGTTCACCATCAGAGAAAGACCTTAATATGCGAAGAACATACTTATCATGAAGTTCTTTCCCTAGAATCTCGTGAATAATCTCTACCACCTCGTCAGCAATCATCACTTCCGACTGCCTACGATTAATTAGAATGATTCCGTTTTCTCTTAAGTATTCAAGTGCCGATTCAATGCCGTGTTCTGGAATCTGATCAATAGAGTGCTCGATGGCATGAACTTCTTCTCGGGATAACCCTAGCCTCTCTGATAGGGTATTTAAAATACTTCTCTCATCATCTGATATTTTAGCTGTACGATTGCTTTTCAGATCGTTTCTAAAGGCTGTAAGAACGCAGTCTCGATAAATGCAAAGCCGGCTAGTTCTGTCGAACTGGCTAGTGTCGGATTCTTGTATGTCCTCAACTATTTGTTTGCTTAATTGATTTACAGCTTGATATTCATTTTTGTATAGCGATTCAATCCAAGGTATCGAAGCAACGCAGTTTCCATCTCTAGCTAGAATGTTTATGAGAAGAGAGACTTGAGGGCCGCCAATCGCGATGTGTTCCCTGACATGCTGCTTAAATTGCCTTTGAACTAGGTTAAAAAGTTGGGTTATCTCGTTGCCAGAAGCTGATTTTAACTGGCCATCTATCTTATCTAATTGGCTAGCCAACTCAGCGTCATCTTTATACTCTTGGCAAAGACGATCGATGCAGTTTACAAACTTGGAACGATCTACTTGATTTGTATGGTTTAGCACCTGATTGAGTTTCATGTTGAATAACCTAGAGACATAGTTACGATGAGTAATCATGATAACCTTTTGTTTTTGAAGCGCTATTCTTGTTCGTATTTTTGTAATATATGTCACTTGTTTTATATTGATTGCGAGGTGTGGGCAGAACCCATAGAACAGTAAGTAGGCAGGAATCGCGTATATGGCTATAATCCGAGCCCCACAAGGTAAGATTTTTCTAAATGAAACTCTCCCATACTCCCATCACGCAACATCGCTTTGAAGGCTATTCCTTCTTCCTTAAACGAGACGATCAGCTCCACCCACATTTTTCTGGCAACAAAGCGCGCAAATTGATGGCGTTATTGGAACTGGAAGACAAGGGTGTTACCCATCTGATTGGCTATGGTTCTCCGCAGGCAAATTCACTACTTTCGCTGGCAGCATTGGCAAAGATGAAAGACTGGCAGCTGGAGTTTTATGTCGACCGTATTCCCGGTTGGTTGAAGGAAAACCCAATTGGTAACTATCGCATCGCGTTGGAGCTGGGCGCGGAAGTGATTGCAGTGTCGGCGCTGACGGATGAGCCTATTCATCCCCATGATTACATTCATGCAAACCGGCTTGGCGAGGGATGTTTATATGTGCCAGAAGGTGGGCGTTCTCCCATTGCAGAGCGGGGCGTGGCGACGTTGGCAAAAGAGATTTTGGAGTGGGTGCAATCCAATCACATGGAAAATGTCTGTGTAGCGCTGCCGTCAGGAACCGGAACCACCGCGTTGTTTTTACACAAGCATTTGAAAGCACATGGTATTGAAGTTCTGACATGTCCGTGTGTGGGGGGAAAAGACTATTTGGTTGAGCAGTTCAAGGAGCTCGGTGAAACTTGTTTCCCCGCGGTATTAAAGCCACCGACTAAGCATCATTTCGGAAAACTATATCGTCAAGATTATCAAATATGGAAAGCCTTACTGGAACAGACGGGGATTGAGTTTGATTTGTTGTACGACCCTTTGATGTGGCGATGTCTGAGCGAATGCTTACTGGAAAATAAGAACAAGACGCTGCTCTATGTTCATCAAGGGGGCATTATCGGCAATGAGAGCATGCTGCCGAGATACCAACGAAAGTACGGTGAATGACGTTGCTGAGAGTTTTAAGAAAACGCCCTCCATACCGGAGGGCGTTTTTGTTAGTTGCTGACGCGAATCAGTGTGTCACTGTCTGAATGTGAGAAAGGCTTTCCGTAGATATCGAGCTTAACTGTCTCAGTGTAAGTCAGCTTGTCGCCATCGATTTTGATGTTCATGGTGAAGTCTTTGGTGCTGGCATTGTTGGCCATAAAGTCAGACTGAGCGATGCCATCCCCAGAAGCAACCAGAGTCATGTCGTTACCTGCTTTACCTTCTGCTACAACGCAAGTCGCGCGAGGCACACAGAAAGAGTTGTAAACGGTCTGATTTTTGTGGTCGTAAATCAGATAGCCGCGCTGGTCATGGAATTTGGTGTCGTCGGCTTTACGGAACACTTCCTGTTTGTAGTAAATCGCAGCCAGATACTGTTCGCTGGCATTGGTGGCATCAGCGGCAACTTCAAATGTCATCACTTCGTACAGTGGTGTAGCAGCAGGCGCACCTTTGCCATTTTCTGTTCCCGACTGAGCAGGGGCGACATCTACGCCACCTTGTTCAGTGCTTTTCCAGGTGCCGACTAACTGTGCCAATGGGCCGAAGTTGATGCCGTCTATCACGCCTTCTTGATTGGTTGCTTTGTCCTCAGCATAAGATGTAGCGCTGGCTGAAACAGCCAATGACAGCAGCGCGATTTTGATTGTTGTTTTGCTCATTATTGCTTCCTTTTATTTGTTAAGCCCACGCTTTCCGTTGGGTATTTTCTTCACTCAACCCCTGCGTAGCTTGTGAGCGCTAAAATGCGTGGGTTATTGAGTTGTGCGAGTTGGAACAGGCGAGTAGATCCTAAGGAAGCAATGACAAAGAATGTAGTCAGAGATAGACCAATGCCATCAGTTTATTTGCGATGAAACAAAACCGGAAAATCAATAATAATCAGTAAAATTCAGAATAATTGGTTGTTATTGAGAACTTTCATTGAGTGGACGATGATAGTGAGAGGTTATGCCCATAAATCTAGCATTTGCAGGGGCGAGGTTAACATAGAGTTAACAAGGGAAAGTGCAATTCTGGAGACGGAATAATTGATCGAAATGGGCGTTAATCTGGTATTGAAAGGCAAATATGACAACGAGAGGCCATCATGCATTTCAACATCGAAGCGCTCAGACAGCTTGAAGACAGGTATCGCGCCAAGCTCATTAACAGTCTTTCCGGTTTCAAAAGCGCAAATCTTATTGGTACAACGGATGGAAAGGGCAATCATAATCTCGCGATCGTAAGCTCCGTTTTCCACATTGGAGCCAACCCGCCTTTGGTGGGTATGATCATGCGTCCTCACACTGTCACCCGAGACACGTTGGAAAATATTCTCGAACTTGGCGAATACACTATCAATCAGGTCAACGTAGAGATTTGGAGGGAAGCCCACCAAACTTCAGCACGTTATGAGCAGCAAGTCTCAGAGTTTGATGAGGTTGGTTTGACACCCGAATGGGTTGATGAAGCCAAAGCACCTTTCGTCGCAGAAAGCCGACTGAAATACTCGCTGGTGTTGAGAGAATCACAAACACTGGAGATCAACGGTACAGTATTAGTGATTGGTGAAATCAACCATGTGCTGGTGGAAGACGATGTGATTGCGCATGATGGGTATATCGATATTGAAGCGCTGGAAACCGTGGCTGTTTCCGGACTAGATAGCTACCACGTCACCAACAGGTTAGGGCGACTGAGCTACGCGAAGCCAGACAAGAAACCAGATGTTATCGACTGAGAAAGCATCTGGCTGTAAAAGAGAAAAGCGGAGGGGAGACCTCCGCTTTTAGGTTTTAAGGTTTATACGAAATCAAACATAGATGCATCCAGATCGTTTGCGCTGAACTTATCCAGCACGATCTTGGTTGGTGCTTTATCAAATGTCATGATCACGTCTTCACCAGATTGACGGATGTTGATGTCTGACATACGTGTTGCCAGCGTCTTCTGAATTGCAATGGTGTCCAGGTTGCCATTGAAGTCGAGAATGATGTCGTTTTCACTGCTGTTATTAAAGAAGAAGGTGTCGCGGCCAGCGCCACCAGTCAGGATGTCACGACCCATGCCGCCATCCAGATAGTCGTCACCGCCACCGCCATTCAGGCGATCCAGTCCGTCGTGACCGTAAAGCTTGTCGTTATCTGCTTCACCGAACAGTTTGTCGTCGCCTAAGCCACCTCGCAGGGTGTCATTGCCTGACCAGCCGTAGAGGATATCGTTCTCAGTGTGGCCGTCGATGAAGTCATTGCCGAGACCGCCATAGATGGTGTCACTACCTTCGAGCCCGATCAGGTGGTCATCGCCTTCTTCACCCAAAATGGTGTCGTTACCGGAACCGCCATTGACGAAGTCGTTACCCTGGCCACCACTGACATAGTCATCGCCTGCGCCACCAAAGACTTGATCGTCATCGCCACGTCCATACAGTTCGTCATTGCCCAGGCCGCCATGGAGTTCGTCGTTACCGTAGCCACCGTTAAGCATGTCATTGCCATTGCCACCATCGAGATAGTCGTTGTTCAAACCACCGTAGATTTCGTCATGGCCATCACCACCTTCCAGAAGATCGTCGCCGTCTTTACCATAAAGCAGATCATCGCCTTCGCCACCGAAGAGTTTGTCGTTGCCCAATCCGCCGTCTAGTTTGTCGGTACCTTCGTTGCCCCAAAGTACGTCATGACCTTCGTCGCCTTCGAGCACGTCATTGCCCGTGTTACCGAATAAGATGTCGTCGCCTTTTCCGCCGCTAACGAAGTCATCACCTTCATTACCTCTTGCGCGGTCATTGCCATCGCCACCGTAAACATTGTCCTTGCCTTTGCCACCATAGAGGTCGTCATTCCCGGTACCGCCGTAAAGGTTGTCGTCACCATCGAAACCTTCAACACGGTCATCGCCAGAATCTCCAAACAGGTTGTCATTTAAAAGGCCACCACGTACCCAGTCGTTACCCGCATCACCGTGTACTTCGTCTGTTCCATCGCCTCCGATAACCGTGTCATCGCCATCACCACCGTAGATGTAATCTGTTCCATCCCAGCCTTGGATGTAGTCGTTACCACCATGGCCATAGATGAAATCGACACCGTCTGTGCCTTCAATGATGTCGTCGTTTTCGGTTCCGTTGATGATATTCGCCATAGGTTCCTATTCCTTATTTTGAGAGATTGAAATGCTAACGTGGAGAAACCGCTTTCACGTGGTGGGGAATAATGCCATCTCTCACTGTTTGACCTGTCTTTGTGGTGAGACAAAATAGGGAATGTCAGGGAATTTATCATGATAATTCCCCTGAGGGAGGTAGAAATAATTCATCTAGGATTAGTGTGGAAATAAATGCCGTTGTATGGCTGACATGGCCTGTAACGGAGCGGTTTTGGCAGAAATTGTGATGAATATTCGAAAAACACAAAGCTAATTTAGGTTTGGCTTTAGGTGTGGAAAGTTATACACAATTTAGATAGGCCTAATTTTATGCTTTTAATGGAAAAAGAATGAAACTGGCAGTTGGTACTTTTGTAGCGCTTAATGTGATGAATAAATAGTCAGACAATACCCACGCCGCGCAAAAGACGCGGCGGGGGCGCACTTTAACCGTTTCGTTCAATCGTACGCTTTTGGCTCGCGGTGTATCCATCGGCATCGGTCATGCTGAATTCAACCCGTTGGGTGATTTGTGGTGATGCTGAAAAGAATGCCCTGCCGTATTCATCTGTGAGTTTGGAGCCAAGCAGATCGGAGCTGGTAATCACTTCAGCACCTTCAACAGGTTGACCGTTTTGGGTGACTTTGACAAAAGCACCGCCGTGTACCGGCGTGACCTTAATCTCCGTATTGGCCGCAAAAGCAGGAGAGGCAGCAAGGCTAAGAAGCAATGTAGCAAGGACCTTTTTCATTGTTTTTTCCTCATATGTGCGTTGATGCCAAATTACGTTAGCAATGAAAGATTGAGTCTAAAAGTGTTAACTGCATCGCGTTCAGGAAGGGTTAAGATTCAAGGAGATAACTGAATGAGGCCTTAACCAGCATGCTGGTTTTGATAGTATTACAGGAAAGAAATTCTTTCCCATCAGTCACGGAACGGATTGTTTGAAATGTTTGAATTATTCACGCCAAGGTTAAAGCTTCGGGATTTTCTCAAAGAGGATTTACCTGACTATTTCAGCATGACCCAAGATGAGAAGTATCAACGTTTCTATGCGCCTGATGATGTTAGCGCAGAGAAAGCCGAATATTTGGTGGCTTTGTTTCAAGAGCAGGCGGTATCGATACCACGCACGCACTATCAGTTGGCGGTTTGCGACAAGGAAACGGGTCAGTTTATGGGAACGGCAGGACTCAGGTTAGAACAGCCAGGAAAAGCGTCAGTAGGCTGCGGCTTGTCGCGTGAGTTTCATCACTCAGGATTGGCAGAAGAAGCGATGACAGCCTTGGTGGCATATGGCGTTGAGTCTCTCGACATTCAGCAGCTTTATGCAGAAACGCTCGCTGAAAACAAAGCTGCTATTCGCTTGTGTCAGAAAATGGGGATGACCGAAATTGAACGTCGTGCGGGGGATGTTACTTTTGCAGGCCGCCAGTGGGATACCCTTGTAATGAGTCGGTATCTCAAATGATGTGAGCTTTACCGATGGGTAGCATCGACTACTCTGACCAGCGAATTCAGTGATTGATCTATCGAACGTTCGTGCTATTTTTATTTTTAGATGCTTGAGAGTCGTAAAATGAGCAAGAAAAAACAGACGCGGGAACAGATACTGACAGTTGCCTTTGAAATGGCGAGTCGGGAAGGGTTGGAAAGCCTCACTATTGGCGAACTTGCCAAGCGGGTGGGTATGTCCAAAATTATTGCTCTGGATGGAAAGAGAGTGTAATTGGTTTTGGTCCTTTTTTTGTCGTGTCTAGGATGAGTAAGAATGAAGTCCCCATTTGTTAATCTGCCTATTGATGTGAGAACACACTTGGAAAGCAGTGGTAATGACCTCAGAGTTTCTAGCGGGACAATATTACTTTCAGCGTCAAATGTCTGGGATCATTGCTACTGGCTTCAAAGAGGGGCCATTCGAATGTATTACATAGATATAGATGGACGCGAGCACAACAAAGCGTTCTTCCTGATGGGAGATTTTCTCTGGCCAGTTTCAGAGCAATTAAGAAACTCCCCTAGTGGCTTTTTCATTGAAGCTTTGACTGATCTTGACGTTGTTTCATGGAAGGTGGAATCTTTCCAGAAACATTTTGATGAGGAAGAGTGGCGTCGCTTTGCGTTACTTTGGGTTGAAAGATTGCTCAACTCAAAACTCGAGAGGGAAAGAGATTGGCTACACCTAAATGCAACAGAGCGCTACAAGAAGCTGTTTAAAACCAAGCCGGACTGGATTGAAAATGTGCCAGACTTCCATCTAGCCAGTTATCTGGGAATGACTCCTGAATCTCTTTCGAGAATTAAACGCCAACTTACCAAATGATAAGGAGCACAACCGTTTGTTGATACACACTTGCTCTGACTAGAAAATGGTGAGCAGTAAGGAGCAAGTGAAATGAACAAGGTACTTGGCGTGAGCTCAACGATATTGTTGGGGTTGATGGCTGGCTTTTTTGCTACATACAGCTTCAATGTGAATATGGCGATGCTTGAGGTCGATGGTGAGACCTATGCCAGTGTCCAACCTCTCTTTAACCAAAACGTCAGGCATACAGCTTTTTTTGTTTGTTTCTTTGGCGCGGGATTGCTGCCTTTGGTAACGGGGGTTTATTGGTTTAAGGAAAAACAAACCATGATAAGTTTAGGTTGGTTGCTGATTGCTCTGACTTACATCTTGGGAATTATTGTGTTTACCCGTTTTGTAAATCTTCCACTTAATTACTACACCGAGTCGTGGGACCCTTCTCTGCTACCAACAGACTGGGAAGTTGTGAGAGAAGAATGGAATCGCGCCAATTTTTTCAGATCCATCGTTTCGATAGTTGTATTTATCGGAGCGTTGCTTCTGAGGGAGTTTGTCACATCGGACGGACGAGCGCGGTAGGCTGTCTCTATGGGCATGATAGGGTTAACCGTCGGTGATAAGCCTTAGCACTGGTCTTATCAATCTGCTGATTTTGATAGTATTAGGGGATTGGATGACTTTCCCCATGAGCAAGGATTAAGCCTCGATGGGTTGCGGATTGTGCCCGGCAGATTCATCACACAGAACTGGCTATTTTTTTAGATGCTTGAGAGTTGTAAAATGAGCAAGAAAAAACAGACGCGGGAACAGATACTGACAGTTGCCTTTGAAATGGCGAGTCGGGAAGGGTTGGAAAGCCTGACTATTGGCGAACTTGCCAAGCAGGTGGGTATGTCCAAAAGCGGGTTGTTTGCACATTTTAACTCGCGCAGTAATTTACAGGCGGCTGTCGTGATGTTTGCCGGCGAGTGCTTCGCTGCCCGCATCATCGTGCCTTGCCGTGAAGCGTCGCACCCCAGCATTGAAGCGAAAATTCGCCATATGCTAGATAACTGGTTGACTTGGAATAGCTCGTTTCAGGGAAGCTGCATGTTTTTGGATGCGTGGCGTGAAAGCCACGACGAAGAAGACCCAATGCAGCAGGCGTTGGAAGGAACAATTAAGAAGTGGCTGAACTATTTGCATATTCAATTCGAGAAAGGGATTGAGTCTGGTGAGTTCCGCGAAGATTTGGATTGTTGGCAAACCGTTTATGAGCTTTATGGTTTGTACCTGAGTAGTCATCTGTTTAGAACGTTGAAACTTGAATCTGAAGGGGCGAAAAGGTTTTGGACAGGGATTGATGGCCTGTTCTATAAAGTCAGAAAATAATTGGTGGAAGCAGATGCATACCGAGTCTGCTTTTTCTTTGAGATAGAATAGCACGACCGTTCGATAATGATGAGGGACATCCATGAGTAGCAAAATCTACTTTGGCAATAATAACCGGTTCAGCTTTAAACGTGGCGCTTTGAGTGTTGCCAGCAGGCTTCATCACACTATTGCCCCGAAGCATGCACTTAAAACTGCCCGTCGTCTGTTTCTAACACCGGCAAAAGGACGCGAAACCAATCCAATGCCTGAGGGAATGGTGGTGGAAGCGGTACCAACGGCACAAGGCAAAATGATGACATACAAGTTGGGAACTGGGCCAACTTGGGTGCTGACACACGGCTGGTCAGGGTCTTCAAATCAGTTTTTTCCGTTGATGGAATACATTGCTGAAGCTGGCTTTACCGCGTTGGCTTATGACCACCCAGGACATGGCAAAAGTGAAGGCAAAGAAGGGAGTATTCCCGCTTTCCTCTGCGCTTTGGATGACAT
The DNA here is from genome assembly GCF_947387585.1 of Grimontia sp. SpTr1. Lineage (NCBI taxonomy): Bacteria > Pseudomonadati > Pseudomonadota > Gammaproteobacteria > Vibrionales > Vibrionaceae > Grimontia > Grimontia sp. SpTr1. Next base: position 580,276 of record NZ_CANDOD010000001.1, read on the forward strand.
TCTCAACCAACAGGAAAAGATAGAAGGTGTCGTGGCGCACTCAATGGGAGGAGCAACCTTGCTGGAAAGCGAGCATCCTTCATTGCAAGGCAAGCCAATTATTCTCGTGGCACCAGTACTCAAATACTGGGACAACCTATTTGGCACCATTGAAGCGTCGGGTTACTCCATGAAACTGTTCAAAGAGGTGATTGCTTCTGTCGGGCAGGAATACAACGTCCGTATTGAAGATATCGATCCCTTCGTTAAGTTGGGTCAACGCCAATCTCCGGTTGTGATTGTTCATGACAAAGGTGACCGTTTTGCGCCATTTGGGGTGTCAAAAGAAGCGACCATTTATGACCATGTCACCTTGGTGGAAACAGAAGGGCTAGGGCATGGGCGTGTATTGAAAAGTGCTCCGTTAAAAGAAGCGTTTTCAAAAGTGGCCGGGCCGCTTACCTAAATCAGTCATTGGGAAGGGAAACTCATGATCACACCTATCTATGCTGCGCTGCTTTGTTTGGTATTTATTTACTTGGCAATGAGGGTCATTAAATTCCGTAGAGGATATAAAGTGGCCTTGGGTGATGGGAACGAAAAGTTGCTGAACAAAGCCATTCGCGCTCACGGTAACTTTGCAGAATACGTACCGTTCGCTTTGTTGCTGATGTTGATGGTGGAACTTCAGCTAGAGCAGCAAAGCCAGTATCTTCATGTGCTCGGTATCGCCTTACTCCTTGGTCGGTTGCTCCACGCCTATGCGGTGAGCCAGCCCAATGAGCCGTTGAAGTTTCGCGTTTACGGTATGTTGTTAACCTTCATAGTGTTGATAGCTTCTGCACTATGGGCGCTATATCTAGGTATCTTCTGATTTTTTCACATCCGGTGTGTTATTCTCTTCCCGTCCCTCAATAAGCACACCGGAACTTCCTTTGAAGAAAATCGCTGTATTCGCAGATGTTCAAAATATCTATTACACCACCCGCCAAGCCTACGGCCGCCAGTTTAACTATCGAAAACTTTGGCAACAGCTTCAGGAGTTGGGGGATGTCGTAGTGGCTAACGCTTATGCGATCCGTCGCGATGACGATCAGCAAATCAAGTTTCAGGATGCCCTTCGCCATATTGGTTTTGAAGTAAAACTCAAACCTTTTATTCAACGCAGTGACGGCAGTACCAAAGGCGATTGGGATGTTGGTATCGCGATTGATGTGATGGAAATGGCACCCGAGGTTGATACCATTATCCTGCTTTCCGGTGATGGAGACTTTGACTTGCTGATGAATAAAGTGCGTGAGCGCTACGGCAAAGAAGCGATTGTGTTTGGTGTGCCGATGCTTACCGCTAATTCATTGATCAACAGCGTTGACCGTTTTATCCGCATTGAAGAAGACCTACTTCTATAACGTTAACCTCAATAGCATGACTTCGGGTTCTGGGTGCGCGGCTGTTGCCTTTTTGAACCCGAGACTTTTCAGCAGTTTCAAACAACGTTTGTTGGTTTCGAGTGTGATGGCGACGACTTCGGTCAATGCCAAAGATTCCTTAGCCATCTCCAAAACAGCGATTGCCGCTTCTTTCGCATAGCCTTTCCCGTGATGTTCTGGAAAGAATCCAAACCCCAGATCAATGCCGTCTAAGTTGTCTCTATCAATCAATCCGCATACACCTATAGGTTCATGATTTTTAAGCTCTACAGCCAATAAGCCCATATTGGGGGTGCCGTGCATCGGCAGTAAGGTTGAGCGAAGATACACTGCCGCATCAATATTGCTTCGGATATTCTTATCCCCAACAAACTGAAGAAAACCGTCGGTGTTATAAAGTCGATTGATAAAGCCTGCATCATTCTCGTTAAGGTTTCTGAGCGTTAATCGAGAGGTGCTGAGTATGGGTAGTTGCATTGTGTTTCCCCAAAAAAAGAGCCCTTAAAGTAAGGGCTCTTATGATTATAGCTGGTTGAGATAAAACGATTTGCTCAGAATGAAATGACGTAAGCACCACTTGCTTGATTGAGCGTGACGACAAAAGTTTGTTCCAGCTCTGAGCTGCTCATTGGTACCCAGCGCGCATATATTTGCTCCCAATTACCGTTAATCTCGATATCAACCGTCGTGGTCAGGTCGGGATATATTGTGGTCAACCTCGACAGTGGATCCACATCAACATCACCATTAGCGTGTACGTAATCCGCCTGTGAATAGACATGCAGTGCTCCAGGCGTCGAACCGCTGTAATTCACACTGAGTTGGATAGCGTCACCGATGCAGAATTTAAAAGCGCGCGCCGCAACAATGTCTTCTGTATTAACGAGTGATGTTGTGGGGGAAGAGCTAGACACATCGCTGCTTCCTGAGCCGCCACTCCCCGTAGAGGTATCTCCGCCACCTCCGCCGCCACAAGCGGTGAGAAACAATGGCAGGGCGATTAGAGTCATACGTTTGAGTGTTATGTTCATCTTCTTATTCCTCATCTGCCAATGGGGCAACGACTTTTCCGGATGTCGCTGTGGAATACCAACTGATGTTCGATTCTCCGCTGCTGGTAACCCAGTCGGCAAACGTAGTGAAAGCGTGGCTTATGTCAGTGTCTTCGGTTGGGTGACTCCATTCATCCCTGATGTTGATTGACCATGGCATGTTGTTGCTGGTCAAGAAGGATTCTGAACCGCCAGAGCTATCGTCATTTGTATTAAAAAAGGCGTTGTTCATATCGCTGGTGCCGGAGAATTGTTTAAGGTGCAGTTGCCAACTTATCCCGGGAGGGGTGTCAGTAAAGTCACCGTGGTAAATCCCGTCTGTGGCAAAGATAAACGGGTCATAGGGGGGGTAGCCAACGACAGCACGAGCTACGGGCGTTGTTAGTTCAACGCTAAGTTGATAATCCAGCCTGCTCGTTTGGGAATCCAAACAAGCAGTTTGAGTACGATAGTAAGGACAACCTTCAGAAAGCACACCGAGACTATCCACATCCTCTCTAACATTTTCCGAAATGATCAGAACCGTTTCTCCGGGATTAGCTTGTTGCACTGTGTGGGAAACAGCTTGACCATTACGTGTTAAGGAAACTGAAGCAATATTTGATGGGTCAACGTTTGGCAAATGCAGTGCAAAGCCATTTGAATAACCTGCTCCCATCGCTTGCAGGTTGTAATTCGCTGAGAAGCTTTTCAGTTCACGTTGGCCATTCAGTGTTTCTGTGATTCGGTAGCGCATGACGACATCGTTAAAGTCGTAATCGCCCATAATTGGCCAATTATCTTCGAAGGCGACAGTCGCATAACTATTTGAGCTTGGATACACAGAGGTGATAGTGATGTCTGGGTCATTGTTTTGAGTCAGAACTTCATACTTTGAATCGGTTGAACCATCAGGATTCACACCATCGATCGCTTGAAACGGCGTCACCTCAACGGTAAAGATGAGGTCGTTGAAATCATTATCCCCTTGGGGGCGTTGAATATCTTCAAATCCCAGCACCAGAAATTCATTCTGGGTGTCGATAAAAGCGACATTATGTCTGCGCCACTCAGCGGTGGTTTCTGGGTTTAGTTCCGGAAAACTGTAGAAGGGTGTACCGAATCGGCCCAATGACGGGATGTTGTTATAGCTGCCTCCCCAACCATTCGAGAGTATAAAGAATCCCAATGTTTGCCCCGCTGTCAGCTGAACACTAAGGTCGATAGTATCTCCCTCCTGTAGCTCCCCCTGATTAGGTTTGGAAGCGTTTGGAAAGATGATCGTGTGTGTAGCAATGTCATCTATCGAGGCCGGTGGGTTTGCTGTTTCGTAAACAAAATAGCCAAGCACGTTGCGGTAACCTGCACCTTCGTTGAGGAAAGTGACGCGAGCGGTGGCGTATGCAGCCCCACCTAATTCATCATCGATGTCGATACTGGAGTATTTACCGCTGTCGATAAAATCGGGATTAACCACGCTACCTTCAGGGAGCATCGAATAAACGTTATCGAGTGTATCTTGCGGCAGTTGGTCAGCGATTGAATAAACATCACTTGGCGTACCCAGCGATGAATAGTTGCTTGAGTCGGCGCCTGACTCAAAAACCAAATCATTTGCGGTTAATGCATACGTAAAAGTGCTGACTATGCACCCTCCAGTAATAAGCATTTTTCTCAACAACATACCTAGCCTCCAAAGTGAATTCTTAAGAGGACTCAGCAAAAACAATGCCTGAATTATTTGTGTTTAAAATTAAAGAGTTAGATGTTTTAGGCGTGTAGGTAAGAAAGGATGCATCAATTTGAGAATAGTGATGATTGTCGATATGAGAAAAATGCCCCGATAAACGGGGCATTTTCAATCTAACTGATTGAGAGTATTACTTACCGGCAATACTCAGTCGCGCAAAGCGAATCAATGGAGAGTAGAATTGCCCAGCGTAGTTTGGTACGACAGTGTTTCCTACTGCCTCAATTTCTTTGATCATGGTGTAGAAGTTACCCGCGACTGTGATGCCTCGTACAGGTTGGATTCGCTTACCATCGCGGCAAAGGAATCCGCTTGCACCAAACGAAAAATCACCACTGATAGCGTCTGCACCAGAGTGAACACCTTGGAGGTCAACCAGCTCAAGGTATTCACCAGCGGTGACTTCGGCTTCACTGCTGGTGCCAGCCCCAATCACGTCGTGGCGAGAACTGACGCTCAAGGTGCCTTTTGGTGAACGGCCTGCATTCGCGGTATGCGCAACGCCGAAATGTGCGGCAGTTGCTGAGTTATGCAGCAGACCAACCAGCTCACCGTTTTCTATCAGTGGCGTGTCACTTGTTGCAAAGCCTTCACCATCGAATGACTTGATGGCATGGCCTCCAGGCATGTAAGCCACATCCCTGAAACTCAACAGCGGACTTGCGACTTGCTGGCCAATCTTATCGCGCCATGGGTTGATACCACGTTTTGCCGATTCACCTGAGAACACGCTACCAAAAGCACCCAGCACCTCATTCAGACTGTCTTGCTCGAAAATGACCGAGTATTGGCCAGTCGCAATTGGCGTGCCTTCCAACAGTGCTTCAGCCATGTCGTAGGCATCGTTGATGACCTTTTCTGGTGTCAGGCCATCGAAGGTGCGGGCAACAGACGCAGCAACATGCATGGATTGCTTGTCGTTGTGGTCAATCAACGCGGCGGTATAACAGCTCAGTGAACGAGATTGGTGGAAACAGCGGGTGCCGAGGGTGTTGCCCAGCAGGGTGATGCCACTGCTTTCGCTGTATCCGTTGTATGGCGCGCCTTTTGCCAATGGTTTTTCACGGATTTTGCCTTCAAGCGACAACGCCAACTCGATCTTCTGCTCGGGCGTTGCATCGTCCTGCTGATAGATTTCCGGATAATCCGTGTTGATGTTTAGACCTTCTGCGCGAATTTTCTGGAGCGGATCTTTCTTGGTGAAGCTGGCATTGGTCAGCGCCTGATCGACCATTTGCGCCAGGTTTTCCGGCTCAAGGGATTCGGAGTAGCTGATAGCGACATGTTCATCTTTAATCACTCGAACGCCGATGACCTGACTTGCGGTGACTTTGTATTCTGACAGTTCGCCTTGGTCGGCCTTCAGGCTAAAGCTTTCGTTGCTGGATGCAATCACATCAGCTTGCGCGCCGCTTTTCTGCGCCAGTTCAAGCACCTGCTCGATGGCGTTTTCTAATGTTTTTTGCTCGCTCATTAGTTACCGCCTCCTACCAGAATGTTGTCCACTTTAAGCGCGGGTTGTCCAACCGTCGTCGGAACTGAGCCACTCACAGAGCCACACATGCCGGCAGCAAGTGCAAAGTCTTTACCTACCATGCTGATTTCTTTAAGCACTTTAGGGCCTGTACTGATCAAGGTTGCGGATTTCAGCGGCTTGGTCACTTTGCCATCTTCAATCAGATAGGCTTCCTGAACCGCAAAGTTAAACTCGCCGGTTCCTGGCTGAACGGAACCACCACCCATTTTCTTCGCATAGATACCGCGCTCTACGCCGCTGATCATGTCATCAAATGACGCGTCACCCGGTTCAATGAAGGTGTTACGCATGCGGGAGGTTGGGGCATACTTATAGGATTCACGACGACCGGAACCTGTGCGTTCGAACCCGGTTTTCAGGCTACCCATGTGGTCAACCATGAAGCTCGTCAGCTTACCGTCTTTGATCAGTTGTGTATGCTGGGTCTCCATACCTTCGTCGTCAATGTTGATAGAGCCCCATTCATTTTTCATCAAACCATCATCAACAGCGCTAACCGCCGGGTGAGCAATCATCTCGCCCATTTTGTCGTGGAAAACTGAAGCTTTCTTAGCGACAGATGTTGTTTCCAACAGGTGACCACAGGCTTCATGGAAAATCACGCCGCCAAAACCATTACCAATCACCACTGGCATTTCACCAGAAGGACAGGCGTCCGCACCAAGTTTAATCAGCGCCTGTTTGGCAGCCATTTCACCTAACTCTTCTGGGTCAATTTGAGAATTAAATTCCCAGCCAGAGAGCATTCCCGGTGCTTCATATCCGGTAGATTGTTCATTGCCATGAGTAGCGACAACTGAAGAAGCAATACGGGTATAGTGGCGGGTATCCTGAACATGCAAACCCGTTGAGTTGAAGATTTCGATCTGCTGCTCACGCTGGGCAATGCGGCCGATGATTTGAGAAATTTTATCGCTTTGAGCGCGCGCTTTGGCATCGACACGCTTAAGGAAAGTAATTTTCTCTTCAACATGGTTGTTTGCAGAGAACGGCATACTCACCGGGTGGCGATCGTCGCGCTGCATAAAGTTCAATGCGCCAGCTTGTGCGATTTGGTCACGTTTGTCTTTTGCACAGAGGAGTGAGGTGACTTGCTTGAGCTTTTCTTCATCTTGGCTGTTTGTGTAGCCGTAAAGTACTTTATGACCAAAGAAAAGGCGGATACCGATACCAAAATCGATACCTGAATTCACTTTGTCGACTTCGCCTGAAAGTAACTCTACGCTCCCTGAATGGTGTCGCTCAACGAACAACTCCGCAAAATCCGCACCCAAAAACAGGGCGTGGTCAATCACTGCTTTGGCAGTGCTGGTATTTAACATTCCTTCCTCCTACATAGAGTCAGTTTTCTTATCTGTTACTTTGAGATTAACAGCTAGCAACCAGAGCACCAATCGTGTGTGCCTTTTAGTGATATAGGTGCCGTCTATTCGGTTAAAATTCATTCAAAACATTTACATAATGTAAGTTAATATACCCAAACGACCTGAAGATGCTCGCATTCAGAGGTCATCAATGCGTTCAATTCGAGGCAAATTTTGCGAGGAATAGTCATTCTATTTCCGTGGAATTTAACGAAGAAGTGGGCGCATTGAGGGCCTCCCTTCGGGCGAGTTGACTGACGCCGTGCTCATTGTTGTTCCTTTTTGATGGAGGTGACTACACCTGCAAAGGAACGCCTCGATCTCAACGCCAGTCAATCTCGCTGAATCCGGCATCTTCAGGTTGTTTGGGTATACGGTGTATTCATGGCAGTAATAAGGAATTTGTACTTTCGGATCTCTGCCGGATTGATACACTGCTCAGCCTGACAATGATCAGCGTACTGATAGGAATCTCCATGGCCGACAAGCTAACCAAAAAAGTCCCGACCAATATCATCACCGGTTTCCTCGGTGTAGGTAAGACAACCGCCATTCTCAATCTGCTCAAACAAAAACCAGAAAATGAAAACTGGGCTGTGCTCGTGAATGAGTTTGGTGAAGTGGGCGTTGATGGTGCTTTCCTTAGTGAACAGGGCGCGATGGTAAAAGAGGTTCCGGGTGGTTGCATGTGCTGTGTGGCGGGATTACCCATGGCTATCGGCATCAACGCACTGCTGGCACAAAATCCGGATCGATTGTTGATTGAACCAACTGGTTTGGGACACCCTAAAGACATTATCGGTAAGCTGCTTTCAGAGCATTACGAAAATTATATCGAGCTGAATGCGACGATTACTTTGGTTGATCCGCGTAACTTCGCAGATGTTCGTTACACCGAGAACCAGAACTTCCGTGATCAGTTGGCATTGGCGGACGTGGTGGTGGCGAACAAAGCTGACCTCAGTTCAGCAGCCGACATTGAAGCGTTCGATGACTACGTCAAAAGCGCTGAAATCGCGAAGTTAGCATCAGGGTATGTTGAACAAGGACAACTCAACCCTGAATGGTTAGCCTTGCCACGTGTTGACCGTAATGCGCAGTTTGGACACCATCACTCACACGACGATGAGGAAATGCCTCCGTTTGAGCTGGAGCCAGGTGAAAAATACCGTCGTAAAGAAAACAAAGGGCAGGGTTATGTCAGTTGCGGCTGGGTGTTCGAGCCAAACACGGTATTTCCGTTTGATTCGCTCTATGGCCTGTTTGCCAACCTGAATGCGGAGCGCGTGAAAGCCGTGATGAATACAGACGACGGTATGTTTGCGTTCAACGTGGTAAACCAGATGGTGACGGTCAGTCCAATCAGTTTGCAAGGCGTTGAATCCCGCGTCGAAGTCATCGACAAGGAACTGCTACCTTGGGACGAGCTTGAAGACATCCTGCTGTCGTTCATCGAAGAATAATTGTCACGCCTGGCTAAATGCCGGGCGTTTTCATTGGAAAAGGAACTCAGCGTGATGAAGGAAGAGATAAAGGCAAAATTTGAGAGCTACCCAGAGCCGGCAAAATCTAGATTGCTACAACTGAGGGAACTGATTTTCGCCGTCGCAGCTGAAATCGGTGTTAGTGTCGACGAGAGTCTGAAATGGGGTGAACCTAGCTATTCAGTAAAAGGCGGAACGCCAGTGCGGTTCGATTGGAAGATCAAATCGCCAGAATCGGTCTCCATTTACTTTCACTGTCAGAGTTTAATGGTCGATACGCTGCGAGAAGTGATGCCAGTGGCGTTCAGTTATTCTGGAAACCGCGAACTCTCGTTCCCATTAAATCAGCCTCTTCCGGATACCGCTTTGAGGGTTTGCATTGAAGCAGCGTTTACGTATCAATCGAGAAGAAAACAGCCGCTGCTTGGGCTTTAGCGCTGAGCTTTATCAAGCCGCAATAATGTTGTTGCGAACCAAACCACGCCTTACGTTGTTACACATCTTGCCAAAACGGCGAATCTCGTCGAATTGCGGTGTGATACCGCGAGACATAGCTGATTCCCAATAACTCAGTTCTGAGTCCACCATTTCCAGCAGCTTCTTTGGACAACCAATACAGTTACCTTCTGGGCCGCACACAAAAGTGTCGGATTCGTAGAGAGGAAGCTCCTGCTTTACCTGCTCAATAATCTGTTTCATTGCATCCATGCGAGTCGGTTTTTTAGCCATTTTCAAGACTCGCTTGGGCCTGTTGACCTTTGGTGGTTAAATTTTGTTCTCGCTATAAGCGTTTTAGGCGCGGCGAGGTGTGTGCCGCCTAGTCATTCTAAGCAAATACACCTCAACAAAGCATAAAACGCTTAGAGTACGGGACGCGCAGTCGAACCCTTCGGGCAGCGTTTGTGGGAAATTTCTGCTGCGTTATCGGCTTCTCATGTAGGCTAGCTACACGTCGAAGCCTCTGCCTTGCATAAAATCCCCACAAACTGCTGCAAAAATCATCACCAAAGGTCAACAGGCCCGAATAAAGGGTGCCAAATCTTACGCCTCCCTGAAATCGCTGTCTAGCAGCACATAAATCACGGGTATGTAATTGGCTTGTTGTGCTGGTGTTAACCCTTAATATTTCTAAACAATTCGACGTAGATCCTCACTGAATCCTTCTTTCGTACCCTAAATAAAAATTGATATAGATCAATTATCAAGGCCTAGGCATCACACCAAACATCTCACTTCTTCTGTTTGAACGTGTTTTCAAAACCCATTTTTCGAGTTGTTTATGATTGAGGTACAACGATGTTAGAAACCCTTATGCTCTCGCGAATACAATTCGCTGCGAACATCAGTTTCCACATACTCTTCCCGACCATCACCATTGCACTTGGCTGGATGCTGGTGTTTTTCAAACTCCGCTTTAACCGAACCCAAGATTCGGCTTGGCTGGACCTTTATTACTTCTGGGTCAAAGTATTCGCTCTGACTTTCGCGCTTGGTGTGGTTTCGGGTATTACCATGAGCTTCCAGTTTGGCACTAACTGGCCGGGCTTTATGGAGCAAGTCGGCAATGTGGCAGGGCCGTTACTCGGTTATGAGGTAATGACTGCCTTCTTTATGGAAGCGACTTTCCTCGGCGTCATGTTGTTCGGGCGTAACCGCGTTGCCGAATGGGTACATACGCTGGCGACTTTCCTCGTGGCCATCGGTACGACATTGTCGGCCTTCTGGATTCTGGTACTCAACAGTTGGATGCACACACCAGCGGGCTATGAGTTGATTGAGGGTATTGTTCACGTCACTAGCTGGAAGGAAGTGATTTTCAATCCGTCTATGCCATATCGCCTCGCGCACACCTTGTTGGCATCGGGCTTGACCGCAAGCTTTTTGATTGCTGGCATCAGCGCCTACCAATACCTGAAAAAACCAGACCACAAACCTGCACAAAACGGCTTAAAAGTTGCCGTATTGGCAGCCGCAGGGCTTATCCCAATTCAGATTTTCGTGGGCGATTTACATGGTTTGAATACGCTCGAGCACCAGCCGGAAAAAATTGCGGCAATGGAAGGCGTTTGGGAAACACAAAACGGTGCGCCTTTACTTTTGTTTGCTGTGCCGAATGAAGAAACCCGTTCCAACGATTTAGAAGTTGGGATTCCGAAGTTGGCGAGCCTGATTCTGACTCATGACCTCAATGGTGAATTGGTGGGATTGAATGATTTTGAGGACCATCCCCCAGTGTCTCCGCTGTTTTATGGTTTCAGGATCATGGTTGGTGTTGGCGTTTTGATGTTACTGGTGGCGGGTTATGGCGCATTCAAAATATTGAAGAAGCGCGAACTTCCGAAACCCTATCTTTACACGCTAGTCGCAATGACTTTCTCAGGTTGGGTTGCCACCCTGGCAGGTTGGTATGTGACTGAGATTGGCCGTCAACCTTGGCTGGTCAATGGTGTGCTTCGCACTTCGGATGCCGTTACAACGGTCTCTAGCGGCAATGTCATGTTATCACTGGTGATGTATTTGGTTGTTTATGGCGTCTTACTCGTTGCCTATATTCGCACGCTTTTCTATCTCGCAAGGAAAGGATTGAACGCTGAATCAACTGAGCCAAATAAAAACCTTAAGGAGGCTTGCGCATGATGGACTATTTACCGGAAATTTACCTGTTGCTCCTTGGCTTCTCCGCGTTCATGTACGCGATTTTAGATGGTTATGACCTTGGTGTGGGGATGCTGCTGCCTTCCAACAATGAAGCACACCGTGACCGTATGATTGCATCCATTGGCCCTTTCTGGGATGCAAACGAAACCTGGCTGGTATTGGCGGTTGGCATTTTGCTGATTGCCTTCCCAACTGCTCACAGTCTGATTCTGACCGAGCTCTATTTGCCCACAGCGTTTATGCTGATTGCGCTGATCATGCGCGGGGTAGCGTTTGACTTCCGCGCCAAGGCAAAGGCTGACAGAAAAGACAGCTGGGATCTCTGCTTTAAAGCGGGCTCATTGATCGCTTCGCTTTCCCAAGGCTACATGATGGGTCGCTATATCATGGGCTTTGAGGTTTCAGCCTCAGCTTACGGATTCGCAGTATTGAGTGCACTCTGTGTGACCGCAGCCTATGTTTATATCGGCGGTGCTTGGCTGGTACTGAAAACGGAAGGTGAATTGCAAGTCAGAGCTGCCAGATGGTCACGACGTGCAGGATGGTTAGCGGCAATGGGTATTGCTGCGGTCAGTATCGTCAATCCGCTAGTAAACGAACAAGTCGCCGAACGTTGGTTCAGCTTCCCTGAAATACTGCTTTTGGCGCCAGTGCCGCTAGTGGTGATGTCGATTATTTTCCTGGTCGACCGTTATTTGCGTCAGGTACCCGTAAAAGATGATTTGGGTGCGAGGTGGCCTTTTTTCGCCGTCAGCCTGATCTTTGCACTGAGTTTTCTTGGACTGGCTTACAGCTTCTTTCCGGATGTCGTGCCAGGAATCATGACCGCGAGTGAAGCGGCGAGTGCGCCTGCAACGCTTATGATAGTGGGTGTCGGTGCAGCCATTGTGATGCCAATGATCCTGCTTTATACCTTCATGATTTATCGAATCTTTAAAGGAAAAGCGACAGAGCTAAGTTATCTGTAAAAAGTTACCTATGAAAAAGCAAAATGGGCACCCGGTGAGGTGCCCATTTTCGTTGTCAATTCAGTTGGGGCTGGGGTAGGGTGATAATTCACCAGTAAAAGGAGTTTACGATGTCAAAACCTGCCAGCTACAAAGGCCAATGCTTGTGCGGTCAAATTCAATACGAGGTTGACCATATCGAACCGAAAATGGGGCATTGCCATTGTTCAATGTGTCGAAAATTTCATGGTGCGGCGTTCGCCACTTTTGGTGAAGCCAAAGCGGAGGATTTCCGATTCAAGAAAGGCAAAGACAAACTGAAAGTCTATGTGGCGGAAAATGGCACCAAAAGAACCTTCTGTGAAAACTGCGGATCCAGCTTGCTGTTTGAGGCTTCTAACAGTGACGGTAGCTTGGTTGAGTTTACGCTTGGCACGCTGGAAAGTGATATTCCATTCAAGCCTGATGCGCATATTTTCAAGAAATTTAAAGCGCAATGGTATGACATTACCGATGAATTGCCGCAGTTTGATAAGGGGAGAGAGCACTAAAGGTCTAGCTACTTGGCGCATAGAGCCAAAGTAAGATGTTCTCACTAAAAACCGAATATTGAGAACTTCGCCGCGTCTTTTCGAACAGGATACGACCCAGACTTACCTGCAGGATATCTTCGATCTCATAGAAAAATATCGAGATTTGAGGTGCTTGTGATTAATAAATGGTCTGTAAAAGTGTTGGGCGGCATTTTAGCTAGCACTTCTTTCTTGGGAACCGCGATTGCGGCAGAAAATGTGCCTGTACCCGCCATCGTTGATGGGGCTTATGTGCAGATTGGCGATGTGCCATGGCAAGCAGCACTCATTGACGATTCAGGTAAATTCTGCGGTGGTATCATTATCAGCCAGCGTCATGTTTTAACCGCGGCACACTGCGTGATTGATGTCAGCACGTCAACATTAAATGTCGTCACTGGCTATGAAGATGTTGCTTACATTCCTGATGAAAATATCTCTGCGGTTTCCAAAATCGATGTCCACCCAGACTATGATAATGAGTGGTTAACATCAGATATTGCGGTGATTCATCTAGCCTCAGACATCGCGACCACGGCTTCTCCTATTGCTATCGCAACCCAAACTACCCAGATTGACTTAGATGCCCAATTTGCTGCGGCAGAAAGAGAGAATCTATTTGTATCAGGTTGGGGAAGAGTGGCGACTGAAGAAAAGGGTAGCCGATTCTTACAGTACACGCTGTTGAATGGCATGGATGATTTCAGCTGTTATGGTAACGACATCGGAGGTAGACACGACTCCTTTATTTGCGCAAACAGTGAACGTTCAACAGGTGTTTGTCAGGGAGATTCGGGTGGTCCATTGGTTTGGCAAAATCCTTCTGCGCTTGCCAACAAGGACAAAGGCTATGTGGCTGTTGGCGTTGTTAGCTATACGTCCTTTTATGGGTGTGGGTTGACGGATTACGCAGATGGCTTCTCTCAAATCGCCACGTTCTACGATTGGATTGATGAGAAAGTGGGTGGCTATGAAAGGCCAGACGTTACTTTCACGACAGATATTTTCAACTTAGGCTCTGACTACGCTCCTGACACAACAATACCGCTAACCCAAAGCACCAGCGGTGGTGGCGGTTCAATGCCTCTTTGGTTATTGACGCTGATGCTGCCAGCCGTTTTGATAAGAGCGTCCCGCAACAAAGCAATCAGTTAAAGAAAAATAAAAGCCGGAGAGTCGAAAAATTCTCCGGCTTTTTCGTGAGCCTTAGAGAGATAGACACATGGTGTGGGAAAGCTTCTCAAATCCGATATGCTCATAGAAACCAACGGCATTCTCATTGAATGACATCACTTCCAAGCGCACTTCTACAGCACCATTCTCTTCCGCCCACTTTTTACAGGCATCGATAAGTGCACGCCCAACACCTCTGGTTTGAATACGTTGGTCAACCACAATGGTGTTCAGTCGGCAAATCAATGTCTTGGCCAAAAATGGCACGGTTTCATTTCTGTCCAGCCTTGCCATGGAATATCCGATGATCTTGCCTTCAGATTCGGCCACGGCAAACCACCAGGCATCATCTTGGACTTTGGAAAGCAAAAAGCGCTTGTCTTCCTGTGACGGAGGGTTAAAGGCATTCGGTGCGTTATCAAAGTGTGATTGGGCAATTTGTTGATAGATGTCGAATATCCCTTCGATATCGAATGGCGTTGCTTGTCGTATTTCCAAGTTCAGTTTCCTTTCTCTTCAGCGCGTTCCATCTGAAAGTTTGTCATAACATCGCTGAGGATGTTTGCCTTTTGTGCTTTCAACAAGGTGAATCCCATATGCTCGAAAAGTGGGTGCGAAGAGGCTGTCGTTTAAAAAACGAAAAGGGCAGATTTCTCTGCCCTTTTGCGTAGATAGTCTCATTGGCCGGTTAGGCGTAAGATGCGGTAAGCGTCATCCAATTGCGTTTCTGCTTTTGAAAATCAGATTTCAGGATCTGCAATTGCTGCACCAGAATGGCTCGCTCGTACTTCTTTAGCAGGTTCTGCTTTTTCAGGTCAAGCAGTCGCTTCTTGGCTTCATAGTATTCACTCATGCGAGATACCAATGCCTCATATTCTTGCTCAACAATCTGCAAGCGGTGCGTTGCATTTGGCGTCAGGCTCAAACGCGCTTGAATGGTTTTCAGCATCATTCTTGCCTTCGCTTTTTCAATGCGATCTGGCGGGGTAATGCGAAGCTTTTTCGTCAGTCCGAGCCAGCTGCTTGATTTAATCAGCCACTTAGTCGGATCAAACTGCCACCAGTAGATACCATTGCGGTAGTCATTCTCAAATATATGGTGGAAATTATGGTAGCCCTCACCAAAAGTCAGAAAGGCCAGAATACCGTTGTCACGTGCTGTGTTTTTCTCTGTGTACGGCTGCTTACCCCAGATATGGGCCAGCGAATTAATAAAGAAAGTACAGTGATGGTTAAGTACCAGACGGGTGAAACCAATCAGGATAATTGCACCCCATAAATCGCCGTGAAGCAGGCCAAAAGCGATCGGAATACCGAAGTTAGTCGCGATGACCAATGGCAGGTAGTACTTGTGCTGCCACATCACGATTTTGTCTTTCTGTAGGTCACGGCAGTTGCTGTAATCAGAATAGCGGTGTTTTTGATATTCACGGAGCATCCAACCGATGTGTGAGTACCAGAAGCCGCGTTTAGCGGAGTAGGGGTCGGTATCGTTGTCATCAACATGACGGTGGTGTACGCGGTGGTCGGAAGACCAGTGAAGGATGCTGTTTTGAACAGCGTAAGCGCCGCCAAGGGCAAAAATGAATTTCAGAATAGGGTGAGCTTCGTAGGTTTTATGAGACCAGAGTCTGTGGTAACCCGCAGTGATAGACATACCGCTAAAGGTGAAAGCGACAAGAAGCATCGCAATTTGGGCCCAGTCAAATCCATGGTAATAGGCCCAAAGTGGCGTACCAATGATGGCGATCGCAAAAGTGATGACAAATACCGAGACATTCAGCCAAATGATCGGTGGTTTATTAGTGTTATTTGATTCCATGTTAAATACCGCAAATTTCCAGCGTACACATGTACGCTAGAATAGTGGTCGCTATCTAGGCGGTCAAGATGGCTATTAACAATTTGTCTCAATTTCGCCCACTAATTACGTGACTCGATTCAAACCCACAAAAAAGGGTGAAACACTATGACAGTATTTCACCCTCTCTGTGAGGCGGGAATATGACTACAGAACAATATGTCCGTTCTGGTAATGTAATCCGCCCTGGATATCATCACTGATAAGGAATGCACCATCCAAATCGACAAGCACTGCCGTTGCCGCAACAGGCAATGCAGCGCGCATTGCGATGGAACTGCCAAGCATGCATCCCACCATCACTTGCATGCCTTTTGCCCTTGCTGCTTGTTCCAATTCAAACGCTGCCGTTAAACCGCCGGTTTTGTCCAGTTTGATATTCACCATCTGGTATTTGCCAGCGAGGCTTTCGACATCATCTGCGGTGTGACAGCTTTCATCCGCACATAAAGGAATTGAGCTGGATATCTGACGCAATGCTTCATCTTCTGCCGCAGGTAAGGGCTGTTCAACCATGGCGATATTCAGCGGTGCGATTTGCTGAATCGTCGCTTCAATATCCAGATTTCCCCAGGCTTCATTGGCATCGACAATCAATAGGGTATCCGGTGCTGCGGCACGAACTGCAGAAAGTCTTTCAAACACCTCGTCGCCATTGAGCTTGACCTTGATCAGCGTTGCTCCTTGCTCCACATAGGCCTTTGCTTCATCCGCCATTTCCTGTGGCGTTGCTATCGACACCGTCATCGCAGTTTGAATACGCGCCGGTAAAGAAAAGCCATCAGGGAAGTTTTCTGATTCCAGATCCCATAGCGCACAATCCAATGCGTTGCGTGCTGCACCGGCGGGTAAAAGTGTCTTCAATTGTGAGCGATCGAAGGCTTTTCCTTTTACCGAATCAATTTGCGCTAACACGCTATCGAAAGACTCCCCGTAACGTCCGGTAGGCGAACATTCCCCAAGCCCTTTTTTGCCGTCCTTCTCGATAGTTACCTGAATCACTTCCGCTTGGGTACGGCTACCACGAGAAATCGTAAAAGGGCGTTTAAGTGTGTATGTGACTATCTGCGCGCTAATTTGCATCTTAATCCCCGAAACTGCTGGCCAAACGGTCGACGATGTTTTCCACACCGAATCGAACCGGATCGGTGGCTGGCAGCCCATGCTTTTCTTCCATCTCTTTAAGATAGACCTTGGCTTCGTCTTCGTTTAACGCAGAAGTATTGATGGCCATGCCGACAAAGCGAGAATTTGGATTGGTGAGTTTTGCCAACCTCAAGCCAAGCTCCATGATGTCTTCGACTTGTGGCATTGGCATATGAGGCATGTGGCGGGTGTGCGGGCGATTCGCTTCGTGGCAAAGGACCAATGCATCCGGCTGGGAACCATGCAGTAGACCCATGGTGACACCGGAAAACGCAGGATTGAGCAGGGAGCCCTGACCTTCAATCAGTTGCCACTCGTCCTCATCACAGGCTGGCGACAAGGCTTCTGTTGCACCAGCGATAAAGTCTGAGATCACCGCATCTACTGCGATACCTTTACCTTCCACCAAAATACCAGTCTGCCCTGTCGCACAGAAAGTGGCTTTCATGTCGCGCGCTTTCATCGCTTTTTCGAGCGCCAAGGTGGTGAACATTTTGCCCACGGAACAGTCGGTGCCGATAGTAAGCAGACGTCGACCAGAGCGTTTCTTACCATTCCCGACATCCAGTTTTTCAGCGTAGTGGCGCAAGTCGAACAGTTGAACGCCCACTTTTTCTGCCGCTTCTGCAATAGCCGGCACGTCTGCCAAACGTTGGTGCAATCCAGAAGCGATATGCATACCCAGTTCAATCGCTTCAACAATCATTGGGATCCAGTGCTCTGCCAATACGCCGCCCGCGTTGGCTGTGCCCAGTACAAAGGTTTTTGCACCTTGCGCGTATGCTGTTTTGGCATCCATTTCCGGGAGGCCGAGTGAAGGCACACCATCATTCAGGCGCAATTGACCCAGACATTTTTCTGGTCGCCAGTAGTGGATTCCACGGGCAGTTTTAATCGCAAGAGGGTCATGGCTTTCGCCGAGCATAAGAAGGTAAGGGGCTGGGATGTTCATTTTATTCCTTTTCTCCGGCACGCCCTTGCGTGCTGCATGAAGTCCTAAGGTGATGTTTTCACTATAGGTGGGTTGGTACTTACAGAAAAATGCCGTTTGTGATTCGCCCATGCCGATTGGTTATCAAAAACTAGGAATAATGTGATATATATCGACTTAAACTTTGTCTATGAAATTAAAATGCCGATAGGGACAGAAACAAAGTAAGAGAAGTTTGCGTGAATATCGAAAGTAAGTGGCTGGAAGATTTTTTGGCATTGGCAGAAACACGGAATTTTTCCACGGCAGCAGGGCTCAGAAATATTACCCAGCCTGCTTTTTCACGCCGCATTCGTATGCTGGAACAGTCTGTCGGCGCTGAACTGATTGATCGCACCCAAACCCCTGTTGCATTAACTGCCAGTGGTCGAATATTCCGGGTTACCGCAAGAACCTTGGTTCATCAGATGGAAGAGGGAATCAGCCAGATCTCCGCTCTCAATTACTCAGATGGCAGTGTGGTACGTATTGCTTCAGCCCATTCTCTCGCTTTGGATATGACGCTCGCCATTCAACAAGCTTTTACGTCTGAAACACAGCCTATGCTGAGTGTCGATGCGATGAACGTGGATGAAGCCGTAGACGCACTACAACAAGGCGAGTGTGACTTGTTATTGGCGTTTGAGAACGAACACCTGAAATTACCGCCGTTCGATTACATTCAGGTCGGTCATGCTGATTTGCTACCCGTTACCGCGCCCAACGAAAAAGGGTTGCCAAAATTTTCGCTTGCTTCTGAAGAAGCAACACCATGGCTGGCCTATAACCCGACGTCATACATGGGACGACAAACGGATTCCCTTCGCACTGAGCTCAATCTAAAAACCGTCTTCCTCTCGTCGATGGTCGACATGTTAAAACTTCAGGCAGTCAAAAGTCAGGGAGTGGCATGGTTACCGGACTTTTCGATTCAAGATGAAATCAGAGAGGGTCGCTTGATCGTGTTGGGAGAAAAGGAGCATGTCCGGAAAGTTGCTTACTATGCGTACCGGTATCAGTCGCGATTGCATCCGTCAGGAGAAAAAGTGTGGTCGGCGCTGAAAAAAATTGCTACCGGTAACTCTCTCAACTGACAACGGAAATTCAAGAAACAGCCTAGTGGCTCGAAAGATCTTGTCGGGTAGCTGCTATATTTTTCTAACGCGCTGCCGATAACTAAAGCATAAGAAGTCCAAACAGCCTGCCTTTTCTCAAAGCACGTGGTGATACGATCAAATAGCCTCTCGTGAGCGCTGTTTGGATAGACGACTCTCTCGCTAAATGGGGTGTGGCGGGAGAGATTGACGCTGGGGGTGAAATGCCGTTGAAAGAACCTATCCCGAATTTCGTCAAAGCCATGGGGCATCGTGTTGTCAGTTATATCCTGAACGTTTCTGAAGCGGATGCGAGGCTGGTGCTGCAGCACCAGGCGCGTCTGAACGCCAAGCAAAAAGACACACTGTCTTCCTACATTCAACTGTGCCGACAAATGCGTGCTGTGGCGGTTTCACAGGGTGACATCGAGCAATCCTTTTTCCATCGTTTGCCGCATGTTCTGCAGAATGGTCAGCATATGTTCTCTGTCTGGCGTCGCCAAAATGGCGGTGCAACGCCGATAGTTAATGCGACGGATCCTCTCGCGCGCAGCTTGGCGAATGTTGCGGCTGAGCTTTATCCGCTGTTTCTGGTAAAAGCAGGGGCTCGTCCTCATCTTTTTTACCGTGCTTCGGGTCATTTGAGCGCGGCGATCATGAATCTGCCCGGTCACAAAACCTTGTATCGACATTTCATTGAAGATCATTCGTTTGAGCGTGTCTTTGAAACCATTGGCAACGAGCCGAGCGAAACCTTCGGCCATTATGCGGATTCTAAAGGCAAGCGTGGCGTGATCACGCTTTCCTCGCTTCCCGCAGCGCTATTGATCAACAGCTACGACTTAATGCGTGTGCGTGGGCCAATCTCTGCGGACATCTTCGTCGAGACCGTACTCGAGATGCTTGAAATTGCGCGAAGTGTAGCCGATGGCGAAGTTGCACAGATCCCGCTGTTTGTTGGCTTCCGCAATGCTGCCTTGATTGATTTCGATGCCTTGGATACAAAGTGGGGAACCATTCGCCGCTACACGCCAGCCATTGCTGAATATGTACTTCAACTGCCGAGCCAGATGGCTAAACGCAAAGACAGCGGCTTTATGTTGGAATCTGGTTTTGCTTACGCCATCAATGTAGGTGACTTGCTGGAAGATGATGAATGGCCGGACGATGTGATGGATGCGGAGAACGATAAAGTCGCGACCGAGCTGAACATTACCTTGTGTATGGCAATGTGCTTCCTTGAGCAAACCCCGCCTTTCGTCGCGCCAGAATGGGCATGGCATATCGATCCGTTCTCCCTGGAAGGGGCAAAACAGATTGTCGATACCGTTAAAGAAGCAGAAGAGCCCGTATCAGTCACTAACAGTGTGCTGGATGATTTGGAAAACTGGAGTCTGTTGCTTGAAGATACAGATTCAACGGGGATACGACTTGCCTTTGGAAGGCTGTTCAGCGCGGCGAGGCAGCCAGAAAGGTTGGATGGCTTGCTGGATGCGATTCTCGCTTTGCGCAATATATTTGGTGCAGGCTCTCAAGCCGAGAACGTTGCCCAGGCAGTCAGCGTGTTGATCAAAGGTGACGCACAAGAGGCCGTTGAAGTCGCTCAAATGCTGACCCGTGATTGGAACCTCATCCTGTCCGGCGAAGCGTGGTGGGATGCAGAGGAGATCCGTGAGAAAACTAATGACTGTATATCTCTATGTCTGACCTGTTTACATCATTTGTATCTTAAGTATCCGACGTTGGTGAGTGAACCTGATCGACTAGCGCAAATCATCGCTTCTGAAGGTAAAAGCATTGCCTGTTAGTTCAGTGAGATCTCAGTGAAGCATTTCTCTTACTGAACAGTTTGTTGGAGCAATAAAACGCCGATTCTGTACAATACAGAATCGGCGTTTACATATAAAAAGAAAGGAGTCAGCGTGAGCACAAAAGTCAGCCAGATAAATGTATTTCCCGTTAAATCGGCAGGAGGCATCTCGCTCTCTAATGTTTGGGTTGAAAAAATTGGCCTGAGTTTCGATCGCCGCTTTATGGTGACGGATAGCACGGGGAAAATGGTCACCGGACGCACCGAGCCAAAGCTGACTGAAGTGTCGGTGGGTATTCAGTCCAATGGTATTACGCTGACTCATCCCACCATGTCTCCTTTGGTGTTGAAGTACTCTCAATTCTCCATGAGTGAAGTGCAAACGGGCGTCTGGAAAGACGAGTTCGCGGGTTACTCCACCACATCCACCGCCAATGCCTGGTTCAGTCACCTGTTAGGTGGGAGTAAGCAATTGCTGTTTACGGGCGAAGAATCGTCGCCGCGTTACTCCCAAAGTGCGCAAACCCAGGTGAGTTTTGCTGATGGTTATCCGCTTTTGGTGATTTCAGAAGCCTCTCTCGAAGCATTGAACGAGCGCTCGCCCGATAAACACATCATGGATCAGTTCCGAACCAACATTGTCGTAACCGGTTGTGAAGCGTTTGAAGAAGACCGCTGGGAGAAAATCCGTATTGGTGGCGTGACGTTTCAAGTCGACCGTCCTTGCAGTCGTTGTGTGTTCACCACGCTGGATCTGGAAAGCGGTCGATTCCGTGTGAACGGCGAACCTATCACCACGTTGAGCCAGTTCCGCACCGACAAAGACGGCAACGTGAATTTCGGCATGAATTTGGTTGCGCTGAATGAAGGTTTGATTTCTGCAGACGATGAGATCAAAGTCCTCGAATACCGTGAGCCAGAAGTCTACGAAGACAACACCACGCCAAAACTTAACCTGAAGTGCAGCGATGTTGAAGAGGTTGCACGAGATTTTAAAACCTTCTGGTTTACCAGCCAGCAGGGCACGTTACCAAGTTACAAAGCCGGTCAGCATCTTCCTATTGAATTGGATATTGATGGCGAACGCATCCAGCGTCGTTATACGCTATCTTCCTCGCCAACTCGTCCCGAAAAGCTGTCGATTTCCGTTAAACGTGTCGATGGTGGTCTGGTGTCAAACTGGCTTCACGACAATCTAAAAGCCGGCGACAAAATCAAAGCACAGCAACCGGACGGTCAGTTCCACCTGAGTGATGATTCAGGCGAGCGTCAGTCATTGCTTTTGCTTTCTGGTGGTAGCGGTGTCACGCCCATGATGTCGATGCTTCGTTCTTTGGCAGATAACAACGAAATCAATGATGTGATTTTCCTGCATCAATGCAGTACAGAAGCAGATATTCCCTTCGTGGATGAACTGAAATCATTGGAAGATGCGCACGCGGGTCTAAAAGTCATGACCATACTCAGTCAGCCTGCAGCGGATTGGCAGGGAATGTCTGGCCGTTTGAGTCAGGAACATTTGGCATTGTTACCAAAACTGACTCAACGTGAAGTCTATGTTTGTGGCCCTGAAGGGTTTATGGAATCTGCCATGAACCTGCTGGAAACCCTGGGTGTGCCAGAAAGCCAACGCCATCAGGAGTTCTTCACACCACCAACAGTGGGTAACGATGCGCCAGCAATGGAAGTGAACATCAATATCGAAGGGGAGTTCATCCGCGGTGAGAACCAGCGTCCGATTTTGGTTCAGGCGGAAGAGGCAGGTGTCTATGTGGATTACAGTTGTCGTGCAGGTGTGTGTGGTTGCTGTAAGCTTCGCTTGGTCGAAGGTGAAGTAGAACAACCTGACATGCCAGCCCTGTTCCCCGGAGAGAAAGAAGACGGTCTTGTGCTCGCATGTTGTTGTATTCCAAAAGGTGACGTCACTTTGGTCAAACCTTAAGCAGATAGCGGAAAACTAAAGATTTTTTCCATCAGCTAACATTAATAACTGCCACCATAGGCTATCATGGTGGCAGTTATTTTTTGGGGAATACGCAGTTGCGACTGCAAGGAAAACATAATGACAAGCACAAACAAAAAAGGTGCATTGCTGTTTGCCGGCGGTTTACTTTTGGGCGGACTGGTGGCCACTAATCACTGGTCTTCGGTAGAAAATAGCATCTCCTTGCAACTTGATGACGTGAAGGCCGAGCTATCCGAGACAAAAGTTGCTTTGGCCGAAGCGCAGGAAGCGTTAGCGCAAGTCAACGTGCAAGGTGAAGCCGCGACAGAGCACGCTGAGTCACTCGCCCAGCAACTCGAAGAAAAGCAGGCTGAGATAACAGCATTGAAAGCGACGCTGGGTGAAAAATCCCGCGCTTACGCAGGCAAAGCGGGTGCACTGGAAAAGACATTGGAAGAAAAGTCTGTCGCCATTGCCCAGCTCAAAAAACGCGTTACGGACACCGATGTATTGTACGCTGAGCGTTACCGACTGACTAAAGCGGTCAGTGACCTGAATGAGAAGATCCTCAAAGGCGCGCACAAGCTGGAGCTCAGCCAGAAGGCATGCTCGGAGTTCAAAAAAGGTAATTCTTGGAACAAAGTATCGGAAAATGATTGCGATAACTTCAATGCACTAAAAGCCGAAAATAGCGCCATGATTGAGCAATTTGACCACCTGAGCTCAGATCTCGACAAAGTGAAAAGGGAACTTTCAGTATTTGGTAATGTGCCACTTCCTGATCATCCTTAGGACCAAATGGGGGAGTCGAAGCTCGGTCAATCCATCTCCCCATCACATTAAATTACTTCCACAGAGACCAATAGGCCTGTTTAACAACTATGCTTATGGGAGTAAGGTCATATTTCCTTGAAAATTGCGTTATATTTCGTAGCCTTGCTTACAACAACAATTCCAATCAATAGAATACGCAGCCGGATTTAGGGGTGGAGATTTTGACAACCCGAGTATTAATCACCGACGACTCTGCATTAGCACGAAAGCAACTTGCCCGGTCGCTGCCAGCATTTGTTAATGCAGAAGTGACGTTCGCGGAAAATGGCAAAGTCGCCATCGAGCAACTTCAGTCTTCCAGTTTCGATGTCATGTTTCTTGATTTGACCATGCCAGAAATGGACGGTTTTGAAACACTGGAAGTGATGCGAGCCAACAGCATCAATGTTCCTGTCTTTGTCGTATCAGGCGACATACAGCCAAAAGCGCAAGAGAGAGTTCTCTCACTGGGCGCAAAAGCATTCGTACAGAAGCCTGTCAGTCAGGAAAAGCTGGTCGAGCTTTTACAACCTTTTAAAATCAGCGAGCCTTCTACTTCACCTAAACCTGCTCAACCGCCGGTGGACATGAAAATTGGCCGCCGTGAAATGTATATGGAAGTGGTGAACGTGGCGATGGGTCGCGCCGCTGATTCCTTGGCACGTTACTTTGACGTGTTCGTTCATATGCCGCTGCCACAGGTTAACGTGCTAGAGGTCAGCGAGCTCACCATGACCATCAAGCACCTCGCGAATAACGACAATATGAATGGTATTTGTCAGGGATTCAGCGGGGAGGGCCTAGCGGGTGAAGCCTTGATGCTGATCTCTGATTCCTCGATGAAAGACCTACTGGGTATTCTGGATTATCCGGACGATGGCACCATCGACAATGATCTCGAAGTGCTTGTTGATGTCAGTAACGTGCTTATCAGTGCGTTTCTTTCTGGTATCGGTGAGCAGGCGGGCTTGGTATTCGCGCAAAGTTATCCCGCCATTATTGGCCAACACCAATCGGTCGATAAGCTGGTGGAAAACATGCACGGTACCTGGAAGCGCACGGTGACAATCGAAGTGAGTTACGCCATTGACGGCACCAACATCAAGTGTGATTTGTTGCTGCTGCTGGTTGATGAATCCTTGCCGCTCTTAGACGCGAAACTGGCTTACCTGATGGATGACGAGGAGTAACCATGATTGACTCACCAGAATTTGAACAATTCAACTGGATGGTCGATATGGTTCAGAATATCGACATGGGTTTGATTGTTGTTGACCGCGATTTCAACATCCATATGTGGAATGGCTTTATGGTTCACCACACGGGCAAGCACCCAAACAAGGTGAAAGGGCAGTCACTGTTTGATGTGTTCCCTGAAATTCCGGAAAGTTGGTTCCGCGCCAAATGCCGGCCTGTGTTTGAGCTGAAATGCCGGAGCTTTGTGGTGTGGAAGCAACGCCCTTACCTTTTCCATTGCCGCAACGTTCGCCCTATCACGGGCGAGGCGAGCTTTATGTATCAGAATGTCACGCTAAACCCCATGGTAAATTTGCGTGGTGAAGCGCAACACATGTTCATCTCTGTGGCAGATGTGACGGGTGAAGCTTTGGCTTCTCAATAGCGTTCTGCAGATAGAAAAATGCCAGCGTCATCGCTGGCATTTTTGTTTCAGACTTTCAATTAATCACACAGTGTTAGCCGAACAGATTAGGGCTGCCGCAGTTGGGTGCTTTTCGTGTTTGAGGTGGCAACTCGTTAATCGCCGTTTGCAGGTCTGCAATCCGGGTATCATGTGATGGGTGAGTGGAGAGAATTTCCGGTGGTGCGCCATCAGAAGCTTTTGCCATGTTTCGCCACAAGGCAACACTTTGGTTAGGATCGAATCCTGCTTCGTTCATCAATTGCACACCAATCAAGTCTGACTCAGACTCGTGCGTACGGCTAAACGGCAGCAAAACACCGACATTCACGCCGAGACCCAACCCCGCCATAATAAGGTCGGCATCTGCCGTCCCTGACGCACCCAAAGCGATACTGGTGACTTGTAATGCGCTATTTGCAGCAACTTGGCTTGAAACGCGCTCGCTGCCGTGATTCGCCATTACGTGGCCAATTTCGTGGCCGATAACTGATGCGAGTTGATCTTGTGTTCTCGCGACTTTCAACAAACCGGTATACACACCGATTTTCCCGCCAGGGAGTGCAAAGGCATTCACTTGGTCACTGTCGAAAACGACCACTTCCCATTTATCAAAATCCGGCTGGGGTGGCGTCACTTCCAAAATCGCATCGGTTACACACTGCACGTAAGCATTTGTCTTTTTGTCCGTGCTGATTTTCTCGTTTTGTTTTAGTTCAGAAAAAGATTGTGCACCCAGTGTCGCCATCTCTGCACCCGAGACGAGAATAAACTGGCTGCGTCCGGTTGGCGAAGTCGTACAACCCGCAATCAACGCACTCAACAGCGCCGCAGCGACTGTGTATCTGATTTTGTTGATCTTCATGAAGCTATTCCTTAAGCCCTTAATAATCCTAGCTATATAGTAAAGGATCCATAGGTCTGAATTAAACAAGTAAGACTGATAGAAGACTTTAAATGTCACTGATTGCGACAAAAGCCAGTAGCGTAGAAAAGTGACAACAAAGATAATACCAAAACAACCCAAAACCAAAAAATCACCGAAGGGGACTGTTTTGTCTATCTGGAAGAAACCCATTTCGCTTGAAGGCTTGAATGCCACCTCGAAAAACACCTTGGTTGAACATCTCGGTATTGTTTACACAGAGTTCAGTGAAGACAGCCTGACGGGCACTATGCCGGTAGATTCCCGAACGCATCAGCCATTAGGTATGTTGCATGGTGGCGCGTCAGTTGTGCTTGCAGAAACCTTAGGTTCGCTGGCAGCCAATATGGCAGTGGAAGAAAACAAGTATTGTGTCGGTCTGGATATTAACGCTAACCATATTCGTGCCATGCGTTCAGGTCACGTCACAGGAACAGCCAAAGCGATTCATATGGGCGCGACCACACAGGTTTGGCAGATTGAAATCACTGACGAGCGCGGCCGTTTAGTGTGTACCAGTCGCCTGACCATGGCGGTGCTGCAGCACAAAGGGAAATAGTCATGGTGATTACGATTCCCGGTGGCCGTGTGATTGCCACCACGCATGAAGTGATGGTGAAGTTTCAGGAAAACCAGATGACGCTTCAGGCACAGACTGATGATATCAGCCTGCTGGGCGCGCCCTGTATGCTGATTGCCAATGGTGGCACAGTGAATTGGAGCTTGTCTTTGGGTTCAGAAGAAAACCTGAATGCAGTGTCAGAAGCAACAGGGATCGCCATTAAACGTTAGAGAGGGAAAGAAAAATGAAAAGACTGATCGCTGCGAGTTTGATGTTCTTGGCAGGAACCGCTTGGGCTGGAAAGGCCGATGTGGTGAATGCAACAGCGACTAAAAGTGGTGAGTCTTACCGTTTTTCTGCCACTGTCGAACATGCCGATGAAGGTTGGGAGCACTATGCCGATGCCTGGCGAGTTGTCACCGCAGAGGGCGAAGTGCTGGGAACGCGGGTGCTACACCATCCCCATGTCAACGAGCAGCCATTCACCCGAAGTCTTTCTGGTGTAATGATTCCGGATGATATTACTGAAGTGTACGTTGAAGCGCATGACAGCGTGCATGGCTGGGGTGGAAAGCAGTTTAAGGTGGCGCTGGACTAGTTTGGAAAGATTCCCTCTCCCAAATGGAGAGGGATTATCGTTTTAATATTCTGCAGTCACTTCGTAACTGGTGAATTTGCGAATATTAATCACACCGGTATCGAAGATCAGATACTGGCCTTTAATGCCTTTCAGTACGCCGGAAACCACAGGATCTTTATCGAAGTTCAGTGACGTAATCTTGGTTGGGTATTCCGTCACAGGAAAGCTGATGTCGATGATGTCGTTTTGAATCGGTTCAACGGCGTCGAAACCATATTGCAGGCGCAGGCTGTAAATCTTGGCGTCAATTTGCGGCAGTAGTCGGCGCGCCTCTTCATGCAAATCCAACTCAACATTGTCACCTTTCAGCATCGCCCGCCAATTGGTTTTATCTGCCAGAAATTCCGCAATCGCGATTTCCACCAAACCAGACAGATGACGGCTTTTTACCCTCAGAATTGGCAGTGCTTGTGTCGCACCTTGATCAACCCAGCGGGTCGGGATCTGATTCGCACGGGTAATGCCGACCTTCAAACCCGAAGTATTCGAAAGGTAAACCACATGGTCAGTCATACAGAACTGTTCTGCCCACTCTGGCTCACGACAAGTGCCTTCAGCAAAGTGGCAGGTTTCCGGTTTCAGGATGCACATATCGCAGCGTGCCAGTCGCTTAGTGCAGGGGAAACAGTGACCCTGGCTGAAACTTTTGTTGGTTTTGTTACCACAAGCATCGCAATAGATATTGCCGGTGTACGTCAGTGTAAGAGATTTGCCAATCAGGGAGTTTAGGGAAATGTCGGTGTCACCGACAGGAAGGGAGTAATTCACGCCGTTATCCAGCGTGCTTTTCATTTTGCTCAGAGTGCCAGTAATCATTGTATTTTTATTGTTGTCCTTCACGTGCAGAGATTCTACAACGAAAGGACAACCACTAAAACCGCGTTCAAAACGCTTTGATGCTTATTTGGCCTTAACCAAACCGTCGTTCAGGTCGTTATACAAAGACACATCCAATACCAGCATATTGCGGTCGATGTCTTCACTGATTTCGTCAATCACAAACAGATCAGCGTCTTTGTCAGTTAGGTTGGTTTCGGCCAGATTAACAATGTTCTGGTTGATGTCACCATGAATGGTCACTTCTTCTACTTTTTCGTAGTGTCCGTAATCTAGCATGGTGGCAGGAACCAGTTCTGGTGCAGCAAAAGAGGGAGAAGAAATCAGCAGGGCAGCAGCAAGCAAAGGTGCTTTGGAAAAAGTCATTTCGGTGTTCCGTTGTTCTCGTTTTAGCGCATTGTAAATGCGGGTATTGCTTGTATTGTCAGTGAGATGTCAGAGCGGCTTTAAAGCGCCGCAAAACGGGGGCATTTGGGGTTTTTATCAGAAAACTACAAGTCGACAATCACAGGACAGTGATCGGAAAGACGATAAGTCGCAACAGCGTGGTAAGAGTATTGATATTGACGCGGCTCTGGCATATTCGACAGTGGCACTGCCCCAGGGCTAGCGACGATATGATCGATGAGTTTGCGGTAAACAACATGCTCCCAACGCTTGGTGCGATAGTTGTATTTTCTCGCTTTGCACTTCGCATCCGTATCGCGAGTCAGCTTCACCAGGTTCTCTTCGCCTACTTCCTCAATAAGCTGCTTCCACACCCACTCGTTCTTTTCATTCATGTAGTGGTTAAAATCTCCGGCAATCACAAATTCCTGTCCGAGTTCTATACGGGCGTTAATCCAGATCCCAAGGGCTTCGATTTGCTTATCGAGTTTCTTACAACTGTTGTTGCGACGGACAGGCGTTTCGAAACAGCCAGATTTTAGATGAATGGATAGAAGGTGAAGGGAAGGTTGGTTTTCGCGTACCACTTCGATATAAGCACCATAACGCAAATCCCCCCTTGAGAGGAAAGTGGGTAAACCGAGTGGCTGATAATCCTTGTGGTCGATGACCTTGATGCCTTTTTTGACTGCCCAGCCAGTGAACTGTTGGCTGCGGCGACTTTTCTTGAAGTATTTAGAGCGATCGGAAAAGTAGTAATCATACTCGTCAGGGTTTAGCACTTTTGCCAGAGAGTTTTCACTGTCCACTTCCTGAAAAGCAATCAAATCGGCATCAATCACCGAAGAGACAGTTTGCATCATCAAGTAATCTTCAGGCGTTCGTTTACTTTGAATGATGTCATCTTTATCACTCAGCCACTCCATGTTCCAAGTAGCGACAGACAAGGAAGCATACGCACTGGAAACCTGCAACAGCATTACCACGGGCACCACAAAAGCAAGCCAAGAACCTATGGTCCGCTTGAATAAAATATGCTGTCTTGATGGGTTCGCTGAATTCATTAAATGGTTGCTAAGTGGTTACTAAGTATTTGTTCTTAAAATAGGTGAGCTGAGAGTCAGAAAATACAAGGCTTTCAAGCTCATAGTAGTGCATACGGTATCGCACAGTTTTTACAACATAAAGAATTTGGGGAGTCTGTAGCAAAATTTGACAGGCTTTTTTCATTTCTTGAAGTTTGTCCACACTAATCGACTAGATAGAAATCGCATCCCCCTAGGCCATGATCTAAATCAAAGTATCCCGTTCAGCTCGACGGTCTAATACACCACATATTGTAGTCCTAGCTATGAATTCACCCATATTTGGTATTTCTTGACGCCATTCACATTTGCGTGTAGGTCGATTGGATCTTGCTGGATCCTTGTTCGATATCGGTTAAGTAACGCGAAATGGCGCGCTTTTTCATGGATATGGCTGACTACTTTCCCAGACGTGACGACTACTTACTAGCCAAAGTGGTCAACCTGATTTTCTTTCCCTTGCAGTAAAAGAGGGCCGATTTGTTGAGGAGCTATTTGTGAAACCTGTTGTCATCAAACGCGATGGAGGCCGCGTACCTTTCGAGCGCCAACGTATTCAGGATGCGGTACTGAGCGCGGCGTTTGCAGTAGAAGACATGGATCAAGCCTATGCAGCAGCAGTAGCAGATGGCGTGCTCGCGCAGTTTATGCGCAGTGATGAAGTGGATATCAATCAAATTCAGGATGCCGTAGAAAACCACCTGATGGCCGGGCCATTCAAGGCGGTTGCGCGTGCATACATTGAGTATCGACATGATCGTGACAGCATTCGTGAGAAGAAAAGCCGTCTGAACCATGAAATTCGTGGTCTGGTTGAGCAAACCAACTCCGATATCCTCAACGAGAACGCCAACAAAGACAGCAAGGTGATCCCAACTCAACGCGACTTGTTGGCGGGCATCGTGGCGAAACACTACGCGAAGCAGTACATGCTGCCGAAAGCGGTGGTTCGCGCGCACGAACAAGGCGACATTCATTACCACGATCTGGATTACGCACCATTCTTCCCGATGTTCAACTGTATGCTCGTTGACCTTGAGAACATGCTTACGCATGGCTTCAAGATGGGTAATGCGGAAATTGACACGCCGAAATCCATCCAGACCGCGACAGCAGTAACGGCACAAATCATCGCGCAGGTTGCCAGCCACATATATGGCGGTACCACGATTAACCGTATTGATGAAACCTTGGCGCCGTACGTTGAAATCAGCTACGAAAAACACCTGATGGTGGCGCGCGAGTGGGATATCCCAGACGCAGAAGGTTATGCCCGTGCGCGTACCGAGAAAGAATGTTACGACGCTTTCCAATCGCTGGAATATGAAGTGAACACTCTGCATACCGCGAATGGTCAAACGCCGTTTGTTACCTTCGGTTTTGGTTTGGGTGAATCTTGGGCAGCGCGTCTTATTCAGCAATCTATTTTGCGTAACCGTATTGCTGGTCTGGGCAAGAACCGTAAAACCGCTGTTTTCCCGAAACTCGTGTTTAGCCTGAAATCTAGCTTGAACCTAAAAGACGGCGAACCAAACTACGACATTAAAAAACTGGCATTGGAATGTGCGTCAAAACGCATGTATCCGGACATCCTGAACTTCGACAAAGTAGTAGAAGTGACAGGCTCATTTAAAACCCCAATGGGTTGCCGAAGCTTCCTGTCTGCATACGAAGAAAATGGCGAACTGATCCACGAAGGCCGCAACAACATCGGTGTGGTGTCTATCAACCTTCCGCGTATTGCGATTCGTGCAAATGGTTGTGAAGAAACCTTCTACAAACTGTTGGATGAAGTCTTAGCCGTTGCCCGTGAAGGCTTGGACACCCGTATTGCCCGTCTTCAAGGCGTGAAAGCCCGTGTCGCCCCAATCCTATACATGGAAGGCGCGTGTGGTGTTCGCCTGAACCCTGATGACGACGTTAGCGAAATCTTCAAGAATGGCCGAGCCTCGATCTCCCTTGGTTATATCGGCATTCACGAAACCATGAATGCGTTGTATGGCGTGGAAGAGCACGTTTACGATTCAGAAGCACTGCGCGAAAAAGCGCTGAACATTGTAAAATACCTGAAAGCGGCGACAGACAGCTGGAAGGAAGAAACCGGTTATGGCTTTAGCTTGTACAGCACACCAAGTGAAAACCTGTGTAGCCGCTTCTGTAAGATCGACACTAAAGAGTTTGGGCTGGTGAATGGCGTTACCGACAAAGGTTATTACACCAACAGCTTCCACTTGGATGTTGAAAAGAAAGTGAACCCGTACGACAAAATTGATTTCGAGATGGCGTACCCAGCTATCGCGAACGGCGGTTTCATTTGCTATGGCGAATATCCAAACATTCAGCACAACGTTGAAGCGCTGGAAAACGTTTGGGACTACAGTTACGAGCGCGTTCCATACTACGGCACGAACACACCCATTGATGAGTGTTACGAATGTGGCTTCACTGGTGAGTTTGATTGTTCAAGCAAAGGCTTTGTTTGCCCAAGCTGTGGCAACCATGACTCAACGAAAGTGTCAGTGACCCGCCGCGTTTGTGGCTACCTGGGCAGCCCGGATGCGCGCCCATTCAACGACGGCAAGCAGGAAGAAGTTAAACGTCGCGTTAAGCACATGTAAGCGAACGAGAATGAACTTCCACCAGTATTATCCGGTTGATGTGGTTAACGGCGAAGGCACACGTTGCACCTTGTTTGTGTCAGGGTGCGAGCACCAATGCCGAGGCTGCTATAACC
Source organism: Grimontia sp. SpTr1 (assembly GCF_947387585.1). Classification (NCBI taxonomy): domain Bacteria; kingdom Pseudomonadati; phylum Pseudomonadota; class Gammaproteobacteria; order Vibrionales; family Vibrionaceae; genus Grimontia; species Grimontia sp. SpTr1. Next base: position 612,649 of record NZ_CANDOD010000001.1, read on the forward strand.
AAAGCACCTGGTCACCATCGTCTGGCGAGCTTTTCGATCAGGCGATGGAAGATCGCATCATTGCGGATTTGAATGACACGCGCATCAAGCGTCGTGGATTGTCGATCAGCGGTGGTGACCCACTGCTTCCCGCTAATCTGCAGAGCGTTCTTAGGCTGGTTCAACGCGTTAGAAACGAATGCGAAGGCAAAGACATTTGGATGTGGACGGGGTATACACTGGCGAACCTCTCCGACGCACAGCGTGAAGTGGTGAACTATGTGGATGTGCTGGTGGACGGTAAATTCGAGAAAGTATTAGCCGATCCTTCTCTACCTTGGCGAGGCAGTTCGAATCAGATTGTGCACCGTTTGACACCACGTTAACAAAGGTACGGTTGCAAACTGCTAATCTCATTTCCAACGCCGCTTCAATGCGGCGTTGTTATACTCAACATCTAGTTTGGTCAGGCAAAGTTCAGAAACATCATGTATTCTGGCTTCGTCACCATAAACAAAGAAACTTTCAACAATCCGCACTGTCCATCTCTATGAATTTGCTTTAACTACAAGGACATCGCAATGAAACATCGTATTGCTGCCTTCTTAATCTTCCTCGTTATGGGTTCTATCTCAGTCGCTTTTGCGGCCAGTTCACCAGACAACTCACCAGACAGTTATGAACACCTGCCAGACGGAAAACTGGTGATGGGTGAGAAAGAGTGGGTCAGAGTTGACGAGATCAACGTTGTCGCTAAAGCCCGTGTGGATACAGGGGCAACAACTTCCTCTATCAGTGCTATTGATATCGAAGAATTTGAGCGAGATGGAGAAGAGTGGGTACGTTTCCGGTTGGCGCATGACGACAAGCAAACCGACTTGATGGAAATGCCTGTCATCAGAACCGTACGCATTATCCAGTCGAGCGCCGAAGGGTATGATCGTCGTTACGTGGTCGAAATGCCAATCACCATTGGGGATGTCACTGAAACCACAGAATTTACGCTGCGTGACAGACACCACCTGAATTTCCCAGTGCTGTTGGGAAGGACATATTTAAAAGATGTCGCGGTCGTTGATGTCAGTCGAAAATATGTGCAGCCAAAGCCGGAAATTCTCGAGTAGTAAATCACACTTGACGAATTTACAGTCAAAAGCGCAATCCATTGATATTGGGTTGCGCTTTTTTAGTTGCGCGGCGCTGAGCTTTTAGTAATGTAGCTTCATTAGCAAACAGCACGGCCGTTAAATAAGGAAGTTATCGAATGTTAGATCTGCTATCTCCGGCGCTACAAGACCCAATTTTGTCTCTCTCCGTCGCTTTCCGCGAAGACAACCGCGCCGAAAAAATGGACCTTGGTATTGGCGTTTACAAAGACAGCCAGGGCAACACCCCCATCATGAAGGCGGTGAAAGCAGCACAGCAACAACTGGCCGAATCTCAAACCACCAAAAGCTATGTCGGTCTGGCAGGCAGTGAAGCCTACAACCAGGCGATGACAGATCTTCTTCTCAAAGGCACAGACGGCTATTCACGCAGCGCAGCAGTGCAAACACCGGGTGCTAGCGGTGCGCTGCGTATGCTGGCAGATTTAATGTATCTGGCAAAACCTATTACTACGGTATGGATCAGCAACCCAAGCTATGTGAACCACAAACCCGTGATGGAAGCAGCTGGCCTGACCGTGAAGTTTTATCCTTACTTCAACGCCGAGACCAAACAGGTTGATGCCGATGCCATGATCGATGCACTGTCAAAAGCGGGTCCTGATGATGTGGTGCTTCTGCACGGCTGTTGTCATAACCCGACGGGGGCAGACATTCGCCCTGAGCACTGGCAGGCGATTAATGATCTGGCACAGAAGAATGGCTTTACGCCGTTTGTTGATATTGCTTACCAAGGTTTTGGTGATGGCTTAGAAGAAGACGCAAACGGCCTGCGCCTGTTGGCAGATTCAGTAGAAGAAATGCTGATCGCGACGTCTTGCTCGAAAAACTTTGGTTTATACCGTGAACGCACAGGTGCAGCGATTGTTATCGGTAAAAACGCACAAGAAGCGGGTAATGCAAAAGGGCGTATTCTCCAACTGGCGCGCGCAACGTACACCATGCCGCCAGATCACGGTGCTGCGATTGTAGAAACCATTCTCACCAGCGATGAACTCACAAAGCAATGGAAAGACGAGCTGGATACGATGCGCGGAAGAATCATTACACTGCGTGATGGTCTGAGTGCTGCGTTAGCGAAACGCACAGGTGATGACCGTTTTGATTTCATCAAGGAGCACAAAGGCATGTTCTCCATGTTGGGCTTGAGCCAAGACCAAGTTGAACAACTGCGTTCAGACTTCGGTATCTATGCTGTCGGTGACAGCCGTATCAACGTGGCAGGTTTGACGGAATCACGCATTGACTATCTGGCTGATGCACTTATCGCTGTCGCGAAATAACTCGGTCGGACTAAATAATAAAGCCAGCATCTGCTGGCTTTAAATTTATGCGTTCAATAAACAGAGAATTTTTATTTTTCTTTAAATACCAAACTAACATTGACGGGCACAGTGCTGGAAATATCAATGTTCCCAACTGTTTCAGAAACCGCTTTTAAATTGGCTTCTGGAATACCAAAAGTTGCGGCACTAATAACGACAGGTTTATAAGTAAAAGCGAATATATTGTCATCATCTTTAATCATATTCATATCCAACGTCACTTCTTTGGTATTACCAAATAAAGTCACTGTCGCGGGAATTGATTGCTGAAGTAGCGCGCCTGACTTGTCTAGATCCTGCATAGAAACCTGTCCCTCTACCTTCAGCATCGGAAACTTCTTAGAATCAAAGAAAAGATCGTTAAGACGCTGATTACGAATAGGAATGCCGGTGGATATTGATGAGAGCGGAGCGGTAACGGTGAACTTACCCGAGGCGTCGACACTACCTTCAATGCCGCTGATAGTGGCAGGTTCAACGATGTAGGATTTCTTGATGGTGGCAAAACTAATGGAAGAGGCTTCACTATCAACAGAGTAATTATCAGAAGCAAAGGCGAGAGAAGAAGACAAGGTTAAAGCCAACAGCGTTGCCGACGAAATACATTTCATTGTTTATTTCCTTCTTATTGATTGTGTGTTGATATCCTTATCGACTGTAGACACTTTGTACATCGCTTTATTTCGATGTGAATTTTCTGAATTTCCGATTGCGCCTTATTTGTTCCAAGTGATGCATAATTAAAACAAGGTGTGATTGAATTATTTATACTTTTAATTGCTGACAATTCAACCTAACCAAGATGACGTGCAACGCCATCAAATGTTAGTATGTGTCGTCAAACTTAATCTGGTAGTAACCCAATGAAAATACATCGAATTAACCCTACAAAACGTTGGTCAGATGTGACCGTATTCAATGGCATTGCAAATTTTGTAGAAGTGCCGGAAAGCGACCTGAGTGCAGACATCAAAGGCCAGACACAACAAATCTTCGCACAGGCAGAAGAAATGCTGGCAACCGTCGGCGCAGACAAAACCCGCATCCTGTCTGTTACCATCTACATCACTGATTTCGCCAACCTGGAAGCGCTGAATGAAGTGTGGGATAACTGGTTTGAAGAAGGCACTGCACCAAGCCGCGCTTGTGTGAAAGCAGAGCTGGCAGACCCAGATTATCTGGTTGAGATGGCATTTGTAGCCGCTGCTGGCGAAGAGTTCCAGTAAGCTAGCATTTTCCAAATGAAAAACGCCCTGCAAACAGCAGGGCGTTTTTCGTCTGGCTCTCACATATATTGCTTGCTAAACGCGATAGCTAGACAGTTGTTCGTTCATTTGAGTGGAGAGGATTCGTAGGTATTCACTGGCTTTTTGGGTTTCATCAATATACTGCGCATTTTCCTTACTAATTAAACCAATTTGGTCAATGTTTTGGTGAATTTCACCAGCGACCACATGCTGTTCGTCAGCAACATTGTTGATGGAAACGTTGGCTTCGGTGAGCATTTTGACTGCCGTTACGATGTGTTCCAGTACTTCACCGGCAGATTTGGCTTCCTCAACATTCGAGACAGAAATCTCGCGGTTCTTTTCCATCAAAGCAAGCATCTCATTGGTACCGCTTTGGAGCCGTTCGATCATCACCCGGATCTCTCCGGTTGAATCCTGAGTTCTGCTGGCAAGTGACCTCACTTCATCGGCGACTACGGCGAATCCTCGGCCTTGTTCACCGGCTCGAGCTGCTTCAATGGCGGCATTCAGCGCCAGCAAGTTTGTCTGCTCAGCAATTTGAAGAATCACGTCGAGAATACCGCTGATGTCTCCAGTGGCACTGGCTAACTCATTAACGACATTGGCTGATTTGGCCATGGATTCATCCTGACTTTCCAAGCTGACGATGACATTCTGAACCACGGAGTTACCGCGCACGACCTCCTGATCTACTTTTGTAATGGCATCGGAGGAAGCGCTTGCACTTTCTGTTACTGACTGTGCAGACTCGTTTAATTGTTGAATGGCATACTGGGCGCGTTCTACTTCCTGACTTTGTTTACCCATCGCCGCTGAAGAATGATCGGCGATTCCAGCCAAAACCTCGGATTCCGCAGAGAGTTTGCTGGATGATTCCATGACTTCTTTGATCGTGGCCTGTATTCGCTCTAGCACTTTATCAAAGTGTCTGGCCATGATGCCGAACTCATCTGAAGCATCAGAATTAAACCGCTTAGTTAAGTCACCTTTACCTTCCGCTATATCTTTAATAGCAGCGATAAAAGCATTTAGGGGTTTGGCCACAACCTGTTTCATCACGAAAAAGTTAATCAGCATAAAAGCAATCACAAAACAGACGACCACCGCGAACGCTTTAAGTGCCGACTGGAAGATCATTGCAGACACATCTTTGTTAGGGTAAGCGATGACAATTTCATAGTCCCATTTGTCATAAGGGAATCGTGCCACTGACCAAGCATCGGGATTGATGTTTAACGCCGACTCAACCACCGCCGTATCAACAGAGTCTGAATGCATTCTGACGCGTTTCTGGTTATCCAATAACGCAACAAAACCATTATTTAGAACGGTCGACTTACCAATGGCAGAGGCCAATTGCTTAAGATCTGCTGAATAACCCACATACCAAATACCGATAACAGAATTTTGTTTATCAAAAATGGGTTCATAAGCGGTCAGGTAAGGATCACCAAGGATATCAATTTTGCCGTAATAAGCTTCACCTGCCTGAATTTTCTGATCAACGGCGCCTCCTGGGTGCAAAATGGTGCCAGTAGCGCGTTTACCGTTCTTTTTTACATTGGTGGCAATACGCACAAATTCTGAACCATCTTTAGCAAAAACGGTTGCAGTTCCCCCCATGGTGCTGGTTATCCTGTCGACAAGCCCATAGTTGTTGGCTTGTGGATTGTCACCTAGGTAAAGGTTCAAAGAGTCTCTTCCGCTGACCATAACGCGTTCTCTTAGGTTCGGATTACCCAGCTCCTGACCCTCTTTTTTGAGCAATGCCATGCTTGATGCCACGCGCTCCATAATCAGACTGTGTGTTGTGTCCATTAAGCCAAGCAAGTCATGGCTAAGGTTTTCTTTCTGGATATAGACACTTTCTTTAATGTGATTAGTTTCGTTGATATTGGTTAGCACAAAAGCAATCGCGCTGGCGATAATCCCCAGACTAGCTATGGCAGCGAAGAACTTTCTTTGAAGAGACATTCTCTTTACTCCTTGTGGACCCACTTACAACAAACAAAAGGGAAGTTAGTTAACTAGTTACATATAAAGGTGGCTAAATGTTTCAAAATGTTTCGTCCATGAGTGAATTCTAGATTCGGGTGTCAAGAAATTTAGCGGATACCGGACAAATATCGGTAAAATGTATTAAGGATGAGAATAAATGGGGTCAAAACACACAGTTTTAATCAATTGGTGGCATAGGGATGCAGAATGCGAGCATGAAAATACAACTCGTTTTATTCATGAATGGACATTTGATGGAGGAATAAAAGTCGATGCATCACCTTCTCCTTTTGTTATGCCGGAAAAGGCAAAAGAAGAAGCTATCGACCCTGAAGAAGCCTTTATCGCCGCCATTGCAAGTTGCCACATGATGACTTTTCTAACTGTTGCCGAGAAGCAACGCTTTACAGTGGAAACTTACGCCGATGAAGCCATTGGCACCTTGGGTAAGCTAGAGAATGGAAGAACAGCAGTGACGGATGTGGTGCTAAAACCCACGATAACCTTCAGGGGTGATAACCAGCCATCCGCCGACCTGCTTGCCAAAATGCACAAGCTCGCACACAAGCACTGCTTTATTGCCAACTCAGTTACCACCAATATCACAGTGGAAAGCGACTAATCATCAAATCGCGCATCAAGAAAACGCTGCGAAGGCACAAAGTAGTTCGTCCCTGTCTTCGCTTCAACAAAATCCAGCAGCTTGTCATAATCTCCGTTTTCGTCTGCGGTGATCATCTGCTTCAATGACGTTTCTACAACAGACGCCGAAGCTGCAAATCCGACAAACATGGTGCCGTGCTCAATAGCATTTCCGTAGGGACGGTTCTGGCGGTACATTTTGATTTCCTCGCCGTCCACTTCCACCTTGCTTTTCTCATTGTGTGCCCACGCGGGCTTTTCTTCATCACTCAGTTCAATGTCATCCATCTTAGTGCGGCCAACGACTTTTTCTTGCTGTTCAGTTGGCAGAGCATCCCAGTCCTGATGACGGTCGACATAACGCTGAACCGTGAGATAGCTGCCACCTACCTCGTTATCACTGCCTACCTGTATCAAAACTGCTTCCGCGCGTTCTTCATCTAGAGGGTTTTCCGTACCGTCGACAAAATCAATCATGTCGCGGTTATCCAGATACTTAAAACCCTGAATATCTTCAACGAGATCCGCTACATCCGCCAGCGCACGCGCGGCGTATTTGGCGACCTGAAAGTTGAGGTCTTTGCGTTCTGATTTCACCATCAAAAAGATATCACCTGATGTGGAAGGGAAAATGCGGGGGCCATCTGCCAATGCAGGAAAGTCATGGAGCTCAGAAGGGATTGGCACATCAGGAAACAGAATCGGCCAACTGTTGGCAGAAAATCCCATAGTGACAGACAAACCGGCAGAGCTATCTTTCTGTCGAATGGATTTTTCAATGCCCGGTAGCTGGGAAAGCGCCTCGTTGATCTGGTCCATGTTGAGCCACTGATCTTTCAGCGTGAAAGTTAGAAATTCAGCATGGGTAGTAGGATTAGACAATACACCTGGCTGCGCCAGAGACACGAGCTCGTTCATAGATCTTCCTGTTGGTAGAAGTGAGAAATCCCAGTGAGAATAGAACAGGTGAGAAGATCGAGGTGGGGTAGGAATGAGACGCAAGGTAAGAACAGACTCAATCCCACAACAAGGTTGTTGATGTCCCGTTTTGCATACATAAAAGATTCATATCATTAGACTTCTTAGGCAAGCGCAACTAGGATAAATTTTCTTTAAAGTAATTCAGTTGCATATAGGGAAAACATGCTCTGGCACAAGGTTCAAAACCAGCTCAAACTCCACGATATCAGCCTCGTCGTCGGCCCCAACCGATCAGACAAAACCAAGTTTCTGGTAGAGCAATATGGCGATACGCCATTCACCATTGATGTTTCCAAAGCCAAGCTCGCCTATTGCGGCGGCGATACCACCATCAGCGACGCTGAATGGCAACAAATCATTGATCGGGATTGTCCATTTATCACCGTCGATGATGCCCACCTGCTTAAAATGCCAGACCTAATCAAGTTGATTGAAGTCGCGGTAGAAACCAAAAAACGCCTTTATATGTCATGCAACGAAACCATTGTTTCTGACCTGCCTGCATTGCTGACTCATGCCAGAACGCACCATCTGTCAGTGGTTAAACTGGAAAGGCTAACCGCGAATGATGTGTGCGCGTGGGTGTTGGGGGAGTTCGGGTAAACTCTTGTTCCTTCCCCTCTCTAAGGGAAAGATTAGGGGATATTTGGTTGGTTTTGTCCCTTGCGAGACTGAGTCCCTTTCTGCTGACTCATTACTAAGTCTGTCTTTACGATACTTTTTATATTCCGAACCTTACTTTTCCACTGTTGAAACACACAGTAGATGCAAAGGTGTCGCATAATACCGAAATAGCCCCATTTTGGCGTATTTTCACAAGGTCGTTCTTGGCTTTGTAAGAAAAAACTTTAAAAACAAAAAGGAAGTTATTTTTAAAGTACAGCGGCTTGTTATTGGTGGACAAAATGGGGTGTTTAAATACACCACTTTGGTGTCCAATACACTGTTAGCGAGAACATATGATCAATGTATTAACGTGCATATTGTTGAGCACTCTACTCTTGGGTTGCTCGTCCCAACCTATTGATGATCTCTCTATTTCGTCACTGAATGCGCTGTATGTAAGTGAAAGCAACGAGTTATATTTATCACAAGACTTGAGGTTTTCCATTGAGTATCGAGAAGCTAAAATGAAGAAACTTCTCGATAAGGAGATGTTGCTAGTGACTTTGTCATCATCCCAGAACTTATGGGATAGCTCTATTGAGTATCAAGCCCCGTTTTCTCCTCGCGTATACTTTTGTGATAAAAAGCATGAATTGACTCGCCTCAGGGCATCAGGGGTATATATGCATGGTAAAGAGATAAAAAATCAATTTTATGATAGAGATGTCGTTCAAGATGCTCTGGCCAATAATCCGATTAAAGAATTATATACATACAACATTTATCTCAATACTCGCGATATGCATAATGTTGCACCAATAGACTTTTCGGATTTAAGCCCACACATGAAGTCAGATGGGAGTTTCAACAAACATCTATTTAGGAACTTCGACCTAAGAAATAATAACCAAAACGTATGTATTCATTTAGAGTCAATGAGGCCTTCTAAACTCATTCCAGCTAGAGTTTACACGTCTAATACGGTAACTATAACAGCGGAAGATATTCATAATGTTTTATCAAATCGAATAAGTACTGGAAGGTGAATTTGCTAACAAAGGCCATCAACGGGACGCTTTTTCACCGCTGCAACTTTTTAAAGTGTCAAGAATACAAAGAATTAAGCAGTTTTGGGCAGTTTGGTAAGCGTCCGTTATTGCGACGTTATACCTCAGGACTATATGAGTGAGATTGAGCTGAAAATAAATGAAATTGCCCAAGGTTTTCTTACGGGAGAGCAGGGAAAACTGTGGTTCAATAGTCTGAAAAATAAGGAAAAGTCAGAAGCTCTGAGTTCCTTATCTAAGTTTATAACTCAGTCACACCCGACAAATGAAGAAGTAAGAAAGGCAATTGTTATGTCTGGGCTAAACCCAAACTTCACACCATGCGTGTTAATAAATAAGTTTGATCTCAGTGATGCTTTGTACAAGATAAATCTGTTGCCAGATATCGAGATTGATAAGTCTTGGTGTTTGCTTATGTCGCTATTCACTATAAGTGACTCTCGTCGAAGAAGGCTGTCATGTGGGAAAAGGTGTAGGGACTGGTGGCACAACCTAAAATCGGTATAACAAGGCTATGAATGGGACGCTTTGTCAATGCAGCATCTTTTCAAAATGTCGTGAATACAAAGGGTTAAATCAGTTTTGGGCGGTTTGGTAAGCGCCCGTTATTGCAACGTTATATGCTTTTTCAAATCAGGAGTAATAAGCTTGAGTATTGAGTCAGTCCAAAAAGAATGTTGTGAGCATTATCAAGCAATTTATGCTCCTGTTGAGCCTACTCAGCTTGTTACTATTTCTAAAGGCATTTATGAGGGCTCAGCACCAGTTGAAGGGGTTCGTTACCCATCACCAAATCATATGAGTGGTTGGTGGTTAACTACAGATGAGTACGACGGCAATATCAGCTCATTAGTTACCGTGCACTTTGAGCACATCATCGAAAAACGCCCTGAATTAGCAATATATATGGCTCTTCCATTCGGGTATCGTTTCAACTTAGGCGGTGAGTCAGAGCATGTTTGGTTTGACCAAGCAGTGGCTGCTGAAAGCATATAACAAGCGCATATTCGGACGTTATATGCTTTGGAGCTATCGATGACAAATTTAAAAATTGTTCTTATATGTCAAAGTCGATACTCACCAATGTACGATGATCAACTTATATCTTTAATAAACAAAGGTTATGAGTTGGTTTGTGTAGTGGGTCAGGGATGCCAAGAATGGGAAGGTGTAATCGATGAACTTGCTGTAGGTGACGGAACAGACCCCAAGTTTATTGTTACGACTAGCCATCCTGAACAATCAACAGATGAAGTGATCGAATTTGCAAAGTTGCTTTCTTGTTCGAAAGCATCTGGTGTAGATGTTGTTAGCATATAACAAGGTCATGAACGGGACACCTTGTCAATCTCGAAGCGTCTAGGAAGTAGCGTGATTACATAGGTTTGGTCAGGTTTAGCGCGGGCAAGTGCCCTTTATCACAACGTTATGTGTCTAGAGAGTTCAAATGAATAAAAAACTCAACCTTATAATTTTGATTGTCTTTCTGTCACAGGTTTCACTAGCCAATGAAAAGGTAAATGGTCAAGTGTCAAAAGCTAAAGAAACTATTTCAATCGATGAGTTAGAGGTTAGTGGGCTTGGATTAGCTACTGTAGGAATGAGAGTAATGCATAGCTTTTTTGGAGAGGGAGTAATAGTGGATATTGCGGAGTTTCCAGATAAAACTCATACGATAAATGTTGATTTTATTGACAACGGAACGAAATGGCTGGTACCTGAGTATGCCAACCTATTACCAGCTAAATGACATATAACAAGCCGCTTACACATCGTTCCGGCTAAAAAGCGGCTTCCACTGGACTCGCTATCGCTCGCCGTTTAGCGGGGAGTTATGTGCCTTATGGAGATAAGCATAGTGAGCCTTTCAGAAGAAGAGTTAGTATCTGAGTTTGCCAAACACAAAGAGCTTGTTATTGACTGTGCTTCTGGCGCACTTGAATTCTGGGACTTTGTAGAGTCTTACAACAATTTTACCATTTTTGTGCGTTAGATGGTCATGAGAGTAATGCGCTTTCATCTGAATTATTAGCGAAATTCAGCTCAAATGTAGAGTTTCATTGGAAGATTTCGGAACAGGTACTCTCACTCGTATGCTCAGATGATGATGCAGCGAAACCAGATTACATCAAAGGCGGGCGTATTAGTTCAACTGAGGCAGTCAAAAGATTGCAGCAAATAGTTAGAAATGGCACATAACAAAGGTTTTCAAGGTGGACAAAAAACGCGGGCGCAGTTTTTGTTTATTCATTTTTTGTGTTCAAGGTGGCGGTTTAGCAGTCAGTTTCCATTTTTTCCTTAAAACAACGTTATAGGTAAGTCAGTTTCCGTGCTCTCAGTTATGAACAACACCAAATGGCGAGAACTTCGAAAGGCAATGTCTTGTTTAGGCTCAGTTAGTCCTCAGTGGAAAGTCAAAATTCTCTCAACTGGTTACCAGTCAAATTGGGATGGTGACTGGTGCCATCATTTTGCAGACGACAATTATTCAGATATTGAGTGGGTTGAAATCAAAGTAGATGGCGAACCTCAACGTTCACTAGTTCTGAATGCTCTAAAAAATGTCCATGTGGCAGGCTCTGTTACTGAAGATGGATATAGGATCTACGGGTATGTTTCAGACTTTAGCTCGGTCGATTATCTCTGAGAAATTTCTATAACAAGGCAGTGAACGAGGAACGCTTTGTCAACGCAGCAGCTTTTCAAAGTGGCCTTAATACAAAGGACTAAAGCAGCTTGAGTAGTTTGGTAAGCACCCGTTATCGCAACGTTAACTCTATATGCATATGAATTTGATTCTTGAAAATACTGAACAAGTGAAGTGTTTTACATACATGGCGGATGTATTTTCTGCATTAAGTGTGAACTGTACAGACTATGACTGGTATATCAGCGACATAGAGACAAATGGATATCTTGTTGATGAGGGGTGGTACAGTGGCGAGTCTTTGGACTCCCTAGTTCAGGGAAATAAAATTCAGTTTATTTGGGCTGTTTTCTCAGCATTTCCAATAGGTACAAAGTTTGACGTTACTGAAAAGCCCTATATAGATGGAAATCCCGATTACTGGAATGGTTCCAACCCAGAACCTCAACTAGCTCAGGCACTTTTTGAAATAGGTTGCTGGGATAGCAGCGCTACTATTCTGGTTGGAGTATCATCGCAACTAGCGGAAAACTTCATGGCGGTTTACACGGATACACGAGAGCTGGAGCGCGCTGCAAGATAGATAGTTAACAAGGCTATGAACGTGGACGCTTTGTCACTTAGGCCGCTTTTCAAAGTGTTGTGAATACAAAGGTATAAATGGTTTTGGGTGGTTTGGTAAGCGCCCGTTATTGCAACGTTTATTTCTTATCGCATAGGTGAATGTGGTGATCAAATACAATTGGGTTTGTAACCAATGCCAACACGTTAACAGGTCTGGCACTGATTCTTGTGTAAAATGCGGCTGCTCGGCATATGCTAACCCAGATGAAATTCTAGCTAGAAAAGACCCCGAAGAATTTAAATTTAAAGAACTAAGAAAGTATATCGAATCGAAAGCAGTCTTCTTTCTTATTGCGCCCAGCTTTATTATCTTGTTCTTTTACAACGGGCAAGCGTTATACTTCGCTTTATGGCTAGTTTCACTAGTAGTCGTTGCAATTTCAGAAGCGGAGTTTTTGTCATTCGTATGGAAGGATTCATGGGCTAGGAAAGTCATACTTATAAACTCAGCTTGTTTATCCCTCCTTATTACTATTAGGCTCTCGCTGCAAGGCTCAGCTCTAGAAAACTATGTCGTATTCCCTTTGGTCATGTACTTATTCTTTACTTTTCTCTATCTGAAAAAAAGTAAAGCGAGTAACAGATTTGTTGCTCGGTATAAGAAATTTTAAGATAACAAGGCGATAAACGTGGATGCTTTGTCACTGCGGTAGCCTTTCAAAGTGTCGTGAATACAAAGGATTAAAGCAGTTCTGGGCGGATTGGTAAGCGCCTGTTATTGCGACGTTATACCTTATTTGTCACTCAGTGAGGACCATACATGGATATTGATGTTCTATTACAGGGATTATCTGAGGCAGCCAAGAGCCCTTTGGCATTTGTGGCCTATTGTATAGTCATACTTGGTTGGGCTTCTATTGCGTGGAAGGAATCAAGATTCAAGACGATTGCTAAAAACCTAGAACTGATACCTGAAGCTCAAAGACTTGAGGCGATGAAGCTCGAATATGGTCTTGAGCCAAAAGAGGGACTAAGTGCAGAGTCTTACCTTAATCTAAAGAAAAAGAACTATTTATTCTTAGCCTTCGGGATAACGGTAATTGCAGCATTGCTGATATCGACATTAGCAATTTACCGATCAATTCAAATTGATAAAGCAAATATTGCCCAACAGACAATGAATATTGCTTATGAAACTTTTATCAGAGGTACAACCACTGCTGACGACAATCGTTTCAAAATTTCTATAGGAAAGCTAGAAGAAGCATTAGCTGTAAACCCTTCATATTCAGGTTACGTAAATCTAGCAGATATATACGACGAAGTGGGAAATGTAGATGCTGCCCTATGGGCGAGCACAAAGGCAGCAGATTTAGATCCAAGTAACCCTAGCCCTGAGCTATACATCGGGATGTTTTTGAAGGATAAAGGGGAGCTTGAAGAAGCGCTAGAACACTCCAAGAAAGCTTTAGAGCTATTCAATGCTATGGATATCGAAGATGATGAGTTCATGGTTACGATACTGGTAAACATTGGGAACATTTATTACGAGATGGCAGATTCTTCAATTGGTGATGAGAGAAATGAATTTGCGCAGTTAGCCAATGAACAATATTACCAGCCAGCTTTGGAGCTGCGAGGAAGTATTAAAAATAAAAGATTTCTCGCCAATTTGCTTGGAAATGCAGCGAACAATCATCGCCTGTTAGAGCAGTTCGTTCTTGCTGAAGGTTTAATGTTCCAGTCAATAGCGATTAAAGAAAAACTGGCAAAACAATCTCCTCTATGGAGTAGCTTGGGGGTTGGCTACTTCAACCTGGGCGATGTTTATCTAAAACAAAAGAAACTTGCTGAAGCAAAAAAGTATTTTGATCTAAGCGAAGATATTTTTACGGCATCAGATCACCAAATCGGATTGGGTAGTGTGCATCTTGCCAGAGGGGATATTGCACTAATCAACAATAACCTCCAGTTAGCTAAACAGGAATGGCAGGCTGCTCGTCAAATATTTAGCTCAAATGGGCTTGATCTATATACGAATAAAGCTACTGAAAAGCTGGCTAGCTTAGATGACTAAACGAAACATAGCTTCAAGTTTGAAGAGCGACACTTAGCCTGCTCTGTGTTCACAGCATTTCTCCGCTGTTCTAAAGAGTGAAAGAACCAAAAGCCAAACAGCCAAAACAAAAAGCCCCGTATTTACGGGGCTTTCAATCTCAACTCTCGAAACTCTTATCTCGAATCTCGCCTTAGCGCTTATTCTTCAAATAGCGCTTACGACGCTCTTCTTTGTGTTTCGCTTTTTCTTCTGCTTTCTGCGCTGCGGCTTCCTCTACTTCAACCAGTTCCTGACTGATCATGTCTGGGTGTTCCAGCGTGATGAGACCTAGTGCGCCGTTGCGAAGATCGTTAATCAGAATCTCTGAGGCTTTGTGCAGGTCGATACGACCGCCAGCACGTAAACAGCCGCGCTTTTCGCCAATCGCTTCCATCAGTTCCACTTCGGTTTCTGGCAGTTCTTCGATGTTGTAGCGCTTTTTAAGCAGTTCAGGGTATGCACTTGCCAAGTATTCCACGGTGTAGAATGCCACTTCGTCATATTCCATCGCGGTATCTTTTACTGCGCCAGTCGCTGCAAGGCGGAAGCCACTGTGTGGGTTTTCCACTTTTGGCCACAGGATCCCTGGGGTGTCAGAAAGTACCACACCGTTTTGCAGGTTAATGCGTTGCTGCTGGCGGGTTACAGCCGGTTGGTTACCGGTTTTCGCGACAACACGGCCAGCCAGTGTGTTGATGATGGTGGATTTACCGACGTTTGGAATGCCCATGATCA
This sequence comes from Grimontia sp. SpTr1, assembly GCF_947387585.1. Lineage (NCBI taxonomy): Bacteria > Pseudomonadati > Pseudomonadota > Gammaproteobacteria > Vibrionales > Vibrionaceae > Grimontia > Grimontia sp. SpTr1. The sequence continues at coordinate 627,707 of NZ_CANDOD010000001.1, forward strand.
TGGTGCGAATGTTCTTGCCCATTTCTTCACGGTGAGGGGCGAGCTTGCGGCAAAGATCCATTATTTTGTTCACTTCACTGATTTGCTCAGTGGTGATAGCCATCGCTTTTACACCTTGTTCTTTTTCAAGGTGCTCAAGCCACAGGGCAGTCATCTCCGGGTCAGCCAGATCGCGCTTGTTCAGCACTTTAATCACTGGCTTATCTTTGCGGATGCGGCGAATCATTGGGTTTTCGCTGCTAAACGGAATGCGCGCGTCGAGTACCTCGATGATCACATCGATTTTTGGTACCACTTCTTCGATTTCTTTGCGCGCTTTGTGCATGTGGCCCGGGAACCACTGGATGGAATTGTTAATCATGCGAATGATTGCCTTTGTAATTCTGTATAAACGCCTTTCAACATGCGCTGAGGCGAAAAGTTGTCGGCGATTTTAGCACTTAACGGAGGCTTGATAAAAAATAACTGGAAGAACAGGGGGAGAGTGGTGAGAGATTAGCCGATTTTCTTATTCGACCTTCTGGGTCGGCCCGCGTTTACCAGGGTTAGCAGCAAAGAAATCTTCCAAGCGCTGTGGCATGCCCAAATAGAAACCCTGGAAGTAATTGATGTGCAGGGCGCGCATGGCTTCGTATTCTTCCTGATTCTCGATGCCTTCCACTAATATTTCAGCATTCACTTCGTTGGCGAGGGCAACAGCACGCAGCATGGTTTCTACTTCGCCTTCTACATAACGTTGCACTAAAGAACGGTCGATCTTAATTAGGCTTGGGCGAATCATACGTACACGCATTTCCTCTGAGCCCTCTACGCCGTAATCATCTACCGCGATTTGGAAGCCGTTATTAATAGATTGTGTAATGGCAACGGAGAGCGAGAGGGTGTCGGCATGCAGGTGTTCGACAACTTCCAACACAACGTGATGACGGGGGATCCCCAATTCGGCGAGGCGCTTAACTATCAGGTTCTGGTTGGAGAAGGTTTCAATAGAAGCGACAGCGGAAGACGGCAGCATGTTGAGGAAGATTGAGTGATTGCCAGCAAAGGATGAAAAGTTTCGGAGATGGATAACGCGGGCAAGTTTGTCAATACTGATTTGGTTTGTAAAATCTGGATGGTCGTGATCGAGCTTCCTAAAAAGATGTGCAGGGCAGGCTGGCTCTCCATCCGTTTTTCTGGCCCGCACTAGCGCTTCAAACCCAAGTACCGTACCATTTGCCCGGAAAATAGGCTGAAAGACACTGCGAAGTTCCAATCCATTGAAGACAGCCATCACGTCACCATTTGTATCGGTGCGCAGGCATTCCTCAAATTCAGATTGTGTCCTCAAGTGCTTAACCACAACTACCTTACCTCTCAATCAGACCTGACCGATGTTACGCGAAAGCGTACTATCGGCAAATCAATCATTAGCTTGCATGCTAGATTAATGTGATCTTCTCCGAGGTGAGACGCTTTTTTGCGCTTGGGAACCTCGCTGAAAGCCACGTAATGTCTGCCTTCTCTTACAATTGTTATCTTTGTCTTAATGGCAATGACGTGCAAGACGAGGGAGACAAAAATCATCTTCCACTCACCGCTCGCGTAAAAGCGGGATGTAAATAAAATGTTACGCACTGGTGTTCTGTAAAACCCGCCCGGGTGTTTTCCTCTCTCTGTTGAACCGCTATCGTTTTTTGTAGAGACGAAACAGGGAGGCGTGGCGATGAAACAGCATCAATACGAATCTAAGCCGTTGGATTCTAAAGGTCAGATCGCTTGGACGGATGACGAACATGAGGTCTGGACGCAGCTTGTCGCCAGACAGTTAGACTGCATCAAGGGCAAGGCGTGTCGCGAGTATTTTGATGGGCTGGCATTGCTGGATTTGCCCACAAATTGTGCGCCACAGATATCTTCCATCAACCGTGTTCTGGCAGAAACAACGGGTTGGCAGCTGGAGCCTGTGCCAGCTTTGATTGATTTCGACCATTTCTTCGCGCTGCTTGCATCAAAACGGTTTCCTGTCGCGACCTTTCTTCGCACTCAGCAGGACTTTGACTATCTACAAGAGCCTGACTTCTTCCACGAAATTTTCGGTCATTGCGCCATGTTGACGCATCCAGCGTTTGCTTCATTTACTCAACATTATGGCAAGCTGGGAGTGAACGCATCGAAGGCAGATCGCGTATATCTTGCAAGGTTGTACTGGTTTACGGTTGAGTTTGGGCTGGTTCAAAACGATGAGGGGCTATCAATTTACGGCGGTGGAATCTTATCTTCGCCAGCGGAAACCGAGTATGCCTTTAATAGCGATGAACCGGTTCGGAAGAAGCTGGATGTGATCGACGTAATGAGAACGCCTTATCGCATCGACATTCTGCAACCGATCTACTTTTATTTAAGTACGCTCGACGAGCTGTACGAACTCGAGAAACTCGACTTGCTTGCGTGTGTGAACAGGGCAAAAGCCCTTGGTCTGCATGCGCCACTTTACCCTCAGAAAATCGCACAATAGGGAGAATGAAATGGAACAATTGTCAGAACTGCAATGTGAAGCCTGCCGTGCAGATGCGCCAAGAGTGGACGGTGATGAAGCGGCAAGCTTGATGTCCACGCTTCCTGAGTGGCAACTGCTGGAGGTCGATGGCATCAACCAATTGCAACGCGTTTATAAGTTCCGCAACTTCAAATTGGCGTGGGAATTTGCAGATAAAGTGGCTGAGCTTGCAGAAGCGGAAGGACATCATCCGGCCATTCTTCTGGAGTGGGGTAGCTGTTCGGTTACCTGGTGGACCCACAAAATTAAAGGTTTGCACAAAAATGATTTTATCTGTGCAGCCAAGACAGATTTGTTGTGCGAAGACTGATCTTCGCTAAAAAGTAAGAAAGGGGCGCAATGCCCCTTTATAGAGAAAACAGCGACAGCTAAATGCTACACCTCAAACCTCGTTCCCTGATTTCTGCCTTCCGCATTGGCATCTCATCAATAACCTGCACCATTTCGTTGATATCAAAACCCTGACGCCAACGGGCTTTTTCGGTGCCATCCTTACCGATCAATACTGCGGTATGCTCGTTGTTCCGCACGCGATATTTGTTCATCAGTTTGATGATTTCCTGCGAAGAGAATAGGCCTCGGGAGTCGGACAGATCGTTCATGTCTAAAATGAGCGTATGGAGGTCTCTGTCATCAATCTGGCAGCGATGAACCAGCAACTGACGCTCAAAAGAGGCGACGTTTTCATCGAAACCTTTTGAAAAATAGATAAGTGTTCGGTGGGGTTCAATCAGACCGTACATCGGGTAGGCGAGCGTGTTTGTGCTGAACCACAGCCCAGTCAGAGCCAACCCAAGATAAGTGAACGTTTTCATGATACACGCCCTTCCACAAAGAACATGTTTGCTAGTACGTAAGCATAGTTCGTCCGGATTGATCTCTCCTGCCTGTACTAAAAAATACAGAACGATGCTCCATATAAGTGCGTCGTGTCATTCCTAGCTAAGGAGTGACTAATATAGTGCGTTGGGCAGGTTTCTATGCACCATTCTTAAGCATCTTGAATTTTGTGTTCGTGTCTATAACGTTTGATGCTCTGTATAAAACCTGTTTTATTTCATTGGGTTGTGATTTATTTGCGAGCAATATCTCGTTTATGGCAAGGCTCTTGCTCAAGGGTATCCCAGATACTCAAAAGGAGCTTTTGCAATGAATGGGAAGAAGTTTGCATTAAATTGGGTAAGTGCTGCGGTTATCGCTGGTGCTGGCATCTCATTTCAGGTTGTCGCTGAAGAAGACACCATCAAAGTGGGTGTCTTGCACTCGCTATCTGGAACGATGGCGATCAGTGAAACGACGTTGAAAGACACCGTGTTGATGATGGTGGACGAGCAAAACAAGAAAGGCGGCTTGCTCGGCAAGAAGCTGGAAGCCGTTGTGGTTGACCCAGCTTCAAACTGGCCGCTGTTTGCAGAAAAAGCACGCGAACTGATTGAGAAAGAAGAAGTAGATGTTGTGTTCGGCTGCTGGACATCCGTTTCACGTAAATCTGTCTTACCTGTATTCGAAGAACTTAACAGCCTGCTGTTCTATCCTGTTCAGTACGAGGGTGAAGAGTCCTCGAAAAACGTGTTCTACACTGGCGCTGCGCCTAACCAGCAGGCAATTCCTGCTGTTGATTACCTGAAAAAAGACCTTGGCGTTGAGCGCTGGGTATTGGCAGGTACTGACTATGTCTACCCACGTACGACTAACAAAATCCTCGAAGCCTATTTGATTGACAGTGGTGTCGCCAAAGAAGACATCATGATCAATTACACCCCATTTGGTCACTCTGATTGGCAGTCAATCGTTGCTGACATCAAGAAATTCGGTGCTGCCGGTAAGAAAACCGCAGTGGTTTCTACCATCAACGGTGACGCCAACGTGCCTTTCTACAAAGAGCTTGCTGCTCAGGGCGTAGAAGCGGAAGACATTCCTGTCGTCGCGTTCTCAGTCGGTGAAGAAGAACTGTCTGGTATGGACACTTCTGCGCTGGTGGGTCACCTCGCGGCATGGAACTACTTCATGAGCGTGGAAACTGACACCAACGACGAGTTCGTTGAGAAGTGGCATGCCTACATCAAAGACGACAAGCGTGTGACTAACGATCCAATGGAAGCCACTTACCTGGGTTTCAACATGTGGGCGAAAGCGGTTGAGAAAGCAGGCACCACGGATTCTGAAGCCGTTCAGGAATCGATCATTGGTGTGACTGTACCAAACCTGACTGGCGGTTTTGCGACCATGATGCCTAACCACCACATCACTAAGCCTGTGTTGATTGGTGAAATTCAGGACGACGGTCAGTTCGTGACCGTGTGGGAAACCCCAGACGTTGTTGCGGGTGATGCGTGGTCTGATTACCTGACTGGCTCCAAAGACCTGTTTGCAAGCTGGCTGAAGCCAATGTCTTGCGGCAGCTTCAATGTCACCACGGGCCAGTGCTCAGGTGTCGCTGAATAAGTTCTGATTCTATCTACTAGGGTAGGGAGTCCATAGAGAGTCCCGCCCGGAAGGTTGCTTCCAGTTTACCTGCCTTTGCGGTGCCGTCTCCTTGCACATATGAACCGCATTGGCAGGATTTTTTCGAAGGATCGATTCATGCATCGTTTGACAGCAACAATGAATCGCCTGCTGTGGTTGTGCCGCTTACTCGTTCTTATGAGTAGCGTGCTGATAACAGCACAGGCGAACGCCGACATTTCGGAGATGTCGCAAGCCGCAAGCGCACTTGCGGGTAAATCGTTTGGTGACAAAGAAGCCGCGATTGCTTTTATCGCGTCAGCTGAGTTATCAGAACAAGCAACAGTATCTAAAATTCAACTTCTTGAAGGCTTGCTGAATAAGCAGGTGGTTTACGACAAGAAAGCCAAATCTGTTTGGTATCTTGCTGAGCCGCCATTGGCGAAAGGCAGCGAGCTGACCAATATCCTCTCTGGCGACACTGTGACGGTAGAAAAGAAACGCCAGTACCGTGCGGTGACCATCAATAACAATATCCGCAGTCAGATTAAGACCGCCATGGCGACAGCTGCACTGTCCAGCGCTGATGCAGAAACCCGACAAACCGCGGCTAGGCGGATGATTGGAGAGCTTGATGCCTCCTTACTTCCTACTATCATTTCGATACGCGACGCTGAGAGTGACACTGTCACTAAAAAGTATCTCTCCACGGCAATTTCTGTGTACGCAGTGACAGAAGGCAGCGAAGCAACGCAGACCATGGAAGCAAAGCAGACCATGGAAGCCATAACTTTCCTGTCTAGCGTTGGTTTGCCCGAAGCCTTTGATGCGCTGCAGGCAGCAAGAGCGAAAGTGCAGAGTGATGATGTTGAAACCATCACAGCGCTTGATAAAGCGATTGCTGAATACGAACAGAGCCAGCGCGTAGTGAATGCCGCCCAGACCTTGTACTTCGGTTTAAGTCTTGGGTCGGTACTAGTGCTCGCGGGAATCGGCCTTGCCATCACATTTGGTGTAATGGGCGTGATTAACATGGCACATGGTGAGCTGATCATGATCGGCGCGTATACCACTTATGTGCTACAACAACTTTTCCCGGCGCAAACCGGCATGGCGTTGCTGCTTTCTATTCCTTGCGCCTTTGTGGTTTCCGGTTTGGTGGGCATGGCGATTGAACGCTCGGTGATTCGACATCTTTACGGTCGACCATTGGAAACCTTGTTGGCGACCTTTGGTATCAGCCTCATTCTGCAACAAGCAGTCCGTAGCATCTTCTCACCGCTTAACCGTTCCGTCAGTACGCCTGATTTTATGAGCGGCATGATTGAAGTGACGCCGATGCTAGAGCTGACAGCCAGCCGCATGTACATCATGGTGTTCTGCCTGATGGTCTTCTTTGCACTCCTGTTTATTTTGAAACGCACGCCGCTGGGCCTGCAGGTTCGCGCTGTGTCGCAAAACCGCGCAATGGCCCGCGCGATGGGTGTGCGCTCAGAATGGGTCGACATGGCGACCTTTGGCTTGGGCTCGGGCATCGCCGGTGTGGCGGGCGTTGCGCTATCGCAGCTCACCAATGTGGGACCGAACATGGGTCAGGCTTACATCATTGACTCTTTTATGGTGGTGGTCTTCGGCGGTGTTGGAAACCTATGGGGAACGCTGGCTGCAGGCTTGAGCCTCGGCGTGTTCAACAAAGTCTTGGAACCTTGGGCGGGCGCTGTATTGGCGAAGATCCTCGTGCTGGTGTTCATCATCCTCTTTATTCAGAAACGTCCTAAAGGTTTGTTCCCGCAACGTGGACGCATGGCGGAGGACAACTAAATGGTCACTAAATCTCTTTTCGACCGCTCAACGGTCATGATGATTGTGGTGCTGCTGAGCATCGGTTTTCTGGTGCCTATCCTGAATCTGGTGGTACCGGCAGGTAGCGTTTTTCATCTGGAAACCTATACCGTTTCTCTGCTTGGCAAATATCTCTGCTTCGCCATTCTCGCGCTGTCAGTGGATTTGGTGTGGGGCTATCTTGGTATTTTGAGTCTGGGTCACGGCGCGTTCTTCGCACTCGGCGGATATGCCATGGGCATGTACCTGATGCGCCAGATTGGTGATCGCGGTGTTTACGGTAATCCAGAACTGCCGGACTTTATGGTGTTCCTGAACTGGCAGGAATTGCCGTGGTTCTGGTTTGGCTTCGACCAATTCTGGTTCGCCTGTTTGATGGCGGTCGCTGTGCCGGGTTTGTTGGCCTTTGTGTTCGGCTGGCTGGCATTTCGCTCCCGTGTGTCCGGCGTTTATCTCTCCATCATGACGCAGGCGATGACGTTCGCTTTGATGCTGGCATTCTTCCGCAATGAAATGGGATTTGGCGGCAATAATGGCCTGACGGATTTCAAAGACATTCTCGGTTTCAGCCTTCAAAGCGATGCCACCCGAATTGGGCTATTTACGGCGACTGTGATGGCGTTGTTGCTGGCTTACTTGTTGTGTCGTGCGGTGGTTGTCAGCCGATTAGGTGCATTGACGATCGCGATTCGCGATGCGGAATCCCGCGCCCGATTTGTTGGGTATCGTGTCGAAAACAGCAAGCTCTGGTTATTCGTGTTGTCTGCTGCCATCGCAGGTGTGGCAGGGGCGCTGTATGTCCCTCAGGTGGGCATCATTAACCCGGGAGAATTTGCTCCGCTGAACTCGATTGAAATTGTGGTCTGGGTGGCACTGGGTGGTCGTGCAACCCTTTACGGTGCTGTCATTGGTGCCGTGTTGGTGAACTATGCGAAAAGCTGGTTCACGGTTGAATTTCCTGAAGTCTGGCTGTTTGCGTTGGGTGCGTTGTTTGTGCTCGCCACCTTGTATCTACCAAAAGGCGTAAGTGGACTGTTTCGCAAGGAGGCAAACGCATGATGTCGAGAACCTTGGTGGTCGAAGGCATGAACCACCAAAAAGAACAACTGCCTGAAATTAATCCTACGGCGGAGCTGCTGAATGAAATCACCCGACGTGATCAGGTATTCAGCTTCCTGAAGCCTCAATACAACCCAAAAGTCGACGTGAAAAACGGCATGTTGCTTTACGTCGAAGGGGTGTCGGTATCTTTCGATGGGTTCAAAGCGATTAACGATTTGAACCTGTACATCAAAGAAGGCGAGCTTCGTTGCATTATCGGGCCAAATGGTGCGGGTAAAACCACCATGATGGACATCATCACGGGTAAGACGAGACCGGATGTGGGCGATGTCTGGCTTGGTCAGCAATTGAACCTGCTCAAGATGGATGAAGCGGAAATTGCCAATGCGGGCATTGGCCGAAAATTCCAGAAACCTACCGTATTTGAAGCGTTATCAGTTTGGGAAAACCTTGAGCTCGCCATGGCGGGTGAGAAATCGACATTGCACCTGTTCCGGGCTGTTTTATCCGGTGAGCAGAAATGCGACATAGAAAGAGTGCTGGAGCTAATAGGCTTAGACACGCAGTCCAGAATGTTGGCGGGCAAGCTTTCCCATGGCCAGAAACAGTGGCTTGAAATCGGCATGCTGCTGATGCAGAAACCCAAGCTTTTGCTGGTGGATGAGCCTGTGGCGGGCATGACGCATCAGGAGATGGATCGTACCGCAGAATTGCTGCTTTCGCTGGCTGGCGAGCATTCGATCATGGTCGTTGAGCACGACATGGATTTTGTTCGCAGCATTGCGTCGACAGTGACTGTGCTTCACCAAGGGCATGTGCTGGCAGAAGGGTCGATGAAATCGATTCAGGACGACCAGCGTGTTCGCGAAGTGTACTTGGGCCAATAGGAGAGAGCTTAATGCTGACAGTAAATGGATTAAATCAGCGTTACGGAGAGAGTCAGACACTCTGGGATCTTTCTATTGAAGCGCCAAAAGGACAATGCACCGTGGTGATGGGACGCAATGGCGTCGGAAAAACCACCTTGCTGCAAAGCATCATGGGGCTGTTGAAAGTCGATACTGGTCAAATCCTGATGGAAGGCAATGACCTTGCCCCGCGCCGTGCGGAAGACAGACCACGAGCCGGTGTGGGCTACGTGCCGCAGGGGCGTCAGATCTTCCCACGATTAACCGTTGAGGAAAATCTGGAAATTGGCCTGCCAATTCGCCCGAAGAACGACAGGAAAATCCCGGATTACATCTATGAGTTGTTCCCTGTTCTGGCGGAAATGAAGCGTCGCTTTGGCGGGGATCTATCAGGTGGTCAGCAACAGCAGTTGGCAATTGCCCGCGCTTTGGTGATCGACCCCAAACTGTTGCTGTTGGATGAGCCAACAGAAGGGATTCAGCCAAACATCGTGCAGGAAATTGGCGACATCATCTGCAAACTCAATCAGGAGATGGGTCTCACTGTCATTCTTGTTGAGCAGAAGCTGCCTTTCGCACGAAAAGTCGGCGACAGATTCTGTTTGCTTGATCGCGGAAGAAGTGTGGCAAGCGGTGAAATGGACGAGCTTTCTGACGACCTGATCCGACAGTATCTGACGGTGTAGGAGTGATTGTATGGCACAAATGCTCTCTGATGTTTATGAAAGCAATGCCCTGAACACCCAGTCTCACGGCCGATGGGAAGCGGAGCTTCGCCTTGGGTATCAGCACAACGGCACCCGAACGGTATTGCGTGATTGCCTGCACCGTGGCCCTTTGGCGGTGCAGCGTGCTTTGTATCCTGAAGGTGGCGTATGCCACAGCCATTTGTTGCACCCTCCGGGTGGTGTGGTGGGTGGCGATAGCCTGAATGTGTTTGTCGAGGCCAAAGACGGCGCAGAAGCATTGATTACCACCCCCGGCGCAACCCGTTTTTATCGCTCAGACGGTCGCGTTGCGACGTTAAACCAATCGCTGAAAGTGGGTGAAGACAGCCGTCTTGAGTGGTTGCCCTTGGAAAACATTGCGTTTCCGAATGCCCATCTTGTCACCCGCACGGATATTCAAATTTCCTCTCATGCGCGCTTTGCAGGCTGGGAAATTTGGACCCTGGGACAGCCCGTTTCCAACCAAGCCTTCGATAAAGGCGTGATTGATGGAATGACCACGATTTCCATCGACGAGAAGCTCGTTCTCTGCGAGCGCCTACGCGTCAATCCAGCCACCCTACAACACTCTGCTGCGGCGCTTCGTGGCTATCCCGTTGTCGGTGCGATGTTCGTGTATGGCGACGCAGAGGCTTTGTCTGAGTTGCTTAAAAGCTGGTGGGCTGAACAGGACAAACCGAGTGAGCTGGAACTCGGCATCACCTATATCGACGGATTGGTGGCTGTGCGGGCATTGGCATCAAACACAGAAACCCTGTTCCACATTCTGACGGAATGCTGGCTAAAAATTCGAAAACACTGGACCGGCGCAACTCCTGATGTGCCGAGGATCTGGCGTACCTGATGGATAGCGGTGTTCTGGCGTAACTGATTTATAGCGGTGTATTGACCGCAAAAACTGCGAGGAGTCAACACATGGAGTTAACCCCGAGAGAAAAGGACAAGCTGCTGCTGTTTACCGCTGCTTTACTTGCCGAACGACGCAAAGAACGTGGCTTGAAGTTGAACTATCCCGAATCTGTCGCGTTGATCAGCGCCGCCATTATGGAAGGTGCGCGAGACGGTCGAACCGTGGCGGAGTTGATGGATTACGGCCGCACTATCCTGACCGTCAATGACGTGATGGAAGGGGTGCCAGAGATGATCCACGACGTCCAGGTGGAAGCCACTTTCCCTGATGGCACCAAGCTCGTCACCGTTCACGATCCGATTGTTTAGGAGGCCAAAATGAAACTAAAAACAGGTTCCTTTACGCCGGGTGAAATTCGCGCAGCAGACGGGGAAATCGAGCTCAATGTAGGTCGCCCAACGGTTACCGTTGATGTAGCAAACACAGGTGACAGGCCAGTTCAGGTCGGCTCTCACTATCATTTCTTCGAAGTAAATGATGCGCTGGTTTTTGAACGCAACATGACAAAAGGATTTCGTCTCAACATTCCTTCAGGTACGGCGGTGCGTTTCGAACCCGGTCAAAGCCGCTCGGTAGAGCTTGTGGCTTACGCGGGTTCCCGCGAAGTGTATGGCTTTCAAGGGCGCTGCATGGGTCCGATAGATGGTGCATCAAACAGCGATAAGGATGATTGAGATGAGTAAGAAAATATCCCGAAGCGCCTATGCAGAAATGTTCGGCCCAACCACTGGAGACTGTGTGCGCTTGGCGGACACCGAACTCTGGCTGGAAGTGGAAAAAGACTTCACGGTTTACGGCGACGAGGTGAAATTCGGCGGCGGTAAAACTATTCGCGATGGTATGGGACAAAGCCAGCGCCCGAGCAGCGAAACACCGGACATGGTGATCACCAATGTTGTCGTGCTCGATTACTGGGGCATCGTAAAAGCGGATGTCGCTGTAAAAGGCGGTCGCATTGCAGGTATTGGTAAAGCCGGCAACCCAGATATTCAGGACAATGTCGATATCATCATAGGCCCAGGTACTGAAGTGGTGGCGGGTGAAGGTCAAATCCTGACAGCGGGCGGCATCGATTCTCATATCCACTTTATCTGCCCGCAGCAAATCGATGAAGCACTGACCTCTGGCGTGACTACTATGATTGGTGGCGGTACTGGCCCAGCGACAGGCACCAATGCGACAACCTGTACTCCCGGACCTTGGAACATTCACCGCATGCTCGAATCGTTGGATGCGTTCCCGATGAACTTCGGTTTGCTGGGTAAAGGTAACGCGAGCTTACCGGACGCGCTGGACGAGCAAATTGCCGCAGGCGCTTGTGGTTTGAAACTGCACGAAGACTGGGGCTCAACGCCAGCAGCGATTGATTGCTGTTTGAGCGTGGCTGAAGTGACCGATACTCAGGTTGCGATCCATACCGATACACTCAACGAGTGTGGCTTTGTGGAATCGACGCTGAATGCCATTGGCGATCGCGTCATACATACCTATCACACCGAAGGGGCGGGCGGTGGTCACGCGCCGGACATCATCAAAGCGGCAGGCCTTGCGAACGTTTTGCCGTCTTCAACCAACCCAACACGTCCTTATACGGTCAATACGGTGGATGAACACCTCGACATGTTGATGGTGTGTCACCACCTTTCACCTTCAATCGCCGAAGACATCGCGTTCGCGGAATCCCGTATTCGCCGCGAAACCATTGCGGCGGAAGACATGCTTCACGACATGGGCGCGTTTTCGATGATTTCGTCAGACTCGCAAGCCATGGGACGAGTCGGTGAAGTCATCCTTCGTACCTGGCAAACCGCGCACAAGATGAAAGTGCAGTTTGGTGCGTTGGAAGGCGACAGCAGCTATAGCGATAACGCGCGCATTAAACGCTATGTGGCGAAATACACCATCAACCCGGCGATTACTCATGGCGTCGCCCATGAAGTCGGCTCGATTGAAAAGGGCAAGTTGGCGGACCTGGTACTTTGGAAGCCAGCTTTCTTTGGTGTGAAACCTTCGCTGGTGATCAAAGGCGGCTTAATTGCTACCGCGCCAATGGGCGATCCTAACGGCTCCATTCCAACGCCTCAGCCTGTGCATTACCGCCCGATGTTTGGTTCTTTTGGTGCTGGCCCAGCGCAGAGCTCGCTGTTGTTTATGTCTCAGATGTCAATTGATAACGGTGTACCAGAAATGCTGGATCTGAAGAGTGGTGCAGTGGCGGTGAAGAACTGCAGAAACATCCGCAAAAAAGACATGAAACTGAACGACTGGCAGCCAACGATCGAAGTGGATCCTCAAACCTATGAGGTTCGTGCTGATGGCCAATTACTGGTTTGCCAGCCTGCTGATGTGTTGCCGATGGCGCAACGTTACTTCCTGTTCTGAGGTGAAAAATGATCGAATTTACAGAAATCATCAAAGCATCGGATGTCAGGGAAAGTGATATCACCGAATTGGCGACCATTCACCTGGGCATTGATTCAAGAATAAAAAGCCGTATCCGCGTCACGTTGGACAACGGCAGTGAGGCTGGGTTGTTTCTTCCCCGTGGGCAAACGCTTCGCGGTGGTGATGTGTTGGTATCAACCTGCGGCCACCAAGTTCGTGTTATCGCGGCAGAGGAAAAAGTATCAACCGTACACGCTGATGATGGCGTGTTATTGGCTCGGCTCGCTTACCACTTGGGTAACCGCCATGTACCGTTGCAAGTGGGTGATTGGTGGGTACGTTATCAGCATGACCACGTTTTAGACGAAATGGTGGGATTACTCGGAGGCCGTGTGGTGATCGAAATGGCCCCTTTTGAGCCAGAAGCGGGCGCTTATGGCGGCCACCCATCCGGTCATCACCATCATCATTGATTTTAGATTTAATACATTCAGTCAAGGAGACAGGACTATGAAAAAATTACTTATCGCTGCGTTGGCATTGCCATTTCCCGCGTTTGCACACATCACTGGTGAACCACATGCTGAGACGCCGCATCATATTTTGGCCACCGCGCAAGCACACCCATTTGAAACAGTATTAATGCTGGTGGCTGCGGCGGGAATTGGCTACATGATTCACCGCATGTTCAACGGGCGCTAGTCATGCAATCCGATTATCGTCTGTTTCAACTGATTAGCCCTTCTTTGCCAGTGGGGGCGTTTAGCTACTCACAAGGTTTGGAGTGGGCGATAGAAACAGGCTGGGTTGATAGTGAATCTGTATTGAAGGACTGGCTGGTGAGCTTGGCAACAGACAGCTTGCAACAGCTCGAACTGCCCGTGCTTCGCCGCGTTTTCGCTGCACTGGAGTCAGATGAAGTTGTGACGGCAAATCATTGGTGCGATTGGCTGTATGCCAGCCGCGAAACGATGGAACTAAGAACGGAAGAGCTCCAGCGTGGACGCACCATGCTGAAGCTGTTGCAGCAGCTTGAGCTGGTTGAAGCGGAAAGCCAGTTAGATGTGTTGCTGGCGAAAAGTCAGGTCGCAGGCTTCGCGTATGCCGGAATGAAATGGGGCATTGAAGAAGAATCTCTTTGCCACGGCTATGCATGGAGTTGGTTGGAAAACTGTGTCGTCGCTGGTGTGAAAATGGTGCCGTTAGGACAAACAGCGGGACAGCGTGTGTTGATGGATGTGTCAGATGCTTTGCAGGAAGTCGTCGAAGCGTCGCGTTTTATCGCTGACGAACAAGTTGGCTCTTTTGCACCAGCGCAGGCCATCGCGTCGAGCTGCCATGAAACGCAATACACGCGGCTATTCCGCTCATAAGGAGAATGAAGATGGATTATAAACAACCGCTAAGAGTCGGTGTGGGTGGCCCGGTAGGGTCAGGAAAAACGGCGCTTTTAGAAGTGCTATGTAAAGCCATGCGTGATACCTATTCGGTGGCTGTCGTCACCAATGATATCTATACCCGCGAAGATCAGCGCATTCTGACCGAAGCCGAGGCGTTGCCTGCAGAACGCATTGTTGGGGTGGAAACAGGCGGTTGTCCGCATACCGCGATTCGTGAAGATGCATCAATGAATCTTGAAGCTGTTGAGGGATTGGCAAAGCTTCATAAAGATCTGGATTTGGTGTTTATCGAAAGCGGCGGCGATAACCTGAGTGCCACGTTTAGCCCAGAACTCGCTGATCTGACAATCTACGTGATTGATGTGGCAGAAGGCGAGAAGATCCCACGCAAAGGTGGGCCGGGCATTACACGTTCCGACTTACTGGTGATCAACAAAATCGACTTGGCACCTTACGTCGGTGCAAACCTCGATGTGATGGATTCGGATACCAAAAGAATGCGTCCGGTGAAACCTTATGTCTTTTCCAACCTGAAAGAAGGTGTGGGGCTGGCGGAAGTGATTCATTTCCTCGAGACGGAAGGAATGCTAAAGAAAGCGGGTTGATAAACCCGCTTCTCATTTTGTTATATCTAGCGCTATTTACTTACCAAACCCATAGTGTCGGCAATAGCAAAAACTGACCCAGCTCACCAGAAGCGTTGCGACGGTCAGTTCGACCAGACCTAATCGCTCCAGCCATGTCCAGTGTGGGAAGTCCTTGCCTAACCAGAGAATCAATCGCTCCATAGCAACGGCACTGATAACCGAAGGGAAGGTCAGTGCTGCGAGCGTGGGCTGGAAGGGCTCTTTGAGTAGGTCGATGTAGCAGAGATAAACGAACAGGGTCATCATGATACCGACTCCGGCCAAGGCGCCAGCCAAAACAGGATCAGGAGTTGGCATGTTGACCAAATACGCGGTGAGCGCAAGGTTCACCGGTGCTGCCATGATTGCCAGTACCGGACGTGAGTTCCTCGGTAAACTTTCCAAAAAGCAAAGCCGATAAAGCACAAATGGCAACATGCAGAAATACGCACCGATACAGATGTGGGCCAGCAGGGCAGACTCGTTGTCAAACCCCAGTTTTGGACCTGCCAATGTGCTGCTGATTAACCCGACTGGATATAGGAACCAACTCGGGTAGATGTTGCACTTCTCAAAGTTCTTCAACTGATGAAAGAAGAAATAACACATCATGAAGATGTGCATCGTCATCGCTGGATACCAGACAACGGCTGCCACGCTGACATTCACTTCTGCCAGAAAATCTGCCATCAACAATAGCGACATAGTCATGGGCGCCATCAAGCTACCGTAGAGCGGGTCTCGGAGATCCTGGAAGAAACGCTTTGGCTCAAAGATATATTTGAGCCAAACAGGACCAATCAACAAAATGCCGATTGTAGAAAGAATGGGGCGGGTGAGATGTCCAGTTATTGGTTGGTAGAGAGACCATGCGACACCTAGCCCAAAAAATGCCATCGCAAGGGAAGACTGGGCGGTAGGTATAAATCGAAATGGGGAGTGGAAAGCCGTCAATCTAACATCCATGAGCTAACTGCAGAGTGGGCATTATACGCCTGCTGATTTATGGTTGTGAGTGCGTTTGCGAAATTTCTTTATTAATTTCAGACAATAGGGGCAGCGAATTTCTGGAAGTATCGTTCAGGCCTTGTATGGCAAGGGTTTAAAGCATAATTCCTGCCGAAAAATCACCCCAAAAGACTGATATTGTCGAAAGCGGAAACCTGATCACAATCACAGAAATGCAATCTAGCCCCTTCGTCAAGGTTACCTATAATCAAATTGCACCCAGAAATTTAGACGAATGAGGATGAGCTTTGAAGCTCGAGTCCGCCGGGCAAAAGAGTGCTGGCGACGAGTTTGGGTCGCATAACAATTTGGAATGTTACACCAGTGTAGAAATACACCAAAACTGAAAAAGTCCTTACACACCACATAGCCCATGAGATGCAAATGCACGAGGCACGGTAGCTCAACGTAGTGAGCAATGTGAGGCACGCTATATCTACGACAACACCACAGTATTCGATTTTCAACCTTTAGAGTTAAGCAAAAAGCCACCGTTTAGGTGGCTTTTCTTCGTGTGGCGTTTCTTTGTGAAGTCGGGATTCAGAAAGAAATGCTTCGTCTACCATTTTCCGCGCGCTCTTCGTTTTGAGGCTTCGCTTTTCCTTTTGCTGGTTTTGTTGGCTTTGCCGTTTGCTTTTTAGCGGTTTGCTTCTGTGCTTTTGGCTTTTGAATTGCCTGTTGTGGTTGCTGCTGTTTAGGCTTTTTCTGCTTTGGTTCAACCGGCGCAGGTGGCGTGTCACAAAGCACTACGTAAAACTCTTCGTTAAACGCAATCACGTCGCCATCATAGATTTTGCAACGTTTACGGGTTTCTACTTCGCCGTTCACGAAGACATAGCCTTCAGCGATCGCCATTTTGGCTTCACCACCACCGCTAACGGCGTTGGCGATCTTTAATACTTTATAAAGTTCTACTGGCTGGGAAGAGACTTCGATACCTAACGCTTCTACTTCAATTTCTTCGTGCGACATCTTCGCTACTCATTTCTTTGTAATTTGCTCGCTGGGAGTTTAGCGTAAGATTCGTTGTCTGTGCACTCTGAAACGCACGAATGACGTGGTATTGATAGAATTAATGATACTCTATTCAGGTGAGCTGTTTTGGTGCAGAACTGTGACCTGAACGTCATGCACACGTTCGGAATCTCTTGAAACTTGAAAAGGGATGTAATAAAAATACTTTCGTTGTGACAAGTTCTGGAATTTTTTTCAATTTCCACTGTCATATCATTAGCTTCATCCTGCATCTACGAATGAATCTTTCATTCTTAAGAAGTGTGCTCCTTGAGGTAAACGAATAAGGGGAGACAGCCAATAAGTTGGCAAATGCAGATGAAGTGTATTTTAAACACTCAGGAATGTAATGCGTGCGCACTTTCGTTCAAGAAGGTCGGCTCATTTTAACCTGATTAAAAAAAGAGGTGTTCTCTATGAGTAATAAAGCAAGACGCCTGTGGTTTTACCATCAAAGTAAAACGCAAAAGACGCGTCCATCAAAACTGCGTTAATCGCAAAGATACCAGAAACGCCATTCGGCGTTTCTGGTTCCAAAATCTCCTCCCAAAATTCTCTCTATCCCGATTACATCCTCGCTTTCTTGATACTTGCACAGAAAAAGTGGGGCAACTGTCAGAAAATTCTATTTAAAATCAGTATCCCAACCCGATGCTGGCTACACTTTAACCATGCCTGCTGATATACAAAAATAACGATTTAATCAGGACGCAACACAACAACTAACATGGATGTCGGGAGAGAAAAAATGAATGTATTGTCTTGGGAGAATATATCCAAGTTAGCCGGACATACTGTTCAACTGATCGATGGTGCAGAAAACGAATACGATGTGTTGGTTGAGGCGGTCAATGAAGGCGAAGGCAATGGCACGACGAAAAATGACCGTCTTGTTGAGAACTTCACCATGGTATTGGTTGGCCCTGATGAAACTGAATTTCCTCAAGGGAATTATCTGATTTCCCACCACTCAATGGGACAGCAAATTCTTTATATGATGCAAGCTGGTAACAATCGCTACACCATCACTATTAACACAGAGGCGTAAGGGCTTACGCCTCTTTTGTACGCTTACTCGCCAAGTAAGTTGTTGTCTCTCGTATTGAATTCCCGTCTTGATAGATTCGTTGTTATGATACTGCTTTTCTGTCTTCAATTTACCAGAGGCGGTATGCAACGCATTCTTCTCATATTTCTCTCGCTCACTCTGCTGTTGTCTTCTCCGGTCTTCGCCCGCGAAGAGGTCTTGGTATTTGCGGCTTCTTCAATGACAACAGCGCTGAATGACATTGTTGATCAATACGAGCTTGAAACAGGAAAGAAGGTGGTTGTTTCTTATGCTTCTTCTTCAGCACTTGCAAGGCAGCTGGCCTATGGTGCACCAGCGGATATTTATATTTCGGCGAATGAAAAGTGGATGGCTTATGCCGTTGAGCAAGGCGTGATTGAACCCACTGCGGTAACACCTTGGGTAGAAAACCAATTGGTTATCGTGGCAGGACGTGATGGTAAAACCCTCGATGGCCTCAATCAGCAAGATCTTGTTGCTGCCATCGGCAATAGTCGGCTGGCGATGTCTGACCCTGGACATGTGCCTGCGGGTATCTATGCCAAAGAATCTCTTGAAACCTTGGGGTTTTGGGGGAGCGTGAAAAGTAAATTGGCATTATCAAACAGCGTGAGAGCCACACTAGCGTTGGTGGAGCGTGGTGAGGCGCCGCTTGGTATTGTGTATTTTTCTGATGCTAACGCTTCTTTGCAGGTAAAAATTGCTGCTGAGATTCCTGCTAACTCGCACGCGCCTATCGTGTTCCCTAAAGCGCTAACGAAAGAAGCAAACGCAGAGGCTAAGGCTTTCTTTCGATTTTTGAATTCAGATGCCGCGACGAAAATTGTCACCAACAATGGCTTTGTGGTGATGCCAAAACAGAGCAATGATCACTAATGTTACTCACACCTGTTGAATGGGAAGCGCTGACACTCAGCCTGAAAATATCGTTTGTCGCTGTGGCTGCAAGTTTGCCTTTGGGTATCGCGATGGCTTGGCTACTCGCAAGAAAAGATTTTGCGGGAAAATCTCTGTTAGATGGCTTTATCCACCTGCCTTTGGTGTTGCCACCTGTCGTGATTGGTTATTTGCTATTGGTTGTGATGGGGCGTCGTGGCGCGGTAGGAAGTTGGTTGTATGACACCTTTGGCATTTCTTTTTCGTTCAGTTGGAAAGGCGCTGCATTAGCGTCTGCTGTGGTGGCATTTCCACTATTGGTGCGTGCGGTCAGGCTCTCCATCGAGCTCGTGGATAGCAAGCTTGAACAAGCTGCACGCACCTTGGGGGCGTCTCCCTGGCGTGTGTTTTTCACCATTACGTTGCCACTGATAGCACCGGGTATTCTCTCTGGTGTGGTGTTGGCTTTTGCCCGTAGCTTGGGTGAATTTGGCGCAACCATTACATTCGTTTCGAATATTCCCGGTGAAACCCAAACCATTCCTCTTGCGATGTTTGCCTTTCTTGAAACACCTGGTGCGGAAGAAAGCGTGGCACGTCTTTGCATCCTTTCTATTGTGATTGCGTTACTCTCACTGTTTGGCTCTGAATGGCTGAGCCGTCGAATGAAAAAGAAGATGGGGCTGTCATGATTACGCTGTCGCTAAACGTTGATCACAAGCCTTTTCAGCTTAGGGTGAATGAAACGATCCCTTCATCGGGCATTACCGCTGTGTTTGGTCGTTCCGGCGCGGGTAAAACGTCACTCATCAATGCCATCAGCGGCCTGGTTAAACCTGAATCCGGACAAATAGCGCTCGGGGATAAAGTGTTGTTTGATAGCTCTGCCGGCATTGACCTCGCCCCTGAGCGCAGACGTATCGGTTATGTGTTTCAAGAAGCGCGTCTGTTTCCTCACATGTCGGTCGAGAAGAACCTCAAATACGGTCAGCCAAAGGAAAACCGCCCTAAGTTTGAAGAAGTCACCGAGTTATTGGGGATTGAACACCTACTGAAAAGGCATCCCGCCGCGCTATCTGGTGGTGAGAAGCAGCGTGTGGCGATAGGGCGGGCGCTTCTGTCTGAACCTGAACTGTTGATCATGGATGAGCCGACCGCTTCCTTGGACGGGCCGCGTCGGCAAGAACTGATTCAGTATTTGCTTCGATTGGCAGCTTCCTTAAATATTCCTGTGCTCTACGTTAGTCACAGTTTGGATGAAATCCTTCAGATTGCAGACAACATGCTGATCTTGAATGAAGGTCAGGTTGTTGCCAATGGACCGCTTCATGATGTTTGGGGTTCTGCGCCAATGCGTCCTTGGCTTTCGGCGAAAGAACAGAGTGCTCTTGTCAGCGCGAAGCTGGTAGGGCATCACGCTAAATATGGGATGGCTCAATTGGACTTGGAAGGTGAGACCATTTGGGTAACAAAGGTTGATGATGCGGAAGGTGCTTTGCTTCGCCTTCGGATTTTTGCCAATGACATTTCTATAGTGAAATCCCGCCCTGTCGATACCAGTATCCGAAATGTATTGCCCGCTATTGTAGATGACGTTTGTGTTTCCGAGTGCGAAGAGAATGCCTCGGGCTATTGTCAGGTCGCGTTACGAATTGGTAACCAAAGATTACTGGCAAATATAACCCAATGGGCAGTCGATGATCTTCAGTTATCACAAGGTGATACAGTCTATGCGCAGCTTAAGGGCGTGAGCGTCACCAAAGGCGATTTGGCATACCAGCACAAGAATTTTTAATAATTTCTATGCCGTTTCTATCGCAAATTGAAGTAGAATTCCTCAGTGCTTGCCGTATACCGTGTGACATTCGCTAACCGCATTTTTTGTTGTTAAACGATAAGGTGTACGAATGAAACGCACTGGGAGGGCGACTTGTATCATGCGTCGCAAAAATACCTCCTAAAAACAAGCAACAGCATAATTTTCACGAGCAGATTAGATACTCTCGTTGAGTAGATGGCTCGTGATGAGTAGTAGGAGAGATAAATGTTTGCATGGCTAACCGGCCTGTTTAAGAAAGAAAAGCTCAAGTCGACGGATTGGGTTAAGAAGCTCATGCAAGCCAATCGTTCTGGTAGCTACGGAAAATACAGCGAGTACTATGACAAGCATGTAACCCGTATCCATCAGTCTTATCACAAAGACTTTCAGCGATTCGAACGCTTTGCTATTCAAAGCTACAAGAAGGACGACCAGCGTGCGTTTATTGCGATTAAGACCGCTATGTATGCGCACAAGCTTAACCAGATCAAAGTTGCGGCGTGTCTGACGGCATCTGTCATCAATTACAACAAGATGCTGCTGGAAGGAAAGAAAGTGCAGATCCACCCCAGGTTGGTGCGTGCAGCCACTTCGCTTCATAAACAAATTATTGAAGCTCACGCGAGCTCAAAGAAGAAAAAGACCAAAGAAAAAGCCTGAGAAATCAGGCTTTTTTGTATGCTGTTCCCAAACGCCCGCCATATCGTCTCATCATAAATCGTTAGAGATCGAGGGGTTTATCTTCCCTTTCAACTGGTGTGAAAAACGCTATGGGTTGACTAATGCCATTAAATACAATGAGTTAAAACACACCTGCGTCTATTGGTCTGGAGTTCCAATGTAACGGAAAGCTTAGTGATCAAATAAAAGTGATAGATATCACATAATGGTTTTGCTAAGGTGTCGCCCCTCACACACAATGTGAGAGCACAATGACTTTTACTTCTCTTTTTAAGGCTGAGAAGCTGGTGTCGACACTGACCATTAGCTTTTTCGCGCTGTTCCTCTTTGCGGCCGTCTATGACATGTCGCTCTTCTCTCAAACCATCAACCAAATATTCGGGTTAGCGGCAAATGAATTCGGCGTTTTCTGGCAATGGCTGATGGTGGCAAACCTCGCTTTGGCTTTGGTAATTGCTGTTTCTCCATTTGGTAAGCTGAAACTTGGCGCTCAACAAAAACCGGATATCAGCGCGTTTCGCTGGATCTCGATGATCATGTGTACCTTACTGGCTGGCGGTGGCGTATTTTGGTCAGCCGCTGAGCCGGTGTATCACTTCCTTTCGCCTTCTCCTTCCTATTCCGGCATTGAACAACACACTGAAGCCGCAGCGACTGCAGCCCTGAGTCAGAGTTTTCTTCATTGGGGATTTCTCGCTTGGGCGGTTTTAGGCACGCTTGCGACAATCGTTCTCATGCATGCCCACTACGAAAAGGGACTGAAGCTAAGGCCCCGTGCATTGCTATATCCCCTGTTTGGCGAGCGTTTCGAAAAGCATTGGTTCGGTGCCGTCGTAGATGCTTGTTCTATTGTCGGTGTGGCAGCAGGAACCATTGGTCCCATCGGTTTTTTGGCGAGCCAATTGGGTTTCAGTATTGAAGCTTTATTTGGTATCGAAAATACCATGAGCACACAAGTGATGATTCTCATGGCGGTCGTAGCGATTTACTCGCTGTCTGCCTTTACGGGAATGGATAAGGGACTTCAGTGGCTTTCTAAACTCAATGTGCTTGGCGCGTTGGCTTTGCTTCTATTTGTGTTGGTATTGGGGCCGACCTCTTTCATCTTCGGTTCGTTTGTCACTGCATTCGGTAGTTATCTAGAGCATTTTTCTTCAATGAGTCTAGATACCGAAAAAGCAGCTTGGATGACCAACTGGACGTGGTTTTTCTGGGGATGGTTCATTGGCTTTGCGCCCATGATGGCGATTTTCATTGCCAAAATATCTCGTGGGAGAAGCATTCGCGTATTGATCTTAGCAGTTGCCGTGGGCTCACCGATTGTCACCAATTTCTGGTTTACTGCGCTGGGTGGCACGGGGATTTTCTTTGAGTTGACCAATCCGGGGGCGATATCCGGCCCAATGGCGGGGGCGGGATTACCGGGTGTGCTGATCGCGACGCTTCAACAACTCCCTCTTCAATTTATATTGGTACCTGCATTTCTGATACTCACCACGACCTTTGTGGCAACAACGGGCGATTCCATGGCGTATTCCATTGCTGTCGTCACGTCAGAAGACGCGACACCATCTAAGCATCAAAGACTGTTTTGGGCGGTGATGTTGGGTGTGGTTGCAGCCGTATTGCTAACGGCTGGAAATGGAGGCTTCGCAGCATTGCAGTCATTTATCGTGATTACAGCAGTGCCAGTTTCGTTGTTGATAGCCACGACACTGATTTCTGCGCCATTGGCTTTGAAATGTATGTCTGCGACTAACGCAAGGACTCAGGAGGTGTTGGCCTGATTGGCGAACATGGCGTCGTTACCAAAGCGACGCCATGTGATTCAGGTAATGAATGTAGTTATCTAGGTCTTCCTGAGTGTCGATATCTATGTTGCACTGATCAATAGCAACCACATTCACCACATGTTTGCCATTGTTAAGCAGATGCTTAGCGCCTGCATCGCCTTTCAACGTTTTAAGCTCTTCAAACATGGTTTTCGATGCAATCGCTGGTACACCCACTGTATCGTGATACTGGCAACAAACTGCGTCGTTAATGTGTTCAATAAAGACTTTCCAAAGCAGTTCGACATTATCACTGCTTACTGCTGGTTGGTCGGCAAGCATAAATAGAATGGCATCATAGTCGTTCTCAAGTTTCTCCGTCACCGAAGATATAACGCTGCCAATTCCTTCTTTCCAGCAGTCGATATATAAGATTTCTGCTGGCCAATCGTTGTCTTTGCAGGCTGCTTCGATCTCTTTATGCCAAAACCCTGTTGTGATGAAAATATCCTGAGTAACAGGAACTGCAGCGTTGATAGGGAAGCTGATGAGCGGAGAGCCATTGATTTCAGCCAGCGCTTTGCATTCGCGAAAACGTGAAGCGCGGCCAGCAGCGAGGATCACTGCGGCAAGATTTATCATTCTTATACTATTCCACTGAAAGATTTGGCGTTTGAATCGTTAAGAGCCGCCATACATTCTGACAGAATAGAAAGTCCAATCCCTTCTGGCAATGCTGCACCCAGTTGCAACCCTGCTGGTCCTGCAAGTTTGCACGGTAATTGTGATTCCTGTAACTCTGCGGTTTGCAGAACGTCTTCTTTTCTATGTGCTGGGCCAAGTAGGGCAAGATAACGTAAACGCGTATCCGTGAGCGATTTCAATACGGAGGCGTCGAGAGAAACACTGTGCGTCATTACTACTGCAGCATCCACATGCTTTTCGTTGCAGAAATACCCCAAGGTCTCTGCCTGTTCTCGCAGGATGTGATGCGCGGTTTGAAAGTAATCGCGTCTTGCATTTGCTGGGCGGGGGTCCCAAAGCGTGACGCGCCAACCTAATTGATGAGCAAGGGAAACTATCGGCCTAGCATCAAACCCTCCACCACATACGAGAAGGTGAGTAGGGGGTTGAATGAAGGTTTTCAGCCAGCGCTGATGACCTTCATCAAGTCTTTCACCAATGGTGTTTTTATCGGCCTCTAGCTGGTGAGTCTTCTCTGAGGGGATATAGTTCGCCTCTATTTCAGCGCTGTTCTTGACGATACGCTGATAGTAGAAGCCGGATCGTCTTTGTTCTAACTGAGCGCGAATAACATCGAGGCTTAAGTAGCCGTTACTCTTGTGGATTGGCTGCAGCATGATGTGAACGGTGCCGCCACAGCCAATACCAAGTTGGAAAGACAAATCGTCTTCATCTTGGCTGTCATAAGTCAACGTGCAGGCTTCACCTGTCATCATCACCTTTTTTGCATGACGCTGGATGTCTGATTCCAGACACCCTCCGCTAAGCATACCGAGTTGTTGACCCAAACTACTGAAAAGCATCATTGCACCGGCTTTTCGGTAACAAGGTCCTTCCGTTTCGTAAACCGTGCCGAGTACCCACTCGGCATTGTCTCTTTCCGGATACCACTCGTTTAGCAAGTAATGTAGGTGGTTTGCCATTATCCTTCCTTGATGACGTTGAGGTTAAGACAGCTTCATTGGCAGATTGTGTAATCGCTGGCCAGTTGCAGCAAACACGGCGTTTGCGACAGCAGGGGCGATAGGTGGTGTACCAGGTTCACCAACACCTGTTGGTGCTTCGGCAGACGGCACAATGTGTACCTCAATCTCTGGCATCTGCATTTCCCTTAGCACCAGATAGTCATGGAAATTTGACTGCACCGTGGCACCATCCTGCAGTGTTATTTCGCTGACAAGCGCTGGAGACAGACCAAATCCGATACCGCCTTGCATCTGGGTTTTGATGATGTCCGGGTTGATGGCAACGCCGCAATCAACGGCACAAACGACCTTGTCGACGGTGATTTGGCCATTCTCGACAGTGACTTCAACAACCTGAGCAACAAAGGTACGAAACGACTCATGAACGGCAACACCGCGCCCTTTACCTTTCGGCAGTGGTTTGCCCCAGTCTGATTTCTCGACAGCCAAATTCAGAACGCCAAGATGGCGGGGATGGTTTTTAAGCAAAGCTCGGCGCAGTTCGACCGGATCTTTCCCTGTTTTATGTGCCAGTTCATCAAAGAAGGTTTCGGTTGAAAATGCGGTGTGCGTATGTCCCACTGAGCGCCACCACAAAACGGGTACCGGTTGCTGAACGGTATGCAGCTCAACGGCTAAGTTGGGAATCGCATAAGGCAAAGTGGAAGCGCCTTCAACAGAAGATGAGTCGACACCGTCTTTGACCATGAAGCCCTCAAATGCCGTGCCTGCAGCAATAGATTGCCCAACGATGCGCTGCTCCCAAGCAGTAATGTTGCCTTCGTTATCAATGGCACCACGGATTTTGTGAATGTACATTGGGCGGTAATAACCCGCGCGCATGTCATCCTCACGTGTCCACACCAATTTGACGGGCACACCAGGCTGCGTTTTGGCAATCATTGTCGCTTCAACAACGTAGTCTGCCTGAGGGTTAGCTCGACGCCCGAAACTGCCCCCTGCAAACAAGGTGTTGATGGTCACATTCTCTGGCTTGATACCAAGGACGGTAGCAACAGCAAACTGATCGATCGTTTGAATCTGCGCGCCGTACCAAAGCTCAGCCTTACCATCGTCAGCCAGAACCACACAGTTCATGGGTTCCATTGGTGAATGGGAAAGGTAGGGGAAATAGTAAGTCGCTTCGACAACGTTTTCGGCGCTTTCGAGAACTTTACTGGCTTCACCTTCGCTGCGGGCCGGAAGGCCGGGCGTTTGGGCAAGTGCCGTGTATTCAGTTTTGAGCTGTTCAGTGTTCTTGGTGAACGCAGAGCGATCCCATTCAATCGACAATTTGTCGCGTCCCGTTTTTGCACTCCAGAAATCTTTTGCAATCACCGCAATACCTGTCGGGATCTGCACAACATCGACAACGCCGGGAGATTGCTTGGCTGCAGTGGCATCAAATGAAACGACTTTTGCACCAAATGCCGGTGGATGAGCCACTAACGCGGTCAGCATGCCTTCCAGTTGAACGTCCTGTGTGAAGGTTGCTGTGCCGTTGC
This sequence comes from Grimontia sp. SpTr1, assembly GCF_947387585.1. Taxonomy (NCBI): domain Bacteria; kingdom Pseudomonadati; phylum Pseudomonadota; class Gammaproteobacteria; order Vibrionales; family Vibrionaceae; genus Grimontia; species Grimontia sp. SpTr1. The sequence goes on from NZ_CANDOD010000001.1 coordinate 654,005, forward strand.
TTTTGCCTTTATCTTTACGTGCTGTTCCCGTTTTACCGATGATGGTGAATTGGTCCGGCGTTTTTAGTACTACTTGATCATCAGCAGGCACTGATTGGAGTGCTGCGAGCTCGGCCATCTCACCATAGCTGGCTGATTTTCCTGCACCAGAATGGGACAACGTGCTGTTGCTCGCCATGATTTCTGCAGCAGGGACTTCCCAGACTTTGGCAGCAGCGTTCACCAGCATTGTTTTGGCTTTGGCGCCAGCCATGCGAAGCTGCATAAAGGAGTTTGCGATAGCAGTACTGCCGCCTGTACCTTGCACTGGGCCAAACAACAGGTTGTTATATTCGTTGGCATTTGCTGGAGCTGCCTCTGTAGTGACTTTGCTCCAATCTGCATCGAGTTCGTCAGCAGCAATCGTTGCCAGGCCCGTCGTCACACCTTGGCCCATGTCCAAGTGTTTAATCATGATGGTGATTGTGTCATCTGAACCGACGCGCACAAAAGCGTTGGGTTCAAAAGGCTTACCCGCTGTTTCGCTGGCACCGGCTGCAACAGAAGGAAGATGAACACTTAAGGTTAAGCCAGCACCGGCTGTTGACATGAGTTTAATGAAGTTACGGCGGCTGGCTCCCACCTGTTTAGTATTTTTGAGGAAAGCCTCTTCAGGCACATAACCGTTCAGAAAATCGCGCATGGTTCTATCCCTGTTTCAGTTCAGTGGCAGCTTGCTTGATTGCTTCACGAATACGGACATAGGTTGCACAGCGACAGATGTTTCCGTTCATGGCTGCATCAATGTCCGCGTCGGTAGGGGATGGATTGCTGGCAAGTAGTGCGCTGGCAGCCATGATCTGGCCTGATTGGCAGTACCCACATTGCGGCACTTGAATCTCTTCCCAAGCGGCTTGAATGGCTTTGGAAGCCTTTGACTCAATACCTTCAATGGTGGTGATTTTCTGCCCTGCAACAGCAGACACTGGAGTGACACAAGAACGAATGGGTTGACCACTCATATGAACAGTACACGCGCCACATTGTGCGAGACCGCACCCGAACTTAGTGCCTGTTAAGTTGAGGTTGTCACGAATAGCCCAGAGTAATGGGGTGTCTGCAGGTACATCGAGCTCAAGATCCTGTCCGTTAATATTCACGGATACGCTCATGGTAGTCTCCTTTCGTACATAGAACGGCAGCGTATTTGGCTTTAACACACGCAACTGTAGTCACTAGCCTTTATTTACTATGTATTCTATTTGAGGCTAATGTTATCGAGATGTTCCAGAACTCTTGCCTATTACTCCGGAATTAATTAGGAGTATCATTCTAAATGCTTATTTAGTGTCATAATCCTACGGTTGTGTAGATAATGCTTAGCAAAAGGTTAATGAAATGGAGTTTGCCTCATCGCTTGCAAAGCAAGTGTTTGAAAAAGTGAAGGGTGAGTGTGGTCAACCGTCTGAAATAGAGGGTTTAAAGCTGTATGCGAGCTTGGAGAAGGTTGATCTGATGCCGATAGTGCTCCAGCCTTCAATTTGTTTTGTGTTGCAAGCAGAAAAGCACGTCTCCACAGGAAAGCAAACCTTTGTCTACAGTGAAGATACCTACCTAATCAACTCTGTTACGCGGCCCGTAGAAGCAAGCCTTTTAGATGTTAGCCAAGAGAGGCCTTATGTGGGTTTCAGTCTGGCGATAGACCAGCAAATGGTCGGCCAATTGATGATGGAAATGTCGCCTTGGCAGCAGGAAACCTCTTCGCTACCGCAGCGCGACTTTACTCAGTCGACCAAAATGACCCCGGCCATTGAAAACGTGGTGGTTCGATTGTTGGGTTTGCTGGATAACCCAATGGATCGCGACATTTTAGCGCCTTCAATATTTAGAGAACTTTACTACGAAGTATTGAAAGGGCCTGGTGGTGGATTGCTACGCAATTGCGTGAGTAACCATGCGGGAGCCAACCGTATTGCACCGGTTGTTCATTACATTGAGCAGAACTTTGAAAGAAATTTGGCGATTGAGGAGATTGCGAGCGTAGCGGGAATGAGCGCTTCGACGCTTCATGAGCATTTTAAGCAGGTTACGACAGTTTCGCCGATGCAGTATGTGAAATCACTCAGGCTGCATAAAGCCAGATCGATGCTTTCTTCAGGGTATCAAGTAGCGGAGGTTTGCTATGAAGTGGGATACAGCAGTCCGTCTCAATTCAGCCGCGAGTTTAAGCGCTATTTTGGTTTTACGCCAAGCGAAGCACGTTCTTTGGTTACAACCATTGAATAATGGCAATGTAACACCAAACAAAAGCGGGCGTTAAGCCCGCTTTTAGTTGATTTGATATTTGGGTTAGAAGTTGAACAATACGTCGAAGTAGAACTGTTCTTTGTACAAGCCGTTTGCTCGATAGGTTGCGCCTACAGAGAGCACATCTGTTGAATGGAATCTACCGCCTAATTCTACGACCGAACGGGTGTCGTCAGAATCAAAAGCAATTTGGCCAACGAGAAGGTTTGCTTCTATTTGAGGTAATATCCATGCTTTCCCGCCGACATTCACGCCGTAAGCCAATTCTCCCCAATCGTGCTTGTCATCTTCGGGGAATTTAACAGAATAAATGCGTGCGTCACCATGTATATCTACAAAGCCGTTAACAGGGGCGTGAAAGCCAACTCCACCTGAGACAATCCAGTCTCCTTCAAACTGGCTGCTCCCATTGGCAATAAAATGCGCACCATCCATAAACGCCATTCGGCCTGTTGCTCCAAGCCCTGATGGGTTACCAGTAAAACCGACTTCCAAATTGGTGTAGTTAAAATTGGTCGCCATTGCGGCTGATGAAGTCAAGGTCATTGCAGTCATAATTGCTTTGATAGCAAATGATTTTTTTAAATTTTTCACAGCATTCCTTGCAGCTAAGGTTTGTTGCAACATGTTACTGAGTGTATGGCTACCTGTGCGAAAACTTTAGTGGCGATGCAAATAACTTTGACAAGGGTTACAAAGAATTTGCGGCTAGACGATGGCGCTAGCATTTTTTTGCAATGACTGTGATATCTTTGCCGCTCAAGTCAAAGTTTCATATCTTTCGGATTCCTTCATGTTACCTACTTCTAAAGCCCTTATGGTTCAGGGCACAACGTCCGATGCTGGAAAAAGTGTCATTGTCGCGGGTTTATGCCGCGTGCTTGCCCGCCGAGGGGTGAAAGTGGCCCCGTTTAAGCCACAGAATATGGCGCTTAACAGTGCAGTGACAAAAGATGGAGGCGAGATTGGGCGCGCGCAGGCGTTTCAGGCATTTGCTTGTGGTATTGAACCAACGGTGCATATGAATCCTATATTGTTGAAGCCAAGTACTGATTGCGCCGCACAGGTTATCGTGCAGGGAAAGGCCGTTGATGCCATGGATACGATTGGCTTCCGATCTTACAAAGCATTTGCGATGACGCCTGTGTTGGACTCTTTTTCAAAGCTCAGCTCAGAATATGAGTGTGTGTTGATTGAAGGTGCGGGCAGCCCAGCCGAGGTCAACCTGCGTGAAAATGACATCGCGAACATGGGCTTTGCAGAGGAGGCAGATGTTCCGGTAATTATCGTGGCTGATATCGACCGTGGTGGCGTGTTTGCTCATCTTGTTGGCACTTTGGATTGTTTGTCTCAATCGGAACGTGATCGTGTAGTTGGTTTTGTGATCAATCGTTTTCGAGGTGATGTGAGTCTATTGGAGCCGGGACTTGAATGGCTTGAGGAGAAAACAGGAAAGCCTGTTATTGGTGTAGTGCCTTATCTACAGGGCTTGATGCTTGATGCCGAAGACGCAATAGACACCAAACAGGACGAACTCGATTCCAGCGGTAGCATTCTCAACGTTGCGGTGCCTGTCCTCCCACGTATTAGCAATCACACAGACTTCGATGCACTGCGAGCTCATCCACAGGTTAACTTGGAATATGTGGCGCCGGGAAAACCAATTCCTTCGTGTGATTTGATTGTACTGCCGGGCAGTAAAAGTGTGATTTCAGACTTAACCAGCCTGAGAGAGTTTGGTTGGGATAAACAAATTCAAAAACACCTGAGATATGGCGGTAAAGTCGTTGGTATTTGTGGTGGTTATCAGATGCTAGGAAAACATATTTCAGACCCATTGGGGCTGGAAGGTCACAAGTTGGAAACAAAAGGACTTGGTTACCTTGATGCAATGACTGTGATTGAAAAAGAAAAAGTGCTGACCCAAAAATCGGGACATCTTCACCTCAATGGAAAGGTGAGTCCAATCACGGGCTATGAGATCCATATGGGTGTGACCACATCAAAAGGTGTGAGCCCTGTCGTCTGTGAAGAGGGTGATGATGGTCTGATCAACTCAGATAACAATATCTTCGGGACATACTGGCATGGGTTGTTCGATCAACCAGAGGCACTCAAGCTCATTCTTGAATGGGCTGGGCTAGAAGATACTAAAGATATTGATTTAGTTAAAGAAAAACAACATAGTCTAGACGTGCTGGCGGACACGCTTGAAGAATATCTGGATTTGGGGCTCTTGTTCTCAAACACCTTGAAAACTGATTGCTAGCACATGATTACCGTTAGTCAATATTTTAGTGGTATAAAAATATTATAAAAAGCGTAAAAATAGGTTTGCACTCTTATTGGAATGGCGATAAGTTAACAACAAATAAGTAGGGAATACGCACTCCATCAAAGATGGTGGATGTGAAGAATGTAGCAAGGGTGAATGAATGAGCTTCCATCAAACAGACGATGTCCGAATTAGTAAAATCAAAGAACTACTGCCACCGGTAGCGGTGCTGGAGAAGTTTCCTGCAACTGAAACAGCGTCTGAAACAGTGTTTAACGCTCGTCAGGCTATCCATAACATTCTGAATGACACAGACGATCGCCTTCTCGTCATCATTGGTCCTTGTTCGATTCACGACCCTGAAGCTGCGGTTGAATACGGTAAAAAGCTAAAAGTGCTGCGTGACCAACTGAGCGACAGACTGGAAATTGTGATGCGCGTTTACTTTGAAAAACCGCGTACCACTGTTGGCTGGAAAGGCCTGATTAACGACCCGTACTTGGATAACAGCTTTAAATTGAATGATGGTCTGCGTATTGGACGAAAGCTGCTGCTGGACATCACTGACATGGGATTGCCAACGGCAGGTGAGTTCCTCGATATGATCACGCCACAGTACATGGGCGATTTGATCAGCTGGGGGGCGATTGGTGCACGTACGACAGAGTCTCAGGTTCACCGTGAGCTGGCCTCGGGTTTGTCTTGTCCTGTTGGCTTCAAGAATGGCACTGACGGTAACATCAAGATTGCTACCGATGCGATTCGCTCAGCAGAGTCGCCTCACCATTTCCTGTCTGTGACGAAGTTTGGTCACTCAGCAATTGTTGAAACGGCTGGGAACGAAGATTGCCACATTATTTTGCGAGGTGGTAAAGAGCCAAACTATTCTGCAGAGCACGTTGCAGCTATCACTGAGCAGTTGGATGCGGCAAAACTGCGCAATAAGTTGATGATTGACTTCAGCCACGCGAATAGCAGTAAACAATACCAGCGTCAGGTGGTTGTAGGTGAAGATGTTGCAAACCAAATCGCAGGCGGAAATGACGCTATCTTCGGTGTGATGATTGAAAGCCACCTTGTGGAAGGTCGTCAGGATTTGGTTGACGGTAAAGCGCCGACCTATGGTCAGAGCATTACAGATGCATGTATTGGCTGGGAAGACACCGAGAAAGTGTTAAATATTCTGGCAGATGCAGTTCAAGAACGACGCGCCAGTAAACGATAAGCGCTGCTAGGGGCTGTTGACCTTTGGTGGTTAAATTTCGTTCTCGCTATAAGCGTTTTAGGCGCGGCGAGGTGTGTGCCGCCTAGTTATTCTAAGCAAACACACCTCAACAAAGCATAAAACGCTTAGAGCAGAACCCTTCGGGCAGCGTTTGTGGGGAATTTCTGCTGCGTTATCGGCTTCTCATGTAGGCTAGCTACACATCGAAGCCTCTGCCTTGCATAAAACCCCCACAAACTGCTGCAAAAATCATCACCAAAGGTCAACAGCCCCTAGCTCCACTTAATTTAAAGCCGCCAAGTTTTGTGACTTCGGCGGCTTTTATTTTGTCTTTTTGTTGCTGTTAACGCCTCTTCTAAACTAACCATTCTCGAACACAAAGTCTCCTTAATAAGACTTGTTACTTTGTTTTTCATAAAAAATCGCTTGCTATCAGCGGAACCAAAAAATAGGGCGATTCGCGACAAATTCAGCACATAATCGTGCAATCAAACTGTAATTAAACGCCTTTCCGGCAGCATTTCTTATTCCCGCTATTTGCAACCAAAGAAAGCGCTTTCAGAGTGTGGTTTTGGAGATATATATCGTATGAGCTCGATTTGCTGTGTTTTAGCATAGCTAGGTAATATTCCAACACGGTATTCACATATGGTTAACATTTTGCTATGTCACAACAAGTAGAAACAACAGCAGGTGAGCTTCACGACGCTAGGGAAAGCGTTCCAGTCATTCAGAAAGGGGCTTATGGTGCAGGTACGCTGACGCTTAACCTCCTCCCTGGTGCTTTGGGTGTTTTCTCCTTCTTCCTTATTACCGCATTCGGCATGGACCCTTTCCTGGCAGGTCTGTTAGGTGGTCTTCCAAGGCTGTTTGATGCTATTACAGACCCAATAATGGGTTTTATCACTGATAACACCAAATCACGTTGGGGTAGACGACGTCCTTATATTGTCGTTGGTGCAATATTGAGTGGCGTGTTCTTTGCCATGCTATGGCAACTCGATCCTGAAGCGTCACAAGAGTATAACTTCTGGTATTTCCTCATTTTCTCTTTGATCTTCACCATTGGTAACACGATGTTCGCAACGCCGTTTGTTGGTTTGGGTTATGAAATGACCTCTGACTACAACGAACGCACCCGCCTGATGGCTTTTGCAAATACCATGGGTCAGGTAGCTTGGATGATTGTGCCTTGGTTCTGGGTATTGATTGCTGACCCTGACCTGTTCAGCAGTCAGGCTGAAGGTGTTCAACAACTGTCACTGTTTGTAGCGGGCGCATGTATTACCTTGGGCATCCTACCGGGACTGTTTTGTAAAGGTATCGATGCTTCAGACATGGGTAACCGTGCAGAGATTTCCTTTAAAACCATTTTCTCTAACCTGAAGGAAGTCTTTAAAGGTATTAAACAAGTCTTTAGAAACAGGCCTTTTGTCCGCCTTTGTGGCGCGACCTTCTTGGTATTTAATGGCTTCCAGCTTGTTGCATCTTTCAGCTTCTTCATCATCGTATTCCACATGTTTGGTGGTGATTACGGTGCAACGGGTACATGGCCAGCATGGTTCTCAACCGTTAGCGCGATAGTAACTGCATTCCTGGTTATTCCGGTAATCTCATGGATGGCGAGCAAATGGGGCAAGCGCAACGCATTTGTTATCTCTACCGCGATTTCAATTGTTGGTTACGGTCTTAAGTGGTGGGGCTTTGACCCAAGCAACCCTTGGATGATCTTTATGCCAATCCCATTGATGTCGTTCGGTATTGGCGGTTTGTTTACGCTGATGATGAGCATGACGGCTGACGTCTGTGACATGGATGAACTGGACAATGGCATGCCTCGTAAAGAGGGGACGTTTGGTGCTATTTACTGGCTGATGGTTAAGATTGGTCAAGCACTGGCGCTTATCCTTGGTGGTCTTGTGTTGAAAGTGGTTGGCTTCGATCCAGGCGCAGGCGCGCAGTCTGTTGAAACCATCACTAACCTGCGCCTTGCAGATATCATCATTCCAGCAACTACGGCATTCCTGGCGATTCTGGTTATGTGGAAATATGACCTGACTGAAGAGAAAGCACGTGCAATCAAACAAAAACTGATTGAGCTGCGCGGCGAACTGTAATTCTCATCATGAATGAACTAAGCGAGGCTTTGGCCTCGCTTTTTCGTTATCTGCCTTAAACCACCTCCGATGGACTGGTGATCGTTTAATCGGTTTTTTGCTAAAGAGAGATTTACTGTTTCGAACTGTCAGAATTCTTGGTGCACTAAGTCCTGCTTCCACTCTTGAATATTATCAATGCATCATCTCGAAAGAGATAAAGCAGCGTTGTGGATAATTCAGTTTGAAGTACTAGAGACTTTGATCGGTTTAAAGACCAGAGCCCCTGTTATAAGCGTCTTGTAGTCACTTGCTCTACAAGTGGATTCTTACCACCACTTTAAAAATATTTTCCGTGTGGATAACAGAAACTGAGATTGTTCAGAGAGTTTGGCGATACTTGCCTTTACTGATACGACTATCTTGTGCTTGATTGAAAGGATCGCATTCTTTTTTAATCACTTAGTTTGGTGTATCTATGCTCGTTCGTTACGCAGTCGCGCTCATTGTTTTACTGATTTCCGGCTGTGCTTCTCTTTCTTCCTCTCCACAACTAACAACAGACCCTAACTGGGTCTCTGAAACCTTGCCAAATGGCATGCGCTACCACCTTTATCCCATCGAAGGCGAGCAAATTGAAGTTCGGTTGGTTGTGAATGTGGGTAGTCTGAATGAAGGAGAGGATGAGAGGGGCTACGCACATTTTATCGAGCATATGGCTTTCAACGGCACCCAACGTTATCCGAATAACTCAGTGTTTGAAGAGTTTGCTCAGGTTGGGGTGGAGTTTGGCCCTGATATCAACGCAGTGACTGACTATGGGCGAACCGTCTACCAGCTTTCTTTGCCGGATGCCCAACGTCTTCCTGACGCGTTGGATTGGTTCCGTGATATTTCCGATGGTCTGACACTGGACAGCCAAGAAGTGGACGCGGAGGTGGGTGTCATTTTCGCAGAGTGGCGACGTGACAACCGAGAAGATACATCTTGGCCCCTCAAACTCTATGAGGCGCTAATAGATGGGACTCCTTATATCGACCGGGATCCGATTGGTACAGAGCTTTCGCTGAATAGTGTCACGCCGGAAAGTCTTAGGGCGTTCTACAACAAGTGGTATCAAGCAAATCGAATCCAATTAGTGGTGATTGGCGGATTTAATGTTGAAAACCTGCAGGCTGAAATAGAGAAGGAGTTTTCCTCGCTCCGCACTGAAAGCAAAAGGCCCGAGCCTCACCGCATTGTCCCCGTCGACAGAGATACGCAATATCCACTGACGCTTTATGCCTCTCAGGGCGAGTCGCCCGCTTTAGTGGTCAGTTTCAAAGATGGTGAGGATCAATATCCCGAGACGCTAGCAGATCAGAGAGCTCTTTGGTTGCATTGGATGATGCTTGATGCGGTACAACTGCGTCTTGAAGAGCAGTTTGAGCGGGAAAACCTTGCACACAATGGCTTGTATTTCAACTTTGGCTTTCTACCAGGCTGGACAGTGTATGAACTGAGTGTGGAGTACAACGATGTTGATCGTCCCTATGTACTCGAATCAGTAGCCAAAAACCTCGCGTCGCTCCGTGACTATGGCGTTACAGAAGATGAATTTTCGTCCTTGGTAGAGCAATACGAAGCCAGTATTGTGTTCTATGAGAATCAGTTGCCTATCGAAGTGGCGGAGAACGTGTACAACGATCTCTATTACAACCGCTTACCTCAAAGCCGAGTCGAGCAAAACGACAACTTCAGCCAGTTTCTTAGAAACATCGAATTAAAAGATCTAAACAGAGAGCTGGCACGCTTACTGAAAGCATCAAATCAATCTCTGACGTTGGTTTACGGAAAAGGGGAGTCTATTGCTAATGCTGAGCTGCAACGAAATCAATATATAGAAACGTTGGCAAAGCCAGGCGAAGCGGTGAAGGTCTCCTACGCGGATGTGGAAATTCCTCAACCAGATTCCTTTGTCACGGTTACCGAAGATGCGGTTGAAATGGCGGAGAATGTTTTCCGGTGGAAACTCCCTAATGATTTGCCGGTTCTCTACTACAAAATGGATGACAGTTACTACGAAACACAGGTTGTGATTCAGGCCAAAGGTGGCGTCGCATCAATGACAACGAAAGAAAGAGCAGCGTTAGATTTGATGTTTGAAACGTATCGTAACGGCAGTGTCGGTGATGTTTCAGCCAACGATTTCTCGCACTACCTTGAGTCCTTGGGTGTGAACATCGAGCCACAGGTTTATGGCAATAGCCATAACTTTTCGATGTATATGCCAACAGAAGTACTGTTGGAAGGCCTGAATGCATTGCGTTATCTGATCGAAAACGTGAAGCCAAGCGAAGTGGCATTTGAGCGCGAAAAAGCTCGGCTGATTGAACGCATGCATTTGGCGCAAACTTCACCGTATGACCTGTTTGGACGGGCGTCATTAGCGTTGATTTACCCTAGACCTTCCTATGAGTCGCCTTTAGGTGCCGAAGACTATCAGGGGTTAACGTTTGAAGATGTCACATCGCTGTATGAAAAGTTATTTGGCGATATGGGGCATTTCAGTGTCTATGTCGTGTCCGATGAACCTGTGCTGGCTGTTCAAGGTGTGGTTACGGCGTTGCTTGGAAACCTGCAAACGAAAAGGGAAAGAACAAATACCAGCCCACTCCACTACAACAAGAATGGGGGCAAGGTAGTCAGACACCTCTCTCCGGAAAACCGTACTTATGTGGAGCAGGTGTATATTCGCGCTTCAACGCCACGCACGGTTGATTCGGTGTTTGCAGAGGACCTGCTTAACCGCATTCTACAAGCGCGCTATAACCAGCTAGTGAGAGAAAAGTACTCGCTGTCCTACGATCCGTTTTTCTCTTCCTGGACGTGGGATGGAGAATCAGTCGTTACGACGACCATGACAGCGTTGGTCTCCCCAGATAAGGAGCAGGCATTAGTAGCATTATGGCCAACAATAAAACAGACGCTGACACAGCCCGTCACCAAGACCGAGCGGGAGAATGCGGCGCGTCAATTGTTGAAAGACCTTTATGATCCCCAAACCGATCCGCAATTTATCGTTGGAACCCTTGCGCGCTACGATCTCTGGGGATATGCGCTGGAAGGACTCATTTTCCCAGAACAGGTTGTCGACAGAATCGATACACAGCGACTTTCTCGTATGGCGTCTGTGCTGTTTGATGATGCCGCTTTCTTCGAAAGTATTTTGCGGCCCACTAAATAAGAAAAACGCGCCTCGAGGGGCGCGTTTTAACCTTCATTCGACAGATAATTAATGGCTCTTTTGCCCACCGAAGTATTTTTCAAGAATCTCTGGCGTCAGCTCGCCTTTTTCTTCCAGTGCTTTTAGCTCTGCTGCGATACGCTTCTGCTCATCCATCGAAGGCAATGGAATGTCCGGTTCACGTTCTGGCGCATCTTTAATCAGGTTTTCTAAATCGATCATGTGGTTATTACCCAAATTACATTTGCCGATATTTTAATGAAAAAGTGACCTAGCTATCAAGGCTACAGGCTCTCTATCGCGGCTTCCCTAAATATCAATCAATTTCTTGTGTTTTACGGCATTTTGTAACACTGTAACAAAGATACCCAAGCAAATTGATTTCCCCATGGCCTTAATTTCTTCAACAGAGAGAATGGGATAACGAAACTTGGTGTAGGTGCTGAACATTTTGGCGTGTTCAGGCTGAATTGACTCGACATCATTCGATGGAAAGCCAACTGACAATAATAAGAACTAAGGAAAGGTAACTATGTCAGATATTCTTGAAGTCTATGTAACCAACGCATTTGTGGCAGAAAACCAAGGCGGTAACCCAGCAGGGGTTGTAGTGAATGCTGAAGGGTTAACTGTTGCACAAATGCAATCTATCGCGGCAGAGCTAGGTTATTCTGAAACAGCGTTTATTTCGCCTTCCAAAAAAGCGGACTACCGTGTTCGTTTCTTTACCCCCACTGAAGAAGTCAATTTCTGTGGGCACGCAACGGTAGGCACGTTTTCAACGCTCTTCAAAACCGGAAAAATAGAAGCTGGAGACTACAAGCAGGAAACCGGGGCTGGGATATTGGGTGTGACGGTGACCGAAGACGGACGCATTAACATGCAACAAGTGTTACCTGAGTTTGGTGACACCTTTAGCGAGGCAGATATCGCGCCATTGCTTGGTCTTTCAACGGAAGACATCCTCGCCACCGGGCTACCCATCAAAGCCGTATCGACAGGCCTTTGGGACATCATTGTTCCTGTCGATGATGAAGCTAAGCTCTTGGCGATCGAAGCGGATCACAAAGCAATTTCGACGTTCAACCGCAAAACGAACACAGGTGCAATTCACGCCTTCGCACTGACGCCGACAGAATCTGATATCTCAGCGAAATGCAGAAACTTCGCCCCTGCGTTGGGTATTGATGAAGAGTCGGCAACGGGTAGTGCAGCCGGTGCTTTGGCCTCTTACCTTCATATCTATCAGGGAGGCAAATACCGTTACTTGTTTGAGCAGGGTGAGGTGTTGAATAAGCGCTCTTTGCTTTGGGCGAGTGTAGAGTCTGAAGACGACAAGATTAGCGCGGTATTTGTTGGCGGCGTCAGTGATAAGCCAGTGCGGATTCCTTACAGATTAAAAGTTGAAGCGGTATAATTTTCAGAAGGGAGCAGAAATGCTCCTTTTTTCATGTGGTTGCTCATCGGTTTGCATGTTCAAGGATGTGACTTATTTAGCGGAAAAAGAAGGAAAAATTCGGCAATTGGTCTAATTTTTAAAGAGGAATCTTAACTATGGGACTTACTCTGCGTGGCCGAAGTATTTTTCTCATGTCAGCCAGTTTTCGATAAAGACCTTCAACACTGGGGGAGTGAGCTCTTGTTCCGCGAAGGACTGGAGAACAAATTCCCTTCTATCGACGAAGACACAGCGACGTCTCGCATTCTTAGTGCAAACTTTTTAGCGTGTGGCGGTAAGCCGGATAAAACGCGATATATCGTTAGCTTTGGCCAGTCATCCCTGATGGATGAAATTCCACTTTCGATGCCGCCCCAGCACCTGATTATCTCCGTCACTGACGACTGTGCACCCACACAGGAAGTAGTCAGTAAACTCCGCACCTATCGTACAGAAGGCTACCGTATCCTGATGGACGGGAAAGCCATGACCAATGAGTGGCGTAATCATTTAGAGCTGGTAGATATTTTCAGCATCAGCATGGAGCGCTCCAAGCCTTCTGATTGGGAGAATGTTATTTCCCAATATTCGCAGCAGGTTTTTCTGGCTAGAAAGGTAGAAAAACAAGATGAACTTGCCGCCGCACAAAGCTGCGGTTTCGCACTTTTTCAGGGCTACTTCTTCGAGAAACCACAGATCAAACGTTCAGAAGATATAGCGCCTTCTGTTATGTCGTTGCTGGATGTTTGCATCATCATCAACCGTAATCCAGATGACATTGACACGCTCACCAAAATCATCTCGAAAGATGTATCACTGCTGTACAAAGTGGTGGCGAGTGCCAACATTCTCGCTAAAACCAAAACCAATAAGATTTCCAACCCGCGCCAAGCAGTGGTTTATCTTGGCGTGCAGGCACTTAGACGTTTGGTGTCATTGTTGATCATGACGAACCTGAACCATCAACATGCCCATCAATTACAGAGTGCGTCTTTGATACGTGCGACTTTTCTATCTTCAATGGAAAATAACATACGCGGTTTTGACAAAGATGAGGCATTTATTGTTGGTGCATTTTCTATGCTTGACGTGATGCTAAGCAAGCCCATGGAAGACATCGTCGGTGAGTTGGATCTCTCCAATGACGTAAAACGTGCATTGATTGCTAAAGAAGGGGTTTACGGACAGTTCCTGTCGCTATGCCATGACATTGAAAGGGCAAATTGGAATGGTGTGCTACACACCTGTAACCAGCTCAAACTCAATGACAAGGCAGTGTTGAAAGAATTCGAACAGGCTCGCAGCAGTACCGCGGACATGACTTCCAGCATGCAGGTATGACCCTATGCTGATGATGCGAACAAAACTCGCGGTAATTTTGGTGGTTAGCGGCACACTGATTCTCAGTGTGTTTGGCGTGTTTAACTACTACAAAACCCACGATCGCCTTTATGGTGAGATGGACTTCGAACTCGAATCTATTATTGCCCGGCTTTCCTACCGGCTTCCCGCCCAGATGTGGAACTATGATTTTGAGTCTGTCGTTAAAGATCTGGAAAGTGAAACCCTTTCCCGTTTCGTCTATCGCATTGAAGTTGTTTCTAAAGACGATAACTTCCGTCATATCACCAAGCCCAAAAGCGGAGAGTTCAGTAACGAGTTTCGTCTACGCAGTATTCCATTGATTTATGACGAGCTGAATGAACAAGCCAAAGTCGGGGACTTGATTATTTATGAAGACCCGAGACCGATTGAGAGTACCCTCACGTCAGAAATCGTTTCCGGTATCGCGCAGGTTTTCCTGCTGGATCTGATGATCATGTTCCTGATTTGGAAGTACGCCCGGGCGATAAAGGAAATTGAATCAAGCAAAAACTACCTCAACACTATTATCCACAGCTACAAAGACGGACTTTTGGTGCTGGGGGAAGACCACGAAATCACAACGCTCAATGAAGCTGCGAGGCGGATGTTTGAGCTGGAAGACGTGCCGATTGAGAAGGTGACCTTATCGAAAGTTATCGCCAAAGTCGTTCCTGATTCCCGCGCGTATTTCTCACAAGCACTTTATGGCTTCAATACAAAAAGCTTGAATTATGAGCTTATCAGAACCGATGAACGTCAGATCGTGCAGGTTCGCTCCAATAAAATCGAGGTGAATGAAAAACCGCTTCAAGTAGCGATTATCCGCGACATTACGGAACAGCATCTGGACAAAATAAAAGTGTCAAAAGGTGCGGAGCTCTTCTCTGCCGTGAAAACCTTGCAGGACAAATTCCTGATCAGCGATGACTACCACAACAGCTTTCGCGAAGTGTTAAAGATCCTGTTAAAGATTGGTGAGAGTAATCACGGCATTATTGTGGAGCTGGATTACGAAGCCCAGAATAATTACCGCATTCTGGCGCAAACACGGCTGATTGCGAATGGCTATGTGTCGGAAGAATTCGTTCGCAACGTTGTCACGCGTGTCATTGACACCCAGAAAGGGGACAGAAGCCTGCAATTGGCGGGGCAATCGTCAAACAACGGGAAACTGATTATTAACTCCCTCAGCATGCCTCTGTTTCTCTCGAACCAATTAGTGGGCGTGGTTTGTCTCTTTGATGAATCTACCAATTATGATGAAGACTTGGTGTCTTGGCTTGAGCCGGTATTGTCGAGTCTCAGTGCCATGGTTAACTTCGTCCGCCAGAAGAAATTGAATGATTTAATCACCGAGCAAATGGTGCACGCTAAAGAGGAAGCTGAGAAAGCCAACGAAGCCAAGACCAACTTCCTCGCGATGATGAGCCATGAAATCCGCACGCCGATGAATGGCATTGTGGGCATGTCTAATCTGCTCAAAGAAACCGACCTCAATCAACAACAATCGTATTTTGTCGATACGCTGGTTCACTCTTCGAATGCATTGCTGAATATCATCAATGACGTGCTCGATTTAACCAAAATCGAGGCGGGTAAAATGCGTCTATTGGATCAGGAATGTGAGCTGCCGGACCTCGTTCATGATGCGCTAGTGGTTTTCCATGCCAAAGCTGTCGAAAAAAGCTTGAGGCTGCATTGCCTTATCGAACCAGACTTGCCGCGTTGGTTAATGCTGGATCCAGTTCGCTATACGCAAATTATTCTGAACCTGGTGGGGAATGCTCTCAAGTTCACCAAACATGGGTCTGTGATGGTCCATGTGAGCAAAACCATTCTGGACGAAGTGGAGCATATCAGGCTTGAAGTTAAGGACACGGGAATTGGTATTCCCGAAGAAAAGTTAGGAACCATCTTCGAAAACTTTACTCAAGTCGATAACTCCTATTCTCGCTCATATCAAGGCACAGGGCTTGGTCTGCCAGTTTGTCTGAAACTCACGGAACTGATGGGCGGTGCAATTGAGGTTGTCAGCAAGGAAGACGTGGGAACGACCTTCATTGTGGATGTTCCTCTCACGTTGGTACCAGAGAACACCAACTGTTTGCTGGAGAACCTGACACTGAAGCCGGAGGTTGAAGGTAAAGCGGCCATCATCGCTACTCAGGACTCCCAACTTTATGCCGTATTAAATGCATACCTTTCAAACGTTGGCTTAAACGTTGAGCAATGGTCTAAGAGCACGCCGCCAGAAGAGGAAATCTGTGAATCGGCGCTGCTATTTGTTGATGACAATATGATCAGTGAAATGCGTCCTGCAATGAACCCTGCTAATCACACGTTGTTGATCAGTCATAGTGGTGTGGTAGACGAGTTTGGTATGCCGTGTCTCATTAACCCTATCAACCCAGATGCACTTATTAATGCGCTTTCTGCTGACTCGCCTATTGATGTAGAAGTGCCGGAAGTAAAAGCTGATGCGGTGCGTTTTGATGGATTGAATGTTCTGATCGCTGAAGACCACTTAGTGAATCAGGATTTGATGGTATTGGTACTTAACAGTTTAGGTTGCCAGTCAACGTTGGCGGATAACGGGTTAGAAGCGTTAGAGAAACACCGGGCCAATCCGTTTGATTTGATCCTGATGGATTGTCAGATGCCGGAAATGGATGGCTTTGAGGCAACGCGAAACATACGTGATTTTGATGAAAATGTCCCGATTATCGCAGTGACAGCGAATGCGCTATCTGGTGATGCGCAGCGTTGTTTAGATTCGGGAATGAATGCTCACCTTGCTAAACCGTTTACTAAAGAACAATTAGTGAATTTGATGCTGTTGTATGTGCCAGGAGAAAAAGCATTTCCGGTTTCCAAAGGGTGGGAGCCTGAAGAGATAAAGCAAGAGGGAGATGAGGTATCTGAGCAAGCTCCACCAAAAGTCACGCTGGAAGAATGCACCACGTTTGATGTCAATCAACTCAAAGATCAAGTAGGAGATAGTGAAGAGTTGATGCTTCATATTCTGACCAAATATCTCACTACTCAGGAGGCTGATATGGAAGCGCTGCATAGCGCAATGTCATCTTCCGACCTGGCTGGCGTGAGAAAAATCGCGCACCGAATGAAAGGTGCGGCGTCGATGATCGGGGCAAGAGAACTGGCAGAACTGTGTCTTTCCATTGAAAAAGATCACGACAAAGGCCTAGAGCTCATACAAAACCGTTTTGACGAGTTGAATGCCCGTACTGCGGAAATCAAGCAAGAGTTAGAAAGCCTTTCCAGTGCCTGATATACCCAAACAACCTGAATATGCTCGCATTGAGGCCCTCCCTTCGGGCGAGTTGACTGACGCCGTGCTCTTTGTTGTCCCTTTTTGATGGAGATAACTACACCTACAAAGGGACGCCGCGATCACAACGCCAGTCAAACTCGCTGAATCCTGCATCTTCAGGTTGTTTGGGTATATAAGCAAACTGGCAGAAATCCGGTTTATAGAGTTGCTTGGACACAAAAACAGACGTGCAAGATCAGTAATAGTTCAGGTCACGCTATGAAAGTCGAGTTGTGACCTTGTTGCAGACTTCACTTCTGCTACCTATCTCAATCCTCAGAATTTAAACAAAATTTCATCACTTTCGACTTCAGACCTAGGTTCAGTTGTTATAGAAATGGCTACTATTTCAAAAGTGCATGAAATGCTAGTCATCCCATTAATACCGTCAATATATCCATTCGTTGGCGGCACAAAGCAAGGAGCGCGACCATGAAGAAAACGCTATCACTGGCGTTGGTCTCCCTTTACTTAACCGGCTGTAGTGAAGAACCCCCAATCCCTGAACCTGAAGCTCGCCCTGCGAAGCTCATGACAGTCGCCATTGGTGATAGTGATGTTGTTCGTGAGTTCCCGGGTACTGTAGAAGCCGATGATGAAGCCGTACTCGCTTTCCGCGTTGCAGGAGAGATTGTCGATATTCCTGTCGTAGCTGGACAGGATGTGGTGACAGGTGATGCGCTTGCAGAGCTGGATAAAGACGAATACAGCCTTCTACTGCAAAAGGCCAAAGCGAGTTACCAACTTGCCAAGGTGCAATATGATCGCGCAGTCAAACTGAAGAAAACTAACGTCATCTCCGCGCAGGATTTTGATAAAGCAAAATCCAGCTTAAATGAAGCTCAAGCTGGATTAGATTTGGCGCAATCAAACTTTAATTACACCACCCTTAAAGCGCCTTATACCGGCACGATTTCTCTGCGTATGAAGGAGAAGAACGAGTTTGCCAACGCCATGGAGCCTGTTATGCATATCCAAACTAAGGATGTGATTAACGTGAGCTTCCAGCTGCCAGAAAGATTGATTAGCTTCTTTGACCAAGAAAACGACTCTACGCACTCCAAGCCACGTATTCGGTTTGACGCGTATCCAAATCAAGAGTTTGAGGCTGACTTCAAAGAAGTCGATACCGAAGCAGATGCGACATCTGCTTCTTATCGCATCACCGTCTCTTTGCCTCGGCCTGAGAACGTAAATGTTCTGCCGGGTATGGCAGCACAAGTCTTTACTTCTATTACTGCATCCAGTCATAACAAATTGCCAGAAACGGCTGTGGAAGCCAGTGATGCAGGTACCTATGTCTGGCGTGTTGCCGACAGTGGTGCGGTTTCACGTGTTCAGGTTGAGCTGGGTGAAGATAACAAACTCGAAGCTGGGCTAAACAATGGTGATGTTATTGTGGTGAACGGTCTATCCAGTCTTGAAGAGGGCATGGTGGTGTTCCCGTGGGTTAAGGAGCGAGGACTGTAATATGAAAAATCCAATCGGCCTTACCGTGGCAATGACAGCATTGGCGTTGTCCCTTTCGGGGTGTGGCAAAGCGCCTCAGTCCAAAGAAAAAGCACTTCTGAATGTTGATGTCGTGGAAATTGGCGACGACTCACTGGGTAGTGAGTTGCATTTCCCAGCCATTGCCGCAGCGGCAGACAGAGCTGAACTTTCGTTTCTTGTCGCTGGCGAGATCAATAAGATCAACGTAAAAGCAGGGGATATCGTTAAGAAGGATACCGTGCTGGCGACCTTGGATCCGACAGACTACAAACTGCAGGTCGACAATGCGAAAGCAAGATTCGATGTGGTGGATAGCCAATATCGACGCTCCAAACCGTTGGTAGACAAAGGCTTACTGGCAAAATCCCAATTTGATGAAATCGGTGCGCAGCGAGCAATTGCCAAAGCTGAACTTGAATTGGCAAGGCTCAAGCTTTCTTACACCGAGCTGAAAGCACCGGTTGACGGCGTTATCAGCCGTGTTCCTGTTCAGCAATTCGAAAACGTGGGTATAGGGCAGAGTATTTTGAACATTCATGATGCTACCCAGGTTGATATCCGCATTCAGGTGCCGGATGTACTGTTCTCCAAACATGGTGGTAAAACCCGTGAAGAGAACAACGCAACCATTCGGCCCCATGTCAGAACAGAAGATGGCAAAGAGTACCGTGCATCAGTGAAAGAGTTTACGGCGCAGCCGGATCCTGAAACAGGCTCTTTCATGGTGACACTGACCATGCCAATGCCGGAAGACAAGTTCATTTTGGATGGTATGACGGTTGAAGTAGTGGTTGAAGAGCTTGGGCTGTACAACGATAGAGCAAGCCAGGTTGAAATCCCGATGGAAACGGTCTTCAACGAAGATGGTGATGCGCTCGATCCTTCCAACAAATTTGTATGGGTCGTTGGCGCTGACAACACAGTTGAGAAACGCAAGGTGAAAGTGGGTGAACTCACGCCGACAGGCGTCTTGGTCACCAGTGGCTTAGAGCGGGGAGACAAAGTGGTCTCTGAAGGTGTGAACCGCCTTCGTGCCGGGCAGTCAGTCAATATCGTTGCGAATAAGGAAATCAACTGATGAAACAGACCGTAGCCAGCTACTTTATCAATAACAAGATCATCAGTTGGATGCTGACGCTGATATTTCTGATCGGCGGTACCACTTCATTCTTTGGTCTTGGACGATTGGAAGATCCCGCTTTCACACTGAAAGATGCTTTGGTCATTACTAGCTACCCGGGAGCGACGCCTCAACAAGTAGAAGAGGAAGTGACCTACCCACTTGAAAAAGCCGTTCAACAATTAGTGTATGTCGACGAAGTAAGGTCGATTTCGAGCCGTGGTTTATCACAGATCACCGTAACAATGAAAAACAACTACGGCCCAGACGACTTACCACAGATATGGGATGAACTGCGTCGTAAGGTCAATGACGTTAGAAGTAGCCTACCTCCTGGCGTTGGTGACCCTCAGGTCATTGACGATTTCGGTGATGTATTCGGCGTATTACTCGCCATTACGGGGGAGGGGTATTCCTATAAGGAACTGTCTGACTATGTCGACTTTCTTCGCCGGGATTTGGAACTGGTTGATGGCGTCGGCAAGGTTCAGGTAACAGGTACCCAGCAAGAGCAAGTGTTCATTGAAATGTCGATGAGAAGGCTTTCAAATCTGGGTATTTCACCGGATACCCTTGATAGTTTGCTGGCGACGCAGAACATCGTATCCAGTGCTGGTGCATTGCGTCACGGGGACGAATACCTTCGCATTCACCCCACGGGTGAGTTCGAAAGTGTTGAAGAACTCGGTAACCTTATCCTCAATGAGGCGGGTTCACAGGAACTTATCTACCTGAAAGACGTGGCGTACATTAAGCGCGGTTATCAGGAAGTACCCACTAATGTCTTAATGTACAACGGTCAACAGGCACTGCACCTTGGCGTGTCGTTTGCCGACGGCGTTAACGTTGTGGAAGTGGGCGAACGTTTGGAACGACGATTGGCCGAATTAAAAGAGAACCAGCCAATTGGCATAGATATAGGGGTGGTTTACGCGCAGCCAGTGGAAGTCGATACCTCAGTTAAGGGCTTTGTGGTGTCGTTGGGTCAGGCTGTGGCGATTGTTATCATCGTCCTTCTCTTCTTCATGGGTTTGCGTTCAGGTCTGCTGATTGGTTTGATTCTTCTGCTTACCGTGCTCGGTACGTTCATCTTCATGAAGTACTTCGCTATCGACCTTCAACGTATTTCCCTAGGTGCTTTGGTTATCGCTCTCGGTATGCTGGTGGACAACGCCATAGTGGTGGTGGAAGGGATACTTATAGGGTTAAAGAAAGGGCGAACGCGGATAGAAGCGGCATCCGATATCGTCACGCAAACAAAATGGCCGTTACTGGGCGCAACAGTGATTGCCGTAACTGCATTTGCGCCAATTGGTTTGTCAGATGACTCTACTGGTGAGTACTGTGGCACCTTATTCTCAGTGCTGTTGATCTCTTTGATGCTGAGCTGGTTTACCGCAATTACATTGACGCCATTTTTTGCCAGTTTGTTCTTTAAAGAAGAGAACATGGAAGACGGCAAAGCCATGGAAGACCCCTACAACGGTATGTTGTTTGTGGTTTACAAAAAGTTCTTGGATATCTGCATGAAGCGCGCTTACTTAACCATGATCATTTTGGTGGGCGCATTGGTGGCAGCGCTATATGGCTTCACTCTGTTGAAGCAGTCTTTCTTCCCATCTTCTACCACGCCAATGTTTATGGTCGATGTTTGGATGCCAGAAGGAACCGATATCCGCGCCACAGAAGAAACGCTGATTGAGTTGGAGTCCTGGATTCTTGAACAACCTAATGTCGAGTATATAAACACCAGTTCTGGTAAGGGTGTTCAGCGCTTTATGTTGACCTATGCGCCGGAGAAAAGTTACTCGGCTTATGGTGAAGTGATTATTCGTGTCAAAGATTACGAATCAGTGGTGCCAACTATGGCGTCGATTCGTGAGCATATTGATGCCGATTTCCCAAATATCCAATACAAGCTGAAGCGCATTGAATTAGGGCCTTCTTCCGGGTCGAAAATTGAAGCGCGTATCTTAGGTGCTGACCCAACCATTCTGCGTACGATAGCCGCTCAAGTAACTGACATCCTGAATGCAGACCCGGATGCAGTAAACGTGCGACATGACTGGCGTGAACGGACCAAGATTCTCGAGCCACAATTCAACGAAAGTCAGGCGCGTCGTTACGGTATTACCAAAAGAGACGTTGATGAACTGCTGATGATGACCTTCTCGGGTCTGAATGTTGGTGTTTATCGTGATGGCACGACATTGATGCCGATCGTGACACGTTTACCAGAGCAAGAGCGCGTTGATGTGAAGACCATTGAAGGAATGAAGATCTGGAGCCCTGTGCTGAAAGATTACATTCCATTGCAGCAGGTGATTTTGGGTTATGACCTGATTTGGGAAGATCCACTCATCATGCGTGAAAACCGTAAACGCACTCTAACAGTATTGGCCGACCCTGATCCGCTTCAGGATGAAGTGACAGCGGCGACGCTACAAAAACGTATTCAACCTTTGGTGGAAGAGATTGAGCTGCCTAAAGGCTATTACATAGAGTGGGGTGGTGAGTATGAATCATCTGGTGAAGCGCAGGAAAGCCTGTTTACTACCATGCCAATGGGCTACCTGTTCATGTTCCTGGTCACTGTTGTGCTGTTCAACTCAGTGAAAGATTCGCTGATTGTCTGGTTGACAGTGCCATTGGCGGTCATTGGTGTAACGACAGGTTTGTTATTACTGGATACCCCATTCGGCTTTATGGCTTTATTGGGCTTCTTAAGCCTTTCAGGGATGTTGATCAAAAACGGTATCGTCTTGATTGACCAAATCAATATTGAAATGGAGAGCGGGAAAGACCATTACAATGCGATTGTTGACGCTGCTGTGAGCCGGGTTCGTCCAGTATGCATGGCGGCAATTACTACCGTGCTTGGTATGGTGCCTCTGCTGCCTGATGTTTTCTTCAAGCCGATGGCGGTGACCATCATGTTCGGTTTGGGATTTGCAACGGTGTTGACCTTGATTGTGGTGCCGGTACTTTACCGGATCTTCTACAAGATAAAATATCATCCTGCCTAAGCACGATTTCACCCATAAAAATGCCTGCATAATGCAGGCATTTTTCATTTGAAAATAGTGCTAAAAATCACACAGAAAAAATTTATTTCATTTGTCTGTAATTACTTGTTATATAAATAATTAAATAAAAACAATGCATTACGCTTATGTTTCGCTTGTGGATAACGGAATTTTTATCCACAAAAACAGTTGATAAGTCGGTAGATTTCTCTTCCTAAACCTTACTAAAAGCGGCCTCTGTGAAAGTCAATACCTCATCTGTTTCAATGACGAAATGGATAATTCTGGGTTGCAGAATTTTAACCTTTTACTAAACGCATCTCATGATTTTGTAGAACAGAAAAAGCCCGCCAAATGATCTTCTGACGGGCTTTAACTGATTGATATATCGTTAATGTGTCAGAGCTAAGTCTGCTCTGCTTCTGAGGAGTGACGAGGAATCCGCTCGAAGGTTTGCTTGAGCGCCAAGTAGCCCAATACAGAGGCCAGAAACGAGCCGATAAATATGGCAATACGCGACAAATCAACCAGCGCATGATTGTCTGTCCCCGGGAACGCCAGAGTAGTTATGAATATGGACATCGTAAAACCGATACCGCAAAGAATCGACGCTGCCATGATGTGGGCAAAATGAAGCCCTTTGGGCAGGCTGGCAATACCCATCCTAATCGAGATAAAGCAGGCCAATGAGATACCGATGGGTTTGCCGAGCAATAAGCCGAGGGTAATACCCAGCGGTAAGGGTTCTAGCAAAAGACCAAGGCTAAAGTTATCCAGCGGCACACCCGAATTAGCAAAAGCGAAGGCTGGTAGTATCAAATAACTACTCCAAGGGTGTATACCGTGTTCAAGATAACGGAGAGGGCTGCGGACGCGATGATGCTTAATACGAAGCGGAATAGCAAAGCCCAGTATGACACCGGCAACTGTTGCGTGAACGCCTGATTTCAACACCGCTACCCATAACACTGCACCGACCAGCAAATATCCTGTTAGGCGGGCGACACCTTTTGCATTCATGTAAAAGAGCGTTGCACTGGCAAGCACAGCGATAGACAGGGCAATAACAGACAAATCGCTACTAAAGAAAAGGGCGATAATAATAACCGCCCCCAAGTCATCGATGACTGCCAGTGCCAATAGAAAAACCTTTAAGCTGACTGGCGATTGTTTTCCAAATAATGCCAACACACCGAGCGTGAAGGCGATGTCCGTTGCGGCTGGAATTGCCCAGCCTTGCATGGCTTTCGAATCATCGTAGTTAAAGACGGCAAAGAACAAAATCGGAACAACCATACCGCCAATGGCTGCAGCCACGGGAAACATAGCTCGGGAGCGGGTTCTGAGGGCGCCTTGAATCAGCTCTCGTTTCACTTCCAAACCGATTAAAAGGAAAAAGATGGCCATCAGGCCATCGTTAATCCAAAGCAGAAGATTCTTTTCGATATCCAACGATCCAACTTTGAAATGTATCGGTGTATCGAGAAGTGCGAGATAGAAATGAGCGAGGGGCGAGTTTGCGATGATTAAAGCCAAAAATGCAGAGGCAATCAGGATGATACCGGGCGCTGTATCGAGCTGAAAAAAATCGACTAGCTTTTTGTTCAAAATGCTTCTCCCGATATCTTTTAATACTACATAAGTCTAATGAGTAAAAAGAGAAAAGGGCAAAGTCTGCCCCATGGATATGAGAGAAATTTGTGATAGAAGCTAGACAGATCGACCTTTAGTGCAACTAATTGATCATCCCACAGCTTTGACAGACAAGGTTAGGTCAAACACAGCCATTGGTTCGTCGCCATGTAAGGAAGGACATGTGGCAGTGATTCGGACGGGTTGATTAACGCGTTCCCCGGTTGCCATGGTTTGATCCAGCATGTCGTCGATTAACTGGCCGTCATTGCAGGTGAAAATAACATCTGCTTCCGGGCGTTTCAGAAATTCCCCGGTGACAGCCTTAAAAGCCAGCGAAATTTCCTTTCCACGGGATTCTGCTTTACTCATTGCCATAAAGCCACCGGCAACGTCAGCGCCAACTGCTAGCGTTCCAAAATACATGCTATTGAGATGGTTCTTGGTTTTGCGCTTGAGCGGAATACGGATTTGAACTTGTTCTTCGTTCAACACCAAGATCTTGGGGCGGCAGTACCAAATCAGAGGAACTTTGAAGAAGCCAAACAGCTTAAGCATGCGGTTGGCGTGGGCGAGAGACTGTTTCATGCTTCGTCCTTGAAGAGGAAAGATGCGTTCACCCTAATTTTCAACTGGTCGGATGTCAATGTTAAGCCACTGTTAATGAGCGCTCTATGTGATCAGTCCGAGTAATTGCGCCCGGCAAAATGCGACAATGGTTTTGCTGTCCTGAATTTCATTTTCTGCAATCAGTCGTTTGACTTCATCGACGGTAAAATGCACCACTTCAATGACTTCATCGTCATCCATCTCTGCCGCGCAGGGGGATAGCTGTTTAGCAACAAACAGGTACTGGGTTTCATTGCAAAAGCCCGGTGCGGGAAGAGACTCACCAATGGCGTGCCATTCATCGGCCTGTAATTGAGCTTCTTCTGCCAATTCTCGCTGTGCGCAAACATTGGGTGATTCCGATGATTCGAGGGTTCCTGCCGGAAATTCATAAATCCATCTGCGAATAGAAGGGCGGTATTGGCGGATCATCACTAATTTCCCATCGTTTGCGATCGGAAGAATAAGAACAGCGCCGGGATGCTCCAGAGTGATGTGATTGGTCACAAGACCATTTGGCAGCGTGTGTTCGCTCTCTTCAAGAGAGAATCGTTTCCAGGCGAAGAGTTGTTTAGGTTGGTTCATAGATGATAATTCCATTGAAGTGCTGTCGACTACGCTAACTGCAATACCGTTAAAGGCAGAAGATTGGTTGATTAGGCAACGTAAAAATGTGATCCACCACAATAAAAACTGCGGCAATTTACAGAAGTATGGTAGAATCCGCGCCAATTTTGTGGGAGTTGGAACGCCAAGTGGGCTCAGTAACTCTCTGTATAGATGATAATTCTGGAGTATTACCTTGCAATTTGAAGACCTGGGTTTAGATAAACGCCTTCTTAAAACGATGGAACTTTGGGGCTTTAGTACCCCGACTGATGTGCAGGCTTCTGCCATTCCTGTCGTTTGTGCAGGCAAAGATCTGCTGGCGTCGTCTAAAACCGGATCAGGTAAAACCCTGGCTTTTCTCCTGCCTGCATTGCAGCGCGTGATGCGCGGTAAAGCATTCAGCCGTTCTGGTCCACGTGTTGTAGTTCTTGCACCAACCCGTGAGTTGGCAAAACAGGTTTATGGTGAACTGCGTAAACTGCTGGCTGGCACCCAATACAAAGGCATGCTGATCCTTGGTGGTGAAAACTTTAACGACCAAGCAAAAGAATTCCGTAAAGATCCTGTGTTTATCGTTGCAACCCCGGGCCGTTTGGCGGACCACTTGGAACACCGTCACTTGACGCTGGAAGGTCTGGAATTGCTCATTCTTGATGAAGCAGACCGTATGTTAGACCTGGGTTTTGCTCCGCAATTGGAAGCGATCAATAACGCGGCCAGCCATCGTCGTCGTCAAACGCTGATGTTCTCTGCAACTCTGGATCACCAGCAAGTTAACGAGATTGCTGCTGACATGCTTAAGGAGCCAAAGCGTGTTGCAATTGGCTTTGTGAATGAAGAGCACAAAGACATCGAACAACGTCTTTTCCTTTGTGACCATCTTGACCACAAACAAGCCTTGCTCGATCGAGTCATGGAAGAAGAGCAGTACCAGCAAATGATGATCTTCACCGCGACCCGCGCGGATACAGATCGTTTGGCTAAAGTGTTCGCTGACCGTGGTATTAAAGCCGTTGCTCTGAGCGGTGATCTGAGCCAAAGCGCGCGTAACCGCATCATGAACGAATTTGAACGTGGCCTCCATAAAGTGATGGTAACGACAGATGTCGCCTCACGTGGTTTGGATATCTCAAACGTATCTCACGTGGTGAACTTCGACATGCCAAAACATGCTGAAGAATATGTTCACCGTATCGGCCGTACTGGTCGAGCAGGTAACAAAGGCATCGCGATTTCTTTCGTAGGCCCTAAAGACTGGAACAGCTTCAAGAGCATTGAAGGTTTCCTCGATAAGCGCATGAGCTTCGTGACTTTCGAAGGCCTTGAAGGCAAGTTCAAAGGCTTGGCTCCGAAGAAAAAGAAAACCTTTAGCAAGAAGCCACAGCACAAGAAGAAAACTGGCAAGCCTTCAGAGAAGAAAGCAGCAGCACCTAAGAAGCGTAACAAGAGCTTCTACCAAGGTGTGGCTGTTGGCGAACAAGTGTTTGCTGTTAAGAAGAAAAAGCCTGCGGAAGAATAATCAGATTCTGCTTCAAAAAAGCGCCTTCCATTGGCGCTTTTTTTCTATATTGTCGGTCTATATCAATCCATATAAACAGAAGTATAACTACAGGGAAACTCAATGAATTCAATTCAGATAAACGGCAAAAATATGTCGTACTTGGATGTTGGTAAAGGTCCAGTCGTACTGTTAGGTCACAGCTACTTGTGGGACAGTGAAATGTGGCGTCCACAGATCGATTCGCTAAGCCAAAACTATCGCTGCATCGTCCCGGATCTTTGGGCTCATGGTCAGTCGGACGCAGCGCCTGAAAGCACCACTTCGCTGATTCACTATGCTGATGACATTCTGTTATTGATGGATCAACTTGATATCGACAAGTTTGCGTTGGTTGGCCTATCGGTTGGGGGAATGTGGGGCGCTGAGTTAGCGCTAAAAGCACCAACACGTGTAAGTGCCTTGGTATTGATGGATACATTCATTGGCTTTGAACCTGAAGTCGCGAAAGCGAAATACTTCGGCATGTTCGACACTATCGAGCAGATTGGCTTCATTCCGCCACCAATGATTGATGCAATCACACCTTTATTCTTCGCTAATAACGCTGAAACGGACAACCCGGAACTGGTTTCTGCATTCAGAGAAAAGCTGGCGAATCTGAAAGGTGAAGAAGCAAAAAATGTTGTCAGGGTAGGCCGCATGGTTTTTGATCGCCGCGACACCTTTGACGACGTAGAAAAACTTACGCTACCTACGCTCATCATGGCTGGTTCGGAAGACAAACCTCGTCCACCTCTTGAATCCATGCTGATGCATGATGCGATTGATGGCAGTCAATATATTGTGATTCCAAACGCTGGCCATATTAGTAACCTTGAACAGGCAGATTTTGTTACCGATGCACTGAGCACGTTTCTTTCAGGCCATCTATAACCCTGATTAAATCAATGATAAAGCCGCAATTTGCGGCTTTTTTTATGATGTTTTTCTTTCATAACTCATCGGATCTGTTTTGGTAATGAGACAAATCGAACGATCGTTTGATTCAAAGGCAAACCCCGATTGTTAAGAAAATGTAGATCC
The DNA here is from genome assembly GCF_947387585.1 of Grimontia sp. SpTr1. NCBI lineage: Bacteria > Pseudomonadati > Pseudomonadota > Gammaproteobacteria > Vibrionales > Vibrionaceae > Grimontia > Grimontia sp. SpTr1. The sequence continues at coordinate 682,318 of NZ_CANDOD010000001.1, forward strand.
TTATACTGCACGAAAAGAAAGCGCTTTCTTTTGTCGTTATAGTGCACACCATAAGGAGTTTGGGTTTGAAGAAGTATTGCCGTTTGCTGTTTTTGACGTTAGCAACCCTTGTTCTTTCTGCTTGTGGTGGCGGAGGGGGAGGAGACAGTGATTCCGGCTCCGATATTCAGCTTTTTACGCTCACTGTCAATGTGACAGACAACGCCCGTACGCCATTAAGTGACGCGACGGTGAGTGTTGATAACAAGATTGCCCGAACGAATGCTTCTGGCGTCGCTGAACTCTCTTTGAGCAGCGGCACCTACGACGTAACCGTTGAAAAAGATGGTTATGAAACATCCAAGATCACAACGACATTAGGCAGTGTTGCCCAAACTCTCGACGTAAGAATGGCATCAAACCCAACAGTAACAGAGGGTGGAGAAAGTAGCGGCGGTGACTCTGGTTCTGAAGGTGGTTCCGCGGAACAGGGCGGATCAGGCGACAGCGGTGCTGGTTCCGAAGAAGGCTCGGGTGAAGGCAGCGGTACAGATTCTGGCGACACTGATGGCGGTTCCGGAGAGCAAAGTGGCTCAGGCGATAACGGTGCGGGCTCCGAAGAAGGCTCCGGCGAAGGCAGCGGTACAGGTTCTGGCGGCACTGATAGTGGCTCAGAAGAGCAAGGTGGTTCAGGCGATAGCGGTGCTGGTTCCGAAGAAGGCTCGGGCGAAGGTGGCGATACAGATTCTGGCGGTACTGGTGGCGGTTCCGGGGAAGATGGCTCCGAAGGCACTGAAGAAGGTGGAAGCGAGGAGACTGGCAACACTAGCGAACTGACCGTAAAAGTTGTCAATGCCGACACAAACGAAACGCTCAGCGTTGCCACCATTGAAATCGATGGAACAACACTTCAGACCGACACTGCAGGTGAAGCTGTATTTAGTCTGGCTTATGGTGCACATCAGATCTCGGTATCTCATACAGAATATGAATCTAAACAGCAGATCACCTATCTCTCGACGACTGAACAGTCGGTAACTGTCGCGCTTTTTGCTAAAGAAGTGGAACCGCCGCCAGTAGAGCCTCCAGTAGAACCACCGAGTTCTAATGAAATAGCCTATGTGTATCATTCATCACATGCTTCTTCTTTCGAATTTGAACATCAGGGCGATGCCTGGAATTCGGGCTCTACAGCAGTATGGAATCCATCCGGTAGCCAATTTGCTCAAAGTATTCAGGTAACAAGTGGTAGCAGTTGGGGAGCTCCATTTGCGGTTGCTGCGTGGGGTAATGAGTCTGCAAACGCTATTGATACGACAGGGTTTGATCTTCTTCGTTTCAAATACAAATCAGACTTCGCAACACAAGTTGAAGTGTCTATCCAAGGTGTAAACAGCTCAGAATCAAAAGTGGTTTACTCGCTTGGCACTGCTGTTGCTTTGGGTAACGACTGGTATGAAATGGAAGTGCCATTCCCTGGGTTTGACGACCTGACTTGGATTGGTTTGATGTTCGCGGGTGACGGCACTATCGAGCTTGCTGATATTTACATAGAAAATGTGCCAGTTGATGCCTTCGTCACGCAATATGGCGCGGGTAACGTGGCAAACACATTCAACCCTCAAGGATACGGATGTACGGTCGATCATGGCTTTTGGGTCTCGAATGCTGGTGTTGTTGAGCCGGGTGTACCTTCTTGTGACAACATAGGCACGCCAAAACAGCTTTACCCACAAATCGTTCCTGAATTGGAAGACCAACCCATTGCCACGCACAAATGGTGGGGATCTGTCTCTTTCTACGGTGAAATGACGATCGGTGACCCGAACGATGCTGGCTATATTACGCCTGATCCAGTGACCGCCCGCATTTCAGAGCGTGGCGCAAGAATCATGGGTATTCCCAATGCACTGCAAGGGCAGGGTAACTTGTTCCAGTATGTGGTGCCGGATCCATTCAACGAAGTATTTGATGGGATTGCGGTTGCCAACAGCAAGCATTCCAATATGGAAGGCTATCTGAAAGACCATAGCGATGGTGCCATGACAGTCGAATGGTGGTCAGGTGCAACACCAGTGATGGAAGCCACTTTTGTACATGGTTCACCTTATGTCTATTTCAAGTCTTACGACGGTGATTTCCAGATCAAAACGACCAGCTCTGATGGAGCCCAGAAAGGCACTTTCTATCAAAACAGCCAATCTTTGGGGGTGTGGACTGATATTGCTGGCAATAGAAACAGCTTCCTGATTGTTGGTGAGGGTAATACCACTTTCAGTAACATCTCGGGCAATCTCATTACGGTCAGTAACTCAGCAAAAGAAATGACAGTCGCTTTGTTGCCATCAGCTGGAACACCAAGCAGTGCTGAATCAGAATATTTCGAAAGTCTTGCTCGCCAAGTAGTTCGTGATGTCGAGATAGCTTATTCGGTTAATCATGCAAACAATGAAGTGACGGTGTCACATGTATATCTTGACGCAAGTGGTAATTCAATCGAAACCCTTGCTGGTATGCAGCCTCTGCATTGGAAAAACAGCAATGCAATGCCGACACAATACAGCGTGCGCAGTACTCGCGGCATCACCAAGTTCGCTCAAACTAACGGCTTCAGTTACACACTACCATTTGTGGGTGTGTTGCCATTCTTACCGAATGTTGCAGACCTCGATCTGAACACTTTACGTGCTCTGGTTATCGAATACATGAACGGTGGAGAGCATTCCTGGAACCCTTACACGGACACTTACTGGTCTGGTAAGAGCTATGGTAAAGCTGCCGAAATTATCGCTATTGCACGTGATATTGGTATGACATCAGAAGCCAATACTTTAACCGCATGGTTGAAGCATGAGCTGGAAGATTGGTTTACCGCTGATACTTCTGGAGATCTCGATACCGTTAAGTACTTTGTGTATGACGAGTTATGGACGACCTTATTAGGTGTTGAAGAATCGTTTGGCGCGCATCAACAGCTTAATGACCACCACTTCCACTATGGCTACTTTGTCCGTGCTGCAGCGGAAGTTTGTCGCACAGATAAATCATGGTGTGGTGAAGATCAGTATGGGCCAATGGTTGATTTGCTTATCCGCGATTATGCAGCGAGTAAAGGCGATGACATGTTCCCTTACTTGCGCAATTTCGACCCGGCCAATGGTTTCTCCTGGGCGTCCGGCCACGCGAACTTTGCGTTGGGTAACAACAACGAATCAACCTCTGAAGCGGCAAACTCTTACGGTGCCATCATCCTTTATGGGTTAATTAAAGGTGACCAAGAGTTGGTAGACAAAGGTATCTATCTACACGCTTCGTCTGCGGCGACATATTGGGAATATTGGAATAACCTTGATGGTTACCGAAATGCCTCGCCGTCTTACCCAAATTTGGGCGACAGCTATGACAACTTCCCGGATAACTATAACCAGATCACGACATCGATAATCTGGGGGCAAGGTGCTTCATTCTCGACCTGGTTCAGTCCTGCCTTTGCGCACATCCTGGGTATACAAGGATTACCTCTGAACCCATTGGTATTCCATGTTGGTTTGCATGCCGACTACATGAAAGATTATGTCGAGCTGGGTTTGACGGAATCTTCAAACCGTAAACCTTCTGGTTTGCTGGACGGCCACTGGCGAGATATCTGGTGGAACCTTTGGGCGATGACAGATGCTGATGCGTCTATCGCAGATTATGAAACCGTAGGCTCCAACTACATTCCGGAAGAGGGAGAATCAAAAGCTCATACCTACCATTGGATATACAACTGGCAGGCGTTGGGACAACTTGAAACCGGAACGGGCGAATTGACAGCAGATTACCCAGCGGCTGTTGCCTTTAAGAACGGTAATACAATGACATATCTTGTCTACAACTATGATGATGTAGTCAAGACCGTGCGATTCAGTGATGGAACAACATTGAACGTACAAGCAAACAGTTTTGGCACTTTGGTGAAGTAAAGACGCGATTAAGTAGTTAGCAGAATTCATACACCAATGTGTCGTTGACCACTGCCACTGGTTATTAGCGATACGATTGATACGCGCTCAACGGGGGAAACCTCGTTGAGTTTTTTTATTTGTGGCAGGGCCGACAAATCAGGTAGCTGATTGTAATTTTTAGGCGAGTTTTCATATCTGTGTATGAACGGAAAAGTTAGAACAGAAACAGAGAAAGGAAAACGACAATGAAAAAATATGTAGTGGCTGCGGTGGCTTCAATGATGGTGGCATTTTCAGTGCATGCCGATAACGGGTTGATCAAAATACAAAGTGCGCATTCTGTTGCCCAAACGGCGGATAATATTGAAGGATTCTTGAAGGAAAAAGGACTCACCCAGTTTGCACGCATTAATCATACTGCTAACGCTGAGAAGGTGGGTTTGGAACTACGTCCTACAGAAGTGATTATCTTTGGTAATCCAAAGGTTGGTACGCCCCTGATGCAATGTGCGCAAAGCGTGGCTATCGATTTGCCACAAAAAATGCTGATTAGCCAAGACGAGGAAAACAATGTTTGGCTAACCTATAACGACCCAATGTATCTGAATGAGCGCCATAACATGGAAGGTTGTGAAAAGGTGCTGGAGAAAGTGTCTAAAGTACTTGGTGCAATCAGCAAAACCGCGACGAAATAATCCATTCAACCTATATGAAGCCTGGCAAGCAGTTGGGCTTCTTGTTATTGGCATATATCCGATTTCTACCGCAATTTGAGGTAGCATGAATCGACAATCCCTTTTTCTTGCTGTCCAGTAAAAACCTGTCTGGGATGTTGTTTAACAAAAAGAGAGTACGATGAAATTGGTGACCCCATCATCGGGTTATGAAAAAGCATTTCACGCCTTTTACGATGACTTTTCAAAGAATGATCCAGAAAATGCTAATTATTATCAGGCAGCTAAAGTGGATTTTTCTTGTTACGTTCAAAGCTTGTTGGATGAGTCTAAAGGGATCAATCTTCGGGAAGGGTTTGTACCTTGCAGTCACTTTTGGTTGATGGATGATAAAGACAACATGGTTGGCGTTATTCGCGTACGACACCATATTAACAACGAGTTTCTTGCCCTTGAGTGTGGTCACATAGGCTATGATGTCGCGCCTTCTCATCGTCAAAAGGGCTATGGAACTGCCATGCTTAAGCTTGCTTTACCAAAGGCAAAATTATTGGGAATATCCAAAGCACTTGTTATGGCGGATGAAGACAATCTCGCTTCTCAAAAGATCATCAAAGCCAATGGTGGCCAGTACGTAAAAACGGTCGTCGGCAAAGTGAATAAATGGCCGATTGTCCACTTTAGGGTGGAATGCGAATGACAGTCTCTCTCAAACCTATTGATATCCGAGAACGTCATGTTCTGGAAAATTTGTTCTCTTACTATGTGTATGAGTTTTCCCGTCCCTTAGGGCTAAGCCTTGATAGTGATGGTAAATACGCCTTCAAACCTGAAACCCTAAATCCGTATTGGCTTCGTGATGATCACCATCCGTATTTCATTCTGTCTGATGGTGAATTAGCCGGCTTTGTGCTGGTTCGTCGTTATCCACCCAACATTGCTGTGTGGGACATTGACCAGTTCTTTGTCTTACGCAAGTTTGCAGGCAAAGGGATAGGTAGAAAGGCACTATCAGCAGTGTTGGATAAACGACACGGTGATTGGCAAGTCCGCATTCTAAAGGAAAATATTGCGGTACTTGGCTTCTGGCAGTCTGCGGTCGAAGCGCTGGTGGAAGGTGACTACTCTTTGGGCTTGGAAGTGGACACCGATTTAGAAATGTATTTTATTCATTTTCACTATCCAAGCACCTCAAAGATATCAGAGTGACAACGTGTCAAACGCGCCTAGCCAGCACTAACACTCTTCAATCTCCCGTTACCAATTTCTCTTTATCTAATGAAACAGTTTGCACTAATATGCTAGAACCCAATGCAGACTATCCCAACGTAGGCAGATTATGATGAAAAAGATGATTGTTTCAGCGGCTATTGTTTTCGCGCTGGCAGGTTGTGAAGAGGCCAACGAGGCGATTGATAAAGCGCAAGAAGCGGCAAATAGCGCAGTAGATAGCATTCAAGATAAAGTCGATGCCGTTGATTTGAGCGAGCTGAATTTGGATTCCCTGGAGAACGCGACAGCGTATGCCAAAGAGTTTACTGAGTCGATGGAAGAAGCACTCACCGCTGATTTGACGAATGCAGATGTCGTTGCAGACGTTCAGGAAAAAGTAGCGAACTCTTACGCGTGCTTAGTTGATGCCACTTCTGAAAGTACGGCAGAAAAGCTGCTGAACAAGTTCATGTCAGCGATTGGCAGCGAAGATACCCAATCTTTGATTGAGAAAGGTGTAGAGAAAGCCAAAGCGGCAAAAGAGTGTGTGATGTAACCAAAAACGCTACACATTGAATGATTAAAAAAGTGCCGAGCTAAAGCTCGGCGCTTTTTATTTAGGGCTAGTTGACTCGTTTGATGCTGACTTTTATGCCGGGATTATCAAAACGATGCTGTCCAAAGAGGGCAGACGTTGTTAATCCATCATCTTGAGAGATAACACCTGCATGAATGGTGACGCGGTTATCATCATTTCTCGTTGGATTAAAACCTTCTCCGCCACCGGCCGGCCCAGGAATACTGGCTGCCAACTCATCATTGCCCTCTGTACCTGCATCCCAGACTTCTGCGCCAAATGTGCGTGTGATGCCTTCATCGACGCTTGAAAGATCAAACTGAGTAAAACCAGCAAATGCATCATTTGTGTTGACCAGCATGGTGCCGAGAGAGAGGTATTTTGCTTTTGATAGGTCAATGTCAAAAGAAAGGGTTTCGGCACTTCCAGGCGGCACAATTCCGTTGCCGCTTGCCGTTATATGAACACTTTCCAGTGAAGACATATCGATTAACCCTGTATTGTCTCCAGACTCTGCCATGATCTCCAGCGCGTCTGACGAGGCTTCACCAGTCTTAAACAACGTATAGTTGTTATCGTGAGCCAACAATGCAATTGGTGACAGCGGTTGTGCCGAAGTGGCGTTGGTCACCGTGACTTCATACGTGGTCATTTGACTGGTTTCAGTCTCTGGTGGCGAAGACTGTGACGGGTTAGTTGTATTGTCATCCGAATCGAATGGGCAACCCGCCAGAGCAAGTGCTGAGCCAGCAATAATTAATAAACGAGAGTTCATGCTGCCTCCTTAGTTGACGACAACGGTCATAACAGCAACAGGATTCAGCCAGCGGTGAACAGAGAAGTCGACGTCGCTTCGACCGCCATTTGCATCACCATCTCCAATGTTACCTGGGTGAACATGAACGGTGTTATTGCTAACAGTGGTTTCCACGCCAGTACCATTTGCACCAAAGGTGAGGAAAGGAGGGTTAGGGATGCTTGTGCTCAACTCATCGTTTGCTTCTGTGCCAGCATCATAACCATTCAACTTGATATGGTAAGTGCCGGGCTCTGAAGGAATTGGCCAGCTGTCCAACCCAACGAATCCATCGTTTGTTGGCAGCAGCATGGCAGTTAACGAGATGTACCCCATTTCTCCGGTATCGATAGAAAAGTTAGTGCCAGTCGCCGGTGCCAGAGGGCCAGAGGCAGGGTTCTCAACAACAATTCCTCCAGCATTTGTGACAGCAGAAGATAAACCTGAGATATCACCCCCTTCAGCCATTGATTCTAATTCCGCTGACGCACTGGTTCCTGCTCTAAATAGAAATGTAGAACCATCGTGAGCCGCGACTAGCAGAGGGGTAAAGTGAATGCCTTTCGTTGCGTTGGTTAAACTGATATCGAGTTGAGCTGCGAGGGCAGACGCAGAAGCCATTGAACAGGTCAGGGCGATTGCTGTTAGATTTAGTTTGGTGGACTTTCTCATTTTGCTCTTCCTTAACGAGTGAGTTTTTAAGTAGTGTGAAGAGCAAACTTCTCAACCCGATCTCAAGAGTTTCGTTAAAACCTCACAAATTTATTGCAATGAAAATGGGTTTATTGGGGTCTATATGAATGTGATTATTGCAGTTTGATACTGATAGCATGCTCAAAGACAGTTTTCTAAATGAAGGCTTGTTTGGTGAGCCTGTTATGAGCACCTACATAAGCAAGGCTAAGGAGTGAGTCGTTGTGGCTAAGCCAATCAAAGTAACGCTTTATCGCTGGGGTGGCAGTTGGGGACCTTTCAGTGTGAAAATCCCATGTGGGGAATGCACACTTACCAAAGACATCCTGAAAGACACTTTTGAAAAAGAGCTCGGTGATGTGCCTATCGAACTGGAAGTGAAAGATTGGCTTTCCCATTGGTGGGAACCTCTGAAAGTGGGAGCATGGCATGCGCCAATCCTGATGGTAGAAGGCAAGCTCGTTAGCCAGGGTGAAGCGCTTAATCGCGGTGTATTGGTTCAATCTGTTATCAAAGAGTGGGCGAAGCGCGACACACTGCAAGGCAACATTGTTTATGGCAAAGCAACGTGTCCGTATTGCGTGAAAGCCAAAGAGATGCTGGCGGAATCTGGGATTGAATATAACTACCACGATGTGGTGGTTGAAAGTGCTGCTTTATATCGCATGATCCCGGAAGTGAAAGCCATCATTGGTGAGAAAACGCCGGTTACTGTTCCTCAAATCTGGATGGACGGAAAATACATCGGCGGGGCAGATAACTTAGAGCAATGGCTGGCTTCGAAAGCTAACGCGTAAATCGGTAAAGTATTTGAAAGCATCCGCCTGAGTGAATCAGCGGATGCTTTTTCATTTTTAGTCAGTGACCTTTAACAGTGTTTTAGTCTCGTTATCGAAGGTAAAAGCGCGCGATCGGAAGGCCATGGTAGACATGAAATACGGAATAATATCGACGGTTTCGCGGTACTCATAAACGTAAACGGTGGTATCAGCGGCTTCAATGATCTCATCAGGTTCACCATGATAAGAAACGACGCTGTCCATTGTGGTGACATTGGTTTGAGCGTTGAATGCATTGAACTTCGCACTTTCATCAAAAGGCGTGGAACAGCCAGTCAGAGCGACTGATAGTGCGATAGCGCATACGAGTTTTTTCATGTTATTTCCCTACTTGCAAAAAAAGGGCGAATCAATACCGCCCAGTAAAAATGGGTGCCAAATCCAGCGTGGACTCTTTTAACGATTCACAAAGAAGTGTTTGTTCAGGTATTCAACCATTGGAATGAAAGCGGGGTTTTCCCAGCTTCTAAGAACTTCATGCGGCAACAGTGTTGGATCATCAGTGCCAACAATCCCCTTGTTGATGAACTTGCTGCCGTCATTAATTTCAAGCTCTCCAAGCGGTGAAGTTTTTGAACCTTCAACCATATACTCGTAAACCGTGCCGGCTACTGCGCCAGGGTTCATGTCTACACCAGCAGCTTCATGAATTGGGTCAGGATCATTGGTACATGACGGGATTTGACCATTGGAGTAAGGGCAATAGTCATAAGATGAGATGTGCGGTAGCACTACAGATTGAGCATTTGCTTGTGCCGCAACAAACGGGATAGCGATATTGAAGGCGACATAGGCTGTATCCAGCTCATCACCTGCCAGCGTTTGATCATCAATGTAGTAATCAAAAAGCTGCATCATTTTCTGGTAAGTCGTTGGGCCATTCGTCTCATTGATACCGCCATCTTGAGTGAACAGTAACTCAACGCCATTGACCACACTTTTACCGTTCAAGGCGAGGTTAACAACAAACTCTCCTGCTGGTGTTGATGTTGGTGATGAGGGATCAACATCGTTCTGAGAGGGAATGACGCCCAATACCAGTGTTTTGGCATTAAAGGCATTTTGAACATCACGGCTCGCCCAGGTCATCATATTAGTGACCCGTGTTACAACAGCTTGATGTTCGGAAGCAGAAATATTCGAAGGGTCAAAGTTAAGAACGTAAACCCCTTTGTTGAAAGGACAGTTATTCACGTCCTGTGCTGAAGTGAATTCACAATTATCTATGGACTGATAGATATTAACTGTTGTTGCTGTGTTACCTGAATTTGACTTGTCCTCGCCACAACCTGTGATGACTAACCCCAAAGCCAGTGCAAGGCTGATACTTCCTGCTCGCATCTCTTTAATCCTAAATATACGAAAACACCAAAACATCCCAGTAAGGCGCTTTGTTAATCCTTATAGAGCATCCAAGCTCAATGCATTTGTTTTGCGAATTATCGTCCGGACAATCAATTCGGCGGCATTATATGAACGGTGTTTTTAATTCTCAAGATGCAATCACATGTAAAAGTTATGGTTATATATTTGTGTTAGCTGATGAAGTGAGTGCCAAATATTCCGATTGATAAAGTGTTGATTACATCGTGTTAACCTATGGTGTGGAATCGGAAAGAGCAAACGTTTGCTTTGTGTGCGTACAAATGAATATCAAGTAAAGAGTGAAGGGGCTTTTCAGTATTAGCCCGGAAGAGACAGTGCTTCAAACATGTATAGGAGATGGCAGTTTTAAGATACCGATACTGATCTTGGTGATAACATTAGCGCAAAGTTCAAGTGGTCAATAAGTAGCCTCTCAAGGCAAGAAAAAGCACTTGGTGGGCTAGTCACCAAGTGCTTTGGGTATGTGTTTCATCCAACGAAAAATGAAAACGCATGCCCTTTGGTCATGCTAATCGAAAAACAAGTGCTTTATGAATGCTGCTTTGCGCGGACTTTAATCGTCCCTAAGAATGATTGTGATGAGAAAGGGAGAAGCAATGAAGCAATCTATTATCCACATTGCCTTGGTCGTGAATGACTATGATGAAGCGATTGATTTTTACGTCAACAAGCTGAAGTTTGAATTGATTGAAGATACTTATCAGCCAGAGCAGGATAAACGTTGGGTTGTAGTATCTCCACCAGGTTCAAATGGCGTGACCTTGCTGTTGGCAAAGGCGTCGAAACCTGAACAACGCAATTTCATCGGCAACCAAGCTGGTGGCAGGGTATTCCTGTTTTTGAATACTGATGATTTTTGGCGTGATTATCATCGAATGGTGGCGCTGGGAATCAAGTTCGTCCGTGAACCAAAAGAAGCAGATTACGGCACGGTCGCTGTGTTTGAAGATTTGTATGGCAATCTCTGGGATCTACTACAAATGAACGATGACCATCCAATGGCCCTTCGTGCTGCTCTGTGTTCAAGATGAAGTAGATGATGAAGAGAAAGAAGGCCTCTTGCTGCATGCTGGCAGAGCGCTGCTGACAGAGGCCTTTTATTATCAGGTTGTTTGTTCAGCGGTTGTAAACGGATTGGCCATAGGAATAGGTGTCACATACAGTTCTGTCATCACCCAACGTCATTAGCACAAAGAGTTTGTCTTCTAATGATTGAGCGTGTTCCATCCTGAACTTCATTAATTGGGTCGCATGTAAATCCAGTACAACAAAATCAGCTTCTTTGCCTGATTCGAAATTACCAATCACATGATCCAGAGAGAGTACTTTGGCACCACCTAATGTGGCCTGATACAGAGACTTCAAAGGGTGCAGCTTTTTACCCTGAAGTTGCATCACTTTATAAGCTTCGCTCATGGTTTGAAGCAGTGAAAAGCTGGTGCCAGCGCCGACATCTGTTCCCATTCCTACCTTAATACCTTTGGCTTCGATCTCAGAAAGCGGGAACAAGCCGGAACCTAAGAACAAATTAGAGGTAGGACAAAAGGCTATCGCTGAATCGCTTTCCTGCAGCCTCTTGCATTCGCCATCACACAAATGAATACCATGGGCAAACACCGAGCGGCTGGAAAGCAATCCGTGTTGGTCGTAGACATCCAGATAGTTTTTACTGTTCGGGAACAGCTCCTGCACCCATTCGATCTCTTTCTGGTTTTCAGAGAGGTGAGTGTGCATATAAACGTCGGGATACTCTTCAAGCAGTTTGCCTGCTAAATGTAATTGCTCAGACGTGCTGGTGGGCGCGAATCGTGGTGTCACGGCGTAATGCAAACGTCCCTTGTTATGCCACTTCTCTATTAGAGCCTTGCTGTCTTCATAGCCAGACTCAGGGGTGTCGGTCAGATCTCCAGGCGCATTTCTGTCCATCAGTACCTTACCGGCAATCATCCGAAGATTTCGTTTCTCCGATTCCTGGAAAAAGACATCGACGGATTCTTTATGGACTGTGCCGAAAACTAACGCGGTTGTGGTGCCATTTCGTGCGAGTTCATCAAGAAACTGTACGGCAACTTCACGGGCGTAATTTACATCAGCAAAGCGCTTTTCTTCTGGGAAGGTGTAGTTATTCAACCAGTCTAGGAGCTGTTCACCGTAGGCGGCGATCATCCCAGTTTGAGGGTAGTGGATATGGGTATCAATAAAACCCGGTGTGATCAGTTTGTTCTCGAGTACAACCACTTCAACGCTGGGGTCGAGCGAAGGAAGGATATCGTCAGCGTGACCAACTTTCACAACGTGACCATCGGCAACCAATAGAACGCCATCATCAAAGTACTGATAAGAGTCTTCCAAACCCACGTCCGTTGGGTTGGCAAGGCTATGTAATATGGCAGCGCGAAAGGCTTTTGCCGGATGAGCTTTTGGGTCTGTCATTCCTTTATGCCCTTATTTTCTCGTTATTTTTGTTATCGTTATCTTCAGGCTCTCGTTTAAGAATAGAGAGTTTCTCAGCCTGTTTCTGTGATGCTGAATGGGTAGAGGACTCGCGTTTATTGGCAATCTGTTCACCCTGATAGCAAGCGATAAGCTCACCTGTTACAGATACGGCAATCTCCGCCGGGTGTTTTCCTTTCACCGCGTCGATGCCGATAGGGCAAATCATGGTATTGATGGTTGAATCATCGAAGCCACGTTCTTTTAAGCGATAGTCGAAGCGTTTGCGTTTTGATAGGGAACCAATCAGACCAAAGTACTTAGCGTCTCCACGTTTCAAAATGGCGCGCGAAAGATCGAAATCCAGCTGATGATTATGGGTGAGCACCAGATACATACTGTTAGTTGGAAGCGTGGACACTTCGCCAACAGGATCGTCTGTTAAGCGCATTTCCACGTTGTCAGGAATGACATCAGGAAATTGATCTTCACGCTCATCAATCCAAATCACCTTGAACGGTAAAGTAGCCAGAATATGAACCATGGCTTTGGCGACGTGTCCTGCACCGAACAGCGCAAGAACATGACGTTGTTGGCCAATAGGTTCAAAGCTCAGTGTGACGATACCTCCACAACATTGGCCAAGACGAGCGCCTAGATTAAAGCGTTCGATTTTCATGTTACTTTCACCATGCGCCAGCATTTCTTGTGCGGCTTTCATCGCGACATGTTCAAGGTGACCACCACCGATAGTGGCGATAACCTCATTCTCAGTCACCAGCATTTTTGTGCCAGCGCCGCGCGGCACCGAGCCTTTGTCTTCAAGCACCGTGACCATCACACAGGGCGTGCCTTTGGCTTCGAGCTCTGCCAGCGCCTGGATCCAATTGTCTTTAAACATCACTGACCTCCACTTTTCGACGCTTACATCTCGAATGGCAAAGGCGATTTGCCTTTTCGCGCTTGTTTGATGGCGTTGTAAACCTGCTCAGGTGTCGCAGGTGCTGGCAGGTGAGGGATTTCGCCTTCATCTGCCACGCTCACGACAGCATCACGAATAGCGCTCCACACCGAAATGGCTAACATAAACGGTGGCTCGCCGACGGCTTTCGAATGGAAGACTGTGTCTTCTGGGTTGGCGCGATTTTCTACCAATCGTGTGTTGAATATTTCCGGTGTATCAGCGACAGCAGGGATCTTGTAGCTGGCAGGGCCTGAGGTCATCAACTGGCCTTTGTCATTCCAAACCAGCTCTTCTGTTGTCAGCCAGCCCATCCCCTGAATAAAGCCACCTTCGACTTGGCCAATATCAATCGCAGGGTTAAGCGATGCGCCTACATCGTGAAGAATGTCAGTGCGCAGCACTTTATATTCGCCAGTGAGGGTATCGACGATCACTTCTGAACATGAGACGCCGTAAGCGAAGTAATAGAAAGGGCGACCGCGTCCTTTTTCGTGATTGTAGAAGATCTTCGGTGTGCGATAGAAACCGGATGCCGCCAACGAAATTTGGTTAAACCAACACAGTTCGGTGAAGTCAGCAAATGTCATGGTTTGCTTGTCGCCAATTGACACAATGCCATTGCTGAATGCTACATCTTCCGGAGAAACATCAAAGTGCGAGGATGCGAAGTTTACCATTCGCTCTTTGATGGTGAGCGCGGCATTTTGCGCGGCTTTACCATTCAGGTCAGTACCGGATGATGCTGCAGTCGGCGATGTGTTCGGTACTTTTTCTGTGTTGGTTGCGGTCACTTGAATCGTACCGACATCCACACTGAAGGTTTCTGCAACGATCTGCGCGACCTTGGTGTTCAAGCCCTGACCCATTTCCGTGCCACCATGGTTCAGCGAGATGCTGCCATCAGTATAAACCGTGACTAACGCGCCGGCTTGATTAAGGAATGTGGCGGTAAAAGAGATACCGAACTTCACCGGAGTGATAGAAATGCCTTTCTTCAGGATAGGGCTGTTGGCGTTGAACTCCGCAATGGCTTTTCGGCGCTCTTCATACTCGCAGGACATTTCCAAATCGGCTGTCATTTCGTGAATGAAATTGTCCTCTACCTTCTGGTAGTAATGCGTTTCGTCACGACCTTCGCCCGCGTAGTAATTCGCTTTGCGAACTTCAAGAGGATCTTTCTTTAGGTGACAGGCGATGGTGTCCATCACATGTTCAATAGTCATCATGCCCTGCGGGCCACCAAACCCACGGTATGCAGTATTCGACGCCGTATTGGTTTTCACACAATGCCCGGTTACTGTGGCATTGCCGAGGTAATATGCGTTATCAGAGTGGAACATGGCGCGGTCGACAATGGAGCGAGACAGATCCGGTGAGTGTCCCGCGTTACCTGACACCACGATTTCAATCCCTTGAATCACACCGTTGTCGTCAAAGCCCACCTTGTATTGATTAAAGAAGGGGTGGCGTTTACCCGTCATCATCATGTCTTCACGACGTGGCAAACGGAATTTCACTGGTTGGCCTGTTTGGTTTGCAATCACGGCTGCAATACAGGCGGGCGCGGCGGCTTGTGTTTCTTTACCACCAAAGCCACCACCCATACGGCGCATGTCGATCAATACCTTGTGCATAGAAACACCCAACACGGACGCAACCAGTTTTTGCACTTCTGTCGGGTTTTGGGTGGAGCAGTAAACAATCACGCCACCATCTTCAGTGGGGACAACACTTGAAACTTGGGTTTCGAGATAGAAATGCTCCTGACCGCCGACATGGAGCGAGCCTTCCAATACGTGTTCTGCATTGGCTATCGCTGCCGCTGAATCTCCCCGTTTTTGGGTATGACTGTCAGTAACAAACAGCTCCTGCGCCAAGGCTTCTTCTACATCAAGAGCGGCAGGCAGCAATTCGTATTCAACGATGGCGGCTTCTGCACCTTTTCGTGCATTGTCGAGGCTGTCAGCGGCAACAGCAATCACAGGCTGACCGACGTAAACAACCTTGCCGTCAGCGAGCATAGGATCGCCGGGAAGGATAGGGCCAATGTCGAGTTCACCCGGTACATCTTCAGCAGTAATCACAGTACGAACGCCAGGTACCTTATAGCAAGGTGAGATATCAAGCTTGGTAATGTTCGCGTGAGCATGTGGGCTCATCAGCGCGTAGACATGAAGCTGATTAGGGAATTCGCCGCGATCGTCAATGTAGAGCGCTTCGCCTGACACCTGTTTTTCGGCACTTTCATGTTTTACCGATTTGCCGACGCCAGTCGCTAATCCAGCTTTCGCTTGCGCGGTCATTTCTTCCATGGTCATGGCTGGGGTCGTTTTACGAGACATAATGAATCACCCTCGCTTCAATTTTCTTTCCATCAGCCGTATAGCTGAGCTCTGTGAACAGACGGTAAAGCAGGTTCGCTGCGGTTTCAGCGCGATATTCCTTTGTCGCTCTGAAGTCGGAAATGGGCGAGAAGTCATTCTCCAATGCTGACATTGCGGCTTGAATAGTGGCGGCACTCAGCGGCTTTCCAACAAGTTCCTGTTCACAATGGGTAGCGCGCGCTGGAATGGCCGCCATGCCACCGAAAGCAATACGGGCTTCAGTGACAGTGTCATCTTCTAATGTCAGTCTGAATGCCCCGCAGACTGCTGAGATATCATCGTCAAAACGCTTCGAAATTTTGTAGGCTCTGAATGCCTGATTAGGTTGCGGTTTCGGCACACGAATGGTTTGTACAAACTCAGAAGGTTGTAGCGCCGTCACTTTGTAATCTTTAAAGAAGTCTTCAAGCAGGATTTCCCGTGCTGTTTCACCGCGGCGAAGAATCACTGTTGAACCCAAGGCGATCAGCAGAGGTGGCCCGTCACCAATGGGAGAAGCGTTCGCAATATTGCCACCAATCGTCCCTTGGTTACGGATCTGCAGGGATGCAAAGCGTTGTAACAGCGCGCCGAAATCTGGGTAGTGTGGTTCCAATGCGCGATATACATCAGTGAAAGGCACATTGGCACCGATTTCGATGTGGGTATCTGTCTCGTTAACGGTTTTGATATCGTCAACGCGGCCAAGATAGATCAGTTTGTCGATATCGCGATGAAACTGAGTCACTTCCAGTGCAAGGTCAGTGCCGCCTGCCAGCAGTTTAGCAGTGGGGTGCGCCATCAGCGTTTTTGCCAGTTCATCGCTGTTAGTTGGTGTGAATGCCGTTTTGCCGTCTGCGTGATATTCCAGTTCAGGCTTACCAATCGCATTCAGCTTTTCAATCGTTTCACGCTCGTATTCAGCAAACTGGTCGCGAATCGGCGTTTCCTGACTCAGCGACAATGCAGCTTCCACAATAGGGCGATAGCCTGTGCAACGACACAAGTTACCTGCCAGGGCTTCATAAGTGTCTTCTTTGTCTGCATTGGGATGATTCTTGGAGAGTGCAAACATCGACATGATAAAGCCAGGTGTACAGTAGCCGCATTGGCTGCCATGAAAATCAACCATGGCCTGTTGAACGGGGTGTAGCGAATCTTTTGTTCGCAAGTCTTCTACTGTGATGAGTTGTTTGCCATGAAGGGCGGAAACAAAGGTCAAACAAGAGTTAACACTTCTGTATTCCAGCCTGCCATTAACTACTTCACCCAAAACAACGGTACAAGCTCCACAATCACCTGAGCCACAACCTTCCTTGGTTCCAGTTTTGCGTATATGTTCACGCAGGTAATTCAACACAGTCAGGTTAGGAGAAATGTCTTTCTCTTCCTGCAAAGTCTGATTTAAAAGGAAACGGATCACACGGCCTCCATGACGTTTTCGTATCCATTGATTACAAGCTAGTCATTTCTGACCGTTCGGTCAACTTTCTGTTAACAAGTGATTATTATGAAATTAACAATCAAATATTGAATAAAAACAGTAGGTAATGAGTATTTCTAAGGTTCAGCATCAGAAATGGAAAGTGAAGATTGTATACAATCTGTGAGGTCGATCGTTCATGATTCTCGGTTTTGATAACTGAGAGGACGATGACAGAAAGAAAAAACGGCCTGAATGCTTCAACATTCAGGCCGTTTTTAAACTGATTGAGGTATCAGGCTTTCTTCTTCAATACATTCGAAAACACAGCATGAAGATCCTGAGTGCCAGAATCATCATGAAGGTTCAGTTTGGAATTGATATGGTCAAGATGAGTCTTCATTAGCGCGATAGCCGCTTGTTTATCTCCCGCCTCAATCACATCTAGTAGCTGGGTGTGCTCGTCACAGGAGCAGTGCGTTTTCTTCGATGATTCATACAGAGCAATGATCAGTGAACATTGGGACACCAAGCTACGTTGGAAGCTCATCAAAGGCAGATTATTTGCCATCGCTGCCAGCTCTATGTGGAATTCGCCGGAAAGGCGGATGCTGCGTCCAGTATCATGTTTCGCAATCGCTTCATTTTCCTCCGCCACCATGGCGCGGCATTTGGCGATCTGTTCCGGTGTCGCGTTCTCTGCTGCCAGTTCGACAATGGCCAGCTCCATCACTTCACGCGCTTTGAGGATTTGCATCGCTTCCTCAACGGTTGGTGACGCCACAATAGAGCCGCGATTTGGGCGTGTACTGACAACCTGCTCTACAGAGAGCCGCAGTAATGCACGGCGAATGATGGTGCGGCTGACGCCGAAGATTTCGCCCAATGCTTCTTCGCTGAGTTTGGTGCCAGGTGGCAGGCGTTGTTCCAGGATCGCATCAAAGATATGACCGTATACGATGTCATCCTGTGTCATTTTAGGGTTTGTCTGTTTGGTTTTTTTATTCGTTGCTTTGAGAAGCCCTGTCATACAGTAGTTCCTTTCCCGACTCGCCGTCTCTAGCGAGTCCGCTGCAAAATAACGTTCTAAAAGAGAACGTAAAGGTTATGTGTGTTGTTTTGTATAAGAATAGCTAACTCGATTGTACAACATTGGTGCAATTATTGTATTGGTGCTGTTATCGGTTTGCGGGGCGGGTACTGTTCCAAGGTAGAGAATTGAGAATAGAGGTTTAACGGCCGGAGAAGCCCGGCCGTTTGCAGGTGAAATCAGCTTGCCAGAACGGCATCAGTTTTTAGACTGGAAGCGACAATGCCGGCAATCGCGACGGCTTCATCGGTATCAGAGATATCGCCGGAAACGCCGACTGCACCGAGTAATTCCGATGACGCGTCTCGGATGAGCACACCACCGGGAACGGGAACAAGGTTTCCCTGTGCAAGTGTGGCGACTGACGAGATAAAGCAAGGGCGTGTTTGGGCATCATCCGCAATCTTTCTGGAAGAGCACCCCAGAGCTAATGCCCCCCAGGCTTTTGCAATCGCAATTTCCGGCCGCATCATGCTTGAGCCATCTTGCCTCTGCAGCGAAATGAGTGCGCCACCTTTGTCCAAAATGGCCACCGTTAGTGGTTGGGTTTTCCGTTCTTGCGCCGCATGGAACACCTTAGTGGTGATTTCCAGTGCTTTTATCATCGTCAGATTTTCCATTGAAAGTCTCCTAGATTTTAAGGGCGGCTTAAAGCAGCCGCCAATGCTCGTTATTCGAGTTTTGCGTAGCAAGGAATGGTGAGAAAATCCGCAAAGTGAGTATCGGTTGAGAGGGTGAAAAACAACGCCGATGCTTCATCAAATTTTCTGAATTCGCCATTTCCTGCTGACGCTTTCATGTCCTTTACTTCCTGATCGAGCCACGCTCTAAATAGCTCAGTGGTAAATGGACGACCATCGTCCAGAGACACTTGATGCTTGAGCCATTGCCAAATGTTGGCGCGGGAAATTTCCGCTGTAGCGGCATCTTCCATCAACCCATAAATAGGTACGCAACCAATACCGCGCAGCCAGGCTTCCATGTAAAGCACCGCGATTCGGATATTCTTTCTTACACCGGGCTCATCTTTTGGTCCTTGGCTTGGTCGAAGAAGGATTTCGCTGTTAAAGCTTCCATCGGGAATAAAGTGGCGTTGGTTTGTCGCGCCATTCAGGTATTCATCAAAGATTTCGCGGGCAAGTGATACCAAATGAGGATGTGCGACCCAGGTGCCGTCATGACCATTCGTCGCTTCACGGCGTTTATCTTCAATCACCTTCTGTGTTACGCGAGCCATCTCGTCAGGATCTTTTGATGGAATGAAGGCAGACATTCCGCCAATTGCCAATGCTCCACGGCGATGGCAGGTCTGGATAAGACGTTTGCTGTACGCCTCCAAGAAAGGTTGATCCATGCCGATGGCATGACGATCAGGCAAGATGCGATCGGTGTGGTTCTTCAGTGTTTTGATATAGCTGAAAATATAGTCCCACCGGCCACAGTTCATACCCACGATGTGCTTACGCATCGCGTAGAGGATTTCTTCCATTTGGAATACAGCAGGAAGGGTTTCAATGAGCACGGTGGCGCGAATCGTACCTGTCTCGACAGAAAAGTATTCTTCGGTGAAATCAAACACGGATTCCCACCATGCTGCTTCTTCCATGGACTCAAGCTTAGGCAAGTAGAAGTAGACGCCTTGGCCACTCGCTTTTCGGGATTGGTAATTGTGGAAAAAGTACAACCCGAAATCCATCAGGCAAGCTGGCATGGGTTTACCGTCGAACAGAATATGAGATTCCTGAAGGTGCAAACCTCTTGGACGGTGGATCAATGTTGCAGGGTTATCAGCTAACTGATAATGCTTGCCATTTTTCGGGTCGCTATAAGAGATGGTACCCGCATTGGCATCACGCATGTTGACTTGGCCATTCACCATGTTTTCCCAGGTCGGTGAAGTGGCATCCTCGAAGCAACACATAAATACATTTGCGCCAGAGTTGAGCGCATTAATCACCATTTTCCGGTCAATGGGGCCTGTTATCTCAACGCGCCTATCAAGCAATACCTCGGGAATATCAGCCACTTTCCAATCTCGATCGTCTCGAATGTCTGCAGTATCGCTCCTGAAATCAGGTAGGGCACCGCTATCGAATTTCTCCTGCTGACGCTTTCTGTCAATCAGTAGCGAAGACAATGATCCCGAGAACTGTTGGCAAAGCGCAGATATAAAGTTCAAAGCATCTGCACTCAGAATGCTTTTAGCATCTTCGCTGAACAAAGGCCCAGTGATCTTAATGCTGGAGCAAGCTGCTGAGCTGGAACGATTTTCTGAAGTACTTTCTAGTTCATACATCGGCAGGGTCCTTAAGATTAATGTATACAATTAAAGTCTAATAATGTTTCTTTATAGTTGTGGTTATGGAGAACAATAAAAGCACAATGTTAATGCGTTGTGAATAGGGTGGTGCCAAAATTCCTTTTACTCAGTATCTTGTCTGACCTCTTTCCAATGCACTGTCAGCCATGATTTTGCCGCCTTTGTGCTTCGTTCAATTGTTTTCGAACTGTAAAAAATTCCTTGCGATTAAAATATAATCGATCTAAGAATACAATATACACTCAAATTGTATACAAATGGAGTTTTGTATGGGAAAGATGAGAGCGATTGATGCAGCGGTTGAAGTGCTGAAGAAAGAAGGTGTGGTGAAAGCGTTTGGTGTGCCGGGCGCAGCAATCAATCCCTTTTACTCAGCGTTGAAGAAAGCGGGGGGTATTGACCATATACTTGCACGTCATGTTGAAGGTGCATCTCATATGGCCGAGGGTTACACCCGAGCAAACCCTGGGAACATCGGTGTTTGTATAGGAACGTCAGGCCCCGCAGGTACCGATATGATTACCGGTCTTTATTCTGCACAGGCAGATTCCATCCCTATTCTTTGCATTACCGGGCAGGCTCCGCGCGCGAGATTGCACAAAGAAGACTTCCAGGCCGTCGATATCGAATCCATAGCACGTCCAGTGACTAAGTGGTGTTCAACGGTTTTAGAACCCGCACAGGTGCCACGCGCAATTCAACACGCTTTTCAGGTGATGCGATCGGGTCGCCCTGGCCCTGTACTGATTGACTTACCGTTAGATGTCCAACTGACTGAAATTGAATTTGATATCGACAGTTATGAGCCTCTTGAGCCATACAAACCTTCGATTTCGCGCCATCAAGCAGAAAAAGCTTTGGAGATGCTAAATGCAGCTGAGCGTCCACTGATTGTGTCTGGTGGAGGCGTGATCAATGCAAATGCTTCAGAACTCTTACAGGAGTTTGCTGAGATTGTTGGTGTGCCAGTGATCCCAACCCTAATGGGATGGGGAACGATTGCTGATGACCACGAGTTGATGGCAGGTATGGTTGGGCTTCAGACATCCCACCGCTATGGTAATGCGTCATTGCTGGCGTCTGACGTGGTGTTTGGTATCGGTAACCGTTGGGCAAACCGTCACACAGGTTCAGTAGACGTTTACACCGAAGGTCGTAAGTTCGTTCACATCGACATTGAGCCAACCCAAATCGGGCGCGTGTTCTGTCCGGATCTGGGCATCGTGTCTGATGCATACCAAGCGCTTACTGTGTTGATCGAAGTAGCAAAAGAATGGAAAGCGCAAGGGAAACTGAACGATCACTCTTCATGGGTTGGAGATTGTCAGCAGCGCAAAGCTACCATGCTGCGAAAAACCCACTATACCGAACAGCCAGTTAAACCAATGCGTGTTTATGAAGAGATGAACCGCGCGTTTGATCGTGAAACCTGTTATGTCAGCACCATAGGTTTGTCTCAAATAGCTGCTGCTCAATTTCTACATGTTTATAAACCTCGTCATTGGATCAACTGTGGTCAGGCCGGGCCTTTAGGATGGACGGTGCCTGCCGCACTAGGTGTTCGTGCTGCGGATCCTGAGCGCCAAATTGTGGCTATTTCAGGTGACTACGACTTCCAGTTCATGATTGAAGAACTCGCTGTTGGTGCCCAATTCAACCTCCCTTACATCCATGTGTTGGTGAACAACTCTTATCTGGGACTTATCCGCCAGGCGCAGCGTCAATTCGATATCGACTACTGCGTACAGTTGGCCTTTGAAAACCAGAATGCACCTGAACTTGCCGATTATGGTGTCGATCATGTGACTGTGGTGGAAGGGTTAGGTTGTAAGGCATTGCGTGTCACTGACCCAGAGCAAATTGCGTCGGCGTTTGAAGAGGCAAAGACCTTGATGGCTAAGCATCGTGTACCGGTTGTTGTAGAAATCATTCTGGAAAAAGTCACCAATATCTCCATGGGTGTAGAGATTGACTCTGTGAATGAATTTGAATCTCTGGCTGACTCTATTGCTGATGCGCCTACTGCATTGGCAGCCAATCGCCAATAACTGTTTGGTTCTTATGGAATAAGGAAATTGAAATGCCAAAGTTAGCTGCCAATTTATCAATGTTATTTACTGAACTGCCTTTCATCGAGCGCTTTAATGCCGCGGCAAACTTCGGTTTTAAGGGAGTGGAGTACCTGTTTCCGTACGCATTTGATGCCTATGAGCTGAAGGCAGAACTGGACCGCAACCATCTGAAGCAAGTGTTGTTTAACCTACCAGCAGGGGATTGGGACGCGGGAGATCGCGGGATTGCAGCGGACCCAGCACGTGTTGATGAGTTCCGGGCAGGCGTTGCACTCGCGATTGAATACGCCAATGTATTGAACTGTGAGCAAGTGAACTGTCTCGCTGGGATTGTTCCTTCGGGTGTGAGTCAGGACCAAGCTGAAGAGACTCTGATTGAAAACCTGAAATTTGCGAATGCCCAGTTGGAAAAGGCAGGTATCCGGTTGGTTGTGGAAGCAATCAATACAAGGGATATCCCGGGCTTTGCGCTAACCAATACCAAACAGGCAGTTCGGATTTGCGATGCTGTCGGGAGTGACAACCTTTCACTGCAGTACGACATCTACCACATGCAAATTATGGAAGGGGATATTGCCCAAACCTTAAGCTCGACGTTAGACCGTATTGGGCATGTTCAGCTTGCAGATAATCCTGGTCGTCATGAGCCTGGAACCGGGGAGTTGAACTACCACTTCCTGTTCAGCCACTTAGATTCTATTGGCTATGAGGGTTGGGTTGGGTGCGAATATAAGCCAGCTACCACCACCGAAGAAGGCATGAAATGGCTTCAGACATACGGACAAAATGAGGAGTAATGGAATGACAACTATCGCATTTATCGGCACCGGCATCATGGGTAAGCCAATGGCTGAAAACCTACAAAAAGCCGGGTATCAACTCAATTTGTCAGAAAGCCGTACAAGGGCACCTGCTTCATTAGTCGAAGGTGGTGCAAAAACCTATCCTTCGAATCGTGAAGCGGTTAATGACGCGGATTTCATTATCGTGATGGTGCCAAACACACCAGATGTTGAAGATGTTCTGTTTGGTGAAGACGGTATTGATCCAGTGCTGGATGCCACAAAGACAGTCATCGACATGAGTTCTATTTCTCCCATTGATACCCAAAGCTTTGCTGCGCGGGTCAACGAAAGTGGCGCTGCTTACCTTGATGCGCCTGTTTCTGGTGGTGAAGTCGGCGCCATCAATGCCACCTTGACCATCATGGTGGGTGGCGAAGAAGGCACGTTCGAAAAAGCATTGCCGCTGTTTGGTGCTATGGGGCAAAACATCAATCTGGTCGGTGATAATGGTGCTGGGCAGGTGTGCAAGGTCGCTAATCAAATCATTGTGGCACTCAATATTGAAGCTGTGTCTGAAGCGCTGGTGTTTGCTTCAAAAGCAGGCGCAGATCCAGCAAGGATCCGCAACGCGCTGCTGGGTGGCTTTGCTAATTCAAAAGTGCTGGAAGTTCATGGTGAGCGCATGGTGAAAGGAACCTTTGACCCTGGTTTTAGAATCCGCCTGCATCAGAAAGATTTGAACTTAGCATTAACAGGGGCTGAAACGCTTGGCGTTTCACTGCCGAATACAAAATCCGCACAAGAGCTATTTAGCTTATGTGCTGAGCAAGGTGGGGAAGATTGGGATCACTCTGCGCTTATTAAAGCCATTGAATCGCTTTCTAACCACAACATCCGCGGCGAATAACGCCGTGAACCATACCAAGCAGTTTGAAGTGTCCAGCTTTTCGCTGCTTGGAGTACCTCCAACTTGAGTTTACGTTTTACAGGTCCTTAGTATTTTGCCCGCTTCTTTCACGACGGGCTTTTTTTTCTATGGAGATAAGCAATGGATCAGCAGGAAGTGTTCAAGGAAGGCGAAGAAACCCTAAGAAAAAATTCTGAATCAGAAAAGTCATCTGTTGGAGCTTTATCGCCCTCGATATTTCTCCGGAAATTGTTCGATGCTGCGGTCGATTCAGCCCTTCCTTATGGAAATATTAAAAAGTATCTGCCTGAAGACCGCTCGGGAAATTTAGTTGTGATCGGTGCAGGTAAAGCGGCTGCTTCAATGGCTCAAGCGTTGGAAGATGAATGGGAAGGGCCGATAAGTGGCGTTGTCGTCACACGTTATTTGCATGGTGCACCTTGTGAGCACATCGAAGTATTGGAAGCGTCGCACCCGGTTCCTGATGGTGAAGGAGAGAAAGTCGCTAAGCTCATCCTAAATTTGGTCACGAACCTTGATGAAAATGACACGGTGATATGTTTGCTATCCGGCGGAGGCTCAGCCTTATTAAGCTTACCTGCACCTGGCATCGACTTTTCCGAGAAGCAGGACATCAACAAAGCCCTGTTGAAATCGGGAGCTGCCATCAATGAAATGAACTGTGTAAGAAAGCATCTTTCCGCTGTAAAAGGAGGGAAGCTGGCACAAGCGGCTTACCCTGCAAGTGTGCTTACGCTTGCGATATCTGATGTGCCGGGAGATGCCGCAGATGTTATCGCATCAGGTCCGACAGTCGCAGACCCGACGACACGTTTTGATGCTATTAACGTATTGAATAAATATGACATCCCAGTAAGTGACAATGTCACTTCATGGCTGGAAAGCGAAGCATCTGAAACCCCAAAAGCCGGTGACGAGAGACTGTCAAAAAGCCGTTTTGAGATTATTTCAACGCCTTTCGAATCTCTGGTTGCTGCGCAGGTTTTATCGGAATCGCTAGGGATACCCGCTTACATTCTGGGAGATACTCTGGAGGGAGAATCAAGGGATGTCGCACTGGTGCATGCAGCCATGGCAAGCAGTGCAGCTAAATATGATCAGCCTTTCCCTGCGCCTTGCGTCATCCTCTCTGGCGGTGAAACCACTGTAACAGTCAAAGGTAATGGTCGTGGAGGGCGCAATTGTGAGTTTCTGTTATCACTCTATCAAGCGCTTGAGAAAGAGCCCGCGATTCGGGGCAGAATTTATGCGTTGGCCTGTGATACAGATGGCATTGATGGTGTGGAAGACAATGCCGGAGCAGAGTTGAAACCGGATTTTTATGTCGCCGCTGCAGAGAAGAAACTGTCACCCGAACCTTACCTGGCTAACAACGACAGTTATGGTTTTTTTGAAGCGCTTAGCGGCTTGATTTTTACCGGGCCAACCCGCACCAATGTGAATGACTTCAGAGCAATATTGATATTACCAGAGTGATTGACTGGATGAATTGTCTAGGATTCATTAAAGTTGTGATTACACGCTTTAATGAATCCACGGACGGGTAATGTCACGCATCAGGACGAAAAATCAGGAAAAGATCATCGAAGTCGCCAGCCAACTGTTCGCAGAAAAAGGCTATGCTGCAACGACGACCGCCGAAATTGCCCAACGCGCCGAAATTCCCAAGCCCAACCTCTATTACTATTTCAATACCAAAGACAATCTTTATCGTGCAGTGCTGGAAAGTGTCACTCAGCCATTGCTCGAAGCGTCTTACCCTATCGAGCAGCTCAACGATCCGCGAGAAGCGCTTACCCAATATATCCGTACCAAACTGCGCATATCTAAAGAATACGCCGCCGCTTCGAAGACTTTTGCTGCTGAAGTGATGGCTGGCGCACCGCACCTCCCAAGTGACATTGCAGAGTCCTTGATGGATCAATCTCGAATGATTCTGAACAAGTTCGAATATTGGATTGATCGAGGTTGGATGGAGCCAGTGCCTCCCAAGCATCTGATGTTTATGCTTTGGTCATCAACCCAAACCTACGCTGACTTTAACTGGCAGATATGTCAGGTCAGCGGTCAGTTTGAATTAGAAGATCAAGACTTCGAAGATGCGGCAGAATTTCTGGTGAAGTTGGTGTTGAGAGGGTGCGGCGTAAAGCATGCGGATTGAGTTAGTTTCAAAGCGATAAATACAAGGAAGCTCATGCAACACATTATGCTCGATATCGATGGGACACTGATTCAATCCTACGAGTTCGACGAAAAATGCTTTATGGATGCCGTTCATGAAGTCACAGGAATTGCCATAAAGAATAATTGGGCAACCTACCCGCATGTGACCGACAGAGGTATTCTTCAAACCTTTATTGAAAGACAAGCACCTCAATACTCACTTGAAGAATTGGAAAACAGAGTAAAGCCCGTTTTTGTTCAAAATATCGAGCAAACCATCAAAGAAAGCCCAGCGATTGAAGTTAAAGGTGCAAAGCGTTTCCTTCTGAACATATTGAACAATAACGACTATATCGTTTCGGTTGCGACTGGTGGCTGGGGAGAGACAGCGAGATTAAAGCTTCAATCTGCTGGGTTCGATACTGACAACCTCATCATTGCATCTTCAAATGATCATCATGCACGTATTGAAATTATGGCAATTGCACAAGCGAAAGCTGATCCTTCTAAAGGTTTGCCAATCACCTATTTTGGCGATGCGATGTGGGATGTAAATGCTTGTAAAACGCTAGGCGTTAACTTGGTTATCGTTGGAGAAAGAGTCCAGCACCATCAACGTATTTCAGATTACTCTTCACTGGAGACTGTATTGGGCCTTCTCAGTTAATGAGAAGATTGACGGCTCATAAAGAACCATTCGAGTTTAAGACTCACCAACTCATAAAAATTAGCAAGGGCTAATGTAAATCTTAGTCTCATTGTCTCGCCAGATCAGACAGCGCTCCGCGAGCATACTGCGATAAAGGACTATATCGCAGTATTTTTAGGCAGGAACTGTCATGAAAAAAGTAGGATTAGGCGTGTTACCGCTTCTCTTGTTTGGCTGTGGAGGTAGTGATGATCCGCAAGATGGGATTGTATTTCCTGATGGTGATGGGACTTCGCTTAGCTCGTGCTACAACCCAACATTAAACGAACTGGGTACAGAAACTATCACCAACATTTCAAAGAAAGCCGGATTGGCTCAACCCGTCAACGTTCAAGAGAGAGAGGTTGTTCAGGCTGTTGTGGATTATGAAGGCCAAAGCGGAGTGTTGGAAGTCAGACTCTATGATGATACGCCCGACAACAGAACATATGTTGTTGTGGATGAATCGAGTCAGGCAGTAACAACGTTAGGTCAATTTTTTGAGGGGGAAATGATAACTTACAAACCAAGTGGGTTGGCATATTTCTATGACCTTGCTTCTGGTGAATCACGCACACAACCTACTATTACGGTTTATACAGATGGTGTTGAGACCGGCACAATGGATGTGAAAATGAAGTATGAGAAAAGAGAAACCGTGACTGTACCAGCCGGCACATTTGAAACGTGCTTGGTCACTCTCGAAATCATGCTAGTTGACGACGGACAAGAGTCCAACGCTCTCTACAAAACAAACTTTGGTATCGGAAATGGCATAGCCATCAGAGACGAGCTTACAGCAAGTAGCAATGGCACGACTTTGACGACGGTTGACGAGCTAATCTCAGGAACAATCAATGGTGAACCCATCCAGTAGGACGTGGTTCAGATTTCACCAACACGAATTCCAATGCTTTTAGATATAGAAATATTGGTTATGTAGACAGGGTTGTTAAGTATAAATGGCTGCTCTAAGGTCAACAGCCCCTAACCACCAAGGGAAGTTTCTCTCGAATAAATTCTGCCAACGCTTTGGTATGTGGCGGTACGCCCAGCCTTGAAGGCATCAACAGACTTAAACTTGCCGACCGTGAAAGCCAATCAGGCAAAACACGCACTAGCTCTCCCGTTTGTAATGCAGTGCGGCATACGTAATCAGGCAGTGCAGTCACACCTAACCCTTCAATTGCGGCTTGTTGTATGGTCGACATATCTTCTGAGCACAAAGCGATATTGGATGTTTGGTGAGTACGTAGCCCGTCTCGGTTCATGAGTGGAATAGCGTCTTTGGAACCGCTTCTGCCAACTTTCAGAAACTGACAATCAGCAAGATCGTAGGGCGTGTTTAACTGTTGAAGCGTTTCGAGGTAACGGTGCGAGCAGTAGAACTGCCATTCCACAGTAGTAATAAATCGCTGGATGAGACTGGAGTCAGGCAGCTCTGCGCTATGTCCGCGGATAGCTATATCAATCCCTTCGGCGACAAGATCTTCCATTGCGTTGGTAACACGTTGCTCGATATGCACTTTAGGATGTAGCTTGGCAAACTCGGTCACAATGCTTGGTAAGGCGAATTGAGCGACACCTGTTGAGCAACTAATGACCACTTTCCCTGTGAGTTTCCCACTGCGGTTATCCATGGCAGCTTCTGCAAGTTCTAAGGTATCTACCAACTTTCGGGCATGATGGTAGAAGCTCTTTCCCTCTTCTGTCACCGCAACATTACGGGACGTTCGCTGCAATAACCTGACACCTAAGCGCTCCTCCAGCTGTACAACGTGTCGGCTCAACCGTGACTTTGGCATATTCAACGCTTTAGCGGCGGCTGTGTATCCCTTTTTCTCAACGACATGCACAAAGTAAAAGTAGTCATTCAAGTCGAATTTCATTTTATTGTCCTATTTATGGAACGTAGAGTTCGAATTCTAACGGTTTTTATCCGGAATCCAACTCGTTACATTGTTTTTAAGCCAACAAATAGAACGGAGTAGAGCAATGACGAATTCAGCAGCCCAATTAAACCATAGTACTGTCTTGGATAAGCATGTTACTGGCAGCCCATTGAATATTGGAGAAGGATTCACGGGTATTGGTTTTCGCCATACGCAATTTGAAGGGGCGATGGACCCAATCATCATGGTTGATCATTACACCATGACAGTACCGACATTCGGCGCGCATCCACACGCTGGTATCTCAGCGGTTTCCGTTCTGTTTGAGGATACAGAAGGCAAATTTAACAACCGTGATTCGCTAGGCAACGACTTTGATATTCATGCGGGCGATCTCTATTGGCTGAACGCTGGTCGTGGCGCGGTTCATGACGAAGCACCAAGACTTGGTGCGAAAATTCATGGTTTGCAGATCTTCGTGAATCTCCCGGCAAGGTTGAAACATGAGTCGCCTAGCTCTCTTCATGTGAAGCGAGAGGACATGCCTACGCTGGTGGGATAAGGGTATCGAGTGAGACTAGTACTTGGACAAAGTAACCGTGCAAAAACACAAGCCTCTTCGGTATGGCCGTTTACCATTCTTGATGGTTTTGCTGATGAGCGTTCGGGTTTTGAACACCAAATTCCAGATGACTTCAATGCTTGGCTCTATGCCGTGGAAGGAAAAATCGAGTATCAATTAGACGATGAATGGCATGTTCTAGATCAAGGCGAGTCTGTCTCAATCGTCCCTAAAGGCGTTTCCGTATTGAAAGTCCGTGGTGATAACAAGAAGCAGAGCCATTTTGCGCTGCTGTCGGGGGAAACCATTAATGAGAGCTTTGTCCAGCAAGGACCGTTTGCAATGAGCTCACAACAAGAAATCAATGAGGTTGTTGCCCGCTATCAAGCCGGAGAGTTGGGCCAGCTTTAAGACCAGACTGATATTGATTATCCCAAGTATCATTATTGAACGAGATTAAACGATGAAAATACTCGCTTTTGCTGCAACTAACAGCCGTAAATCAATTAACAAGCAACTCGTCCAATATGCGGCGGGAAAGATAAAGAATGCTGATGTCGACTATGTAGAAATCAATGACTTTGATTTACCTATCTACAATAGCGATTTGGAAGAGGATTATGGCATTCCGAGATGTGCCTACGCTTTTCAGAAGCGGATAGAAAATGCCGACGCAATTTTAGTGTCATTTGCTGAGCACAATGGCAATTTTACGGTGGCATTTAAGAACCTGTTTGATTGGCTAAGTCGTATCGATCGAAACGTCTATCAAGGAAAGTCGATTATCTTGCTCGCGACATCCCCAGGCCCAGGTGGCGCAAAAACAGTACTGAAGCTGGCTAAAGAGGGGGCTCCGCATTTTGGTGGTAATGTCGTCGGAACATTTAGTTTACCGAGTTTCTATGACAACTTTGACCAGGAAAACAAAGCCATAAGACATACAAGCCTTACCGCAGAATTAGATGAAATATTGCGTCAATTTGAGGGCGCTGTTTCTCCAGTCTAGCAAGTTAACTCTCCTATTAACTTCGATAAAACCCGCAGCCCAATGCGGGTTTTTTGTTTGCGAAAACACATAGCCTAAGACGGTGGCGTAGCCGAATATACCGATATGGATTAGTGCTTATTCCCAGAACTATTAGTTCATTTAATACCGGATTATGTTGCTAATCACGGTGCTGTAGATTGGTTTCTGTACAACAAACAGTACGACTATGGATAAGGAGTTCGCATGACAATCAATAAAGTCACCTTAGCAACAGCGCTTGTTACTTCAATGGCACTTGCTCCAGCGGTGATGGCGAAAGAAGGAAGCCCAAAAGGCGCTGACACTGTGAAATCTCACAAACAGTCTTATCAAGGTAAGCGCTTCAGCAACTCTGATGTGGATTTCTCGAACTGCCGGGAAATTGCGGGAGGTATAGCTGTTCAGAAGGATGCGCTGACTTCGCTGGTTCCGTCAGGCATTACAGTAAACAGCCTTTCAGATATGGGGTTTGTGTTCGAAGGTTCAGACAACCTCGGCATGCTGATTATTCGTTCTTTGCAGTGCGAAGTCATCCAAGTGACAGATGCCAAGGGTGAAGTTTTCACTGATGAGAATGTCGCTTTTGCTCATGTGGGCACACCAATCAATACTTCCAATCTACCAGCGACGACGTTCAATAACGACGGTTCGAACGGTGCAGATTTCAATATATATGCATTGAGCTACCAAACCTCTTCTCCTGCTTACTATGGTGCGATGAAAAGAATGGGGATGGAAACCGCGATGTTTAATGAGCACATGATTAACGCGCAGGTTGATACCACTCCGGGCACCTGTGATGTTGCACAACTCAGTGTGAGTGTGCCGGGCAGTCATGACTATTCATTTAGCATCTTCGGTGAAGTGGTAGAAGCAACCGCGGAATGTCACCCTGGCGGGGCAAATTTTGTGGCGAACTGGTGGAGTGTTGACCGCAAAAAACGTGTTTCAGCACTCAGCAATTTGGTGACGGATCAGACGTTCACTGAAACTGCTGGCCCTAACGTATACGTAGCAGCAAAACCCGGGACGACCATGAGTTCTTTGATTGGTGAGGCACCATCAGCCTTTACAGGATTCTCCGGTAGCGGCTATCTGCCATCCGGTGGTATTGGCAATGTAGATATGGTGGCTGAAGCTTTAGGTAAATTGGCGCGTTAAACTTCCACTGCAAATAGCGCTATTAAGTCAAACGCCCCTAATAGAATAGGGGCGTTTGTTTATGTGCTCATTCCGCGAGCTGGTCTGCCAAAAACCGAGCCAACAAGAGCGTCAGATTCTCTCTTCGTGCTTTATCCGGCCAAACCGCGTATCGCCCAAGCTTACGCAGAGACCAATCCGGAAGAAGCTGCACCAGCGCGCCAGATTTTAGCCCTGGCTCGGCGATATGTTGCGGTAAAATCGCGATCCCGGCATTTTGATGAGCGAGATGACAAAGCGCTTCAATGGTGTCGACTTGCAATTGAAAGTTGTTAAAAACGACGAGCACTTTGTCATCGCCAGACATGAACTCCATTTTGTCCTTACGATGTTTGAAGCTTAACCACTCAAGATCAACAAGATCGTCTGGATGCTGCGGTGGTGGTTGAGAAGCGGCATATTCGGCGCCAGCGACCAAAACGCGCTGATATTCACCGAGCTTTCTCGAAAGCATGGAACTGTCGTCTAGCCAACCAATCCGTACGTTCAAATCATACCCATCGTCAATCAGGCTGACGGGCATGTCTGTGTAAGAAATTGACAGGGAAACGCGAGGGTATAAGCGCGTAAACGCAGCTAGCGCAGTGGATACGTCAGAGGAAGCAAGAAATGCCGGAAGCGAGATCCGCAATTCTCCGACGGGTTCCACCGAGATAGCATTGAGCTCGTTTAACCCCAATTCTGCCTGCTTGAGCATTTCTACCACTCGAGGGTAAAACATGCGCCCCTCATTGGTCAGGGAAAGCTTTCTTGTAGTGCGGTAGAGCAGCGTCTTCCCTAGTTAATCTTCAAGGTCTGAAATGGTTTGGCTCACTCGGGAAGGAGCAAGATTTAGCTGTTTGGCGGCAGCTCGGAATGATCCACCGTCGACAACACGGACAAAGATAGCCATATGCTTGAGGTATTCAATCATTGTTCTTCCTGAGCGAATTATGAAGTCCATTTGTACACGATAATACTGGCAATCATCCTGATGTACATTGTTTGCGTGCGACAGGCTGAGTTGGATCAACAAAGGGATATGAAGATGGATAGACTGAAAAGTATGCTTTGGCTTTGTGGATGGATATTTACGGTGGCCTTTAAAGCCAATGCCGGTGTACCTGAAAGCCTTCCTCTAAGAACTACGGCTATTCCGGATACGACGGAGAGCGTTCCTCATGTGCAGTTGAATATAGAAACAGATGCAAGCCTGATTGCTGAACTCAGAAGTAAGGTGGCTAAGATCCCAGATGTATCTTTGCAAAGCTCAATGCTTTCTCTTCCTGGTGCGGAAGGCTTCTGGGTTGGCGACGGTATTCCGCTTGCGAATCCTCAGGCAATTGTCGGTGGCAGAGAATTCGCGCATTTACACCCCGACGGCAGTCTTCATGCCTCACTGCCACCAGAGTTAGCCAAAGAAGCGGTGAAAAACAACTGGGCAACCTTTCATCCTTGGTCATCTAAACGTTTGGGTTGGGAGGGTTTCGTCATGATCTACACACCTTCTACTCAAACTGAAGTCGATGTTGTTTACGCGCTGGTGGTTTCATCGTTCAACTATGTCACCGGTAAAGAGATCAACGCGCAAAGCTTGAGCGGAAAGAAATCGGTTAAGCGTTCTCCTAATTAACATGGCTAATACTGCAACACTAAGGCGCTTTTTAGCGCCTTAGTTGTTGAGCTTTATCCGCCAGCCTTCTTGCTGCTGAACGGTGTCTTACCATCAACTCTTGCTTATCAACATCGACCAATTCGCCATCAACTACGCGCCAATCACCATTAACCATGACGCGATCTGCACGATGGTGTCCGCAAAGTACTAGCGCAGCCAGAGGATCGTGGCTGCCAGAGAACTGAATTTCATCCAGCTTGAACATAGCAATATCGGCCAACATGCCTTTATCCAGCGTACCGATGTCTTTTCGACCGATATTTCTCGCAGAGCCCTGCGTCGCCCAGCGGAAGACATCAAAGTGACTGACTTTGGCGGAACCATACCTCAGGCGTTGAATGTAGGTAGCCATTCGTAGTTCATTCACCAGATTGGAACCATCATTCGATGCGGAGCCATCCACGCCAAGACCAACAGAAGCACCAGCTTCTTCTAGCTCCAGATTTCGGCAAATACCCGACGCGAGCATCATGTTAGAACTTGGGCAGTGACAAATTCCAATGCCTGATTGCCCAAGCCTGCGAATCTCTTCGTCGTTGAAATGTATACCATGTGCCAACCAGGTTCTATCATGCAGCCAGCCCACCTCTTCCAAATAGTCAACAGGACGATAACCGAAACGCTCTAGACAGAAGTTCTCTTCGTCTATGGTCTCGCAAAGATGGGTATGAAGCATCACATCATGTTGTTTAGCGACGTGAGATGTTTCTTTCATAAGCTCTGTAGTGACAGAAAATGGAGAGCAGGGGGCGAGGGCAATTTGGGTCATACCGCCAAATTCAGGTTGATGATATTCGCGGATTAGGCGAACGCTATCATCAATGATGATTTGTTCAGTTTGAATGGTGTGCCTTGGGGGCAACCCGCCCTGATCTTCACCAAGGCTCATTGATCCTCGGGTAAGCACAGTGCGCAAACCGAGTTTTCTTGTGGCCTCTACCTGAATATCAATGGCGTGCTCCAAACCAACTGGGATTAAGTAATGGTGGTCGGAAGCTGTGGTGCACCCGGAGAGCAGCAGTTCAGCGCTAGCGAGCTCTGTCCCAAGCTGCATCATTTCTTCATCAAGGCCAGCCCAAACGGGATATAGCGCCTTAAGCCAATGGAATAGCTCTTTGTCCAAAGCATCGGGATAAGCACGGGTGAGCGTCTGGTAGAAATGGTGATGGGCGTTAACCAAGCCGGGTAACACAACATGCTCTGAAGCATCTAGAGTATGGTCGAAAGGTTGGGTGGGAGCAGCGCCTTTGGCGACCACTTCTACTATGGTGTTTCCTTGAACAACAATGCCGCCGGCTGCGTCATCATTCGTTCCAGTCCAAATCGCGAGAGGATTTTTAATCCAGGTAGTCGCCATGTATTTGTATCCTTTGCTGGAAAAAGAATAGCCCCGAGATTCTAAGAAAATCGGGGCTGACACGGAGGGCTTATTGCGTCGGTTTAGAGGGTTGATCTGTCGACACATCACTCTGAGAAGAAGTGCTAGCCATTGCAGGCTCCGCAGTGTCTTCACTTAGCGGGATCGAATGATCGCTGTTCATTTCCTCCTCTTCAGCCTGCTTTTCAGCATGGACATCTTCTTTCGACTTCGGAAGCACCAGATTCAGAACAACAGCCACGATGGTACCCGTGGTAATACCCGAGTGAAGAAGCTGAGCGACATCATGATGCAGATGCTGAAGCAGAGAAGGCTTGATAGTGACAGCAAGCCCTGCTGCCAAGGAGACACAAATCACAAGAGCATTGCGGCGTGTGTCGGCAGCTTTCACCAACATACGGATACCCGCATAGGCAATCATACCGAACATGATGAAACCGACGCCACCAAGCACTGGTTTTGGTACTGTCACCGCTAGTGCTCCGAATTTCGGGAAAAGTCCAGCAAGGATCAATAGAGCACCTGCGGTGCCCACCACGTAACGGCTTGCTACGCCAGTGATACCAACGATGCCGACATTCTGGCTGAATGAAGCTAATGGCATGGCTCCAAATAATGACCCTACCGCACTACCAATGCCATCGCCCAGTAGACCGCGTTTGAGGTCTTTACCTGAAATCGTACGGTGACAATTGCTAGCAAGTGCAAGGAAATCGCCTGTAGCTTCTGCGATCACGACAATATAGGCAAGACACATACTCACGATGGCTGGCCATGAAAAGCTGAGTCCAAACTTGAGAGGGTCAGGTGTCGCGAACCAACTTGCTTCGCCGATTTGTTTCATGTCCACCATGCCCATACTCAGTGCCACCAAGTACCCGCCAGCCAAGCCGATGACAATCGCTGATGCAGCTACTGAGCCTTTTGCGTAAGTCGCAACGAGCAAAACAACTAGAAGAGAAACGGCAGCAAGGAAAAGCTTGGGTAGTGTTGCAAAATGTTCGCTGCCTGCCGGCGCGTCACCCACCCAGTTCATGGCAACGGGCAGTATGGTTAAACCAATCAGCGTAACGACAACACCACTGACAACCGGTGGAAAGAGTTTACGGATTTGCTCCATAAAGAAGGCGGAGACGATCACCATGCACGCGCCAACCAGTGCTGCGCCCATAATCCCAGAAACACCGTCAGCCTTACCTATGCCGATAGCTATCCCTAGAAATGCAAAGCTGGAACCCATGACGACTGGCAGTCTGATGCCTACAGGGCCCACGCCAATACACTGTATTATGGTAAAAGCACCTGAGATGAATAGTGCAGCATTAATAAGAGTGACAACGTCACTGGTTGGTAGGCCAATGGCAGTGCCAACAATGAGTGGTACAGCAATAATACCGCCGATAGAGGCAAGCATGTGTTGTATGGCTAGCAGGACTGTGGAGCCTGCAGGTGGTTTATCGTTTAATTCATAGAGCAGTTTCATAACTTCTTCCTTTAAGCTGCCTGCGTTCCTTTTTTAATGCGGCAGCGTTAGTGGTGAATATCGAATTACCCCTTGGGACGTCGTTGGTCCTTTTGAAACGAAAAATTAAAAATTAGGGGCCTCTTTGTGCCCCTTTATTAGTTATCCGAGGATGATCAGTTTGAACACAAACAGAATGCTCAATACATACATGGCGATGGAAATATCCGAGAACTTTCCTGTGCCCGCCTTGAGTACGGTGTAAGTAATAAACCCAAGTGCGATACCGTTTGAAATAGAGAAAGTCAGCGGCATCATTAATGCGGTGACAGCGGCTGGCACAGAGTCAGTAAAGTCATCCCAGTTCACGTGACGGATGCTGCTCATCATGAGAAAAGCGACATAAATGAGTGCACCTGCAGTGGCGTAAGCCGGGATCATTCCTGCCAATGGTGAGAGGAAAATGGCTGCCAGAAACAGAACACCCACGACGATAGCTGACAGTCCGGTACGTGCTCCCGCTGAAACACCTGAAGCACTTTCGACGTAACTGGTCACTGGTGGGCAACCGAAACATGCACCAATAACGCTGGACATACTGTCCGCTTTCAGCGCTTTTGGCAGGCCATCAATCTTGCCTGTTTCTTTGTTAATGAGATTGGCACGTTCAGCCACGCCCATGAGTGTGCCCGCGGTATCGAACATGTTCACAAACAGGAAGGCAAGAATGATACTGATCATGCCGACATTCAGAGCGCCCGCAATGTCCATTGCCATAAAGGTGGGTGCGATGCTTGGTGGCGCTGAAAAGATGCCGCCGTATTCGAAAAGGCCGAGACCTAAACCGATCAGCGTGGTACCGAAAATCCCGATTAGAACGGCACCGAAAACTTGCTTAACTGCCAATACAGAAATGATGAAGAAGCACACAGCAGCGAGAATGGCAGGTGGCTGAGTAAAGTCGCCAAGCGTTACCAAAGTGGCAGGGCTGCCAACCACAATCCCAGCGCTTTTTAAGCCGATAATACCGAGAAATAGACCCACGCCCGCTGTCATGGCATAGCGCAGTGAAGAAGGGATGCTGTTGATGATCCACTCTCGAACCCGGGAGACACTCAAGCCGACAAAAATGACCCCGGAAATAAAGACCGCACCAAGGGCAACTTGCCAGCTATATCCCATTTCACCGACTACAGTAAACGCGAAGAAAGCGTTCAAGCCCATGCCCGGGGCAAGCCCCACCGGCCAGTTTGCAAACAGCCCCATCATCAGGGTACCGATTGCGGCACCAATACAGGTAGCAACAAACAGCGCGCCAGGATCCATACCGGACGCAGACATAATATTGGGGTTCACGAAAATGATATACGCCATAGTGGCAAAAGTGGTGACCCCACCGATGAGCTCGTTCTTAACCGATGTGCCGTGTTGGCTCAATTTAAAGTAGCGTTCGAGAAAGCCACTCTTTCCTATGGGTTGTTCAGCAGTGCTTTGCTTATCCATTGATATATTCCTTCTAGGAGTTACTGCGAGTTTTTCCTTTTCGCATTGATTCTGTTTATTTATTCAAATGAACATACGTAGGCCAATCAGCTAGCTACCTCTGTATGTTGAAAAGCTAAAGGGAGAAACCAGTAAAGGGACGTGGTAATGCGCATTCTCGTCATCAATGCCAAAGCGGATAACGACATCGTCAAGAAAAGGGATATCGCTGAGTGCTACACCGCTATTTTTGAAGTATTCGGCAGTATTGAACTGCAGTTGGTATTTTCCTCGTTGGAAGTCTGTCTCTTCCAGCAATGGCTCATTGGTTCGCCCGTCATGATTGGTCGTCATGGTGATGACGTGTTGAAGGGTATTTCCGTCTACACGGAATAACGACACTTCAATCTCCGCCCCCGGCTTACCTTTGGCCGTGTCGAGCACATGCGTTGTGAGCTTTCCCATTTACCTCTGTCCTTTTCTCTAAGGTTTATTCCTTCGCGCTTTCTTGTATCTAGCGAGGATCAACGTGATTTCGAGAGCGAATAATATGTGTATGATCCGATGCATTTCATTCTGTGTGCACATCTATGAACTTAAAATGTACACAATACTTAATTCTTGTAAAGGTCGAAAAATGCGCAGTATCAATAGTGAGAATCATAGGGGAAAGCCGTTATATAAAGGGGTTAACGCAGGAATTTGATGCAAAACTCGCATGAGATGGATTTCTAGAAACATGAAGGCGACAACATTTCGTTAACTTGTTCTTGTAAATTGTATACAAAATGTAATACTAAAAATGTGCTTACCAGCTAGGAGAAAGATCCTCCTTTGATTGCTCCGAATAAACTGATAAAGAGAAACGGTGAGCTTCAGGCTTTTAACGCAAGGTTTAACGCAAGGTTTAATGATAGGAATGGCGCGATGAGTAGTGACTATCCTCGGGATTTGAAAGGCTATGGTGCTCATCCCCCTCATCCAAGATGGCCGGGGGAGGCTCGGATTGCGGTTTCGTTTGTACTGAATTTTGAAGAGGGCGGCGAACGCTGTGTATTGCATGGGGATAGGGAGTCAGAAGCATTTTTATCTGAAATTCCTTCCGCACAACCCTTGGCAGGTGTCAGGCATATCAGCATGGAGTCAATCTACGAATATGGCACGCGTGCTGGACTATGGCGGACATTAAAACTTTTCCGTCAACATGAGATGCCCTTGACGGTATTTGCCGTTGGGATGGCCGCCGAAAGATATCCCGAGGCCATTCAGGCGATGGCAGAAGAAGGTCACGAAATTTGCAGCCACGGATACCGTTGGATTGACTATCAATATGTTCGTGAAGAAGACGAACGGGAAGACATGCAAAAAGCTATCGCGGCGATTAAAGCGGTCACAGGAGAGCGGCCATTAGGATGGTACACGGGCAGAACAAGCCCAAACACCCGTAGATTGGTCGCTGAAGAAGGTGGTTTTCTTTATGACTCTGATGCTTATGACGATGATCTTCCGTACTGGCATGAAGATGGGACCAAACCAGGTAAGCCTCAACTCGTCATTCCGTATGCCTTGGATACAAACGATATGCGCTTCTCTACCGCTCAGGGCTTCAATTCTGGCGAGCAATTTTTTCAGTATCTCAAAGACAGTTTTGATGTGCTGTATGAAGAAGGACAAGACGAACCGAAAATGCTTTCTATCGGTTTGCATTGCCGCTTGATTGGCAGACCGGGAAGACTGGCTGCGCTTAAGCGGTTTATAGAATACGTGAAGCAACATGACAGGGTATGGATCACCCGTCGAATTGATATCGCCAAACACTGGCACAATCATCACCCACATCCAAGCATGACTAAACAGGTCTAAGGAAAGGCATAGTAATGGCACGATTTTCAACCTGTCGCCCCAGCGAGCAAACGAAAGAAGAGTTTGTCGATACGTTTGGCGGGGTTTACGAGCACAGTCCCTGGGTAGCAGAGCAAGCTTATGGTGCTGGGCTTGATGCAGCGTTTGATGAACAGGAGACGCTTCACTCCCGCATGGCAGATGTGCTCAACAATGCGGAAGACTCTTCAAAAATGCAGGTCGTTCTGGCTCACCCCGACCTTGCAGGTCGAGCAGCTCAGGCTGGTGAATTAACGGCAGAGTCAACGTCAGAACAGGCAAGTGCAGGTATCGATCAATGTACCTCAGAAGAGTTTGCTCGTTTCACCGATTTCAACGATCGCTACAAAGAAAAGTTCCAGTTTCCTTTCATCATGGCGGTGAAAGGGGCAAACAGACACTTGATTCTTGAAGCGTTCGAAAAACGTTTAGAAAACGATGTAACAACTGAATTCAACACTGCGATTGCTGAAATCAACAAAATCGCACTGTTCAGGCTACGTGATTTGTAGCTCTCTGGCCGTCGACATATCAATCCTATTTCAGGGTTTGTCGACGAATTCAGCGTCTCGCAAATTGAAGCTCGCCGGAAGCACGCTCGATGCTTCCAGCTACAGTGAAAGGGGAAAAGACGCGACCTTTTGTATCCACCGACACCACAGCTTTAACGTCATCCGGTGTCTCAGATATATGTGATAAAGGAAGCAATGGAAATGGATAATCGTCCTGACTTCGTCAAGCTCGTTAATCTCGCCAGTAGCCGGCTCGGTACTGAAGCGATCTACGCGACAGATGACTTCTTCGCAGACAAACAACGTCTTGTTGATGATGCGCCTCCGGAATGGAAAGAAGACGTTTACGATGATAACGGTAAATGGATGGATGGCTGGGAATCGCGACGCAAGCGTGAAGAAGGCCACGACTACTGTGTGATTCGCCTTGGTTTGCCGGGCAAGATCATCGGCGTAGATATAGACACCTCTCACTTCACTGGAAACTTTCCTCCTTCAGCATCACTGGAAGGTTGTTACTGCCCTGATGGTAATCCAACCGACGAACAGACTTGGGAAGAACTTCTGCCTTCAATGAATCTTCAGGGAGACAGCCACCACTTTGCAGATATTTATTCTGACCGACCCTTCACCCATGTCCGCTTTCATATCTATCCAGACGGTGGGGTAGCAAGGCTTCGTGTTTATGGTCATCCTGAAATTGATTGGGAACGCGTTAACCCGGAAAGCGAACTCGACCTAGTCGCTGTAGAAAACGGCGGACGCGCTCTGGCATGTAATGACCAACACTTCGGTCACATGAGTAACCTGATCATGCCTGGTCGCGGTGTCAATATGGGAGACGGCTGGGAAACAGCGCGTCGTCGCGTGCCTGGGAATGACTGGGTCATCCTTTCTATGGGGCATGCGGGATTGGTAGAGCGGATTGTTATTGATACAGCCCATTTCAAAGGAAATTTCCCAGATAGCGTCTCGATTCAAGCTGCTTTTGTAGAAGGTGGCACTGACGAGCAAATTGCCACGCAAAGCCTCTTCTGGCGTGAGCTCTTGCCAAGTCAGAAGCTGTCTGCAGACGCCATCCATGAGTTTGCTGAGCAGGTGAATAATTTGGGTGCGATCTCCCACGTCAGGGTCAACATTTTCCCAGATGGCGGCATAAGTCGTGTACGCCTATTTGGCAGGAAATCTGGCTGAGCTGATTACCCGTTACAGTGAGAAAAAGACAAAGGAGAAGGAAGAGTGCCAGTCACGGAATTGATGTTAAAACCGGAACCGCTGACGAAAGAAGCGTTCATGCCGTTTGGCGATGTGATTGAAGCCGAAAATCGTGACTACTTCATGATTAATAACGGCTCGACGCGTCGTTACCATAAG
Organism: Grimontia sp. SpTr1; assembly: GCF_947387585.1. Taxonomy (NCBI): domain Bacteria; kingdom Pseudomonadati; phylum Pseudomonadota; class Gammaproteobacteria; order Vibrionales; family Vibrionaceae; genus Grimontia; species Grimontia sp. SpTr1. The sequence goes on from NZ_CANDOD010000001.1 coordinate 724,074, forward strand.
CTCACAACGACTCAAGTTGACGAGGGCAGTGGCGTTATCATCAATATATTTCAGGCGACCCCTCTTTCCTATCCTTTGCACATCATGATGTTGGAACGCCATCCCAAGGGCTCACAGGCTTTTATGCCTTTGCTCGGCAATGACTATCTGGTGGTGGTCGCGCCGCCGGGAGAAGCGCCGGATCCAGGTTCGATCCGCGCTTTCCATGCAAAAGGTAGCCAAGGGGTGAACTACCATCTGGGCGTTTGGCATCATCCTGTTCTTGCTTTGACACCGAATGACCAGTTTCTGGTGGTTGACAGGGAAGGTGCAGGTAATAACTGTGACGAGTTTTTCTTTTCAGAACAAACACGTGTGATATTGGCGCCCAATTTTTAACGTCATCATTTTAACAAAAGCGATTTGTTGCTTTGGTTAACGAACAGGCCGATATCTGAGAAAAACAGGAAGGGACGACGTAAGCTTTTTTGTAGCAGACAAATTTAGCGACGGCGTCCGTACAGGAGGTTGTTATGGATCCGTATATCACGGAATGGCTCAATCTGGCAGTGCGCTGGGTACACATGATTACTGGTGTTGCCTGGATTGGTGCGTCTTTCTACTTCGTATGGCTGGAAAACAACTTAAACAGATCGAATCCTAAAGAAGGATTGTCCGGCGATTTATGGGCGATACACGGTGGTGGTATCTATCACCTCGAGAAATACAAACTAGCGCCGCCTAAAATGCCTGAAACACTTCATTGGTTTAAGTGGGAGGCTTACTTCACCTGGATCACGGGTGTTGCACTGCTCACCATTGTTTTTTACTCCAATGCAGACATTTACCTCGTTAAACCGGGGTCGGGTATAGAGCCAATGACAGCGGTGGCGATCGGTGTTGGGTCTTTGATTGCGGGCTGGTTTGTTTACGATTTTCTGTGTGATTCCCCTCTGGGCAAAAAGCCCATGTTACTTGGATTAGTGTTATTCGCTTTCTTAGTCTTTGCTGCCTGGGCGCTGAGTTTGGTCTTTAGTGGCCGTGGCGCTTACATTCATGTGGGTGCCATTATCGGTACTATCATGGTGGGTAATGTGTTCCGTATCATCATGCCAGCGCAGCGCGGATTAGTGAAAGCGATTGAAGAGGGCACAGAGCCGGATCCTGAGCTTCCTGCTAAAGGCCTGTTGCGTTCACGTCACAACAACTACCTCACGCTGCCTGTGCTGTTCATAATGATCAGCAATCATTTCCCCAGCACTTATGGCAACGAATACAACTGGGCAATTTTGGCAGGTCTTTCAGTGATTAGCGTATTGGTTCGCCATTACTTCAATACGCGTCATGGAAGTCAGAAGTATGCGTGGACCATCCCAACTGCAGCGTTAGGTTTGGTTTGTCTGGCATTTGTCTCTGCGCCTCAGTCTGTTTCTCAAAACGTCTCAGCAGGTCATTCTCACGACATGCCGACTTCATCTATCGGTAACGAAGATCTGATATTTGTTTCGGTACAAGAGATCATTTTGGAGCGTTGTACGGTTTGCCACTCCCAAGCGCCAACTCACCCTGCTTTTGCCACTGCTCCAGCGGGAGTCATGTTGGATACCCCAGAGCAGATGCAGCTAGAAGTCTCCAGAATCGTAGCGCAGACGGTGACCACAAATATTATGCCTCTTGGCAATCTGACCCAAATGACACAGGAAGAACGTGAATTGATCGGACAGTGGGCTGAAGAAGGCGCGCAAATCCAGTAGAAAATGCATATTTATTTCATGAATTAAAAGCCGCCTCACTATAGGGTGGCTTTATTTTTCCTGATTTAAATCAATGAAATATGTATTAAGGGCTTTTACGCTGTATGAGTGGTTATGGAGGTAATTCACGGTTTCCATAGTTGTAGTGAATTTTTTAGCCAAAAAGTTAACATTTCACGAGATTTGCTAACGGGATTTGGTTATACTTCGCGCCGAACAAAAAAACATCAATTCGCAAAAGCAAGACGTGGTAGTGGTTTTGACGGTGCTACGGAACGCAGAGCAAAACTATTTAGGAGAGAAACGTGGAAACAATTCTGGTCGTCGCATTTATCGTTGCAGCATTCTTTATCGTTAAAAAAGAGCGTGCTTGCCGTTCATAAACGCTCCGGTTACGACTGTTTTATACACTTTTTCAAAGCCCAATTTTCAGTCGAGAATAAAAATTAAAAAGCGCTAAAGCGATAAAAAGAAAAAGCAGAGCCTGAGCTCTGCTTTTGTGTTTCTGGGAATACGTTACGCTATTCGCTTACTACGTTTCCATCACCTGCCAATGAAATAAGGTGTTGTTTGATGGCGTTTGAAGCATCACTTGTCAGTCCGTATACATCGTAGATCCCGATGACTTTTCCACCAGACTCTTCCGAGCTTAATAACATTCCTGTTGCCACTGGTGTACCTTCTTGCATTGCGACATACAGTTCGACATGCATGCCGTCTGGCGTCGGCAAATCTGTTAGCGAAAGTTGAGATAAGAACTCCATGATGGTTTCGCGTTCTGATTCTGGCCATTTTTGTGCCAGCGTTTTCGCGTAGCGAACCATCAGTGGGTGACAATCAACCTCATAAAATGTAAAGCCTTCTGTTGCGCCACCGGACGATGTTTCCGTTGAAGCGGGTTCTGCCTCCGCTGCCCTGTACAAACGTAAACCTTCTTTGCTTTCAGCCGTTGGGAATTGTGCACTTTCTACGTGGCTTGCCATCCAAGCCTGTTTTTTGTGGAAGTGGGAAAGAACGGTGGATTCGCTCATAAGAACTCCGGAATCTAGAATGTCCGAGAACTCAATCTCTCGGCAGCGTGAAGGCAATCTTCAATCGTGTTTCGATAATAGCGCTGTTTGATGAAATAACAATGGCTCACCAACAAAATGAGGAAATACTCAAGCTGAATGGCGATAAGTTGACCAGTTAACCATTGCTGGAGAATCATGATTTTAGGTATAAAATAGGAAATGGATTCGATAATCGCTGACTTCTCAGGTTCCCCTTTTTATGTCCGGACAACGCCTTCAAACGCAGTTTTCAATGATTTATAACCGTTTCGACGGAAAAGACGCTGATACCAATCTCGAGACCATGGCGGACATCTTTTGTTGTACCCGTCGCAACGCAAGAATGGTGCTCAATAAGATGGCGGAGCAGGGCTGGTTGAGTTGGGAACCCGCGGTCGGCCGAGGAAAGCAGAGTCGCCTGACGTTTCACCGCAGTGATTCCGATCTTCAAATGCGCCGCGTTAGAAAGTGGGTTCAGGAAGGCAAACTGGACGCAGCACTTGAGGAGCTAGACAACGATGCCGCCAAGCTTGCAAGACTGATTCAGGAACAGTTAGGTGTTTCTACTCAGGAAGGTAAGCAGATCATCCGCCTTCCTTATTACCGCTCATTCCCTACGTTAAACCCAGCTAAACCTTTGCGCCGTTCTGAGCAGCATTTAGTCTCACAAATATTTAATGGATTGACGCGACTTAATGAAACTAATGAGAAAGTCGAGGCAGACCTAGCGCATCACTGGGAATCCATCACAGATACCCATTGGCGATTCTATTTGCGCCCTGCAGTGAAATTTCATGATGGCACGCTATTGAGTGCAGAAGATGTGATTTGGTCAATTAATGCTATGTCCGGCAGTCCTTACTTTTCTCATATTCAGCATATTGAAGCGCCGGCAGAGAACGTTGTGGATTTCATTTTGAGCCGGCCTGATGTGAGGTTTGCTGAAACCTTGGCTGTTCCTATGGCGTCGATTCAATCTCACAAGGCTGCAAAAAGTAAAGATGCTGACGCTTTTCCTGTTGGTACCGGCCCTTATCGAATCGTCGACAACAACAGGCGACACCTGGTGTTAAAAGCACACGACCAGTATTTCGGGTTTCGTGCACTGACTGATGAAATTGAGATATGGGTGTTGGATAGCGCGGCAATGTGTTATTTACAGCCCACCGCGTCACTTGATCCTACTGCGTTGGACTCTCGACAAGGTGCACTTCAAAGCGCCGCGAACGAGCGATTGGAGATAGACGAAGGTTGTGATTACCTTTTGCTGAATAGAAAAACGGGTATTGCGAAGGACAAGCGCTGGGCGGATTATCTTTGTCAGCGCGTTTCATCTCTTTTCTTGTTGCCTCACTTAGCGGAAAGGGGAATTGGTGAATACCGTCTGACTAATGCCTATGGTTTAGTTCCTGGATGGATACATACCAAAACGGCGAGACAAGATGTATTGCCCCCATCAAAATCAAAACTGAGGCTGGCTCATCAGGCCGATAATCCACTCTTTCCACTTCTCGCTGCGGCACTCAAAGACATGTTGGACGAGGACGGCGTCGAGCTGGAAATTCACACTGTTCCATACGAAGAAATGATGCAGCCTACCAGCCCGAAAAAAGTAGATATTTGGCTTTGTGGGATGAGTTTAGGCAGCAAGAAACATGATGCCATTCTGCCTTGGTTGATGAATTTTGATCATGTTTCATCAGCAATGCCAGAGGGTGAGTTTGAGGCATTGATTGAGAAAATGGCAGTGTGGCGCGCCCAGAAAAACGAAACCTTCAACGCGGAGTCATTAGGACGTCTGCTGGTTGAATCCTCACAGATTGTCCCACTTTTCCATATCTGGCAGGGCGTTGTAGATGGACAGGAACTGGAAGATGTCGCCTCAAACCGCGTTGGCTGGTTCGACTTTAAATCTGTGTGGAAGAAACCGTCTCTTTAACGCCTCATAACCATGCAAAGGCTGCGATAAGCAACAAAGGTAGCGTCAATACGGTAAAGCCATTTCCGAACAGCACCATTGACGCCACCTCATCTGCGCCCACTTTAAAGCGCTCGGCGTAAAGAAAATTCATAACGGCTGGTGGCAACATGGCGAACAAAAGCATCATTCGCATGTGCTCTGACGGAAGAGGGATAAAAAAGTAGATCAGAGTAAAACTGATTGCACCTGTCACTAAGCTCAATACCGTGCTCAAAATCCCAATGCGAATCCCAGACCACTTAATGGCAGTAAGCTGAACGCCAAGTGAAATCAGCATGACGGGCACCGCTGCATTTCCAACGAGCGTCATGCCTTCATTAAGTGGATTCCAAACTGTCCAGCCATTGAAATTGAAAACCAGCGCTAGCATAGCCGCCCAAAGCAGCGGCATTTTAAGGACGTTGTTAAAGCGATATTCGCTGTTGCTCAGCAAAGCCATACCCACGGTAAGGTGGAGAATGACAGAAACCACAAAGAGCAAGACGGCAGGCGCCTCTGCACTTACCCCAAATGCATAGCCAAAAAGAGGAATAGCAAGGTTCCCGCTATTACGGAACATTTGAGGCGGTCCCCAGGTTTTGAAAGGCAGAGACATCACTTTTCCGATGCCAAACATTAAAACGCCGGGGAGCAGAACAGCGAGAACAGCAGCCACGATGAGCGAGTTTTGTTGCCCGCCCATAGGCATCACAGAAAGAGTGGTGAACACCAAACACGGCACCATTAAATCGATATTGATTCTGTTGATATGGCGCATATCAGGTTTGAATGCCTTGCCTACAAAAAAGCCAGCTGCGACGACGGCAAATACCGGAAACAGTATGCTAATGATTTTTTCGAGCATCCTTGCCTCTTATTGTGGTGGTTTTTTATGTGACACCGTAACTGGTTGAGTTTGATACAACTTCCACAGCATCCATAGTGTCAGCAGGGTGCTGGTACAAGCGAGTGAAATCCATGTACCCGTTGTGCCGGCGAGTTTCGTGAGGAAATATAACATTGCGGCAATAATGACCAGTTTACCGCCCGTTAACCAATTGGCAATGCTCGCCTGATTGATAGACTGAAAATATATCGCACCGACCAGGAGCAAACCTTCCATTGGCAAGCCCCAGAAGTAGAGGTACATGCCTTCTCGGGTCACTGAAGCCAACTCTGGATTATCTCCGCCAAAGGCATAAATAATGGCTTCAGGAAATCCGTATACGATAAACAAGCCAAAAGCGGCGACAATCATGGTCGCACCAAAGGCGATATTCCGGCTGGTTTTAACACGCTGAATCTGGCCTGCACCCAGGTTAAAACTGGTGATTGGCTGCATGCCCAAGGCGATACCTTCAAAAGCTAAATAGAAAAAGGCTTCTGTATAACTGACTATGGCATAGGCAGCGACATTGATAGGAGCACCAGAGGCGAGAAACGCCATATTATGAAAAGTGAGCACCACAGACAGATACAGGTACATCAGAAAACCCGGAATGCCGAGTTGAAGAATGTCTGTGATCGTTTTGGCCCTAATGACGATGGAATTTAGCGTAAAACGTAACCGGGTGGTTGGTTTGAAAAAGTGACGTAAGCAAAGCAATGCAGTTGCGGCCTGAGACAGCATGGTCGCAATCGCCGCGCCTTTCAGCTCCCATGGGATCAAAACGATAAAGACCCAATCTAGAAAGATATTTAGCACACCGCCAAAAATCATAATGAAAGTAACGCGGTTTGGTTCCCCATCGTTTCTCAGCAAAATAGAGAATGCCATGGATACCAGCGCAAATACGCCCATCCCGAAATACCACCGAAGGTAAGTGACGGCCATTTCTGCAACCCGACCTTCTGCACCGAGTGCGAGAATGACATCTTCGCAAAACGCCACGCCGACGATCGAGATAATAAGGCTGACAATCAGTGATAAGGACAGTGCGTTCCCGACAATATGCTGCGCGACGTTTGGTTTTCCTTGTCCAAGGTTGATAGAAACGAGAGACGCAGCGCCCATGCCAATCAGGTTGCCCAAGGCATAGAGAATGGATCCGATAGGATAGGCAAGCATGATAGCTGCTAGTCCTTCTTCGCCCACGAAATGGCCGATAAACATGCCATCAACGGCAACATAAATACCCGTCACCAGCATGGCAGCGATTGTTGGCAATGAATAACGAAGGAAAAGGCGTAACAATGGTGCGTCGCGCAACATCGCGTCGTTAGCGTGAACTTCTATGGTCATGAGATTCCGTTCAGGGTGGATCAGTTACAGCGTGTAGGCAGCGGTGAGTAGCATGTATTTGAACAGTGGCAATCCATCGCGATGACGGAAAAGAGGATGAAATATCCGGTGTCGACCGTCACTGAGATTGCATTCTTGCGCAATATCTTCGGAAAGGCTGCGATCCGCGTCGACTAATCGAATGCCTTGCGCCACATATTCTTCTTTATGGATGGGTTGATGACCTAACCACCAGCTAGGGATAGATTTACTTGCACTTGAACGGTCAACCCAATGGTCTGCCAAGATGACCAAGCGTTTTTCTTTGTCGCTTGCGGTATCGAGATGTTCCAGCGTCCACTGTGTGTCTTTCACCAACCCTTTGCGGCATGCGACATTTGCACTGATTAAGCGATGGGCGACGATATAGATTTGGTGGTCTGGGCTTTCAATCCTAAATGCAGGATGTTTAAGTACGCCAGCTTCATCGAGCTGAGCATATTGAGCGTCAATGTTGAGGTTGTCGTAAGAGTGAATTAACCGACGCGCAAAGGCTTTGCCCAAGTGGCTTTCTTTCATTCCACGATTGTGGATTGTCGGATAGTGGTGTTCGCAAAAGCTGACACAATCAGATTGAAAGTCTCTCAGGCTCTGCGAAATCAGTTCGTCCAGCAAAAACGCCTACTCCAAAAATCAACACTACAACATAGGGTTGCGCTAAGGTTCCCTAAAGTATGGCAAAAATTTGAAATTTGCTATATCTGGATACGCTAATTGTGCAGAGCCGTTCAAAAGTGAGGTTATGTCCGCCTAAATACTGGTCGTAAAACGATTCTTTTGAGGGTTTTCCAACGAATCGCCAACAGGGTTAGCGCCAAAAGTAGGTAAATCGTCGGTTCAATGAGTTCTGATTTTGACGACCAGTAGAAGTGAATGGGGCCAACAATCAGTGCAACATAAACGAGGTTGTGCAATTGCTGCCATTTCGCGCCCATACTGCGCTGGATTTTTGCAGTTGATGTCATTGTCAGTGCAAACAGGATCAGCCATCCCAATGCACCAAATGTCAGATAAGGTCGGGACAGGATTTCAGTCCCAAGCAGCGAGAAATTGAAAGTCAGATCGAGCGCAAAATAGGTCAGCATATGCAATGTTGCCCAAAAGAATGCATAAAGACCGACAACGCGACGACAACGAACCAGTAAGCCGTTTTTGGTAAAACGTGCGATTGGGCTGATCAACATCGTCACCACCAAGGTATTCAGCGCAGCGATGCCTGTGAAGTGGGTGATGCCATCGACCGGATCTGCACCAAATCGACCCGACAAAACCAAGTCCACCAAGTTGACTGCAAAGCCAAGACTAACAAGGTGAATAATAGTTTTAATCAGCGTGATGTGCGTGGGCGTTAAACGCATTAATAATTCGCCTTCAGGTTCATGTCCGTATATAAGTGAGCGACTTCTTCCTGATAGCCATTAAACATCGCAGTCGGCTGGCGACGCGAGCTGAAAATAGAACCTTCACCAATAAAACGCTCTGAAGCTTGGCTCCAACGCGGGTGGTCAACCTGCGGATTGACGTTGGCATAGAATCCGTATTCGTGCGGCGCCAACAAATTCCAAGTTGTTGCTGGTTGCGCTTCCAGAAGGTGAATTTTCACAATGGATTTGATGCTCTTGAAACCATATTTCCACGGTACAACCAAACGCACAGGTGCGCCATTCTGCGGTGCAAGTGTTTGACCAAACAGTCCTACGCTAAGCAAGGTCAGCGGATTCATGGCTTCATCCAGTCTCAAGCCTTCTACATAAGGGTAATCAATACCACCACCAACAAACTGTGAACGTTGGCCTGGCATTTGTTTTGGATCATGAAGGGTTTCGAATGCCACGTATTTTGCGCTTCCCATTGGATCCGCTTCTTTCAACAGTGCCGCGAGGGAAAAGCCTACCCAAGGAATGTTCATGGACCATGCCTCAACACAGCGCATACGGTAGAAGCGGTCTTCGAGAGGGAATTTTTTAAGCAAGTCGTCATAGCTAAGCTTCATGGGTTTATTCACTAAGCCATCGACTTCGAGTGTCCATGGATTAACAACGAAATTCTGGCTGTTTTCGACAGGGTCACCTTTACCAGTGCCGAATTCATAGAAGTTGTTATAGGTCAGCACTTTGGACTCAGGCGTTGTTTCCAGCCCTTTGCCATAAGGTGTTTTCTCTGCAACCAGCGGGGATCTGACAAAGGTTGTGCCGTCAGCTGCTTTGTCATCATCACCACCGAAAATGCCAAAAATATTGGCCTGGGATTGGGCGGCGAAGGGGAGGCTGGCGGTCACGATTCCGAGTATTTTCAGAATTTCACGACGGGACTTGTAAACACTTTCCGGGGTGAGTTCATTTTCCTTTATTTCTGATTTCTTTGGCACTCGGATCAGCATCAGGTTACTCCGTCCTCAATCTGTGCGAAGGCACGTTACAACTCTTACCTATCAGACCTATATAACGTTTAAATTCTTTCAAAGGATTAGGTTTTTATCAAAAAACGTTCATTACAGTATGGTAGTTGCGATAGATGATGGGTAGAGTGAAGTCGAACGAGAAGTCATTGACTAAGTGGTTATTTAACCGTCAGTTTCCAAACGTGCTCCGGGAATGGATTTTCAAATGAAACGTTATATTTTTATGCTCGCACTTGCATCGTCGGCTATGCCGGCTTCAGCGCAAGGCCTTTCGGCGGGCGTGTTCATCGGTTCTCCTATGTCTGGTGTCAGCATTGCCCAGCATAACCTTCGTGTATCAATTGGCATTGAAGAAAACGGCGTCGCTGTCGACGGAACCTTTAATCTGGGCGATTGGCTCGCCCGTCCAGAATTTTCACCAGTTTATGCTTACACAGGTGCCCAATGGGTAGACGATAAACACCATAAATGGGGGCCGCGTGCTGGGCTAGGGATTGCTGTTCCAATGGGGCATGGTGATATCGAGCTTTATGGTGAGGCGGGAACAACTTGGTATTGGCAGGATGACGCTGCTTTCAAGTTTGAGGGAGCTTTTGGTCTTCGTATGTTCTTCTGAGCATGTTTTGAACAAGGCACCATTTTGTTAAAAGAGCGCTGATAAGCGCTCTTTATCTTTGTGTGTCGGCCATGAGAAACAACAGCGAATAATCTGGTGTATTGAAAGGCATAGCAGAGAGCAAAGGTCATATCTCGTGTTATCTTTTAAGAAGAAACTAATATCAAAAAACCTTGAGAGAAAAAGGCGAGATGAAATCCGCGCGTAAACTTATCCCTGTCTTGTTTGCCAGCCTTCTACCGACGTTATCAATGGCGAATGAGTATGCTTGGCCAGAAGCCGAAACACGTCTGATAGGGGACAACCCTGTCCATATTGTTAAGCCTGGTGAGCACCTCGAATTGATTGCCAAAGACTACAACGTAGGCTTTTTGGCTTTGCTTTCTGCAAACCCGGGAATTGATCCTTACCTGCCAAAAGCGGGAACTTTTGTCACCATTCCGCAGCAATTGATCCTTCCTGACGTTGATTATGATGGCATCGTTATCAATCTGGCGGAATTGCGTCTCTACTATTTCGATACGGAAAACCAAAAGGTTCACATATTCCCGATTGGTATTGGTAGTGTTGGTCGTGAAACACCGATTATGACAACCAAAATTAGCCAGAAGCGTGAAAACCCGACCTGGACACCACCTGCAAGCCTGAGAAAAGAGTATTTGGAAGAGCGCAATATTGTGCTGCCAGATGTGGTACCTGCAGGCCCTGAAAACCCGCTGGGTACTCACGCGCTGAGATTGGCTTATGGCACTGGCTCCTATCTTATCCATGGCACGAACAAAGACTTCGGTATTGGGCTTCGTGTCAGTGCTGGCTGCATTCGTATGAGACCGAGCGATATCGTTTGGTTATTTGAGAAAGTCGTATTGGGAGAAAAGGTTCGAATTATCAATGAGCCTGTGAAAACCAGTTATGAACCTGACGGTGCGGTATATGTTGAAGCGCATCGCCCTCTTTCCATTGATGAGTCAGAGGTAGGTAAGCGAGTTCTGACTCAACCTGATCCGCGTATTGCGCATTGGTTGAAATCAAACCAAATGAACTTTAGCCGTTATCGTGCTGCACTGGCAGTGCAATCAGGCGTGCCGATTGAAGTGGGAAATGCGTTTGCACAAAACGCTGCGGCTCCCGAAGGAGCCGCAGAATTATAGGGGGAATATAGCGTAGTTCTTACTTGCTGTAAGACTGCGCCATGTTGTCAATGCGCTCGTTTGCGCGTGCTGCTTCATCATAAGAAAGCGCTGATGCTGCTGCTACGTCTGCTACGTCGCCTTGTAGAGCTGAAACTTGGTTAGACAGAGAGTCTACTTTAGACGACAGGTCAGCTACGCTTTGCTCAAGCGCTGAATTGCTTGAACAACCAGCTAATAATGCGCTGGATGCGATTGCTGCTACTGCTAGGAGACGAATTTTCATAGTAAAAACCTCTTCGTTTTTGTTGGGTTGCCTTACTGCTTTAATATTTACCTGTTTAAACAACTGGCTGCAGTATAACCATAGACTGCGTTTTACTATTCTGCCCCTTAGTGCGTAGAGTTATGCGCCTCAATGTTGATACAGCTTAAAGATCTAAGTCCCTCATCAGAATAAAAGTCTAGAACTTTGCTAGTTTAATAACCGTTTCAGTGCTTGTGTTTCATATGTGCGCCCGCCATGACCTTCTTGATTGGCACTTCTTGGGTAATTTGTGTTCCATCTGAAAAGGTTAGCGTTAGCGGAAGTGTCTCACCTTCCTTAAGTGGTTTTTGCAAATCAAAGAGCATTACGTGTAAACCACCCGGCTTCAATTCCGTCATGCCATTTGCTGGCACCTCGATACTTTCTACCTGACGCATTTTCATCATGCCATCGTGCATTGCATGGGTATGCAGTTCTACAACTCCCGCTACGGATGTTTTTGCATTAAGGAGTGACACAGTTTCATCCCCGCTATTTTTCAGCATCATAAAAGCTGCACTGTTTGGCGCGTGTGGCGGTGTAGCGCGTGCGTAGGGTTCTGAAACTTCAATCGCTGCAAAAGAGGAAAAAGAAATAGCACTGAATGCGGCCGCTAAAAGAGAAGCACGAAAGTTCATTGGAAACTCCTGTTAAAAAAGCGCGACCCGTATCCACAAGTCGCCGAAATCTCATCGTGTTTATTGTGTTTGGGTTGTGAGCCTAAGAATGGCGTCTGAAACCATGTTTGGATTCAACGTATGAGGCACTTTTTCAAGTAACTCACCTTTAGGGTTCAGGAAATAGAAGTAAGAGCTGTGGTCTACGGCGTATTCCATGGCTGAGTCTTCCATCTGTGTAATTTGGTAAAGCACGCCATATTTTCGGGCCAATGCCGTCGTTTTATCCGTTGATGTGCTGGCACCTTCAATATTCGGATGAAAATATCCAGCGTACTCTTGCGCGGCTTCACCATTATCTCGCTCAGGGTCAAGCGTGATGAATACGGGTCTTACACCTTCGAGTGTTTCTTCAGGCAAAGACTTGAGTGATGCTGAGAGAATTGCCAGTGACGTAGGGCATACATCTGGGCAATGGGTATAGCCGAAATAAACCACGCGCACTCTTTCGTCGTTTTCATCAAACAGGTTGATGGTTTCTGTTCCACTTTGAAGTAGGCCGATTTCTGATGGGGTAGCAGCAGGTTTGTTATTTTGGTCAACGAGGTATCGCGCACCAAAGCCAGCCAAAAGAGCAGCGACAACAACCAGAACTTTTACTTTCATCGAGCCATCCTTACGTCAATAGGTAAAGAGAGAGCGTTATCAGGGCTTTTGACTACGCCTCGCCAAGTCATTTCATCTTCCATGCAGATTGGGAGCATCAAGTCTCCTGCATACACGTTATTGCCTGCTGAAGAAAGTTTGAGTTTGTAAATTCCCATGTTCATCTCAACGCCTTGAAGCTCTACTATCAGGTGATCGACATTTGCATTAGAGACTTCCACACGGATTTCAGTCGGAATAAGAGGAGCGGCCGTGGCTGATGCCATCGAGACGGTTGCGTGGTCAAACGAACAGGGGGTCGTGCCGATGGTGCAGTTTGGCGCTGGCGAGAGTATGGCAGGTGTTGGTTCATCAAACAGGGTTTTATCTGCAAAAATGTAACCAAAGGCGACAACAAGCGCTAGACCCATTAATTCAACGCCGCGTCGGCGTCCGGTGCCGTTTAAATTCATAAAAGAGCTACAGCCAAAACTAAGAGTGAGCAGCTTATCATTTCATATATGTTGAGGTTGTGAGAAACCTCTTGAAATGAAAGCAATTGTACTCATATTGACAGGCTAAATAACGAAAAAGGCCTCATAAATAGGCCTTATTGATTAGGGTGCGCATAAATTAGTCAGCGAGTTTTTCTGACACTTTCTCAAGACCAATCACCAGAGCGAAGCCAACAATCATCATGACAATTGCAGTACCCATAAGCGCTGGTTGTCCCGTTGCGGCTTCAAATGCGTCCGGAGACAATACTTTTTCAACAAGAGGGACTTGCTCGCCAGACGAATTAACGCGGAAGCTGATGGCTTCTTTCCAAGGCCATACTTTACCCAATGCACCAATTAAAAGGCCGGTGAGGAAGGCGATAGTAAGACTACGGAAATTGTTTAGTAGCCATGAAAGCACGTGAGAGAAAGACAAAATACCGGCAAGACAGCCCAGAGCGAACAAAGCAAGGATTGGAATGTTGAAGCTTTTGACTGCATCCAAAACGGGCGCATACATACCGAGCAAAAGCAGAATAAAACTGCCGGAAATACCAGGAAGGATCATCGCACAGATAGCGATTGAGCCAGCAATAAACACCGTCAGCATACTAAATTGCATGCTGATAGGGTTGGCGACGGTAATGCCGTAGGCAAAAATAGCACCTGCAATCGCCAATACGATTTCACCCGCGGACCATTTCTCTACTTGTTTGATCATGTGAATGGCGGACGCGATGATCAAGCCAAAGAAGAATGACCAAATAACAATAGGGTGGTTCTCGAGGGCATAAGAGACGGCTTTAGCCAGTGTCAAGATTGCCGTGAGAATACCAGTCAGCAAGGATGCGAGGAACGTACCGTTAACATGCTGCCATACTGCGCCAAAGCCTTCGCGTCGCCACAGTGAAATAATAGAAGGGTTTACGCGTCGGATGCTCTCTAGCAGAGTGTCATAAATCCCCGTGATGAATGCGATGGTACCGCCAGAAACGCCTGGAACGACATCTGCCGCACCCATTGCCATTCCTTTGAAAAAGGTGAGAATATTTTGCTTCATTGCGTGAATAACTAGCCATAACTTATAGAGTGCCGCCATTATAGCGATTCAATCTGAAAGGGCTATGAAATCCTGTCACCGTGAAATGCCCACAAATACGCGGCGGCGAGCTTTTCCTTACCATTGAAAACAATGGGGTCTCCGTGAACGGGGAGAATATGATCGAAAGGCCATGTCAGGATTTCTTGCAAAGACTGACGAAGCAACTTCGATTCCTTTATCTGTATTTGGTAGGGAAGCGGGACGCAGGCTTCTTTGTGGCATCCCAGTAAGCGACCGACAAATTGCCTGAGCAAGCTACCTTCCTGGAGCAACAAAAGGCTTTCACCTAACACCAATGTGCGACTATTAGGGTCGCAAAAGATTACTTCTTCGCAGGCATCGTTGCCTCTCAATACCGTTTGGTAAAGCTGGTTACGCCACAAAGTCGACGTGGTGGAATTAAGAATCCCATCAAATCCTAAGTCGGTGCGTTTGTTGTAAAGACCGGGGGCAGCAAAAAAGCGTGCTTCCGGATAGGTAAGCCACCAATCAGACAAATTCTGGTGTAAGTGAAGGTTGGCGGTAGTTATACAGCTTATTTTTCCAATTCGTTTGAGTTGGTCCTGAAGTTGGGGGGATAGGCTGGCTGGGTTGTGAACAAGTAATGAGTCATCATTTAGGCGAAAAACAGTCATTCGTTGCCCGATATTCACGCCGAACCGACGATAAGGCTCTGTGTGGTGCCACATGATATTGGCATGCCATTCAATCATTGATATTCATCCATGAATGTCGATTAGTCAGATAAATATCAGAACCTATGGTATTCGCAAAGCATTTCTTTTTAGATCCAATCTTCTTCGTCACCTAGCCTCAAATTCTCGTTCGAAAAAATTGAATAACTTGTTAGTTTTAAGGTGGTGTTAACTCGTGACGGGGTTGCCTAAACTGACTTCAACTAAGGAGTTAAGTATGACGACAAGAACTGTACATCGTGTCATTCGTTCTCACGCATCGCAGGACGGCGATGGTGTGAAGATCAGCCGCGCACATGGTTTTAATGACCCAAGGTTCAGCCCTTTCCTGATGATTGACGAGCTGAAGAGTGTAAATCCTGATGACTATATTGGTGGTTTTCCTCCGCATCCTCACCGCGGTATTGAAACCTTGACCTACATGCTTAAAGGGCATTTTCAGCATCGCGACCATATGGGAAATGTTGGTGAACTTAAATCTGGCGGTGCGCAGTGGATGAGTGCAGGCAAAGGTGTGATTCACAGTGAAATGCCGATCATGAGTGACGGTGAACTTCATGGGTTTCAAATCTGGATTAACATGCCGGCAGCGAAAAAAATGCGCCCTGCGCAGTACCACGATTTTCAGTCACCTGAAATTAATGAGTATGGTGAAACCGAAAACTTACTTCGGGTGATTGGTGGTCATGCAGTCAGTAACGGTGTGCCTGTTGAAGGCCCATTACAACAAACCAGTATCGAAGTGTTTGTTGCGGACTGGCGTGCAGCATCAGATCAAAGTCGTGAGATTTTGTTGCCAAGTACCTATCAGGCAAACCTTTATGTCTACAAAGGAGAGGTGGAAGTTGCGGGCGAGTCAGTCAAACAAAGCCACTTCGTTCAACTCTCTGGCGGTGATGCTATTTCGTTGAAGGCAAATGAAGAGTCGGGGGTATTGATATTGTCCGGCCTCCCCATTGATGAACCCGTTGTTCATTACGGCCCGTTTGTGATGAATTCAATGGAAGAGATTAATCAAGCCATAACGGACTACCAAAATGGGGTACTAACAGATTGAACCAGGCAATAGAAAGGAAGGGAGCATAGCGCTCCCTTTTTTACGTGAGTTTACGGTGCTTCACGATTACGCACGTCAAAGTAAACAAAATGTTGAATAGCGTTAACTCTTTTGTTTTATTTCTAAATGACAAAACGACTGGAGTTTTCACTTGTTACTCGTAATTGCACACGCGATTGAAACTGTCTTACTCGTGACAGGTGTCGTAGCGCTTATTCGCTGCGCTTTTCAATACGCTTCCCGAACAGAGAACTGGCATCAGCTCAATGTTGTTCTGTTTCACGTGCAAAGCCTCTCTCGAGACGAGATGAAATGGTGGTACGTCGCGATGTTCAGCCTGATCTTGGGTGGTATCGTCAGAGTTCTCAATATGTTGACTCCTGCATAACAAGCCTTGCAATAAAAGTGTGATGTGTGTGAACTAGGATTAAACTCTGATACACTTCGTTTTTGTGCAGCCCATAAAGGAAATCATGCCCAACGTCACACCTATCACGCTATCAATTGCGCACATCAATGACACTCACTCTCACTTCGAACCGACGCCGATCTCGCTTGCTGTAAATGGCTTGGAAGACCGTATTTATGCCAATGTGGGTGGTTTTGCCCGAATTGCTTCTGTCGTTAAATCATTCAAACAAGAAACTCAAAACGATACGGACGGCTTCCTTTTCCTTCATGCTGGGGACTGCTTTCAAGGCACGCTTTATTACAGCCTATTTAAAGGCGAGGCCAACGCCACTTTACTCAACATGTTGAACCTGGATGCGATGGCTTTGGGTAATCATGAATTAGATTTGGGTAATGCCGCGGTTTCAAAATTCCTCGACCAAATTACCTTTCCGTTTCTGGCAGGTAACTGGGATGTCAGTAAAGAACTCCCGAACAAGCCGTTTCCTGTAAAAGGGAAAGCGCCTTTGTTGGCCTATGATCCAGACCTGAAAATTGCCAGCGTACTTACGAAAGAGTTTGGCGGCAAGAAAGTGGCCATCTTCAGCGTGGCTCTGGATAAAATGGCCGATATCGCCATGCCTGATCCTGACACACCATTCGTCAGCTCTAAAGAAACCATCATAAACACGGTTAAGTACATCCACGAGGAAATCGGCACACCACACATTATCTTGCTCAGTCATTTAGGATATGACCAAGACCTGAAAATGGCTGAAGAGGTAGAGGGTCTTTCTGTGATTGTGGGTGGTCATAGTCATGTGTTACAGGGTGACTTTAGCAATCTTGGTCTTGGCGACATGGGACCTTATGGCCGTCAGATTAACGACACCCTTGTGGTGCAAGCCGGATGCCATTCACTTGCCCTCGGAAAGCTGACAGTCACGCTAGATGGAAATGGAAAGGTGACAGCGCATAGCGGTGGCAACTTCCTTATGCTTGGCCGCAGTTTGGCGATGGATGCGTCCTGGGACCAAAATCTTCCTGATGAAGCGTTCCAGAAAGCCAAAGCGTATTTGCTAGAACAGCAGAATGTTATTCATTGTCGCGGTGATGAAGGGATAAAGCAGGTGATAGCCGAGCGATATCGCCCGGCTGTAGATAAATTAAAGAGTGACGTTGTCACTAAATTGCCTGCCCGGTTACGCCATATCCGTGTACCAGATGAAAAAGGCGGCAGCCAGATTGCTCCATTAGTTTGTGAAGGGATGATTTATTCTGCAAGAGCGCGCGGTTATGAGGTCGACTTTGCTATTCACAATGCGGGTGGTGTTCGCGTAAGCCTTGAATATGGGAAGCTGAGTGCGGCAGAAGTGGCGGGCAGACTCTTGCCATTTGCCATCGATCTAATGTTATACAAACCAACAGGCCTTCAAGTGATGCAGGCGCTGGAAGGTGCCATCAATAACGCGACGAATAATGGCATAGAAGGTACAGGAGATGGTAGTTTTCCGTATACCGCTGGCCTGCGTTATACCTACGAATGTGGCAAACCCAAAGGTCAACGAATTACACAGTTGGAATATCAAACGCTAGGTGGAGCCTGGAAAACAGTCGAATTAGAGAAGACATACATCGCAGTTTCCTCGGCGTACACGTCGCAAGGAAAAGAAGGCTATGATTCTTTGAAATGTATGAGCGAATTACCTCGTTCCATTTATGTCACTCTTGCCGACAGTTTTATCGAGTTTGCAAGAACGAAAGACACACTGTTAGCACCAGAAGAAAACCTTTTAACTTACCTTCCTTGCCAGTCTAGCGATTGAGCAAAGAACTACTTGTGATAAATCTGACTGTTAGGCGGCAAGATTGTCGCCTATATTGTTCCTACACCTGACATTTCACTTCCTGCTTCACATTTCTTTTAGTTTTGTGCCCGAAATTTGCATCAGTACAGATATATGGCGGAAATTTGCCGTCTATATAAAAACAGTGAAGAAATAACTCAATTTCTTTATCCGTTGACCGATATATAAACAAAGATGTTGTTTAAGGGGGAAGTCATGGTGGAAAAACGTGATTGGATGGATTTCGGACTTATCGCTTTCTGGATTGCTGCCTGGGCATCACTGGTTTACTTCGTGCCTGCGGCAGGTCTTTAAGCGAAAGATCAGCAAGCTTGCCTGAATCAGGGCCCATTCAGGCGATAACATCAAAACAAACCCAGTGGCAGGCACTGCGTGTTGCTCGGGTAATGCTCACGCTTCAGCATGAATCTATGCTTTAGCGGTTCTCTTCCCGTCTCTCTTCAAAAATAGTTTCACCAGTATCGGCTGCACATAGATAGGAAGTTGCAGCGCTCCAATCAACGGCAAATACAAAGGCCCTAAGAAAGTACCCGCAACAGAGTAGGTGAGTAATACATTTCTATTCCCTGATGTGATTGCCGCCACATATGCCTCTGATCTGCCTTTATGCCAATAGATTGCTAGACCGATCATGAAAAACAAAACGCAAATTGCCACTGCAATAAACAGCATGGTGATGGCAAAAGATCTATCGCTATCCCATAGCCAACGATATTGACCGGTTAAGCCAAAAGGAAAGCTAAAGACCAGAATGATGGTGAATTGTGCCAGCTTTCCATGAATACGTGCTAAACGTTCTTCGGGTATTGATTGGTGAACCAAGTAGGAGAACAACATTGGACCAAAAATGAATATGACGAGCCTGATGCAATAATCTTGAAGATCGAGAGAGAATTCATCCGCACTGAAGAGGGCAAGGTTGATATAAAGCGCAACGGGCATTATCAATGTGCTGGTAATGGTAAAAGCCATCGCTTTTAAGGGCTCAAACCCAACCGAACGCACAATGGCTGGGGTCGCAAACAGGGTGCCTGTCGCACAAACGGCGGTGGCAGCCATCATGAGCTCGGTGCTTGCTCCAAACACGGTACCAATAGCGGTGACCGTCAGTGTCGTGACGCCACTATGAACCAGCGCGTAAAGCCATGCCTCTTTGTCAGCTACCGATTTGACGAGTGCACGCTGGTCAATACCCATCAAGGTAAACAGCATGAGAGTAAATAGTACATAGGGGAGGTATGGCAGAGCAGATTCAGAAAGTTCTGGCAATGCAAAACCGGCAAAGGCGGCAGCGATAAGAAGAACAGAGGAATGTTTACTTAGGAATGCAAGCAAGGTGGTCTCGTCATGTTTGTTAAAATCAGATGTTAACAAACTGAAATGAAATTGATAAATAACTATTAATAATGCTTGTTTCTACTCTATGTGTTTGTTCTAAATCAAATTAGCACCCGATTTTACTCATTGCATGGTGACCGAATTATCATTTTCGAATAAGAAAAACTAATTGATAAGAGCAAATTAAGTCATTTTATCTGCTATGAGCAAATGATTAGAATTTACTCAGTAAAGACAATCACATAGTGAGGCGGTTATGACACAGGCAGTTAACTTCGCTCCAGCAGTTGCTTCTGTAGAAAAAGTGCAGAAAAACTATGCGGTTTCTTTCAAAGGATTGATTGCCCATGCGATGGACGTAGTGCGCAAACGTGATCTGAATAAAGCAGTTCGTTCAACGAATGAACTTCCAGAGCACATCAAGCGCGATATCGGGCTGATCCGCTAATAGTACAATTCGATATACGAAAAGAAGAAAAGCGTTGGCTATGAGGTCAGCGCTTTTTTATTTTCTTCACCTCAACAATTTATCGTGCTCCTACCTCAATTTTCCCCATTTGTGTACTGGACAAAAACTGGGCGTTTCGTCACTATGATTTACTGATTTGATTCAAATATTGAGAGTGATTTAACGTGGGACTTTTTGACTGGTTATTCAGTAGTAAAGAAAAACCAACGAAAGAAACTGAGGCAACCGAATACAAAGGTTATCTGATTTATCCAGAAGCGAAATCAGAAGGTGGCCAATATCGAATTAATGGGCGCATTTGCAAAGAAATCGATGGTGAGTTGAAAACTCACAGCTTCATTCGCTCAGACCTTCTGCCTTCAGAAGAAGGGGCGAATGAACTGATGCTCAAGAAGTCTCAATTATTTATCGATCAAATGGGCGAAAGAATGTTTTGATTGAACGAGCCCTAATGCCCAGCGCATTTGAATTCATTGGAACTGACCGAGATCAAAGCAAAAACGTTGGATTTCGGTCAAAAAGTACACCAGCGGTTCGTAAGGATACGGAACGTCGCAAAAATGTAGGTGAATGGGAAGTTAATAAGTATTAAATCAGCATGTTAGTCGTAGCGCCTCGAATCAGGTCTGACCTCTGGCCTTAACTAAATGGCGTTATTTTTTTACTAAAAGTCATTAAAATTGCCTCGTTAAGGGCTTGCTAATCGATTATTTTAGTATTTTTCCTACAAAACTGTTGATTAAGCTTTTTCAGTTCGCTACAAACAGATTACTTACACTGCCAATAGTCAGGGACTAACTATGCAAATTGGTGTTCCAAAAGAAATACTTGCGCATGAAACGCGAGTTGCTGCCACACCGAAAACGGTTGAGCAGTTATTAAAAATGGGCTTCGAAGTTGTTGTCGAAAAGGATGCTGGTCAACTGGCGAGTTTTGACAATGCTGCTTTCGAGCAGGCCGGAGCGAAAATCGTTGATGCCGACACTGTTTGGCAATCTGACATTATCTTCAAAGTTAACGCCCCGCACAAAGACGACGCGGCTGGAATTAACGAAATTGATCTGATCAAAGAGGGCGCGACGCTCATTAGCTTTATCTGGCCAGCCCAGAATGAAGCCTTGATGCAAGATCTTTCCTCCAAAAAAATCAATGTTATGGCGATGGATTCTGTGCCGCGCATTTCTCGTGCACAAGCGCTGGACGCATTGAGTTCTATGGCAAACATTGCCGGCTATCGAGCAGTGGTAGAAGCCGCCCACGAATTTGGTCGCTTTTTCACAGGCCAAATCACTGCAGCAGGTAAAGTGCCGCCAGCAAAAGTATTTGTGGCTGGTGCTGGTGTTGCTGGTCTGGCAGCCATCGGCGCAGCGGGTAGCCTTGGTGCAATTGTTCGCGCGTTCGACGTTCGTCCTGAAGTAAAAGAGCAGGTTGAAAGTATGGGTGCTGAGTTCCTGCAAGTCGATTTTCAGGAACAAGCGGGCAGTGGCGATGGCTACGCAAAAGAAATGTCTGATGACTTCAATAAAAAAGCTGCTGAGCTTTACGCTGAGCAAGCCAAAGACGTTGATATCATCATTACTACCGCTTTGATCCCAGGCCGTCCGGCACCAAAATTGGTGACCAAAGAGATGGTTGATTCGATGAAAGCGGGCAGCGTCATTGTTGACCTCGCTGCAGCGAACGGCGGTAACTGCGAATATACAGAAGCAGATAAAGTGGTTGTAACAGATAACGGCGTTAAAGTTATCGGTTACACAGACATGGTTGGTCGTCTGCCAACGCAATCGTCACAGCTTTACGGTACGAACCTGGTTAACCTGATGAAGCTGCTTTGCAAAGAAAAAGACGGCAACATCGATATCGACTTTGAAGATGTGGTTCTGCGTGGCGTGACTGTCGTAAAAGACGGCGAAATCACCTGGCCTGCGCCACCAATTCAAGTGTCTGCTCAACCTCAAGCGAAAGCAGAACCGATTGCTCCTAAAGAAGAGAAAGTCGAAGAACCAACATCACCAGTGAAGAAAATTGCTGCACTGGCTGTGGGTCTTGGTGCATTTGGTTGGGTGGCTTCGGTTGCACCGCCAGCATTCCTTTCCCACTTCACAGTCTTTGTATTGGCTTGTGTGGTCGGTTACTACGTAGTTTGGAACGTGACACATGCTCTGCATACTCCGTTGATGTCTGTAACGAACGCCATTTCCGGCATTATCGTTGTGGGCGCGCTACTCCAAATTGGTCAAGGCAACGGTGTGGTTTCTTTCCTCGCCTTTATCGCCGTTCTCATTGCAAGCATCAATATCTTTGGCGGCTTCACAGTCACCAAGCGCATGCTTGAAATGTTCCGTAAAGATTAATAGGAGTAGCAAAGAATGTCTGCAGGACTAGCACAAGCAGCCTATATCGTTGCTGCATTGTTTTTCATCCTGAGCCTTGCTGGCCTATCAAAGCAAACGTCAGCACGATCAGGTAACTACTTTGGTATCGCTGGTATGAGTATCGCGCTCATCGCGACCATCTTTGGCCCATACGCTGAAGGTCTTTCTTGGATCTTTATCGCTATGGTGATTGGTGGTGCTATCGGTATCTACTACGCCAAACGCGTAGAAATGACTGAAATGCCAGAACTGGTTGCGATCCTACACAGCTTTGTAGGTATGGCTGCCGTTTTGGTCGGTTACAACAGCTACTTAGAGCCACCAGTATACGCTGGCGAGTTTGCACACACTGAACACGTTATTCACATGGTGGAAGTGTTCTTGGGTGTGTTCATTGGTGCAGTGACTTTCACAGGCTCGATTGTCGCGTTTGGTAAGCTACGCGGTATCATTTCGTCTTCTCCTTTGAACTTGCCACACAAGCACAAGATGAACCTGGCGGCGGTTGTGATTTCAACACTGCTGATGGTTTACTTCGTGAAGGCAGACGGCAGCATGTTTGCGCTGCTTGTGATGACATTGATTGCTTTTGCATTCGGTTATCACCTTGTGGCATCAATCGGTGGCGCAGATATGCCGGTTGTCGTTTCAATGCTGAACTCATACTCAGGTTGGGCAGCAGCGGCGGCAGGTTTCATGCTAGCAAACGATCTGTTGATCGTTACCGGTGCACTGGTAGGCTCGTCGGGTGCAATTCTGTCTTACATCATGTGTAAGGCCATGAACCGTTCTTTCATCAGTGTTATTGCTGGTGGTTTCGGTCAGGAAATCTCAGTGTCGTCTGATGTTGAGTACGGCGAGCACCGTGAAGTGTCAGCTGATGAAGTTGCAGAAATGCTGAAAGACTCTCGCTCTGTGATCATCACTCCTGGATACGGTATGGCTGTTGCTCAAGCACAGTACCCAGTGCACGAAATCACTGAAAAGCTTCGCGCTAAAGGTGTTGACGTTCGCTTTGGTATCCACCCTGTTGCGGGTCGTTTGCCGGGCCACATGAACGTACTGCTCGCGGAAGCAAAGGTACCGTATGACATCGTTCTGGAAATGGACGAAATCAACGAAGATTTCCCAGAAACAGACACAGTTCTTGTTATCGGTGCGAACGACACGGTTAACCCGGCAGCAATGGAAGATCCAAACAGCCCAATCGCTGGCATGCCAGTTCTTGAAGTGTGGAATGCGAAGAACGTTATCGTATTCAAGCGTTCAATGAACACAGGTTACGCTGGTGTTCAAAACCCGCTGTTCTTCAAAGAGAACACGGCAATGCTATTCGGTGACGCCAAAGAGAGTGTGGACGCTATCTCTAAAGCGATCTAACCGCATACTCTGAATGAATCAGGCCAGCATCTTGCTGGCCTTTTTTGTGCGAGAAAACAGCAATTAGCGCGACTTCTTGCATAGACTCTTACAAACTACTGACATTGTGAAATATTTTGGTGGTAACCTCATGCCATGCAAAAGTTTCTGATTGTTTTTCTTACCTTGCTTAGCTCACACGCTTGGGCAAATGTGTCGTTCCCTGAACAGCTCAGTGCGTTCAGGCTTTCGCTATTGGCTGAACGTCCGATCGCTACTTATGCATTAAACGCTATCCACAGCGAATACCCAAAAGCGCTGCTTGTCCCTGATAGCTTGCTACCTCAATCAGCCAACTATCCGCTTAAAGATCTAAAACGTCTTTATCAATCCTCCGAAAAATGCAAAGGGCCTTGGCCTGTGAGCCCTCTGGTCACCGATCCATTGGTGTTTACCCGAGCGATGTGTTTCAACACTCAACTTCCATCGGTTTGGTTCTCCCGTTCTAATCTCATTCATCCGGGAGGAGGCAGTTACGCGGCGAAGTACGTTGAGAAATTCCCGGACCGCCGCGATGAGTTACTTCGTTTTTTTCACATCAAAGAACGGTTGTTATCACCACCTGAAACCTTGCTTGGCCGTTTGCAGCGTATGCCAGAAAACGGCATCAATGCGCTGAATGGCGGGGCAGAGTCCATTCTTTCAGGCGATGATTTGTGGCTTAGAGAAGGTAGCCAATACAAGGTTTATAGCTCGGATGTATGGTTACCCCTGCTTGAAAAACAACACCTGCTTGCCTCTTCGATTGACGACAATGGGTTCTGTTTATCCCGCATTGGTAATGTGTGTTGGAATCAGAAGCAAGCGCCCTCATATTGGTCACAGTTGGTTGTGATTCTTGCTGTCATCAACTTGCTCTGGATTGCTGGTTGGGTGTTTAACCGGTGGACGGTAAAAAGACGCCTGATGCAAGAAAGAATGCTGGTACTTCAAATCCTGACACATGAACTGCGTACGCCGATCGCGAGCCTGGGGATGACGGTAGAAGGTTTCCGCAGAAAATTCGACAGTCTGCCAGAGCCTCTTTATGATGAGTTTCGTCGCCTTTGTGAAGATTCTATGCGTCTGAAACAATTGGCCGAGGCAAGCAAAGATTACCTGCAGTCAAACCAGCAGCAACTTGTCAGAGAGAGCATTCCTTCCTTGAAAGATTGGCTTGGTTACCTCTGTGAAGAGCGTCAGGTAGAATTGCAGGTCAAAGAAGATGGACCGATAGCGGTCAACATTTACTGGTTGACGACATCACTCGACAACCTTATAAGCAATGCCAAAAAATACGGGAAAACACCCGTCGTGGTGTTTGCCGAAATTAATAACGGTCAACTCGCTATCCGAGTGCAGGATCAGGGAAGGTTGACCGCGAAAGACTGGAAAACAATTCGAAAACCTTTTGTCAGCGAAAAAGGCCTCGGGCTTGGTCTGACAATTGTTGAAGCAATGATAGAAAGAATGGGGGGCAGGCTGACATTGTCTGGGCCGCCAACCACATTTACTTTGGAGATACCTTGTGACCCAACAAACGACTCTGTTGCTGGTTGAGGATGATGCTAACCTGGCGGATGGTCTTCTCGCCAGCTTGGAACAAAACGGATACAAATGCTTGTACGCAGATTGTGCAAGTAAAGTTGAAGCGCTTTGGGCGCAGGCTGATCTTGTAGTTTTGGATCGTCAACTACCGGAAGGCGATTCTATGGAATGGCTGCCGGCATGGAAAAAAATTAAAGACGTACCGATCATTATGCTAACGGCGATGGTGTCGGTTCGTGATCGCGTTGGTGGCCTAGACTCAGGCGCGACTGACTACATGACTAAACCTTTTGCAGAAGCAGAACTGCTGGCGCGAATTCGCGTGCATCTTCGCCGTCCTGTTACTGAAGGGGAGAGTGTAGCTGACGACATTGCGGTCGGTAAGCTGAGAATTAACCTTTCTACACGTTCAGTTATTTGCTCTGAAAGTGAAGTTATCCTGACGCGAACTGAATTTGATTTGCTGGCATTTCTCGCCAAAAACGCGGGTCGTGTATTCACTCGTGATGAGCTTCTGGATCAGGTTTGGGGTTACAACCATTACCCAACGACTCGTACGGTCGACACTCACGTGCTGCAGCTCCGCCAAAAGTTGCCCGAGGTAGAGATCGAAACACTGCGTGGTGTTGGTTACCGGATGAAAATGCACTGATGAAGCAGGCGGTATCTCTCTTTGTATTCCTGATGCTTCCGTTTGGAAGCTCTGCTGCGTGGTTCAGTGGTTCAGACGCGCTGACGTCTGCCCACCAGCGCTTGCTTGAGGGGAATACCGCCCAAAGCTTTGAAGCCATGATTGAAGCTTGGCAACAGGAAAAAACGGATACAGAACAAAGACACCTGACTGAGTTACTGTCTCTAGCAATCAGCGAGGATTGCGGCAGAAGCTTAAGTACTTTGTCATTACCGAAATGGCTTCAAGCGGTTGTCATTCGTCGTGAAACGGTGCAGACACCGAACAGGGTCTACTATCAGTTTTCTATCTATGGCTCGTCAGATTCTGGCGTCGCTAACGTCACCTTTTCGGAGTGGCCAGATACTAAACTGGTGGTCTCGAATTTAACCCCGGACAACGCTAACCGTTTCAAACTAGATATAGAAGGGCTCTCTGGTGCTGTTCATGCTGGTCTTTATAAGCTTGAACTTACGTCAACCGAAGGTGAGAGCTGGTCTTCCTGGGTGCTGGTGTCACAGCCTGAGCCCATTCAGAAAATCAGTTGGAAAGACAGTCGCAGCTGGCGGATCGCACCGCCGACAGACTTAAAAAGCACCTGTCCTAGACCTTTCTTGTCGATGAATCTCTATCAGACCGACGTGGGGCAGGATGCACCTATATGGTCTGATGAAAAGGACAAAAACCTTCCTACCTCATTGCCAGTGATTGATGTCCCGAACGGACAATATTGGTTCTCTGTCGCTCTGATAGAAAGGCGGTGGCAGGGGGCAATCTTGTTTGAGGATGTTCAAAGAATCGCCAGATTTATTGATTTGCCTGATATTGATCTCAGAGAACTTTCTTTAAAGCCCAATCAAGAATAGGTTTCTTAACTTTATTTCTTTGATCTTCTATCAATAAACCAACACATACTTTTGAGTACTGTCACACCTTCAAGAATTGTCTCTTTATTGCCAATTGGCTTCTACTACGATTTGTATAGAAAGTAGACACAATGCCGTTTTTGAGTACACATGCTCACCGTGTCTCCCGCCTTTGAACCATTGAGATGGAATTCTTGCCATGAAAAAGAGCTTACTTGCACTCAGCATTGCGCTGACTTCCCTGCCTGCGCTGTCTGCTAACTACAGTATTGATACCCGAATTGATGCAATGGGTGGTGCTGGTACGGCCGCCGCGGATTACCTTTCTGCCGGCTTTCATAACCCTGCGCTCGTTGCGATGGATCCTGATAGCGCATTCGGTGTGCTTTTCCCCGTTATTGGTATTCAGGTTCGTGACCCAGATGAACTGGTAGACGCCATGGAAGATTTTGGGGATGTCTATGACACATTTACCAATGATCCGACAAATACTGAAAATCGCGATAATGCCGCTAATGCATTGAGTAATTTAAACAATAAGCTAGCTTATGTAAGTGGAGGTATTGGTGGCGCGATTGCAGTGCCAACATCGACAATATCAGGCAACTTTTTTGTGAAAGGCTATACAGAGGCCATCGTTATACCGGAAGTATCTCAAGCGGATGTTGACGCGATCAGTAGCACAACAGGCTCTGGTGATGTACCTTCTTCATTAACGTCCAAAGGTCGTGTTTTGGCATTTGGCGTTGTAGATGTAGGTTTGGCTCTGGCGGGTAACCTTGAACTTGCAGGTCAGCGTATTGCTGTCGGTGTGACACCTAAAACCCAGCAGTATTACACCTACCACTATGAAGTTGACATCAATAACTTCGAAGGGGACGACTGGGATTCAGATGCTAACCGTACCGAAGAAAGTGCGTTTAACGTAGATCTAGGTGCAGTATGGCAAACAGGACTTTTCCGTGTTGGTTTTGCAGCAAAAAACCTGATTTCACAGGAAATCAAAACCGTAAACTACACGCGTGAGTACACCTATCATATCGAGCCACTTTATACCGTGGGTGGTGCGTTTGTTACAGACCTTTTTGTTGCAGCTATTGATGTGGACCTGAATGAACAAAAACGCTTCTCAGCGCCAAGTGGTCCAGCTATTGTCGACAATACTCAGCTAGTGCGTCTAGGCGCTGAGTTTAATGCGTTCGGTTGGGCTCAGCTCAGAGCAGGGTACATCAACGATTTGGAAGACACCTTGGATGGTACAGTCACGCTCGGCCTTGGCTTATCGCCATTCAATACCGTTCACTTTGATCTTGCTGCCCAGCTCATTGATAGCAATAGCTATGGCGGTTCTGCACAACTGGCATTTACCTTCTAAGGTAATTGGCAGTAGAATGTGCGACTTCTGAAACAGAGTGATTTCGAGGTCGACAATGAACGGTATGCCAACACTGAGCCATGCTGAACAACAAGAAGCAGCCGAGCGTATTCACGCTTTAATGGCACAGGGCATGAGCAGCGGTGAGGCCATCATGTTAGTGGCCAATGAGATTCGAGAGCGCGAAGCGTCGAAAAAAGATGATTAATGTGAAAGCGGCCAATAAATGGCCGTTTTCTTTTTCTGGCTTGACGTTATCCTAGAGGCAAGATTTTTAACCATTTTTTCTATATGGGAATAAGCAAGATAAAGGAGCGACGTTGAACGATCGGTTAATGCTGGCAAAGACATTCGCTCGTGCTCGTCACGAAGGGCAACGTTACGGAGAATTTCCGTACCACGTGCATTTAGATGATGTAGAAAAACTGGCACAACCGTTTGGGATCAACGCAATGATCGTGGCTCAACTGCACGATGTGCTGGAAGACACAACGACAAGCGTCGATGAGTTAGTCCAAGATTTTGGCGATAAGATTGCGTTGTCTGTCAGTTACCTTACGGATCCGGTGGCGGGTGACAGAGGAGAGAAAAAGCGACAACTCAATCAGCGTTTTCTCCAACTTGATGAGACCGATGAAGCCGCGAAACTAGCATTGATCGTCAAAGCTTGCGATCGATTATCCAATGTGAAAGCCTGCCGGCTTTTCCATCCGGCAAAATTCTTGATGTATCAGAAGGAACATTCTGAATTTCGCAAAGCTGCCTATCGATATGGCTTGTGTGAAATGATTTGGTGGGAATTGGATATGCTGATTGAAGTCGGGGACAAGATAGCCCGATATTAAATCTCATACCAATCACAGTAAGTAGGTGATCAGAAATAGCGCAGGAAAAATGCTCGAGAATAAGGCGGGAAATTTCGATAAGTAGTTATTCTACAGTCAAATTTCCCAACGCAGTTATCGAGCATTTTAACAAGCTAGGATGAACAGATATTTACTACGATTGGTATCAGATACTGCAGACAAACAAAAAGCGCTCATCAAGAGCGCTTTTTGTTGTTAAAGACGAGTTTATTCGTCGTCGTAAATAGTCGGGATTGGCTGGCGTTTGTGCTGTGTGGCATTGTAGATAGCCACCAAACGATCTTTCACGCGATCTTCAACAGCTTTGCCTTCCAGAAAATCATCAATTTCGTCGTAAGTCAGTTGAAGTGCATCTTCATCTGCTTTCTGTGGTGACAGCTCTTCAAGGTCAGCGGTAGGTGTTTTTACTACTAAGAGTTCAGGTGCACCTAAATGAGCAGCTAACTGGCGAACTTGACGTTTGCTTAGGCCAAACAGAGGCGCTAAATCACAAGCACCATCACCAAACTTGGTATAGAAGCCGGTGATGTTCTCAGCAGAGTGATCTGTTCCCAGCACCAAGCCGCCAACCAAGCCTGCGATTTCGTACTGTGCGACCATACGAGCACGTGCTTTTACATTACCCTTAACGAAATCGACCTTGGCATTGTCTGTTGGAATCAAACCGGTGCCGTCCAGCGCGGTCAGTGTTGAAGCATGCAAGCCATCAACACCATCTTTAATGTTCACGCTGACAGAGTGTGTTGGTTGGATAAAGCTTAGTGCCAACTGGGCTTCATCTTCATCCTTCTGAACACCGTAAGGTAAACGCACAGCAATGAACTGATAATCAGATGAACCTGTTTCTTCATTCAGTTGTTCAACGGCTAATTGCGCTAGACGACCACATGTGGAAGAGTCGACGCCGCCACTGATGCCCAAAACCAAAGATTTTGTGCCAGAGGCTTTCAAACGGTTTTTGATGAAGGTGATACGACGCTGAACTTCAAATTCAGCATCGATTGTTGGCAATACTCGCATTTCTTCGCGGATAGCTTGTTCCATTTCAAGACAGACCCTTGTGACATGTTTTGTTTATTCTGCAACATCCTACGCGCAAAATCATGATCATTCTTATCTCAAACTTCTCTTAGCGAAGATTTCCCCGTTTTAGAGCGTGGGTCATGTGTTCTTCTCACCAAAATGATGCAAAAACAGGCTAGGCAGATGGTTTCTTGTTCATCCAATCTCGATTTCGCTGCAAATAGATTGAAGGGGGCTGATTGAATCGGTTATCAATAGAGAATGGATGCAGAACAATACAAGAAGAAATGAGTAAAACGGAATTACGGCAAAACATTGCCATCTTTGGCAGCGCATTTAACCCACCTAGTTTTGGGCACCTCAGCGTCGTCCAGCGATTGAGTCATTTCGACCGCGTTTTATTAGTGCCAAGTTATGCTCATGCTTGGGGTAAACAAATGGCAGATTTTTCTAAGCGCTGTGAATGGGTCAGTGATTTCATTGATGACTCAAACTGTGAAAATTTAACGCTTTACCGAGAAGAAGAAACCTTATACGCAGAAGAATCTGTGACTACTTGGGCTTTGCTTAACCATATTCAGCAGCAACATCCCAATTCTGATCTCACCTTCGTACTTGGGCCTGATAATCTTTTAAACTTCTCCAAGTTCCACAAATCGGCAGAGATTTTGCAAAGATGGAACGTACTTGCTTGTCCTGAGAGTCTACCCGTCAGGAGTACGACGATCAGGGAGCGATTGCTGGCAGGGGAATCCATTGATGACCTGACCACGCCAGCACTGGCTAACAAATTGAGGTCTGAAGACTTCAGCCAGTTATAAGAAACAATGACTTTATCGGCGCAGATTTTTTGATATAGCCTTGAGCGAAATCCCGACGCGATAGGCAATTTGGAGGCGCACGATAGAGCAAGGGAAGATGCATACTCATGATTTCTATATTGATACCAAAATTGATGGCGGCTGCTTTTATTGTTACGCCGTCATTTGTTTCGGCTGCTTTTATTGAATCCGGCAATGCCATTGACGATGTAGATGTCGTTGAATCCATCAACTTTTCACAATCGCAAAATCGCAGCGTGATTGAATGGCAGGTGGAAGATCAGGTAATACCAACTATCTGGGACAGCTGGAAGCATGATTGGGACATACCACACTTCCTTTCCACACAAACTGGAGCCTCATACTACGGGTTTGGTGTTTGGAAACCGGAAGAGTATCAAAAGCAAAGCTTTACTGAGATTGGAATGGAAGATTGGATTTTAAACCACGGTTTGAACTTCAGTTTTACCACTGAATCTAATAGCAGCGATACCCGGTATCGGTTGGATATGCGATGGCATGAAGACACCAATACCGAGTTTCTACTGCAAATGCAGGTGCCAATTAAATAACACCAACCGTTCTTTCTATCAGCAGCATCAGCTCCTTTTCAGGCATTGATGCTTGCTGTGCAATGTTTGTCAGTTTCTTGCCCGACTTCATTTTCTTTACACAGTCTCTTACTTTCAGTTGCAGCGCAATCTGGTCTTCACCATAGCCTGTACATTGCAGAACTTCACTGCACTTGAGTCGTTCGCTGCCATCAAGGCGGGCTATGGCATCTGCTAACTGCAAGGTCTTGGTATCATACTTGTCATCCGGCGTGACAGAAGAGAAGTAATCGCGCGCGCAGCGCAGCAACCTGCCATATGCACCATCCCAGCTATTGTCGACCGTTTGCCCCAGTTGCTCCGCAATACCCGCTACCAACAAAGATGGCAAAACATAACCAGCTGAATTAGGCATTGATACTGTGGATCGAACAGAGAAATCAAAAGAAGAAATCACGGAGTTTTGTAATACGGTGACCGCACTCAGGCAACCGGAAGGTAGCCAGAAGCCTTGTCCCTTACAAACCGGGAGTTCTACTTTGCCAAGGCGGATTAGAACTAAACCTTGGTGAACCAAAATATAGGAAGACTGAGGCTGTTTTTTTCGAGGGCCGACATTTAGGTAGTCAGCTTTTTGGTAAAAATATTCTATGGCTTGCTTCATTTTAACTTTCTCTCATTGCGAGGCGCACATAGTGTTGGGTTTTCAAAATGAGATCAAGCAAAGAGAGGGTTTAGTCGTGCTTTGTTGTCCAAAAATCCTCCGCATTGTTACAATCATTAGCAAGGGAAATGAGGTAAGACCTCCAACCTCTGTATAATGCTGATTAAAACAATGTTCGAAATCCTATATCCGCGTAAAATGGCGCGGTTTTTATCGGAGCAAGTAGAATCACGTGCAACAAACTAACGATCCTTTCTTAGAAATTCGTCCATACAATGACGATGAAGTGCCTGGTGCGATTGATCGTCTGATCGAAGATGAAGAATTCATCTCAGCCATTTTAAAGTACCGCTTTCCACAGTTTTCTGGCATAGCAGGTTGGCTCCTTAAACCAATCTTGAAGCGATACCTACATTCCAAGTGGAACAAAATCAAAACTGTTCGCGACGTTCAGCTCCATATCGCTACATACATGGACTCAATGATTAAAAGTACGTCAGAAGGTTTGACGACAAGTGGTTTGGACAAATTGGATCCTAACAACAGCTATTTGTTTGTTTCTAATCACCGCGATATTGCGATGGACCCAGCGATGGTCAACTGGTGTCTGCATGAGAATCAGTTTGATACGGTTCGCATCGCCATTGGTGACAACCTGCTTAAAAAGCCTTGCGCAACTGAACTGATGAAACTGAATAAGAGTTTCATCGTTAAGCGCTCTGCGAAAGGCCCAAGAGAAATGATGAAGGCGTTGGGTCAGTTATCTGCTTACATCAAAGCCTCTTTGGATGAGAAGCAGTCTATCTGGATTGCTCAGAGAGAAGGTCGTGCAAAAGACGGCAACGATAAAACTGATCCTGCGATTTTGAAAATGTTCTTCATGGAAGGGCGTCGCCAGAAAATTGAATTCGCTGATTATGTGGCTTCGCTGCGTATTGTTCCGGTGACTATCTCTTACGAAAACGATCCATGTGATGCAGCAAAAGCGAACGAGCTTTACCGTAAGCAGCAAGAAGGTGGATATGAAAAAGGTGAGTTTGAAGATATCGAAAGCATCGTTCAGGGTATTGTTGGCCAGAAACGCAGAATCCATGTCGAGTTTGGTGACGTGATAGGTAACGAGTTCGATTCACCTGAAGCGCTGGCTGCAGAAATTGATCGCCAGATTTATCAAAACTATCACTTGTTCCCAGCAAACTACATTGCTGCGGGCAAAGAGCACAGCTCAATCACTGATAGTGACCGCGCCCAGTTTGATAGCAAGCTTTCTTCATTGCCTGAAGGCGTAGCTAAGATCGTCAAGGCAATGTACGCCATGCCAACCGACAAAAAAGCTGACGCATAACATTGATTTATTGATAGAAAAGAGGGTGTGACATTGTCACATCCCCTTTTACTTTATCAGCTTAAACGACTCGAATATTTTCCGAAAGGAAGTCTACGAAGTGTCTAACCTTGGGTGCCAGGTATTCTCGGCGTGGATAGACCGCATAAACAGGTAGCTTCATTGTCGGCTTCCAATCCTTCATTAATACTTTTAATTCACCGTTTTCAATTTCACTATCTAATAGATAAGTAGCGATATAAGCGATACCTACACCTGATTTGGTCGCTTCCAAAACCGCTGGGGCATTGTTGATACGGTAAGATCCTCTGACAGTCACTGATTGCTCGCTACCATCTCGTTGAAATGGCCATTGATCATAAGTGCGCTGGACACTTTGATAGGTAATACAGTTATGTTCGCGAAGGTCGGATGGGTGTTTGGGTGAACCGTTTGCCTCAATGTATGCCGGTGAGGCTACCAACTTAAACTGGCAGTCGCCCAGTTTTCTCGCAACCATTCCTTCTGGTGGTGCTTCATGAATAGCCAGCCAACAATCAAATCCATCTTCAACAAGGTTTGGACGGTGATCGAATAAATGTACTTCCAACTCGAGGGCAGGAAACTGTGCTTGAAATGTAGAAAGTAACTTTGTGATCTGGGCATTACCAAATGACTGAGCAACGCCAACCTTTAATCTTCCAGAAACCTCATTTCTAAAACCAGCAACCATGGCTTCAGCGTCTTGCATGGTTTCGACAATCTGGCGCCCGAAGGCTGCATATTGCTCGCCGGCTTCGGTTAGGGCAACAGAGCGGGTATTTCTTTGAACCAGCTGAACACCTAATCGTTCTTCGAGATAGCGAATTTGCTTACTGACTTGAGACTTTGAAATCCCAAGGTACTCGGCAGCACGGGTGAAGTGCTGTTCATGCGCTACAGTCGCAAGGACCACCATTTGCTGAAGGTTATCTAACATATGGAATTTTCGTTAGTTATCGAGAGGCGGATAGCGTATCACATCTCTTCCGAATTCATTGAGTGACGTTGTCACAAGCAGATGAAACTCCTTTATTTAAATTTGAAGGTAGTAGGTCTCTGCCAACATTCCTTCAATTTGGAGAGGAGGGGCATGAAAAACGTTTTTCTGCGCTTTTGTCATCAAAAATTCATTCAACCAAAAGGCTAGAAGAAGCTGCGTAAGGATTGTGTTCAATGATCCGCACTCTAGTGCTGAACCTGCCCAAAACAGATTCCAGATCGTGTTCTGAAAGGGACTTACGAAATGAGTTGATAGCCAAATTCTTGGTTTTGATTTTGAAAAGTTATTTTATAACAATGCTTTATATGGTTTGTTTTCAAGTGGAAACAATACGAGTCCATGTAAGTGAGTACTAACGTACATTTGTTGTAAACCTACAGATCTAGAGGATCTTTTGTCGTTACTTTGAATAGATCGTGAACATGACTAAATAGAGAATTAATCAAATCGATATGAAGGATTGATAAGAATTGTTTCTATTCATGGGGCATGAGATTTAAAATTGCGGCAGAAATTCAGGTATTTGATGTGAAACTCATCAATGGCCTGGTTCATTAAGGAGGTTTGTTTTCGGATGTTAGAAGTACTGTTTCGTTTCTTTGTGCTGGGATGTATGAGCTTTGGTGGTCCTGTCGCTCATATTGGCTATTTTCAAAGAGAGTTTGTTGAAAAGCGTAAGTGGATTGAAGAGGATAAATTCTCAACAGCGCTGAGCTTGTGTCAGTTCCTTCCTGGCCCTGCGAGCAGTCAGCTAGGGATGTTTATTGGTTATCATCGCGCGGGCTACATTGGGGCAATTGCCGCTTTTATTGGCTTTACCTTCCCATCTTTTGCCTTATTAACGGCAGCAGCTATGTACAGCGCGAGCCTAGGGGAGTCTTCGGCGTTGGCTCTACTTATCTCTGCTGCAAAACTGTTGGCAGTGGTAGTGGTAGCTGATGCTATCTGGACGATGGCACGAAAGTTTGTCAGTGACGCTGTCACATTTTCTGTTTGTGTGGCCTCTGCTGGTTGGATCCTTTGGCAGACTGGCCTTGTGGCTCAAACGATGCCAATACTTATCGCCGGTATTCTTGGTTGGTTGTTTATTCGTAAGCCAGAAGTAGCGACTGAAGCCAAAGAGCCAGCAGGTATTAAGCAAACAGTCATTCTTTTCGGCGTGTTTGCTGCGCTATTGGTACTTCCTGCTCTGAGCACTGCACCGGTTATCAGCCTGTTTAATCACTTCTATCAAGCTGGCAGCTTTGTATTTGGTGGTGGTCACGTTGTACTTCCACTGTTACAACCTTTGATTGGCGATTCGGTTTCTGGGGATGCTTTGGTTGAAGGTTACGCAGCCGCACAGTTGGTTCCGGGTCCGATGTTTACCATTGCGAGCTACATTGGTGCTTCAATGGAAGGGATCAATCCACTCCTGGGCAGTGCAGTAGCAACCATTGCGATATTTCTTCCTGGGGCATTGCTATTGTTTGCTGCCATTCCTGTTTGGCAGGCTGTGATGAACCATCACAAGTTTGCTGGTTCCGTGGTACTGATTAATGCAGCAGTGGTTGGTCTTCTGGTTGCAGCATTTTACCAACCAGTTTGGATGTCGGCCGTGCATGGTGTTTCTGACATCGTGGCAGTGATTGTTGGCTTTACGGTTCTGCGTAAGTTTAATTTGTCAGTATTCTGGCTGCTTGCAGGTATGCTGGTTTACTCTTTTGCTAAGAGCATGATGTAACACCAAATTGGTCACTGATTATTGAGCCCGCGAATGCGGGCTTTTTACTTTTAGGGAATTAATTCATCCATCATAACGCACTATAACTATTTGGATTGAACATGACTTTTCAGTATTAGCGTGGTGTTACTTGATGAATTTTGGCAAATTTCTTTAGGGAGAGGATAAGAAGAAATGACACTGGTTGATGATATTAAAGCGCCGAAATTTCTCGGCGCTTTGGTAGAAGCCTAAAACTCCCATCGCTCTGTCTTGCCTGCCTCTGAGGCATGTTGGGCAAGTTCTAACGCGTAAATACCTTTTACCGCGTCATAAGGGTCGATTGGTGGTGTAGTGCCGTTCAAAATGGCGGATGCCAGGCTGGCAAAGAGCTCAGAGTAGCAACCGTGTTCCAATTCTATATCTTTCTTTGTGACGTTGTCACCGATTTCAAGCTTTCCAATATGTTGCTGGCGGCCAAATTCTGAATTCGTTACCGTGACACCGTCACGCAATTGCTGTTCCTGAATATCCAAACCGAAGCATGAGAAAGTCGCTTTGTCTCCTTGAACGACAAAGCGAGAGCCTTTGCCTGAACGGTATGGGCTGGAATTCAACACCACTTCTTTGTCAGCGTAATGCAGCGTCATCTTGAAGTAGTCGGTAGCTTGAGATTGTGGACGCATCGCTTTGCAATGAGCGGTGACCGCTAAGGGGGAGCCGAACAAGTGAAGCGCTTGGTCTACTAGATGTGAACCCAAGTCATATAGAATGCCCGATCCTTCTCCTGCCTGTTCACGCCAGCGTTGACGAACTTCAGGCCGAAAACGGTCGAAGTTTGATTCGAATACACGAACTTGTCCTAGTTCGTCAGATTCAATCAACGCTTTTACTGTAAGGAAGTCACCATCCCAGCGTCGATTCTGGTAAGGACAAAGAATTTTACCGCGAGCATTAGCGATTTTGATCAGCTCAAGTCCTTGTCCGCTGTTCACGACAAAGGGCTTTTCGAGCAATACATGGCAATCCGCTTCCAGCGATTGTTTGGCAAGATCGAAGTGCGTGTGGTTTGGCGTGGTGATAATGACCAAATCCAACTCTGCATCACGAAGCATTTCTTCAATGTTTGAGTAGTACGCCGCGGAGGGGAGTTTCTCTGCCACTAAATCATGATTTGAAGAAACAACCGCGACGGGTTCGAAATCTGGATGAATAGAGAGAAAAGGAAGATGGAAAGTCTGGGCAGCAAAGCCAAATCCTACTATGCCAGTACGAATCATTTGTCGTTCCTTGTTTTGTGTTCGTTTAGCGCTAGTATACGTGAGCATATATAAAAAAGCCCTCATCAGAGGGCCGCTTACAGAGTTTGCTAACGTCAAGCCAGTACAACAGGATAATCACCCGTTGGATGAGGCATAACAGAGACGGGCCAGCCGTAGACTTCCTCGATTATTTCAGGCGTCAGCACATCTGTTGGGATGCCATCTGCCGCTATTTTTCCTTCATTTAATATTAAGATACGGTCTGCATACTGTGCAGCAAGGTTGAGATCATGGATCACGGCGATCACCGCCGATCCGGCTTGTGCCATCTCTTTCGCCAAGCTTAAAGTCTTGTGTTGGTGGCCAATATCCAGCGCACTCGTTGGTTCATCCAGCATCAATATGGTGTCTCTTGGAGATTTTGCTATTTGTGTTAGCACGCGGGCGAGGTGTACGCGCTGCTTCTCGCCCCCGGAAAGGCTTGGGTAAAGCCTGTCAGCAAGATGAAGTACATCGGTCTTTGCCATATTCTCAGATGCGATCTCAGCGAGTTCGGCTTGGGATGCACTCAACGCCAGCCCGCCCAATTCAACTACTTCCCGTGCAGTGAAGGCGAACGTCAGGCTACTGGACTGCGGGAGTATCCCCATCGATGCGGCGAGGTGTTCAGGTTTCCAATCTTTCGCGGATTTTCCATAGAAGCGAAGTTCGCCATTACATGGCCATTCGCGGCTAATCAGTTTAAGCAGGCTACTTTTACCGGTTCCGTTTGGTCCAAGAATAATAGTTAGCTCACCCAATTTGAAAGACGTGCTGAAGTTATCCAGTAGAACCTTGTTACCCAGCGTGAGCGACGCTTGTCGAATATCAATACCCATTATGCCAAACGACCTTTTTGTTTAAGCAGCAATGCCAGGAAGAAAGGCGCCCCTAGAGCCGCTGTGATAATGCCTACCGGGATTTCAAGTGGTGCTACAATGGTGCGAGCGATCATGTCTGATGCCAGCAGTACCAAACCACCTAAAATCGCTGAAACCGGAATGAGAGTGCGGTGATCCGGGCCAGTTAGCATGCGTCCAATATGGGGAACAACAAGGCCGATAAAACCAATCATGCCGGAAAGGGCAACTGTCACGCCAACGCCTGCAGCTGTGAGAAGGATCAGATTGCGCTTGAGCGATTGGACGTTAATGCCTAGATGACGGGCTTCAGCTTCACCCAGCAGCAAGGCATTCAAAGGTTTTGCGTAGCGTTGGAACAGGAGGCCCAATACGGCTAATGAAACAAAAGCCAACCCAATCGCATCCCATGAAGCGCCTGCTAAAGAGCCCATCGTCCAAAGAGAAAGGTCGCGAAGTTCCTGATCGTCTGCAAAATAGTTAAGAAGCCCCATGCCAGCACCGGCAATCGCGCCAAGTGCAACGCCAGCGAGTAACATGATGGTGACTGATGTGCCGTTACTACTGGTGCCCATATAATAGATTGCGAAGGTTGTCAGCGCACCACCCAGAAAAGCAAATACCGGAACCGTACCCAGCACCAGAAATGCCGTATGGGTAATCACGCCACCAAATAGAACAATTGCAATGGCTGCTCCAAGGGAAGCACCGGCAGACACCCCGATAATACCGGGATCTGCCAGTGGGTTTCTGAAAAGCCCCTGCATGACGGTCCCGCACATCGCAAGAATACCGCCTACAGCAATGGCCAGAAGAGTACGTGGTAAACGGACTTCCTGAATGATTACAGAGACATAGTCAGGAAGGTCCGATTGAACGGGAAGTAGTGCTTTCAAACTGTCTGAGAAGCCTATATTCATCGGCCCCAAAGTAATTGAGCTCACGACAGTGATGTACAACAAGATCGAAGAAACGATCATCATCCACCGCGCTGAAACGCGGCGAGTCAGCAAATCATTCATGGAAATGTACTACTCACCAGCCACAATGCGTTTGTTAAGGTCGGTAGCGAGATCTAGGCTTGCCAACCCAAAGCCACCCAGAATTGCGTAGCCAGAAATAGGGATTATGTTGTCGTTCTTGAATGCGGGTGTTGCGCTTAACAAAGGCTGCTGTTTCACCATACCTTCAATACCGCCAACCTGCGAAAGGGTGCGTTCTGATACCAGAATGTATTCAGGCTGCATCTCTACGATCGACTCGGTAGACAGCGGCTTGTAGCTGGTGGTTTCTTTGGCTGCAGGGTTCATGCCGCCAGCCAGCTCGATCACAGTGTTCACCGTGGTTTCATCACCCGCGACGGTCAATGGGCGGCCATCAGACATCATCATGAACATCACTGAAGGGCGTTTTTCAGGTGCAGAAGCGTTTAGCATTTCAATTTTCTTTGCTACATCCGCTTTAATCTCAGCGCCTTTGACTTCGGTGCCAGTAATCGACGCGACTGAATCCACGCGCTGATTAAAGTCTTCAATGGATGTCCCTGTTGGCAGCTTTTGAACATCGACTTTTGCCGATTTCAATAGGTTCAACGTGGTTTCCGGCCCCATCTCTGGCGAGCCCACGAGATGGGTAGGGCTTAGTGCTAATAGGCCTTCGGCTGATAACTGGCGGTGATAACCCAATACGGGAATCTCTCTGCCATCAAGGTAATGGCGGCTGGTTAAATCTACTGCAACCACTTCTTTTTCTGCGCCTAGTGCAAACAAAAGTTCAGTGACGGTTGAGCCAGCGCTGATGATCCTTGCATCCTGGGCGAACGCCGATGAAGTAAATAAGCCAGTAAAAAGCAGCGCAGCTGCGCCAAGTTTGAAATTCTTTTTCATTGTTCTTCCATCACAATATTGGTGGCGTTGATATTGTTGTTTTGCATGAAGGCGAGGACTTTAAGCATGCTTTCCACATTGGCTTGTTTGTCCGCTGCGATCACCACCGGTTTATCAGGGGCTTGCTGAATAGCTTCCAGAAGCTGTGTCGTAAAGGTTTCCCAGTCGTGAAGAGGCTCACCTTGAAGCGCCCATGAAGGCTCGCCACTCAACACGTTGATGGCGATAACTTCACGATTTGGAGATTCCAGAACTTCTGAATCATTGGTTTGGGGAATCGCGATATCCATGGTTTTAATTTGGATGTTTGCCGTAAGCAGCAAAAACACCATCACGATAAAAATAATGTCCAGCAACGGCGTGAGATCCGGCGTGAATGATGTTGATTCACTTTCTGGTTGAGAGCGGATCATGCGGCGCTTTCCCTCTGTGACTCTGAGCCAGAACCAGCGCAAGGTTTGCAATGCTTCGGACAATCCGCGCTTTCATCGAATGAAACACCGGCGAGATGCAGGTTGAAGTGGTTCAGCACGTATTCAATTTTTGCCAGTGTGCGATCTGCCCACAGCGCAAAAACTTGTGATGAAGCAATAGCTGGTAGGGCAATCAGCAAACCCGCTGCCGTTGTAGACATCGCCAATCCCAAGCCATCGGCCAATTCTGCAGGTGAAATACCACCTTGTGTGGCTGAAAGTCCTTTAAACATTTCAATCAGGCCTACAACGGTTCCCAGCAGACCAATCAAAGGACTCAGCACGCCAATAATGTTCAGCAATTTGAGACCAGCAGTGAATTGACGGCGTTTCTTTTGCAGCCAGATAGAAACAGCTTCTTCACGCAAAGATTTAGTGAAATGACGATGATTGATCAGCATGCAGATCCCTTGGGATAGGGTGCTTTTGTCCTGCTGATGACGTTCTACATACGTTTCAAGCTGTTTGTCATTGGTCAGCGAAAGTGAGTAGATCTCTTTTTGTAAAGGCTTGCTGCCCGTTTTGGTGTTCATGACAACGAAAACGATGCGCTCAAAGATTAGCATCAACATGAGTGCGGAAAGCAGTGTCAAAGGCCAGGTCATTATGCCCAGTTGAGCGTGGATTGACGTGAAAAATTGTAAGTCGAACATGATTAATCCAAATTAAAACGAACAGGAATTCTTACTCTGTGCGCCAAGGCGACGCCGTTTTCTTCGTGGCCGTTGAAGCGCCACTTTTTCACCGCATCCATTGCAGCGCCATCAAGCAATTCAAACCCTGAACTCTTCAGTAAGGAGCGATTGGTTTGATTGCCTTCTTCGTCCAGCCAGACTTCTATAAGCACTGTGCCTTCCATCCCTTTACGTTTTGCCATTCTCGGGTACTTAGGTTGGGAAGGGCGGACTTTAAATGTGGGTCTTTCGACCAACATAGGAGAAGATGACTTTGCCTGAGTCATCTGGTTTTCTTCGCTTATCTCCTCAGCAATCTCTTCCGTTTTTTCCTCTGGTTTTTCTATTGGTTTTTTCGGCGGAAGAGGCTTGGTTTTCTCTTCTTTGCGTTCCTTCTTCGTCACCTTCTCAAGTGGTTTTTTATTGGTTTCTTTTGGCGTGTTGACCTCTGGTTTTACCTTTTTCTGAGGTTGGATTTCTGCCTTTTTTGGTGGCTCCTTTTTTACTGAAGGAGATTTAACCGGTTTAGGTTCTGGCTTTGTTGTTTCTTGCTGTGGCGGGTCTTCGACAGGAGCGGACTCTGGCTCTTTTGGTACCTGTTTCGTCGACGCAATGAGCTGGATAGCCACACGGTTACCCGTATTGGCATCGTTAATTGTGAATTGAGGCGAGGGCGGTTGAGCCCAAATCGCCAAACTGTGCAGTGCAACTGAAACGACACCACAAACTACGTACCGTCGAGTGTTCACACGTACTCCTGAAGAACTGA
Organism: Grimontia sp. SpTr1; assembly: GCF_947387585.1. Classification (NCBI taxonomy): domain Bacteria; kingdom Pseudomonadati; phylum Pseudomonadota; class Gammaproteobacteria; order Vibrionales; family Vibrionaceae; genus Grimontia; species Grimontia sp. SpTr1. Next base: position 766,420 of record NZ_CANDOD010000001.1, read on the forward strand.
TTTTAATAAGTGATTAGGTGCATTATGCATGAAATGCTAATGAGATCAATTATCAGTTGCATTATTATCTTTTATGAATATGATTGAAATCACTAGGAAACAGCTCGCAGTTTGACGCTGTTAATGTTAAAGGTTGCAAAATGAGATGAATGTTGATCTTCACAATCCGGAATTGGTCGGGCTAAGAACACCTGATCCACTTCGTTTTGCTTTTCAACGCAAGAAGAGTGCGCATGCCGGTGGCATGATGCGTTCAGTTAATTCTGAAGATATCCAAACCACGCTTGAAAAAGCACATGCAATCCCAGCGTCATCGGCGCATGCGCCACGCTGTCTGTACATTCACATTCCGTTTTGTCGCGTGCGTTGTACCTACTGCAACTTCTTCCAATACGCATCCAGCAAGTCATTAATTGAAGGCTACGTTGAAGCACTGCGCGCAGAAATTCGATGGAAAGCCTCGCAAGTCTGGAGTCAGTCAGCGCCGTTCCAAGCGGTATACATTGGCGGAGGAACCCCAACCGATCTTAGTGGCGAACAAATCCGAATGATCGTCTCTGATATCCGCAGCCAATTTCCGCTGACACCGGACTGCGAAATCACACTCGAAGGTCGTATCAACCGTTTTGGATTGGACAAATTTGAAGCGGCACTGGAAGGGGGCGTTAACCGCTTCTCGTTCGGCGTTCAGAGCTTCAACACTCAGGTCCGTCGCAGTGCGAAGCGCCTTGATGACCGGGAAGTGGTGTTGGACAAAATCCAGCAATTAGCCAAATACAACGCGGCACCTATTGTTCTCGATTTGCTTTATGGCTTGCCTCACCAAACTCTGGATATCTGGCTGCAGGACTTGAATGACTATCTAGAGTCCGGTGCCCATGGTGTCGACCTGTATCAGCTTATCGAAATGCAGGGCTTGCCAATGGCAAAGTTGGTTGAGCAGGGCAAATTGCCGTATCCGGCAGATACACAAATGAAGGCCAGTATGTTTGAGATGGGCGTGAATTTCATGGCGAAGCACCATCAGAAACGTCTCAGCGTTAACCACTGGTCTTCAGACAACCGCGAACGTAGTATTTACAACTCGTTAGCGAAAACAACTGCGGAGATCATGCCTTTAGGAGCAGGGGCTGGTGGCAATGTCAATGGCTGTCAGATGATGCAAACCCGCGATATGGATACCTACATCTCAGCGATCAATGATTTTCGTTACCCTGTCACTATTATGACACTGGCGCCTGCCGATAGAGGTGTGTCTGCTGAAGTGAAAAGCGGTTTTGATGCCGGTGTGCTGGCTCAACACAAGTTGGATTCAGTGGCAGGGCAAGGCTCGTTTGAAGCGCTGTCTCCCTTGTTCGAAGCGTGGCAGGAAAACGGTCTGGTCTATCTTGAAAAGAATGAAAATGGCAGAAGTTATCTCACGCTGACTCTCGCCGGACAGTTCTGGGCGGTCACACTGGCCCAAAATCTGATTGAAGTATTACAAAACCAAACAGCGCAGAAAGTGCAAAGAAAAGCGGCAAATGTCGCAGCTTAGGAGTAGTTAAACGATGCAAAAAGCGATCATCGTGACGGAAGAAATCAAACAGCGCGTGGCTGAATATCTGGCTCAGGATGAGCACACACCAGTATCAAACATGGTGGACTCACTGAAACTGACGGAAGGTGAAATTACGCTGGCACTCCCAGAAAGTATGATTTCCCACGTGAAGGGTGAACTTGCGCAGACCATTCTGGAAGCAATGCCAGTATGGGGTAAGGTCACCACCATCGTTCATTCTGGTGGTTCTGTTTTTGAATTTAAAGCGGCCTTTCCAAAAGGCAAAGTTGCTCACGGTTACTACAACCTAATGGGACGCGAAGGCCAGTTACACGGTCATCTTCGTCTGGATTTGGTCTCTGACATTGCGTTTGTCAGCAAGCCATTCCGCGGTACCGAGAGCCACTATATTGGTTTCTTCGACAGCACTGGCCATTGTGTATTCAAGATTTACCTTGGCCGTGACAAAAAGCGTCAGCTATTCCCAGAACAAATTGAACTGTTTAACGCCATGAAGCAGGAGTTGGCAAAATGAGTGACAAAGCAGAACGTCTACAAAACCGTTTAGGCCCTGAAATTCAGGAGTTTCGTGATTCTCGCAATACGCTGCAATTGGGTACTGTAGACAAAGAAGGTAAACCACATACCAGCTATGCGCCTTTCGCTTTCTCTGAAATGGGTTACTACATTCTGGTGTCGGATCTTGCTACCCATGGTCAAAATCTCAAGCACCGCAAAGCCGTCTCTATCATGATGATCGAAGACGAAAGCGAGGCTCGCTCCATCTTTGCGCGACGTCGTCTGTCATTTGACACCAATGCAGAACTTATTGAGCGTGATTCAGAACACTGGAAAACGGCAATTCAGGTAATGAGTGCTCGTCTTGGCGAGATGATCGATAACCTCAGCCAACTTGGCGATTTCAACCTCTACCGTTTAAATCCAGTCATCGGCCGTTACGTGAAAGGCTTCGGTCAGGCATTTGATGTGTCGGGCGAAGACATGCTTTCCGTGATCCACCTGAATGAAGGTCACGTGAAGAAGATGAAAGAAGAGAACGCTTAATCTCTTTTATCAGGCTCTTATTCTGAGGGCCTGATATCACCTCCCATAACTATAAAAATCGCACGGGAACCAGTGTGAGTAGGTTTCTTTTGCCTGAAGAAAACTGATTGGGATTTCTCAGGCGGTTTAAAGAGTGGAAATTATGACTATCAAGAAAAACAAGCTGGCGATTTTGGTCGGCCTTCTCTGTGCGGGCACAGCTTCAGCCCAAGACGTTTATACCTTTGACGAAGTGGTTGTCTCTGCGACCCGAAGTGAGCAAAACATCAGTGATGTAGCCGCTTCTGTTGACGTAGTGAACAGCGAAACAATCGAAGAGAACCTTGCTCAGGACCTCGAGCAGGCGATTGCGAATGAGCCGGGTGTGTCGATGCCGGGCACGGGTCGTTTCGGTAACTCAGGCTTTAATATTCGTGGTTTGAGTGATAACTACGTAAAAACCATGGTGGATGGTGTTGAACAACCTTCATCGTTCAACCCAGGCGCAGATGTGATGCGCAAATACAACAACACTGTTGAGACCGACACCTTGCAGCGTGCAGAGATAAGCAAAGGTCCAGCCTCCAGCCTGTACGGCAGTGATGCACTGGCCGGTGCCGTGATCATCCGCACCAAGAACCCGAGCGACCTTCTGGTCGCTGAGGGTGATGACACCTATGCCAGCGTTAAAGGCGGTTACTACAGTGCTGATGAGAGCTACAAAGCGACTGCAACTCTGGCAAACCGTACTGGCGATCTGGAAACCTTGCTGATTTTCACACATCGCGATGGTCACGAAACAGCGACCCACGGCAGTGGTGCTGATATTGAAGGCCGCGAACGTGGACAGGCTGACCCATTTGATATCAACTCAGACAACCTTTTGCTGAAAGCTTTCTATCAGTTGAATGATGCGCATCGAATAGGCCTGACCGGTGAGATTTATAACCGAGAAGCAGATGGGCTGGTGCTGTCTAACGAAGGCTATGAAATCATGCCAGGCTTCGTATATACGCGTAACAGCGCCAGTGATGAAGACAAGCGCAAGCGCGTAACCTTCGAGCATGAATGGCAAGCGAACAACGTCGCGTTCGACCACCTGAAGTGGCAAGTGACCGCGTTGGAAAGTGAAAGTAATCACAACACCTTTGACGAAACGCCACAGCCGCCAGCGTCATTTGGTCATGGCTACCGCCAGCGTATGCGTAACGGTGTAGATAAGAGCGCCCAGTTTGATGCTCAGTTCGACAAGGCTATTGAACTTGAGAACAGTTTCCACGAAATCAGCTATGGCATGAATTACATCACTAACGAGTTTGATCTGGATTACCGCGATTATTACCTAGAGGGCTACAAAGCGGGTACGTCAGTAGATAAAACCGGTGAAGTGCCAAACGCAGAGTCAGTGAAATGGGGCATATTTGTACAGGATCAAGCTTTCTTCCTGGAAGAACGACTGGTAGTGAATGCGGGTCTTCGCTACGACAAGTTTACCGCAGAGCCAAAACAAGCTTCAGAAGATAATCCAAAGTCAAAAAGTGACGCGTTAACAGCAAAACTGGGTGCGGTTTATCACTGGACCGAAAGCCTGAGCAGCTTCGGTAACGTCAGCCAGGGTTACAAAGCGCCAACGCTTCAGGATTTGTACTACTTCTACGAAACTGACGCTGCTAGAGGAGCTGTGTTCGAGGCAAACCCTAACCTGAAGCCGGAAGAGAGCATTGGTTATGAAACTGGTCTGCGCTTCACTCAGGACTTCGGTCGCATTGAGTTCTCGGTCTATTACAACGACTACAAGAACTTTATCGAAACGCACAAATTGGCAGATGACAACGGCCAGGGTAAAGAACTTTGGACCAAAGAGAACATCAGCAAAGCTGAAATCTATGGTGCTGAGCTGAAAACACATCTTGCATTGGATGTTCTATTTGGCGCCCCGACAGGTCTTTACAGTGATATGAGCGTGGCTTACACCCAAGGTGAAGACAAAGAAAACGGGGAAGCACTGGATACTGTTTCGCCGCTTACAGGCTACTTAGCGCTGGGCTATGCCGACGTTGAAAACACTTACGGTGGTAAGTTGTCAGTGAAAGCTGTTGCGGGTAAATCCGGTTCTGATTGGAGTAACGCTAACGGGACTGAAAACGTGAATGCACCAGGTTACGCTGTAACCGATGTAACAGCATTCTACCGACCGATGACCGATCTGACGCTGCGTGCCGGTCTGTTTAACGCTTTCGATAAGAAATATTGGGACTACAACGACCTGATTGGTGCGGAATCAACTACTGACGGACTTGATCGTCGCACGCAACCAGGACGTAACTGGGGTATAGAAGCCGAATACGTGTTCTAACCGCAGATTAACCCCTGACGATAAACACCCCGGATTTCTCTGGGGTGTTTTCGGTTGCGGCTAGGGTATAGACTCAACATTAGAAAAATTAAAAAATGACAAAGAATTCTGGAGATACAGTGACTAGCAGTACGCTAACAACCATTTCGACACGTTGGTTGATTGAGCAGGCGAAAAAGCACAAGAAACGCCTGATTACCGCCAACCTTATCGCTATCTGTGCGACGCTCATCAGCGTGCCAATTCCTCTGTTTATGCCGCTAATGGTCGATGAGGTGCTGCTAAACAAGCCTGCCGGTGGGGTGAATTTCTTCAACCAGATTTTGCCCGAGTCACTGCAGCAACCAGCCAGTTATATCGTCATGGTGCTGATACTGGTGATTGTGATGCGGATTGTCAGCCAGGCGCTGAATATCTGGCAAAGCCGTCAGTTTACTTTGGTTTCCAAGTCCATCACTTGCCATATCCGCCAGCAACTCCTCGATAAACTTGGCCGCATCAGTATGAAAGAATACGAAGAGCGTGGCAGCGGCGGAGTGAGTTCTCATCTGGTGACGGACATCGAGACTATCGACTCTTTCCTTGGCAACAGTTTGAGCCGCTTTGTGGTCGGTGTACTGACGGTCTTTGGCACGGCAATTATCCTTCTATGGCTCGACTGGGCGCTTGGCTTATTCATATTGCTGGTTAACCCGCTGGTCATCTACCTCTCACGCAAAATGGGCCAACGCGTTAAGCACCTTAAAAAGGCGGAAAACCAATCTTTTGAGCGGTTCCAGCAACGTCTGGTAGAAACGCTGGATGGCATCTATCAGCTCCGTGCTGCTAACCGTGAACGTGCTTACCTTGATGTTCTGAAGACAGATGCCGAAGCGATTCGACACGACGCTGACAAGTACGCCTGGCAGTCAGAAGCGGCGGGGCGCGTTTCCTTCCTGATGTTCCTGATCGGTTTTGAGCTGTTCCGTGCGGCGGCGATGCTGATGGTACTGTTCAGCGACCTGACTATTGGCCAGATCTTCGCGGTGTTTGGTTATCTTTGGTTTATGCTAAGCCCGATTCAAGAACTTTTGGGTATTCAATACGCCTGGTTCAGTGCTTCTGCAGCGATGAAACGCCTGAACGGTTTACTCGCTCTGGATGAAGAGCCACGTAACGCATCCGAGAAAGATCCGCTGGAAAGCAAAGACACCTTTGGCGTGGAATGTCGCGACCTGACCTTCAGTTACGACAGTGAGAAAACGGTGTTGAACGGTCTTTCTCTGAATATTCCTCAAGGCAAGCGCGTGGCGCTGGTTGGCGCATCAGGTGGCGGTAAATCCACACTGATTCAGCTGCTGCTGGGGCTTTATCGCAAATCTGACGGTGAAATCCTGATTGATGGCAAACCTGTCGAAGAGATTGGTTATGAAACCCTGCGCCAGCATACGGCCGTGGTCTTGCAACAACCGATGATCTTCAACGATACATTGCGTGAAAACCTGACATTAGGACGAACTGATTTCTCCGACGATCAGCTTTGGCAATCACTGGAAATTGCTCAGTTAAGCGATGTTATCGATAAGCTGGATAACGGCTTGGAATCCCAGCTGGGCAGGCAAGGTCTCAAGCTTTCTGGCGGCCAACGTCAGCGCTTAGCCATTGCCCGTATGATTCTGACCAATCCGAAACTGGTAATTTTAGACGAAGCGACCTCTGCGCTGGATACTGCAACAGAAGCAGCGTTGCATGAGGCGCTGAATAACTTCCTTCAAGGCCGAACCACACTGATTGTGGCGCACCGTTTGTCTGCAGTGAAACAAGCCGACCTGATTTATGTACTGGAAGATGGCAAGGTTGCACAAAGCGGTAACCACAGCGAACTGGTGCAGGAAGAGGGGGTTTATCAAACCCTGTATGGCAACCTCCAAGTCGGTTAATTACAAACAACGCCTTAAACGAAAGCCCTGCATCAGCAGGGCTTTTTACTTGCCGGAGCGGTACGGATTATTTCACTGTCAGCGAAGCGCCTTGGGTTTTAATCACGTCTTGATACCAGAAAAAGCTTTTCTTACGTTTTCGTTCGAGAGAGCCACTGAAATCGTCGTGTCGGTCGACATAAATAAAACCATAACGTTTACGCATTTCCGCGGTGGAATTCGCGACGAGATCAATCGGTCCCCACGTTGTGAATCCCATTAACTCCACACCGTCTAACATGGCTTCACCTGCCTGAACTAAATGGTCATTAAGGTAAGCAATGCGGTAGTCATCCTGAATCTCACCGTTTTCATCCAATTCATCGATTGCGCCTAGTCCATTTTCAACGATGAACAGAGGCTTCTGGTAACGGTCATAGAGGAAATTCAGCAGAATACGTAGGCCTTTCGGGTCGATGAGCCAGCCCCATTGGCTCTTCTCCAGATAAGGATTTGGCACACTGGCGACGATATTGCCGACTTCTTTTTGTTTAGGATCAGCACTCGCACAGCCGCTGGCGTAATAACTGAACGAGATAAAATCGACTGAAGCACTGGCGATCACATCCAGATCGCCATCTTCCATTGCGATTTCGATACCATTTTCTCTGAAGTAACGAAGCATGTAGCCCGGGTATTTGCCGCGCGTCTGAACATCACCAAAGAACAGCCATTTGTTATTCTCATGCATGGCAGCGATGACGTCGTCTGGGTTGCAAGTAAATGGGTAATTGATAGCTCCCAACAGCATGTTACCGATCTTAGCGTCTGGAATAATCTCATGGCAGAGCTTCACCGCTTTTGCATTGGCCACCAACTGATGGTGAATCGCCTGATAGATTTCCCGCTCGCTGGCATCTTCCTGAAGCCCAACGCCGGTAAAAGGCGCATGCAGCGACATATTGATTTCATTGAATGTCAGCCAGAGCTTAACTTTGTCCTTATACCGTTCGAAAACGGTACTGACATACCGCTCAAAGAAGCCGATCAGTTGTCGGTCTGCCCAGCCTCCATAGTTTTCTACCAGAGCGTAAGGCATTTCATAATGTGAGAGCGTCACAAAAGGCTGGATATTGTGTGTAGCCAATTCATCGAAAATACGGTCGTAATAGGCGAGGCCAGCCTCGTTAGGTGATTCCTCATCACCGTTCGGGAAAATACGGGTCCAGGCAATGGAAAGACGCAGGCAGTTGAAGCCCATTTCATTGAAAAGGGCAATGTCCTCTGGGTATCTGTTATAGAAATCTATGGCCACATCTTTAATACCCGGCGTGCGTTCTTGGCGGGTTTGGTGTGGGCTTAGAATCCCAGAGGGGAGCATGTCGGACGTCGAAAGGCCTTTGCCTTCGAGAGCATAAGAACCTTCAACCTGGTTGGCCGCAATGGCGCCGCCCCATAGAAAATCTTTCGGAAATAACGTCATGTGAACCTCTGATTTCACGGTTTCAACGATAGTGTGGACAGGCATCAGTATGGACAACTCTATGGGACGGAAAAAGAGAGTTTTTGAACCTAAAACGATTCCTCATTTGAATAACATGAATCCACAAATTGTCTGTTTAAAGTGTCAAAAAATGAAAAGAGGAAGGCATTTGTATCTGGAATTACATCTTTTAATGGTTGAATCTAACGCAATTGGCGTCTGGTGCTGGCAAGTGTCTTCAAGGTGTTCCACGCTTACTGATGAACATCTCAATAGAAGGGCATTTTCTCCAATGAAAGTACTGCTGAAATCAAACATAACCTGCCCAAAATGCGGACACGTAAAGTCAGAACTCATGCCGATCGACACACCTCTACAGCATTACGAGTGCGAGAGTTGTGGTGAGGTTTTGATAGTTCAGGATGGTATGTGCTGTGTGTTTTGCGCTTATGGTGATGCCTCATGTCCGCAGTCACAAGTTAAAGGGCGTTGTACTGACCAACTCCATTGATTACTCAGCATCGACAGATGGGTAGAATACTGCCAGCCAAACAGTTTCTTTTTCGGGTTCTGTCCAGCTCACCTTGTGTTTGGTGCGGGCCGGAATATTGACATGATCACCAGCCTGCAAAGGCATGACTTCGCCACTTTCAAACGTTAATTCAGCGCTGCCTTGTAACACGACAACCCATTCATTTTCGTCTTGATCGTACCAACCTGTCTCAGGAGAAGTTTGTCCTCGCGACACTATTCTCTCAATCCTGACAAACGGGTGTTTGACTAAATCTTCAAAAACCTCGTTAATTCTGGCATTTGGCAAGCTTTTAAAGAGGTTTCCTTGTTTGAACATCTTTTCTGACCCCATGGAGAGCAACCTGTTGAACATAAAGCATTAACGCAACGTGTAAACACATTGGGAACTGCCTAGAAACACCTACGTCATGCTGACTACTTTGCTAAAAAGTGGCCGGAAAAAGTCTATTTCCGACTAATTGCTCCATGTCTCAATATTGCATCACAAACTGGAGGTTATATGAAATTACACTCACCGCGACGGAGCAAGATTTAAAGCAAGGAGATAACGATGAGTGTACACACTTGGTACTGCGCGAGCTGCAAAAAAGAAACTGGACATGAAGTACGTGAGCAAGCTCACCATGATCCAGCTATTCGTGCACTGACAACACCACCAACCGGTGGCGATTATAAAGACTATACTGAGTGCACTTGTACTGTGTGTGGTACGGTTGAGTGGGTTGATCCAGTCGACATCTACCAGCTCGCAGTCCACGACTTCGGTGATTAAGTCGCCGTTGTAAGAGGAGCAGGGACGTCAACTGCTCCTTAATTTTAATACAGTTAACGCACTATAACTTATATAGTTTTCGATATTTCAGTCATAACTACATAAGATTAAACGCTTTTCGCTAACCCTCACAAATTCGCGGTCAAAATAACTCAGTCATTTTCCTTTAGTCCGTTGAATCAATCTTGAATTCCGTAGTCATACACAATGTGGATATAAAACAGTGTTCAATTGTAAATTAAGTTTGCAATGTGCTGACAATCAGGACCTTACAGATATCTATGATTGGCGGCCTTATCAATACGCATATTCTCGGCCCAGCCGGCTGAGTAGAGCCCCTCGAAGTATGAGGGTGGAAAGAAGGAGATATTGTTATGCGTAAATCTATTCCTGTTGTGACTTTACTTACAGCTTCGCTGGTGCTTGGAGGCTGTGCCTCAAACACAGGGACAGGAGCAGCCATCGGGGCAGCTACTGGCGCGGTATTAGGAAAAGCTACCGGCAACCATAAAGACAAACGTATCTTTATCGGTGCTGCGATTGGCGCATTGGCAGGTGCTGCTGTCGGCCAGTATATGGACCAACAGGAAGCCGCGTTTCGTGAAGAGTTGTCAGGATCTGGAATCGAAGTTGTACGCGAAGGTGACAATATCCGTCTGGTGATGCCTTCTAATATTACATTCGGCACCAACCAAAGTGACATCACGCCGGGTTTCTACCAATCTCTTGATGCAGTAGCCCGGGTCATGAACGAATATGATAAAACCTTCCTAAGCATAGAAGGACACACGGACAGCACAGGTGATGCTACATATAACATCACTTTGTCCGAAAAACGTGCTGAGAGTGTGAAAGGGTATCTGCTTCGCTCGGCGGTCAACGCACAGCGTTTGTATGTGACGGGGTATGGCGAAACCCAACCCATCGCTTCCAATGAAACCTCATCAGGTAGAGCAAAGAATCGACGTGTCGAGGTCCAAATCGTACCAAACCAAGCCTGATCCCTTATCAAGGGGAAGCTGCCCGGTTTCCCCTTCACGCCATTCCCGTCAGAAAGTATGTGTTTTTCATGAATTTTCTCAGGAACTTGATCGTTTCAGTGATTTCTACGCGAACTATCTAGTTAGGTGAAGCGACTCGTAATAATATGTATCACCTAACGTCCCACGAATTGATATCGCGGACGATCATTATAAAAGAGTCAAAAAGGAATAAGAGGTTTACATGCCATTAGTAGCTTGCCCGGTTTGTGAAAAACAGGTATCCAAACGAGCGTTATCTTGCCCAGGGTGCGGAGAACCGGATCCAGCCCGCTATCACTCACGAAATACATGGCTCTCACGCTTGTTTTGGTTACTGGTTTGGGTGGGTATCGGCGCCGCGGTTTGGTATAAAGTCGTTCCAATGGTGATGGAAGTATTTAAGCAGTAATAGACTTCACTGCCTCTGTATACCGAATCGAATAAAGAGGATGGGGCAAGCCCATCCTCTTTTGCTTACATTTTTTCTAGCAGTTCATGCTCTAGATCTGGTGTCGGTGACCAATCGCACAAGCTTAAGTGTGTCAGTAAAATGCCAGGCGAACTTTCCCCCAAGGCAATGGAATAGAAAAGCTCAGCTATCTCTTCATCGCCGCCAAAACACCGTAATATCGAGCCAATGATTTCCGATCTTTCTGTGCCTTCTTCAACCTGTCGTCTGATCCAGTCATACTCCAGGGAGCTTTCGTTGATAATGATTTTTCGGCCCAGTGCAAACGTTGTCATGATGCCTCCCGACACCTTTACTTTCTCTGTCACAAGTACGTTACATAAGCTATTAAATCGCATCTAATCTGTTGTTAACTATATAAAGATCCCAAACATACCCAACTATTGGCATATTTAAGTGGTAACGCAATGAGCGACTCTGTTTCAGATCACATCAATTCTTCAGCAGTTATTTATACTCTGATGGTTAAACCATTAAAAAATGGCGCTCAAAGCGCAAAATTTTTTCATAGATCTAACCAATACGCATGGAACAGTGGTAGGTTAGCGCCGTTAACAGACCCAAGACTATAAAGCCTATGAAATGGATTCTGACGAATTGGATTCGCAAGAAGAAGTTTGAGAAGTTTTTTACCCGTGTGGAAGAAGACTTCTTCGATAAAAAAAAGTATGCACCATACCTTGAAGCTAGGATTCTTGAATCATTGAAAGAATCTGGCGAGACAAAGCCTAAGCGAGCTTCACGTATTGTATTGGCCTGTATCAGGCAAGCACTACTGGACAAATACCTCACTGAAAACCGCTATATCCGCTTTTTGGAAGACAACAAGAGAGAGTTCTTCTTGGATAGAGTGTCAGGGAGTGATGTAGACGTTGATTACGAGCATATTATTCGTAACTTTATCCACAACAAACACTGTGAATGTTCTGATTACATCCTTTCTCATGTTCCAAAATACTTCCAAAAGTTTGCGAAAGAGTTAGAAGTCGACATGAGTTACCCCATGAACAAGCAGGGTGAGCAAGAGATGTTAGACGACATCATCATGCTGCTGAATCACAAATAGAAGTTTTCACATCTAGGCGGGTGACTATCCGCCACTCTCACCAGTCTTCACTACAAGTCCATATACCCGAACGCTGAAATTGAGACCGTTACCGTTAACCGTCTAATCAAAGCCGCTTGCCGTTCTTCATAAACAGAGTAGAATTATACTGTGTATATAAACAGTATTTATTGTTATGCCTGCAATCCGATACCGACACAATTATAAAGCCGTTGTGATGAGCGGCTCTGACGAGCACCAAAAAGGTCAGATGATCCCTGCCTACTTGAGAGACGGCAGTTTGATTTACTATCCATTTGGTGGCTTCGTGAAGCGCGAAGTACTGACCTATGAGCAATACGTTAAGTTGATGTTCATCGACGCATTTTCACAATCTGATGATGGTGCAGCCTGGGAAGACATCAGCAGCAATAAAGTGTTAGGGGTATTTATGCGAGGAGAGTACTTTGTTGTACTTTCTGAAGGTAAACCCATCATGGTCCAGTAGCCTAGCACTTGAGGCACCACCTATGTATCTGCTTATTAATGCTTTTTAGTCACTAGAAAAATAGTGACGTCCTTCCAGAGCCTTTGCATCGCGATCGACTACGCCTGTTCAAACCTCATAATGAAGACTCAAAAGGACAAGGACAGTCGGTATGTCGAACAATAAAGAACAAGATTTCAATTCACTATTGAACCAAGGATGGCAAAAACATGAGTCAGAACCAAACGCGGTTTTTGATTCGATGGCCTCTATGTTAGGTAGCTTGGAACCAGAGCAAACCGAATCTGCGATGACCTTATTGCTCCATACAGCAATAGGGCACCTGTACGCTCCTGATAAGCTATTACACCTACTGTCATCCTTGCCACCTAACCGAGCAAATCTTCCATCAAGCCTTCGTGCGCAAGTCGTGGCAGATTACTTTCATACCAAAAAGCTTTCCGACATGAGCCATTTGGCGATCGATGACCAGCATCGAGTGTCTGCACAAATTGCCAATGAGTACGCCGCATTAGAAAACACAGCTCAAGCCTCTCAATGGTTAACGATGGCAACGGAAGGCGTTAGCACGAGTTCAGTATCAAAACCCCTTGCGCGTGCTCTTGCTATCACGGGTAATAACTTAGCGTGTCAGTTTGAAAGGTTGGAAGAGCGCTCGATAGAGCAAGACCAACAAATGACAAAAGCAGCGCAACTGGCTTTACAGTTTTGGCGAGTTGCAGGAGGCTGGATGCAAGAAGAGCGTGCTGAATACCGACTGGCTATGAGCTTCATTAAAGCAGGCCGATATGAGGAAGCGCGAACACATGCACAGCGCTGTGAAGCAATATGCATTGAAAATGACGCAGATGATTTCGAGAGATATTTCGCCAGTGATCTGTTGATGCTAGTGCACTTCCATTTAGCACAAAGCCACAAGCTTAAGGTAGGTGAAGATCTCCGCAAATATTGCGAAACGAGTTCGCTAGATTGACCTTCGGACTTTCATAGTAAAACCGGCATCTTCTCACTAGAAGCCAGTTTATTCAGACGGAAAACTCCAGCAATGCCGCCAGCGCTGCTTCCGCTTTTTCTGCCTGCACAAAGATATGATCGTGGTAGTAGGCGGCAAGCACGTTGGCACTGATGCCTTTCTCTGCCAACTTCGTTGATACTGCGGCCGTTAAACCCACGGCATCGAGGCTTGAATGCACCGTCAGGGTTATCTGGCGGTAGACACCTTCAAATACCATGTTTGCAGAGTCGGCGACTGATTTCTCCAGCAATAAGGTCAAACCTTCGTTTTCCTGAAACGTAGCCAGTGGGGCTAGCTCAACAAAATCTGCAAGCTCGCCCGAAACGGTGCAAAATACAAACTCATCTTGCATCAGCTCTGGCTTCATCGAATCTAAAAGGGCATTTAAATCAACAGTTCCCGCCATGCAATTCTCACTATCAACGTCCTATCAATACCATTCAATGTATCGCGTCCCTAGGGGCTGTTGACCTTTGGTGGTTAAATTTTGTTCTCGCTATAAGCGTTTTAGGCGCGGCGAGGTGTGTGCCGCCTAGTCATTCTAAGCAAATACACCTCAACAAAGCATAAAACGCTTAGAGTACGGGACGCGCAGTCGAACCCTTCGGGCAGCGTTTGTGGGGAATTTCTGCTGCGTTATCGACTTCTCATGTAGGCTAGCTACACATCGAAGCCTCGGCCTTGCATAAACTCCCAAAAACTGCTGCAAAAATCATCACCAAAGGTCAACAGCCCCTAGATTCAAAAGAAGTGTAGGGTGGTTCAAATTCTCACAAGTGCCACTTTCAACATAGGCTGTATTTATATACAGTATTGCGATTCGAATAGCCCTAATTCAGGTAAAACATGAGAGATTCATTGCGCACAAAAGTTATTGAGGTCTGTAAAAAGAAAATCCTGACGAAAGGAGATAACGTAAACGTCTCCTTTTATGCATTCTTTGCGAACAAAAATGATGACCCAGAACTACTCATGGAAGCGGCGACTTGGTGGATAAAAACTCACGAACTAGACCATTTTGTTAAAGCTCGGGACGTTATCACCCTGGTCGAAAACGACAGATAAATCAGGCTCAGCGGTACCGAGCGAAAGAAAATAAGGATTCAGACATGTCTATCATCAGCCACATCACACTGGGTACTAATGACTATGAAAGAGCGTCAGCTTTCTACGATTCGGTATTAAAGCCGTTGGGAATGACACGTGTACCCAAACCACCCGGTAAACCACCGCTTTACGCCAAAGATGACCAAATGCCGTTCCTGTATCTCTGCAAGCCGTTTGATGGCAGGCCTGCAACCTGGGGCAACGGTACACACGTCGCCTTTAAAGCGGCAAGCCGTGAAGCGGTCGATGAGTTTTACGTTGAAGCATTGGCCAATGGTGGCGCGGATGAAGGGGCTCCGGGTTTAAGGGAGCACTATGGGCCGAATTACTACGCTGCTTACGTTAGAGATCCAGACGGAAATAAGCTCCAAGCGGTTTGTTACGAATAGAAAAATGGCGCGAAAGCGCCATTTCTTTTTGTCTTACTAAGGCAAACAAAACAGTAAGAAGAATAGGGCGCATAACACTGTCTACGCCCTTGTTCAGAGAACCTTAGTTAACGATTTCTGACAGTAGATCTTTATTGACTACAAGGTTACGCACGCCGTGCGCATGGTCTTCGTCAAAGACATTGCCTTCACACCATTCGCCAACGGATTCGATATTTACTTTCGCCACTTTCGGACGAACGCTCCAAGTCACCTGGAATGGCGATCCTTTCTCGTTGTAGCCAGGGCCTGTGGTTGAGCCCATGTATTGAATTGGCTTGCCCGTGTTAGTAGGAATCGCAACCGCCTGATGCACGCCATCCTGAACTTCATGCTCTGTCAGTTCTTCAAAGTCGTAAGCATTTTTATCGTTCACCAGCACGTAAACCTGCGTTTCTACACGAAGCTGCGGGTTTTTGTTGGCATCACTCAAACACGCACCAAGCGTCGGGCCGGGTTCAACCTGCGCCGTTGAGTGAACATAGTGAACTTCAATGGTATCACCAGGTTTCAGGTCGCCATGCTTACTCGGGCAAACCTTATTTTTTACTGGTGCGAGTTCAGCATCTGACAACTTGCCAGAGTAACGATAACCAGTCTGGTAGCCTTCACCATCGCCATTTCCTGCATAAACCGTAAATTCGCCACCTTTATGCTCGGCATTTTTGTGGAAGTGGATGTTACACAGGTTCATTTCTGTGTAAGACGGTGCCGTGCTGAACAAAGTGGTGTTATTGCCTGCTTTAGAATCAATATCACGCGGTGATTGAGGACCAAATCCTTCATCTTCTGTGTTTTCAGCCAACTCTTGACGTTGCTCAGAAATAACAGCGTCTGATACCGGCGCGTTTGCGTCTTTTGCCAACACACCGAACGACGTTGTCATAGCCAATGTAATGATGCAAAGGTTGCTTGCTTTCATTGGTTTATCCCTTATTAATTGAAATAGTTCGATAGGTGTTCCCATGGAATTCATTGTGAAAAAACAACCTGATAGTTTCACATGTCCTTAAGGCAGTTTTCCGTTTACTGAGAACACATGACGAGAGTAACGAAAGTCAGCTCAGATGTTCATAGTGGAAGCTGGCCAGTCTCAAATCTTTACGAGTAATTCTCTGAACTGAAGCAATTCGATGTATCAAACTGCTATGCGTCTGTGGGAGGAGTCATGTTTGGTGAGTGCGCGAGTATAGATTTGTTTTGGTTGTATTTATTAACTCAGACTCAGAGTATCCAAACTTCAAATACCAATTCGTGTAAACTCTGCCGAAATCTAGCGGCTAACTAGCGATGCCTAAGTGCGCATTATCTATCTTATGTTAAATAAGATATGCAGCTACGCCAAATCTGACTCTCCTACGTCTGTCATTGCCCACTTTCTTCAAATATTTCAGTCTATTAAACGTAATTATCTATTTACCATAAAATAGATAATTACCCATTCTCTAAGACGCTCATATTGGATCATTCTGTTCCAACTGAGCTCTTCGCGTCTCTGCAATTATCTTTGAAGAAGTGCTGACCGTTGCTGCGTCATCAGCGCTTTTGTTTGGAATGACTTTCCTAACGCGTCATTCGCTTGAGACGGCTGTCGTAATAGAAATCGCGTTGGTCGATGATTTTGACTTTGTGACTGTCAGGATGCGCGGGATTGATCAGGAAGTTGTATTCGCTGGCGATGATCGCTGATGGAAGCTGAATAACTGGTGTCGTCATTTCTCGAAGCCAGGCGGTTCCGTAGTTACGTGACGTATCTGCATCTGGCACTGCGTCCCAACCATTTGGGAGTTCTTGTTCAGAGACACGTTTGATTGGTAGATCGTCGGGTATGTAGATGGTCATCATGACCAAAGGAGGCATTTGAACTGGGCTTTCATGAACAAAACGTTCAAGCGCAGCCAGAGAGCGTGAGCCTGCAGTGTAGAGAATGGGTTGGCCTTTCTGATGCCAACGGCCAGATCCAAACATGCCCCCCATCCCACTGAGATCTGCAAACCTCTTTACGGAGAGTCGAAATACTTCCATTAAGCGGTCATGCCATGCATCAGGCGGTTAAGCACGTTTTCTACATATTGAATGCCGGTGTTGGTATCCAGATAATCAACAGCGGCTTTCCCACCAAAAGCCACTTGTGGTGTTTTCAGCCAATCCAGCGCTGTTGCACGGTCTTCGTAATATTCGACGGCCAGATCAACAACGCGACGAATAGCGAGTGTCTTTTCTGATTGCGAAGGTGTCAAAAGGTCTGAATCGCTTTTACGCTGGAGGCTTCTTGGGCTTAGGCCAATCAAAGTGACCCACTCGCCACTGCTCATGGCCATTTCTTTCATGACCTTGCGCGCATGTTTAACTTTCAGTCCGTGGCGGATGATATCCAGTTCCATATCCTGATTGATGACTTGGCCCTCTTTTACGATACCAAGCGACATTAACTGCTCTGCGTACATACCAACCTCCCATAAGCTTTGGTTAAATTATGTGCGCCATTTGTCGTATTGTAAAGCGCCACTTGTCGTAGAGAAAGGCAAAAGAATATATGAAGTCCAAAAGATGACAGCCTAAGGTAATTGAATTTAAGTATATTTTTCTGTGCAAGCGCTTGCTTGAAAAAGAATGCGGCTTACATTTTATAAGCCGCAAGTTGGCAAAAAGGTACTAATTTGATTAGCTACATGAGCAAGAGGGGTAGCTCTGTAGCGGAGTTACGCAGTTGCATTGAACTAACCTTAACATTGCTGCGGGAATATATAATAACCACAATTAATACAAGGCATATTCACATTGCGCTTATAGTGTGCTCACTCAAGTTGATATCGTAAACAGTGATATTTGTATAAATCATTACGGATTCTGGAAAGTTAGGTGAAGCATGACGTCTTTTAAGAAATCTCTGTCAATGATAAAGCCCATCTCCCACTTTTTAGCAGTCGTGTCGAACCAATCTGTCACGCATGCTGGAGAAGCGTTGGGAATTGCGCCGTCAAGGATTAGTGAATCTCTCAAATATTTAGAAGAGATTTGGAATGTTCAGTTGTTCCACCGCGAAAGCAGACAAATGAAACTCACTAATGCTGGCCAACGAGCGTATGAACGCTATCACCACTTGGTTTACACCTTACTCGACACTGTGAACGAGGATATCGATCCTGACGCCATTCCTTCGGTGTTGTCTATTACCACGCCCGTGGATATTGGCACCCATCTGATGCCGGGCGTTATATCAAGCTTCAATAAGGAATACCCGAATGTGGAAGTGAAATTGTTTGCTTCTGATCAGGTCATGGATATGTCTGAAGCAGACATCGATTTGGCTATTCGTGTGGGAAAACTTCAAGGCCAAGCAGATAGTCATGAAGATGTGATCATGAAAACTCGTCCTTTCCTGGCTGCTTCTCCTGAGATCATTCAGAACATCCACGACGGTATGTATCCAGAAGGCGCTCCTTTTATTCGCTTGCTTCGTTTGCCGGAAACTAAAGAGATGAAGCTAAGAAGCACGGACACTATGCTTAAGCTAAAAACGGTTGCAGCGTCTGACAATGCCATAGCCGCACAGCAAATGGCATATGACGGACTAGGAGCCACTCTATTCACTGGCCTTCCCACAAAACCCTATCTGGAAAAAGGCCGATTGGAGAAAATTGATCATGTTGTCATGCCTGATATCTATATTTTTGCCAGTTGGCCAGGAAGGCGTCTGACACAAGGAGCCAAAGCCCTTCTCGATTTGTTCAAGCAAGAATTAAAACGACAACGGTTAGATGGGTAAACGGGAACGCTTTTTGACCTGCCCGAAAGCAAAACTGGATTCAATGGCTGCAATATTGGGAAGACGGGTCAACTCTCTGCGAATAAACCGCTCATATGTTTTGAGTGATTCACTGACGACATGAAGTAGGTAGTCGTGAGTGCCTGTCATCAGAAAGCACTCCAATACCTCATCCATTTGTTCGATCAACGACTCAAATTTGACCATATTATCTTCGGTCGGTTTTTCGAGTTTAACCAATACAAAGACATTAATGGGTAGCCCACATTTTTCTTGATCAATGTGGGCATGATAGCCAGTAATTATCCCCTTTTTCTCCAGTGTTCTAACACGACGTAAACAAGGCGATGGGGACAAAGAAACACGGTCTGATAGCTCTTGGTTGGTCAGGCGCCCTTCTTTTTGGAGTTCGTCCAAAATCTTCTTGTCGATGCTGTCAAGATTATGCTCCATACCCTGTTATAACCTCCATAACTAGCGCTAAAAACTCTAGTATTGGCAGGATCTGCCATTTGTTAACAATTATAGGAGGGATTTCGCAATCATCCTTATCGCTGCTTTGGCTAATGTGATCCTTATATACCTAAACGACCTGTAGTTAAGGGGATTAGCGATGAATAAAGCAACTCAACTCAGTCCTTTACGAAATACGACAAAGCTGGAAGATGCGGCATCTTTAGCCACCGAGCAGGCAAAACACTTCGGCATAGATACGAAGTCAGATTTCGGTCAAGCGCTGGTCTCACTTGCCACCACCTTATACACAGCGAATCATCATACACACGATCTTTGGGCCATTACGTTGGATGGGCTGAATGATTTAGACAGAAACGATCGTATTGCATGGTTTAACGCTAAACGGTTTCTGTCTTTTCAGTTAGCAAAAATTCTCGACAACCTACAGAACCCAATGCGCGCAACCTACAAGTCCATCGCAACCAAAAACGGGCATTTCGCTGCTAAAGGCGCTTACCCTATTTTTGATAATGTGGCGGCTATTTTTTCTGCAGCACCTGTAATCACACGTACTGCGACTTATTTATTTGCCTGTACTGAATGGGTAGAAGATGCCTTTAATGGCAGGGAGCCCCTGCACGAAATCTATTCCCGATTGCTGAACCCAACATCGATAGCGCTGGCGAATCACATCGTCGATATCGAAGCCGGTGACATGGCAGACCAATATCTCGCTTGGAACTTTAACTCAGGGATGGCAGCAATTGATGGTTTGTTAAGTCACCTGCTTGGACGCGAAGATATCGTGCTGGCCTCGCGAAATATTTATGGCGGCAGTTACCAACTACTCCAAGACTGGTATCGCAAGTCCTCTAATCTGGACGTGGCGATAGAATGGGTGGATGGCTACGATGAAGTGACCTTCGCTAAAGCCATGGATGCAGCAGAAAAGAAATATGCGGACAGAATAAAAGCTGGCCGTAAGATCTATGTGTATCTCGAGAGTCCTTGCAACCCTCACGGTTTCGTTCTCGATGTTGCTGGCATCAGCCGAGCGGCCCATGAACGTGATTGGACCATCATGGTGGACACCACAGTGGGCACGCCCTTCCTCCACCCTGTGTTGAAAAGAAGTGATCCGATGGAACGTCCGGACTTCGTCATTCATTCGTACACGAAGGAATTGGCGGGTTCTGGAAGCACAACAGCAGGTGTTGTGATTGGCCGGAATGAGGATATGTTTATCCCGAAAGGTGACAGCGTCACATGCAAAACACCAAGTGGAAAGGAGCGTGAAGTTAACTGGAATAACACTCTGTTCTGGAACGTTTATTACATCAAAGGCGCGTTCCTCGATGCTGACAAAGCATTTGAGGTTCTTAATGGGATGAAGACGTTTGAATTACGTGTACTGCAGAAAGCCATCAACACCCTGTCTCTGGCGCGCATATTCGCACTTCACCCCGATATCAACGTGTCATGCCCTGCTCTGCCTGAAAGCCCAAACTATGCGTTAATGCAATCTCAAATGCGCCTGGGATTACCGGCTTCCTTGTTCACTATCGACATGGAAGGCAAAGCTGACCGCAAAGCCATTGAACAAACCGCATTTAAGCAATTTTTTGACATGCTTGAACCTGCCATTGGTATGCAGGTCAGCCTTGGACAGACCAACACAGTTGCATTGTGCCCTGCGATGACAACACATTCAGAACTTTCCAAAGAAGCTCTGAATGAAGCAGGTATTAAACCGACAACACTGCGTATTGCAGTGGGTTTAGAAGACCCGCGAGTTTTTATCGCTCATATGCAGCGGGCGGCGGAAATGACGATAGACCTGAAGCACCCGGGATTTTCAGCTCTCTTCCCAGCCGCAGATAAGATTGATGATATCTATAGAAAAACGTATTTGGATGTGCAGCAGCGCTTTGTTGAACACCTTCCAAATTACTCAACATTGATTCAATGAGAATTGGCAACATGGTCAAATACGATAGGCTGCTATGGCTCCAGCTCTTCACTTGCGCTCAAGTCTAAGGATGAAGCACTGGACGTCATGGTTGTACCATCACTGTTAAGATAACAAAGGGTAACCTGATACTGAGGTCTAAGTGTCAGTGGTTCAAGCTTAGCAATTTGATTGACTAATTGGGTATTTGGCTCACAGCCATCATCACCAATACGGTGAAGCTCTCTTTCATACTCATCGCTGGTCATTCGGCTGGCACGAAGGATCTCAATTTTCATGGCAAGTCTTCGGTGTTCGAAAGTTGAGTATTGGCTAGTGAGCAACTTGGCGAGCGTATCTTCAAGCATATTCACTTGTTGGGGAACGAGTACTGTGCCATCAGATGCTTCCAGTGCACTTTGTGCTTTAACCATTTCCAAAGAAATAGACGGCAGCACTTCCAAGTACTTTGTTAAAAGCACCCGACTCGACTCGGATTGTTTCTGCATCACCACATCAGACGCTATCGTACCCACGACAATCGACAGGAAGATCAGCGTTGGTGAAGCAGTGAACTTAGCTAACCACAGCATGACTGAATAGGATAATAAAATGACTAATTATGCTTAAAAAACCAACTTAATCGGATAGATATTCTTAATGTGATACCTATCACTAATTATCAGATTCGAACGATTAAAAACCATCCAATCTCACCATCCTATTTTACTTCGCCTAAACATTTACTAGGAATTTAGTTTGTTTCATACATAAGAATGACCAGAATATTTGCGGCTTAATACTTTTCTAATTCCAGTGTTAATTTCTTACCAATTTAATTGGTTCTCAATATTGCTTCACATGCCATATTTAAGGATTGATGAAATAGTTATTTAAATTCATCTGTTAACAACAACCTTTATCAGCTTGCTTTACAGCGGTGCAATGAATGCCCCACGAGAAAGCGCTTGCAGGCATCTGAATGAATTAAAGAAAGCAAAAACTATATTTGCACAGTTATTTATACACCACCTGTCGGCATTATTTTCTATCGAACAAAATTCGCGGAATAAATTATCAAAGGGGAGTGAAGTTAGAAAAGTGTGAGCGCTTTATCTTGTTATAAAAAATGCAAAATCGAGGGGTCGAAATATATTGCAAATATGTTTATACGTGAAATAATCCGCAGCGCAATGTTTGTTAACAATCATGTAACACAGCATATTGCGGTAAGTATGAAGCTATATAAAAAAGAAAAGGACTCGGTAATGAAACGTATAATGACGACTGCTGGACTTTCGTTGTTTGCGAGCTCAGCCTCTGCGGCAGGGATCGATGAAGCAATCAATGAAATAGTCGCTCCAATTGTAAACCCATTCGTGGGTATGATCTTCTCCTCTGTTCCACTCCCCTTTCTAGATGCTGAAGCGCCATGGATCGTAATGTGGCTGGTTGTTGCCGCTGTCATCTTTACGCTGTATCTGGGCTTTATTAACGTTCGTGGATTCACCCATGCAATCCGCCTTGTTAAAGGTGACTACACAGACCCTAAAGAGCCAGGTGAGGTCTCGCACTTTCAGGCCCTTGCAACAGCACTCTCCGGTACGGTTGGTCTTGGTAACATCGCTGGTGTTGCTGTGGCAATCTCTATCGGTGGTGCAGGTGCAACCTTCTGGATGATCCTTGCGGGTCTGCTCGGTATGTCTACCAAGTTTGTAGAGTGTGCGCTTGGTGTAAAATACCGTAACACTAACCCAGATGGTTCTGTTTCCGGTGGTCCTATGTACTACCTGAGCAAAGGTCTGGCTAACAAAGGTAACCCAGCATTTGGTCGTACCCTCGCCGTTTTATTCTCAGTTTGTGCGGTCGGCGGTGCTTTGGGTGGCGGTAACATGTTCCAGGCTAACCAGGCGTTCAAACAAGTTGTTGGCGTTACCGGTGGCGACATGTCTTTCTTCGCGGATAAAGGCTGGTTGTTTGGTCTTATCATGGCGGTTATCGTTGGTGTAGTAATCATCGGTGGTATCAAGTCAATCGCGAAAGTGACTGAGAAAGTCGTTCCTTTCATGGCGATTGTTTACGTTGGTGCAGCTCTGATTATCATCCTGATGCACATCGACCAAGTAGGTGCAGCATTCGGCGCAATCTTCAACGGTGCATTCACTGGTGAAGGTGTCGCAGGTGGTGTTATCGGTGCCATGATTCAGGGCTTCAAACGAGCCGCGTTCTCGAACGAAGCGGGTGTTGGTTCTGCGGCAATCGCTCACTCAGCAGTAAAAACCAAAGAACACATGTCTGAAGGTTTCGTATCTCTGCTGGAACCGTTCATCGATACCGTTGTTATCTGTACCATGACTGCTCTGGTTATTATCATTACCGGCCAGTTGTATGAAGGTCAGGAGCTGAGCGGTGTTGCACTGACTTCAGCAGCATTTGAAGCATCAATCTCATGGTTCCCATACATTCTGGCTATCGCAGTAGTGTTGTTTGCGTTCTCTACCATGATTTCTTGGTCTTACTACGGCCTGAAAGCTTGGACTTACCTGTTCGGCGAGAGCAAGCGTGCTGAAATGATTTTCAAGGTCATGTTCTGCGTCTTCGTTGTTATCGGTGCATCGATGAACCTGGGTCCAGTTATCGACTTCTCTGATGCAATGATCTTCGCAATGGCTCTGGTTAACATCGTCGGTCTGTACCGTCTGGTTCCAGAAATCAAAGCGGACATGAACGATTACCTGGCGCGTCTGGAAAGCGGTGCTATCCAACGCTACAAAGGCTAATCGAACAACCCCTCTTGCATAACAAAAAAGAGATGCCATTTGGCATCTCTTTTTTTATGTCTTTCTGGAAGGAAAATTAACCGCCAGCCAGTTTGACTGTGTGACCTTTCTTCTCAAGATACGCTTTGATTTGGTCACGCTTATCACCTTGAATTTCAATCACGCCATCTTTTACGGCACCGCCACAACCACAAACTTTCTTTAGCTCAGCGGCGACCAATTTCAGTGCGGCATCATCAATCTCCAACCCCGTCACCAGACAAACCCCTTTGCCCTTGCGGCCTTTGGTTTGACGCTGAATCCGAACGATACCGTCGCCTTTTTCACGAACTGGCGCCTGCTTTTCTTCCTTAATACGCCCGGAATCGGTTGAATACACCAGGCGGCTGTTATCGTCTCTCATATTTCACTCTTTGACGCTTGTTGATAGCGCCAATGCTATCAAAACTGGCGCTATCAGAATACGTTAACGACGGAATTAGCGTGAAAGCGCATTTTGGTCGATAAACTGTTTAATCTTCGGTAAAGGGCCTTTGAGAAGCTGCCCACGAACCAGTATGTACCAAAGCCCTGGTTGTTTATCGTCACTCATAATCTGAATGCCTTTGTACATTTCCGTTGAAGGCCCCTGAGCAGAGCGAAAAGTCTGTCGCCCAAATTCAGAGGGTTTTCGGAAAATCCTCGTGTCGCACCACCAGTCAATGCACTGTTTTACGCCCAGCATCGTTCCGGATACCGTTCTTCCTGCGACAATTGACGTATAAACATCGTCCTTACATTCAATAGTATGACCACGATGAGAATATCGCTTTTTCATTCGCTACCTGTTCTATGGATTACTTACCCATTGACTTAACCGCCAAGGATCAGGCAGTTAGAAGAAAATTGAGTATAAATTTGTTATCGGGGCGATTTTAATGAAAAAGAATGGATAGTTCGACAATTAACGTGATATCTGCCTAAGATTTATCGTCTTAAACACGATTCGATAAATGGTTGGCAACAAAAGCATTAAGTCTTGGTAACGAGCTTTTTGTCGATAAAATTTTTCAACGCAGGAAGAGACCCTTTCAAGAGTTTTCCCCTGACCATCATGTACCAGCCCTTTTCATCTTCTGGGCTGTCAATCATGATTTGAATGCCTTTGTACTCTTCCGTCTTCTTCTCTTTAGGCGCATTGAATTCTCGTTTTTCGAATTCATCCGGCATACAAACAACGTTGGTTTCACACCACCAATCAATAGACTGTTTAACACCCAGCAAAGTACCGGTCACACGCTTGCCACCTAAACGGGCACTGTATTGTTGTGTCTTTTCATCAGCCAGCTCGATGTTGTATCCACGATGATATAAGCGCTTTCTCATCGACTCTCTACTCTTGGAGCAAAATCCAAGCGCTTGCTACCTCCTTGTAGAACCCGTCTTGGATACAAATTAAAGAATGATATGAAACAAACCACGTATCACTATGTAAATTAGACCAAAATAACGTTAACAACCAAATTTCTGACTTTTGTTAGACTAGAAATACTGACAATTCTTCATGAGTTTATGTGATCAGTCGCGCTTTCCATATCGCCTTACAAATGGAATAATCGAATTAACAAATTTAAGTTATAGTGCATTAAAGTGAAAAAAATAGACCCTATTTCTGACCCGGTAACAGCCAAAAACAGCATCTCCCTATTTAAACAAGGAGATGTGCCTTTAGAAGCTTGGCAAGCTTTGACACTCGGGTTGTATAGCAAGAATTCACTACTCAGTTTTCAAAACGATTGGCAGGTATTTATTGAATATTGCCGAGAGGTAAATGTTTCCCCCCTGCCCGCTGCCGTCACTGCAGTTCGTCGCTTTGTGGAGAGCAAAGCCACAACGCGTAAAGCATCCAGCATTAAGCGCTATATCATTACGATTTCGATGTTGCATCGTATCCATGCCCTTTCTGATCCAACTCGTCATAGAGAAGTGCGCTTCACACTCAATAAACTTTACCGAGAGAAAGCAGACGAAGCCGGTCAAGCCAACGCTTTTCATTACCATCATCTTCAATCACTACATTCAAGACTTAGCAACAGTGATCGGCTCAAAGATATCCGGGACTTACTCATTTGGACCCTATGCTTCGAATGCATGTTAAAACGGAGCGAACTGGCTGCTATCCAATACGACGACATTGAGAAAACCGACCTCGGTTATACGCTCCGCATTTCAGATAGCGTCATGGAGCTTTCTTTGGAAGCTTCGGCTTTGATTGAACAATGGTTTGAAATGACGGCGATATCGGAAGGCCCATTGCTGCGCCGAATCAATAAACACCAACAGCTTGGTGATGCACCCATGGATCACTCATCGATTTACCGTGTTTTCAGGCGTGCAGCCGAAGAGTTAGGTGTTCAAGGTACATTGACGTTTTCGGGTCAATCACCACGGGTTGGCGCGAGTCAGGACTTGTCAGATTCAGGTCTGACTATCAAAGAGATCCAACAACAGGGAAGATGGAAAAGCCCCGCCATGCCAGCTCAATATGTGGGAAATAAGCAAGCTCGTGACGAGGCAATGGATAAGTTTAAACGTAAGCTCGATAAGGATTAGGAGCAGTTAGCTCTAGCCGACGTTAACGCCTGAGCGAATGCAACTTGCCAGATACTCTGAGAAGGCATGACCATTGTGCTCGACAAGTTTAGGGAACATTGAAATCGGCGTCATACCAGGGAAGGTGTTGATTTCGTTCAATAGCACCTCACCCTCAGGCGTCAGGAAGAAATCGATACGCGACAAATCTTTGAGCTTCAGGTGAACAAACGCTTTCTCAGCGTATTCGCGCATTTTCTCAACCTGATCTTCCGTTAGATTTTCTGGCTCTACGGTCGTTTGGCTATGGCTTCCCGCGCTGTATTTCTCGTCATAGGTATAGAAAGTGTCTTCAGGACAAGCAATCTCACCTGGACGCGTGACAACGACTTCACCGTTATAGTGGTACGCCGCAATTTCCAATTCTCGTGGACGAACGGCTTTCTCAACCAGTACTTGATTGGAGTAGCCAAATGCGCCTTCGACAGATTCTCGCACGGCTTTTTTATCCGTCACTTTATAGCAACCAACAGAAGAGCCCTGACACGCAGCTTTAACAAATATCGCACCCCAGCGCTCAAAAGCCTCTTCCGCTTTTTCAATACTTTCTTCGTTGTTGTCCGTCAGGAAAACATAGGGAGTATTGGGTATGCCAATCGCATCAAACCACAATTTTGAAGTGATCTTATTGAAGCAGACGTTGCTGGCTGACGAATCGCAGCCCATGTATGGCACACCTGCAAGCTCAAACAAGGACTGGATATCTCCTGTTTCGCCAGGAAAGCCGTGAATACAAGGGACGGCATAATCAATATTAATGATCTCATCACCCACTTTGAGGGTTTTATCAAGATTCAGTCGGCAATCTTGTCCTTGGCCGTCTTTCCAGCCTTCCTCTTTGGTGATTTCAACGCGAATAACTGAAACGGATGGCAGCTTTTTTAATTCAGATTCCAGATAGTTTGCTGACACCATCGATACTTCATGTTCAGCGCTACCGCCACCACACAGCAACAATACTTGAGTTGGTTTCATGACCATTCCTACTTCGCCCTGATAATTCGTTCAGGGATAACAAATCCAATCGCACAATCCGTGAGGCAACTACAATACCCAAACACATTCGCGCTTTCACTCAATCAAACGCAAATAACTGACAATTTTTGCGTGATCGCGCAAAAACCCGTCGACCACCGGCTGAGAAGCCAACGTTTTGTCTCGATTACTTTTTAAAGGCGACAAAAAAGAGAGCATTAGCTCTCTTTTTTGTGAATCACTATTCCGATACCGCCATTCAGTTCAAACGCTTAACTTCAGGGTTCGCAGACGATTTAATCGAAGCAAATGAACGGATAAACGGCCCATATTGCTTGATATCATTCGGCAGTGCCTTTAACGCATTTTGTGCCTCAGATTTCGAATTAAATTCGCCATAAAGCAAGGTGTACCACGGTAAGCCATCAACCATCTTTTTATTTGACCAGACCGGCTTATCGGAAGGCAATTTGTTCATGTACTCACTAAAGCCTTTGTTATGACTCAGTGCAATCACTTGAATGGTGTACGTGGTTGACGCTGCAGCAGGTTTTTTCACCGGCTTTGGAGCCGGTTTAGGTTTCTTCTGAGCCGTCATAACAGGTTTTGGCGCTGGCGCTTTAGGTTTCTCAGCTGCAACCGGTTTTGGCATAGGTTTCGTCATTTCTGGTTTTGAAGCCGGTGCCATGGTGTCAGTCACTGGCATAACTTCTTCTTCCGAAGACTGGGTCAAAATCTGTGTGGTACTGGTTCCACCAGCACAACCAGCAAGCACAAGTGTGAAAGCGATCGAAAGGATTTTCTTCATGAATATTCTACTTTTAGGAGCCACTGCCTTTATTCTGTACCCACCCCGCCATTCATTCAACTTAAACCAAGCGCACTCTGATAAGTATCTGCCACATGTCACACATCATTTTGCCTTTGTGGGCAATCACGCGATGCTTTTAGTTACGGATCACAGCCACGCTAACCGATTGAATCATCGTGCCGTGAAAAACAGTAAACTGTCTATGGGTTACCAAGTCGGAGAGCAAAATGACCAGCCTGGATACGCTGTTTAAACCAAAATCAATTGCCGTTATCGGCGCTTCTGACACACAGGGACGCGCAGGTAACGTGATTATTCGCAACTTACAGTCAGGCGCTTTCCAAGGGCCAATCATGCCAGTTACCCCCAAATATCAGGCTGTGGCGGGGATCCTTGCTTATCCAACCATTGAAGCTCTGCCTCTGGTCCCTGATCTCGCCATTCTCTGCACACAGGCTTCTCGCAACAGCGAACTCATTCGCCAGTTAGGCGAAAAAGGCGTGAAGGTGGCTATTATTCTGGCTGCCGGCATGAAAAAGACCAAAGCAGAAGACGGTCGTAGCGAATTTGAAGTGATGAGAGACATCGCCTCTCAATACGCGATGCGGGTGATTGGCCCGAATAGCCTCGGATTGATCCTGCCTTGGTTGAATCTGAACGCGTCGTTCTCTCCCATACCTGCTAACCGCGGGAATATCGCGTTTGTTTCACAGTCAGCTGCAGTATGCACCACCATTTTGGATTGGGCGCGTAACCGCCGGATCGGCTTTTCTACGTTTATTTCTTTAGGGGAAGCCAGTGACATCGACTTTCCCGAACTGCTCGATTATCTGAGCCGCGAAAGTAAAACTGACGCCATTCTTTTGTATATCGACAATATTCAAGATGCCCGCGCCTTTATCTCCGCTGCAAGAGCGGCTTCCCGTAACCGTCGTGTTTTGGTTCTAAAAAGTGGGCGTACGCCTGAAGGTGCATCGCTTCTTCCTCACTTGCAGGAGAATGAAATTGGGCTCGATGGCGCATACGACGCTGCCATTCGACGTTCCGGTATGCTGCGAGTGCGCACCACACACGAATTGTTTGCGGCAGTAGAAACCCTTTCGCACTCTGTACCACTGCGTGGTGAGCGATTAGCGATTATTTCCAACGGAGGCGGCCCTGCGGTGATGGCCGTTGATACCTTGTTGGAAATGGGTGGCAAACTGGCTGTACTGAGTGAAGAAACCAAAGCCAAATTGGATGCCATCCTTCCTGCAAGTTGGTCTCAGTGTAACCCTGTCGATATCGTGGGTGATGCCGACACAGAACGCTACAAGAAAGTCACTGAGATTCTATTAGAGAGTGATGAAGCCGATGCACTGCTGATTCTTCATTCTCCCTCTGTGACTGCGCCTGGCTTAAAAACGGCAAAAGCACTGGCAGACATGCTGAAAAAATCTCAACGTGCAAAGCGCTTCAATATTCTCACTAACTGGCAAGGTGAAAGTGATGATGCCACCGTAGCCAGACTCGCTTTCGCCCACGCAGGCTTCCCGGCTTACCGCACACCAGAAAGTGCTGTTACCGCATTCATGCACTTGGTTGAATACAGGCGAAACCAGAAGCAATTAATGGAAACGCCAACCTCTATCGGCCAAATAGATTATGACGTTGAAGGTGGGAAAGCGCTTATTGAGCAGGCACTGGAAGAAAATCTGCGCACCTTAACCACCCATGAAGCCCGTCCTTTCCTTTCAAAATACGGTATTAATGTGATGGCAACCTGGTTGGCATCTGATGCTGCTGAAGCCGCGCAAATCACGGAACAGGTCGGTTATCCTGTCGCGGTTAAACTTCGTTCACCTGACATCGCTCATAAGTCCGATGTAAATGGCGTGATGCTGGATTTAAACAATGCCACCGAAGTGGCTAATGCAGCACAGCTAATGTTGAACCGAGTCAGCATGACCTACCCAACGGCAAGAATTGAAGGCCTGCAAATCCAAAGCATGGCTAACCGCGCGGGCTCACAGGAACTTCGCGTTTGCGTTCGTCATGACCCTGTTTTTGGCCCAGTGATTCTATTGGGTGAAGGCGGTTCCGAGTGGGATGTAAACCGAGATGCAGCCGTAGCCATTCCACCACTCAACATGGCGCTTGCAAGGTATTTGGTCATCGGTGCCATTAAAAGTGGAAAGCTACGCCAACGTGGCCATCCGTACAATTTAGATGTGAATGCGCTTTGTCATTTTCTCGTGACACTGTCACAGGTTTTGATTGATTTTCCTGAAATCACTGAACTGGATATCCACCCACTGCTCGTGACCGGCGACAGCTTCACTGTGTTGGATGCTTCTATCAAGCTGAGCCCTTTTGATGGCGATGGCAGCACCCGACTGGCGATTCGCCCATACCCGAAAGAACTGGAAGAACGTGCCGAACTGAAAGACGGCCGAGCTATACTGCTACGTCCTATTCTTCCCGAAGACGAACCTAACCATAAGTCTTTCATCGAGCATGTCTCCGTTGAAGATCTCTACAAGCGTTTTTTCTCTGATGTTGGCGAGTTGAACCACGAAGCCTTGGCGAATCTGACGCAAATTGATTACGACCGTGAGATGGCCTTTGTCGCCGTTCACCGTTTGGATGATGGAAGCGATGAAATTCTGGGCGTTGTCCGGGCGCTCGCTAATCCAGACCATACAGATGCTGAGTTTGCCGTGTTGGTTCGTTCTGATCTTAAAGGAATGGGCCTAGGCCGTATTTTGATGGAGAAGGTGATCACCTATGGTCGGGTGAGTGGCATCAAACGTTTCAACGGTATGACCATGCCATCAAACTCCGGGATGATCGCACTGGCTCAGAAAGTGGGCTTTGAGATTGACGTGCAATTGCAAGACGGCATCGTCGAGATGGACATGGCGCTGTAAGCAATTCCGGAACAAGCAGTCAAAACCCAAAAAAGCCGCATAATGCGGCTTTTCGTTATCTCAATCGTCGATCTCAGGCAGGTAAGGTGTAATCCACCACAATGATGTCTTCAATGTGCGGAACAAACACTTCTTTCAACGCCTCGTGCTCAGGGTGAAACAAATAATTCTGTCGCCCTTCTTCATTAGCAAAGGTCATGAAGACAACATGGGTGTAACCTTCGTTTTTCCCTTCTGGGCTGTCATTCTCCCCCCACTCAACAGAGACGACGCCTTCAACACGTTCGGGCATAGACATAAACTCTTCCCGGATTTCTTCGTGATCGGCTTCATTAGAAGTCGGTTTGAATTTTACCAACAGCAAGTGTCTGATCATGAGGTGCTCCATGCAGTGATTTAAAGGCGATTTCCATTGATGTGAAAGAAAACCGCGAGTCCTGTTTATCCTACTTTCTCTGACGGGATTGGCTGAATCACTTTTAGTAATCGCGGAATTTCGCGGATCATCCAGCTCTTCGCATTCCCCATACGGTTGCGCTTCCAAGCCATTACCCAATAGAGCTTGTAAGGCTCGCTGCCTTTGATGACTTTTAAGCGCCCTTCTTCAATATCTTTATTCACCCACCAGTCTGGCATGGTTCCGATACCATAACCGTCCAGAATAGCGTGGTATTTCTCTGTCATCGAAGAAACCGTTAGGCGTGGTTGTTCATCCAGAATATTGAAGGTATACGTCTTGGCATTTCGCGCAGAATCAGCAACAGAAATGCTGCGATAAAGACGACGAACATCCGCATCATACGGATTGGAATGACGGTGAATAGGATGATTCGCTGCCGCTACCCAATAGCCATCTGAAAAGCCGATTTCCTGCATTTTAATACCTGGAGGCGCAGCAGGCGGTTTTGGGCTAATGAGAATATCCGTGCGGTCCTCTTCCAGAGATTCCCAGGCGCCAGCGAGGATTTCTTCCTGCAAACGAACACGCGTGCTGGCCTCTCTACCCAACTTATCCACCAGCGGGAAAAAGTGTCTCGCAGTGAGCAAACCATCAAAAGCAATGGTGATATCCAACTCCCAACCATGAGCCAGAGACTTAGCATCCGCCACCAATTCATCGGCGGCATTCATCAGGATCCTGCCTCTTTCAAGCAGCAATTTCCCTGCATCGGTGAAAATCGCTTTGTGACCGGAGCGGTCGAAAATCACCAAATCCAGCTCCTGTTCGAGCTTTTGAACCTGATAACTTAAAGAGGAAGGCGCGCGATTAAGAGAGTCAGCTGCAGCCGCAAAGCTTCCCTTGCGGTCGATTGCATCCAGTACTTGAAGAGCTTCGAAAGATAGCATGGGTTAATTCGTTCCTTGTTCTAGTTCCAAAGCCATTTTTGATGTTGTTTCGGGCTTAGGTCTTTATATGACCCGATAAGAGCCATTTTGTATTCGTTTCGGGATACACCAAAAATTATGACTATTTCAAATGTGTCACAATCAGCTGATAGAAAACAGAAAAATCTTCTACATCAGTAAAACCGTGAAACACACACCTCCACTCGCTCGTTATGTGTCTTAGGCTTAATAAAGAGGTGATTATGAAGTTAGACCGCATTGAGATTTCTGGTTTCAGAGGCATTCGCCGCCTGTCTTTAAGTCTTGATGAGCTTACCGTGCTCATCGGCGAAAATGCTTGGGGTAAAAGTTCACTCTTAGACGCTCTTTCCCTTTGTTTACCCTCATCAGGTGAGCATTACGAATTTGTCCGCTCTGATTTCCATATTGACCATACGCTTGGCAACGCGCAAACCAACCAAATCCAGATCATTTTTCGTTGGATTGAGACCTTTTCCGGTGAACATAGAGCACGCCGCTACCGCCAGTTCAATGAAGTATGGAACGGCAGTGACGACAACGGACTTCGGCGGCTAGACTTCCACATCAATGCGCTTCACGTTGACGGCAAGATCACCATTTCCCGCGACTTTCTCGACGAGCAAGGAAAGGTCATTGAGACCCCAAACAGTGAAGCACTCGCCCGTAAGCTGATTCTTTTGCATCCTATTATCCGTATTCAGGATGCACGTCGTTTACGCGACAGCGACCTTGATTTGAATGGCAACAAAACCAGGCTGGAAAAACGGCTGGAAAATACGGTTAAACGACTGCAGCAGAAACCCGGTCACGTGAACAAAGGCGAAGTCCGCAGCGGCTTGAAGGCCATGAGAACTTTGCTCGACCATTACTTTGCGTTTGACAGCCACAACCGTTCACCTGCGGAAATCGAACCTTCCAGACACCTGAACATGCGTGCAAATTACGTGCATCCACTCGAGATGGTGGCGAATAACACCTCTAATCACAGCCGTCTTTTGTTGATGGGCTTGCTAAGTACTTTTGTTCGTGCCCGTGGGCCCAAACAACTCAAAGCCAACGCCCGTCCTATTGTGATCTTCGAAGATCCGGAAAGCCGACTACATCCAACCCTGCTTAATCAGGCGTGGCGACTTATCAGCATCATGCCAATGCAGAAAATCCTGACCACCAACAGTGGTGATTTACTGTCTGCAGTGCCACTTAACAGTATTCGACGTTTGGAACGTGGCGCGACACAAACAGAATCCCATCAAGTACCACCGAATCGTTTAAGCAAAGACGAAGAACGTAGAGTGTCTTTCCATGTCCGGTTTCACCGCCCAAGCGCCCTATTCGCTCGATGTTGGCTTCTGGTAGAAGGTGAAACAGAAGTTTGGCTGTTCAATGAGATGGCACGCATTCAAGGCTACGACTTAGCGGCGGAAGGTGTCCAACTGATAGAGTTTGCACAGAGTGGCTTGAAACCCCTGATAAAACTTGCGATTGCTTTGGGCATGGAATGGCATGTGATTGCAGACGGTGACATGGCAGGCCAAAAATATGCCCACACCGCGCGGAGCAAACTTGACGGGGAAAAGGAAAAGCACCGACTGACTGTGCTTCCAGACAGAGACATCGAGCATTACCTGTTTAACCACGGATACGAACCGCTGTTCCGGGAAATGGCACACATTGAGGGCAATACCTACATTGCTCCTAAGAAAATCATTGCGCGTGCATTGAAAAAGTACGCCAAACCCGATGCTGCATTAGCCATCATCGAATATACGGAGGAACATTTGGAAGATGATATCCCGCTGCTTCTGAGATGGATTGTGCAGCGGGTGGTGAGTATGGCGCGGGGAGCAGGTTAATCCTGCTTCTCGAAGAAGATGGAGATCCTTCCTACCTCAATACCAAACTTCTTCATTGAGGTTAGGTTGAAAGCTCGCTTTTCGTCCTGACGGTAAAGCCAGTCGTCGAGTGTCAACACATAAGTACTGTCGCCGACTTCCACACTGAGATCGTAAACCCAGTTCAGGGCATTGCCAGATTCACTTCCCGTCGCAATTCCCACAACATCACCCGCCGTGCCTTCGTAGCTGCCGTCTTCGAGCCGAGTGATAGCCCATATCCGTTTTTGTTTTTCACCATCATCAAAAATAAAGTCTTCATCCAAGGTGATCTTGTTGCCTTCAACGGTGCCGACAATGCTGACTTCAAAACGACGGGTTTGCTTGCCGGTATAATCCTGCACCATTCCCCAAGCCAAGGTCTCTCCTTCAAAATACTCAAACAGATTAAAGGCGGGACTTGTCGCTTTGTAATCTTCTAAAGACGCAGAACAGCCAACCAATGCGGTGATCAATGCAAAAGCAGCGATGAGTTTCTTCACTCAGTATTTCCTCCAATTAAAGCTAGACGAAGTGATGGGTAGGCAGTGGCTGGTGATAGCCAAATCGCGGAAAAAGCGTTAGCGAGATTGGCATTGTTCAGGGTGCCTGTTGGCTCAGCTTTTCCTTGTTTGGGTTGATAGAAAAACTGGCCTTTGTCCTGAGAAAGCACATAGATCAGTCTGTCCCCCTCTTTGACGTCTGGCCAGACACCCTCCATGTTCGGCAACCATGCTTCAATCTGCTGTTGACTGAATCCAAGGTGTTCCCACTGTTCTACTGTTGCATCGAGAAGATCGTCCGCATCAATGTCGCGGCTGTATGTAATAACAAGCGCTAGCGGATCACCATTGGCGGGTTCGAACTGACCACTTGGCGTGCGGAGTTCGCTGTCATAAATTTTCCAGAATCCCCAAGTCAGAGATGCCGCGCCAACAGGTTTCCACCAAGCCCAATCTTCTGAGGTTTGCATACCTGTGGGGCTGGCTGTGATTGGTGTAGACAGCGTGAACGCTATGACGAACGTAGAAAAAAGTGCCGCTATTCTTTTTCGGCCAGCGACTTTTCCGTCATGGAAAGATGTGATTTTGAACATGCCTCCCCCTTCCCTGAAAGACGTTTTAAGATGACAAGGAAAACAACACTGTAGATGAACCAAGCAGCAGCAAGGACAAGGGCAGTGTTTACAAGCGTCATTGAGAATTCAACCGCTCCAAGGCGCTCTCCCCCTAAGTAGCTCCCTGCACCGCCGACAGCACCAACAATGGCTAATAGCCAGAGCGGCTTTTCCATCAGCCAATCACGAACCAGCCAGATGTACGTTCCAAATCCTGCCCAAAGGAGCCCAAGCCATAAAGGCATGTAGGAGGTGTCGAAATTCAACACTTGTAAGTGGGTTAATACGCTGTCGCCTGCCACACCGATCAGCGTAAAAAGCGGCGTCGCAAACAACACGCCTCTATCGAGCAACACAGCACCGATAAGGACAAGCACCAGGAAAGGAAGCATGCTGTTTTGACCCAGCACAGCAGCGAACCAATAAGCATTGAACGCCAGTGATATCAAGACAACTCGCATACTTCCTCCTTACTTACATCAAAACTACTCGCGCCAATCAGGACGGCTTAGCACCAGCTGGACAGTGCTGATGGTACGCTCTCTGAATCCGCCTTCGCAGTAACAGAAGTAATAACGCCACAAACGGGCGAAACGCTCGTCATAACCCAATTCGGCCAGCTCTGTCAGGTTGTCGTTGAAGCGCCGGTGCCACTCTTCAAGGGTCTTGGCATAATCTAGGCCAATGTCCTTCAAGTCACGCACCACAAGGTCACTCTGGCGGGTAAATTGGTCCAGCAACACGCTAACGGAAGGCAGGAAACCACCTGGGAATATGTGTTTTTGAATAAAGTCCACATTGCTGCTGTAGTGCTCGTAACGTTGATCAGCAATGGTGATAGCCTGAATGGCCATCAGGCCGTTTGGCTTTAACAGAGATTCACACTTCTTGATGTAGGTCATCAGGAACTGTTTGCCAACCGCTTCTATCATTTCAATAGAAACGAGCTTGTCGTATTGCCCTTCCAAGTCACGATAATCTTCTTTTAGAAGCGTGATCCGATCGCTTAGGCCTTCTTGCTCAACACAACTTTTCGCCCATTCATATTGCTCGTTGGAAATCGTCGTTGTCGTCACGCGGCAACCGTAGTGTTTAGCCGCGTGAATGGCCATACCGCCCCAGCCGGTGCCAATTTCTAAAAGGTGGTCAGAAGGCGTCAGTTTAAGCTGTCGGCACAAACGATCCATTTTGAGGAACTGCGCACGTTCGAGCGTATCGGTGTCGCTTTCATAAATACCGCTGGAATAAAGCATCTCCTGATCCAGGAAACGTTCATATAGATCGTTGCCCAAATCGTAATGCGCAGAGATATTGGAGCGCGAATTCTCTTTGGTATTGCGGTTTTTCCAGTGCGCAAATTTGGTTGCAATGTTGGCAATCCAACCCACTTTGCTTTCGAGTCGATCCAATGCCGGCAGGTTTCTGCACACAGCACGGATGACAGCAGTTAAATCGGGAGAATCCCACCAACCGTCGATATATGCCTCAGCCGCGCCAATGCTGCCGCCTGTCAGCACACGACGGTAAAATCCTGGGTGGCGGATAATCACTTCTGCATGAAGATCAGCATTAGGATCGCCCAGCTTTTGAGTCTGCCCGTCGAAATCGACCAGTGTCAATGAAGCGCCTTCAAGGTAGCCAAACGTGGAAACCAACATGCTTCTTGCGAAGGTATCCTTCTTCGTGACTGGCCAGGCTGATGATTCGATATTGCTTGAATACATAATTACTCCTTTGCCTGTTCAGGATGTCCGTAAAACGGCGCGCCTTTTATCCAGAGTTTTAGCGCTTGCCAGTAGATCGAAAACACGACCTTTATCGTCATCACGGGCGTTTTTGCGATAAGTTTGGTGAGCTCAGACGAAGTGAATGGCTTCTTCGACATGGCAAGTGTGGCGTCAAACTCCCGGCCTTCCCGATGTGTTTCGAGATGAACAAAGGCTGTTTTACCAACAGGACGCAGCTTCCAAACGTACTTTTGATCTATCGGGTTAAAGGGAGAGACGTGAAATGCCTTATTGTTCTCCCAATGTCTACCCGCAGGAACCGCGTAGTAATGTCGCTGGTTCCACGGCGTATTGCTGACTTCTGCAAGCATATAAGTCCAACGATCTTCCTCGTCATAGAGGTAATAGAAATTCACTGGGCTGAAGTACAAGCCAAAGTATCGGAGATGGCAAAGCGCTAATACCTTGCCGTTGTAGCGTTTCCCCGTCAGCGTGTAGATTTTGTCTTGAACCGCTTTCTTCGTATCCTCCCGACCTTCCATGTAGTCAGGCCTGTGAAACGACGCCATTCCCCATTTTTTGGTTGTGAACCCCCTGACCGATTTAGTGAGCGAGTCGACTTCATCCAAATCAATCATGGGCATAAACATCGGGTACGAAAATACATGCTCTACCGGCGTAAATCGGCGGTGACGAACACTGCCGACGAATAGGCCGCTGAGAGAGTCACCACTCATGACGCACTCCGAAGTGGCATTGGCTCAACATTCATGTTAATGCCTGCCACAACGTCGAGTGCACTTCGAACGCCATCTTCATGGAATCCGTTGTACCAGTATGCGCCGCAGAACCAGGTGTTATTTACACCGGAAACTAATTCGCGTTTTTTCTGTGCCGCGATACATTTCTGGTCAAACACCGGATGGGCATATACGAACCTTCTCAGGATCTTGGATTCGTCGATGTGATCGGTTTGGTTGAGCGTCACGCAGAAGGTTTCAGGAGACTTGATGCCCTGAAGGATATTCATGTTGTAGGTCAGCGCAGCGGCGCGGGATTCGCGTCCGTCATTCTTGCCAAGGTGATAGTTCCAGCTCGCCCATGCAGCTTTACGTTCTGGCAGCATTTTTTCATCGGTATGCAGAACAACATCATTGTCCTGGTAATCGATGTCTCCAAGCACCTCTTTTTCGTATTTGCTTGGGTCAGCCAGAAGTGCAAGCGCCTGATCACTGTGGCAGGCGAAAATGACTTTATCGAAGTACTCTTCACCCTTTTCTGACTCAACAACGACATGATCAGGGTATCGAATAACCTGTTTTACGCGGGCATTGAGACGAATGCTTTCTTCAAAAGCAGGTACCATCTTACGAACGTACTCGCGCGAGCCACCTGGGATGACATACCACTGCGGACGGTTTGCCACTTCCAGCAAGCCGTGGTTGGCAAAAAAACGAAGGAAAAACTTCAGTGGGAAAGCTCGCATGTCAGACAGCGTCGATGACCAGATCGCCGCACCCATTGGTAGGATGTAATTCTGGCAAAAGTACTCACTGAATTGGCGACGGGTCAGAAAGTCTCCCAGCGTCTGCTCAATCAGCGGATCACCATGGGTCGATACCGCATAGGCTTCACGCGCCTCTCTGTTGAACCGTAGAATTTCAGAGATGAACTTGTAGAACTGCGGGTTAAAAAGATTACGTTTCTGAGCAAATAGTGAAGCGACACTATGGCCGTTGTATTCGAGGCCATTATCGTCATTGTGGACGCTGAAGCTCATTTCGGTTTCTTGCGCACCAATGCCGATATCGGCCATCAGGCGCTGAAAATTAGGGTAGGTACGATCGTTAAAAACGATAAAGCCGGTATCAATGGCGTACTGACCGCTGGCGACTTCGACATCTACTGTTGCGGTGTGCCCGCCAATGTAGTCGTTGTATTCAAACAGCGTGACGTCATGTTGTTTATGCAGGTAGTGCGCACACGTCAGGCCAGAAATGCCTGAGCCGATAATTGCAATTTTCATTATGCTTTCCTTGTTATTTTTCTTACCAGCGCGAGTTGCATTGCCATTGGCAGTGAAGATAGAAATTTTAAGAAGTAGCTGAACCTCTTAGGAAAGTGCACTTCTACTTTC
The DNA here is from genome assembly GCF_947387585.1 of Grimontia sp. SpTr1. Taxonomy (NCBI): domain Bacteria; kingdom Pseudomonadati; phylum Pseudomonadota; class Gammaproteobacteria; order Vibrionales; family Vibrionaceae; genus Grimontia; species Grimontia sp. SpTr1. The sequence continues at coordinate 806,140 of NZ_CANDOD010000001.1, forward strand.
TTTTTGGCCAGCCCATGACGAATGGATTCTGATGCTTCTTCAGGCGTCACCAGCATCGGCATAGCGAAGTCGTTTTTGTCGGTGAGCGGTGTTTTCACAAAACCCGGAGAGATAAGTGACACCGTCACCCCTTTATTCTCTAAGTCCACAGATAAAGAGCGAGCCAAATAGGAAATTGCCGCTTTGGATGCGCCGTATGCTTCCGCTCTGGGAAGACCAAGATACGCAGCGGTTGAGCCCATCAGAGCTAAATGGGTACCTTGTTGAAACCTACTCTGAAGCGCTTCTATACAGTTCAAGACGCCAAATAGGTTGATATCGAAAACGCGTCTAAACAGCGTCACGTCAATTTCGCCGTGGTCAATGTACTCACAGGTTCCGGCATTCAGAATAATGAGGTCAAAAGGCTTTTCGTTTTGCATTAACGCCTGTTTAGTGGCCTCGGAGTCTGTGGCGTCAAAACTCAAAATAGTGACGTTGTCACACCCTTTCGACCAGGAAAGCAAAGCAATCACGTTTCTGCCACACGCTGTTACATCCCAGCCATCAGCGGAGTAATCTTTCGCGAGTTGCAAACCAATGCCTGATGTTGCCCCTGTAATGAGTACACGTTTCATTGGCCCAGTCTCTTTTTGATCATTTTGACAGCAGAGCCAAGTACAGGTAGCGCTTCGTAAAGCATTTCACCCAAATCGAAATAGTCGCGGTGCACAACCACACGCCCTTCTTTCAATACCAGCCGCGTGCATCCTTTCACTGCGCGCTCAGCACCGCCTTCCAGCTTTGGGTGAGATAAAGTCATGGTCCAGCTGATGAAAGCGACGTCACCATTTACGGCATGGTCATGAATATCAAATCGACAGTCAGTGACATTGGTGTACATGGATTCGAAATACCGTGAAAGATTGTCGTACCCCTCGATGCGGTGAGCGGGGTCTTCAAACACAACATCTTCGCTATAAATCTCATCCAAAGAGTTCAGATTGTCCTTGCGCAACGATGTGTAGACAGAGATGAATCTGTCTAACGTGTCGCTTTGTGATGTGGCTGCTGTTTGCATCATGATTCTGCCCTGTGCGTGTTCTGATAGCTCTTCGCCATCTCGAACATTTGTATGGCTCTCTCTCTTGCCAATTTGTGGTCAACGACCGGCTTCGGATAGGAGAGCTCAATACCATTTTTCTCTGCCCAAACATGGGGTTCGTGAAGCGACTTGTCTGGAACAGACTCTAGTTCTTTCAACCATCTACGGATGAAACGCACATTAGGATCAAATTTCTTGCTTTGAGCAGTGGGATTAAACACACGAAAATAAGGTTGGGCATCGGTGCCTACTGATGCAGACCACTGCCAACCGCCGTTATTTGCGGCAAAATCGCCATCAATCAGCTTGGACATGAAATACTGCTCACCCCAACGCCAATCTATATGAAGGTCTTTAACCAGGAAGCTCGCCACGATCATACGAAGGCGGTTATGCATCCATCCTGTGTCTTTGAGTTGGCGCATAGCGGCATCCACAATAGGGAAACCCGTGCGGCCTTGTTTCCATCGTTCAAACAGCAGTTCATCGCGGTTCCATTCGATGGTTTCGGTCCAATCGAGGAACGCTTTGCCTTTACTGATATCGGTGTATGCAGCAATGATGTGCTGATAGAACTCCCGCCACACCAATTCTGACAGCCAAACATTGGCGCCCCCTGAGTCCTTATCAAAACAGCTCTGCTCTTCCACCAGCAATCGTGCTAAGCATTGACGTGGCGATAGTGCGCCAATCGCAAGGTATGGAGACAGTTGACTGGTAGCAGGAACAGCAGGGAAATCTCGTGTGGTGTCATACTGATCCACACGATAGCGGCAGAAGTCTCGTAAACGCTGAATGATGGCACTATCATCAATCGGCCAGCCTACAGAATCTCTTTGCGGATACCTGAAAGACACATTACAAGGCTGACGTAGAAGCGAGGACGTCAGCGCATTTGTTTGCACCGGTTCTGGCGCACTCAGTGGTGCTATGTTTTCCCCTCTTGCTTTAGCAATCCACGCCTTCTTGAACGGGGTAAATACACGATAGGTGTTGCCAGCACCGTTGGTGACCGTGCCAGGTGCAAAGATGCATTTATAATCGAAGCGGTGAAGCTGGGTTCCTGTCAGGCTGAGCATACCTGCAATAGAGTTGTCACGATCGACTTCGTCGGATTCGTAATCCCTCGTGCAATAGATATCGGCAATTTGATACTGCTGGCACAACTGCGCTAGGGAGTAATTGATGTCTTTATAGCTATCTACCGAACGCACTAACAAAGGGATATTCAGCGCTTCTAATTCCTGTTGAAGCACCACTAAACGCCGACGGATTAAATCTGCCTGGATAGGAGCCAGGCGATGCGAACGCCACTGAATTGGCGTTTCAAAGTATATGGCAATCACAGGCTCACCACTGCGGCAGGCCTCGGTCAACGCAATGTTGTCCTTTATTCGGAGGTCTCTCCTAAACCAAACCAGCTTCATCCTTACGCTCCCTCTACATGCTGTTATGTGGTCTATTGGCCAAGCCCATGCTTGCCATTGCGAGTTCTGGGTGAATCTTGGTGCATTCACCGGATACTTCTACCTGGAGGTCAGCCGACATCATTAATTCGGCAATTTCCCTTTTCATCGCGGGCGTAAAGGCCTGATCGGAATGAATAACAAACCGTGAAACCCCTTTATCCACCATGCTTTTTCCGAGAATGGACAACCCTGCACCCACACCACCAAGAGTAGTGACAGTGTAACCCCCAGACTGTAGCGTCAGCGCTTTCAGGTAAAAGCGGAAGCTTTGGTCCCGCGTAACACTGACAATCCAACACTTCTGTTTGCCCTTCACTTTCTTGTTCATATGCAAGCAGTGAACCAGTACGTTGTTCAGTTGCGCACGCCATATCTGTGCGCACAAGGCACCGGCTTCAGAGGTTTGTTTGTCAAACCAATCGGTTAACGGTTCGAACAACTTCGATTCCAATACCTGAATGGGGTAGTTTTTGGTGAGCTCATAAAGCCTGGCTTCCAACGCTTTCACTTCGAAATTGGTCACCAGATTTTTTAACGTATCCCATTCCGGCAAATTTTGGACGTTCTCGGCATGGTTCTGGTTTATCCCAAGTAACTCTTTCACTTGGCTGACTGGTACCCCTTTGTCTAACCAGGACAAAATCTCCTGAATGTGTTGAACATCCTGCTCAGAGTAAAGGCGATGCCCTTTTGGGGTGCGTTGCGGGGTGACCAAGCCATAGCGACGCTGCCAGGCACGAAGGGTGACGGAATTCACCCCGGTACGCTCAGACACTTCGCCGATAGACAACAATTTCTTTTTAGAGTCCATAACGTAATCTCAAGCTATCCGGATAGGGATTCAGGTAGCTCTGTTGAGCCAGATAAGGATCCGGATTTTGGTTCAAGTGGTGATTAATGAGAGTAAGAGGCGCCAGCAACGGCATGGTGCCTCTGCGGTACGCATGAATGAGATCCGCCAGTTCCGCTTTCTGTTGCTTGTCGAGTGCGCGTTTGAAATAACCTTGCAGGTGCATCAACACATTAGTGTTATTCTTGCGCGTCGCACGTTGCGTAATAGCTTGCATAAAGCGGGTTCGGTATTCAGCGTAAAAATCATTAATATCGTGGTTGGCAATGTCTGCGACGAACTTGCCCAGTTCTTTGTAGGCGGATGGCGAGTGCGCCATCAAAACCAGTTTGTAGCGTGAATGGAATTCAACAATTGCTCGGCGGGAGAGTCCATCAGCCATCGAGTCGTAGAAGTCCCGAAGGGCAAAGATACGGAAAACAAAGTTTTCACGAAGCACAGGGTCATTAAGTCGACCATCTTCCTCGATAGGCAACCAAGGCATGCGTTCTATCAATTGTTGGGTGTAAAGCCCTACCCCAATCTTTTCAGAAGCCACATAACCATTCTCACGGTATACCTTGACGCGTTCCATGCCACAGGTTGGGGATTTTGCACAAACAACGTAACCGCACAGCTCCATCCCCGCGAGGTGTTCGGCTTTTTTCTTGCTGAAATCTACCATCTTCGCTGTATGGTCAGCATCTGCATCTTTGGTTTCCACCAACCGCACACCGATAGGTTCACCGCGATCCAACAGACGAATGGTAGGCCTTGGTACTGGCAGACCAATGCCAACTTCAGGGCAGACAGGAACAAACTCTACAAAGGGTTCGAGTTCGCTTGCCACAAAATGACTTCGCTTATGCCCACTGTCGAAACGAACTTGATCGCCAATAACACAAGCACTCACTCCCAGTTTGATCGTCATAACGCTGTTCCTTAGTTATACATATTTTTATGTTTGTACAACTTAAGGATAAGAAAGGATCACTCTTGTACAATTATTTTTTTGTGTACAAGGTGATAAATTTGCGCCATGCAATAAAAAACGCCCCTCCTTGGTCAGGAGAGGCGTTTCAGTTCGCAGTTTTCAAAGGTTAATCGGTCGCAGCGGACTGTTCGGCTTCAATTGCTAAATCGATCTGCTCTTCAAAGCCTTTAAGGCGCTTGTAAATAGACATTAGCTCAACAATGGTTGACCAAGAGTTCACAAGGAACTGGAAAGAATCCTCAACCTTGCCAAATGCACGGATAATTTGCTGAAGAACCCCCAGAGTGATAGCACCTGACACAATGGTTGGCCCCAGTGCAATGTACGGAACAATCACGGTTCCCTGTATATACGACCATTTAGCAATATCGAAGTAGAGGTAATGGCGGTAGAGATTGAAATAGTTTCGTCTCACGTTAAGAAACAGTTCTTTCAGCGATTCCGGCTCTGCACGGTCTTCGTGGTCTTCGCCATAAACCAACTCCTTTCGGTAGGCCGCTTCGACTTTCTGGTTTTTAAACTCTAATCCCGGCAGCTTGATGCCCACAACAGCCAGAAGCACAGTACCAAACAGTGCAGAACAGATGGCGATATATACCAGCGAACGGGACACTTCGCCAATCCAAGGCAGCTCAGTGATATTTTCACTTAACACCCAAAGAATCGGCAGGAAGGCAAACAGGGTCATCACAGAACGCATAAAGCTCACGCCCAGAGACTCCATGATGCGGGCAAATCGCATCGTGTCTTCCTGAATACGTTGAGATGCCCCTTCGATGTGGCGAATTTTGCTCCAGTGTGAAACGTAATAATCATTCATCGCTGTTCGCCATCGAAAAACGTAGTGGCGAATAAAGAACTCAAGAATCACGGCCACAACAACGTAGATGGTCGCTATGGTCAAGAACTCGAGGCATGAGGAAAGGAATTCGTCAAACTCGACGGTATTTGGCTCAGAGAGCGCTTTTTGAATCAGGTTGTAGAAGGAACCGAACCATTCATTTATCTGAACATCCAACTCTACTTTGTACCAGGTCACGTAAAGAATGAGCGCGGAGCCTAAAATCGACCAGTGAAACCAGCGTCTATCCAGAAAAAAAGATTTAAACATATAAACACTTCCCAAAACTCTGTGTGACTCTTTGAGTGCATAAACCCTAAAGAGTTTCTCTCCCCTCAAACCAATCTGTCAGAGGTCAATAAAATGAACGTTTTTCTAAGAAGATCATTTCAAGTCTAGTCATTAGTGGACTGATTTACGAAAAGATAACAAATTGATCTAATTGATTATTCTATCACTAGGCAGGAAATATATTGATGGAGTTCACACCTTGCTAAATTGTGTGATCATTTACCCAAAATACCTGATGGAAGAGAGGGTTCAGGCATTTTGGGCAATGGCTACTGAATGGCCATGTTTGAGGCGTCAATAAGTTCGTCGCTATCTACCAACTTTCGGAAAACCTCGAAAGGCACAGGGTCACCGAAATAAGAACCTTGGAGCATTTCGACCCCAGATTTAATCAGGTAGTCAGCCTGCACTTTGGTTTCCACACCCTCTGCGACTACGTGGAGCTTAGATTCACGTGCAAACGCGAGAATGGAATCAAGAATGGTGTTCTTAAAGTCTTCCATGCCAATACCATCGACGAACATACGATCAATCTTAATGGTGTCGATGTTAAGCACATGAAGGTAGGAAAAAGCGCCATAGCCCGTACCACAGTCATCGAGTTTGATAGAGATCCCTCTATCTGTCAGCGCTTCGATACAAACTGCAGCCTTATTAAGATCGCCAAACTTTGTCCGCTCAGTAATTTCAAGCGACAGCAGATGAGGATCCAAACCTGCTTCTTCAATTTTGCTAAGGATTTTGTCCGCAGTATCAAACTTCTCCAGATAACTTGGAGATACATTAACACTGACAAAGAACCCTTCTGGCACTCGAATGTCATTGAGGTGGGCCAATACGTTGTCTATCAGTTGATCGGTAATCCTGTCTATTGCCCCGTTTTGTTCCGCAAGCGGAATAAAGGTATCCGGCGGAATAAATTCGCCGTGGCTAGCCTGCCAACGAACCAGCACTTCTGCTCCGACAATTCTATAGCCATTACCTTCCGGCATAACAATCGGCTGATAGAAAGGCTTGAGGGCATTTGACTCGATAGCTTCATTGAGAAGACCACTGAGTCCTTTGCGTTCTGATTGGTTGAGTTCCACACCCACAGCCACCAAAACCCCAAACAAAATCACCAGCGCGCCGAACAGAATCACAAGATCCCCGACCAGATATTCAACCCCATCTTCATTGATGTACAAACTGACATTGATGTCACCATCCAACTCTCTGCTGTAGACCTGACGATAAGGCAAATCGTTTCGTTGGTAGAGTGATATCTCCTGACCATTTACCCTTACCACCATATATAGGCAGCGGTCACAATTAGATAGGAAGTTTCTTGGCTGTTGAAATATGAATCGTAGAAGACCTTGCTTGTTTTGAAGACGCATCTCTTCAAATTGATGATCACTCAAAATGAGTGATACACGGTCAAAGAAGATCTCTTCTTCGGAGGAAAAGGTCATCAACTCACGTCCGGCCTTGTCGACGTTGTAGATCGAACAAGAACGGCCACTGGGGAGGTGCAGATCAACATACTCTATGAAGAGATTTTGATTCTTTGACTCGCTCATCAACTCGACATCATCATTGTCACACTGATAGAGCAAGTTTTCTTCAAGCGTCCGCATCTGCTCAAAACTCTGACGATAGAGCTCAGAGTAGAGTTCAGAGAGCACGGAGATATCTTCCTTGATCTTTTTCTTCACTAACCAGTTAGAAACCGCAAACTGCGAGAAGTAAGCGAAAAGAACAGTCACAAAAATAACCGATAGCGCTTTAATGTGTTTTCTGAGCCAATCCACTGAGGCTCCTGTTGAATCCCAAATCATTGATAGTAAGGATAGGACAAATAGCAATACGATCTTTGTAAAAATACGAGACTAATTCAAAATTAATCCTTTCACGTTTAGTGTCTACCTTCACTACGCACCCACACTACTAATTCTCAAATTACTGGTCGTTTATCATGAAGATAGAGTCAAACCGATGTTTTAATCTGCAGTTTGATTACTTTTGAATGATTTCAAACCTATATAGTCATTCAGTCATAAATCAGCATTAAGCGTGATTAATCTTCTTTCTTCGACACTTTCCCAAGCTAGAAGACATCTATCGCTGAGTCTGCGCTAGCTGTCCTGTTTCCAAATTGAAGACCAGTCTGAAAAATCACATCCCAAACAATATGTGTTGGCGATGTAATGACACCGTTCTGCGACCTGCTGAATTTCTGGGATTTTTCTTCCACTTCGCATTGCGATCTGACGCATATGACATAGACTTTTTATAGAGACACATGACTCATATGTAAGGGTTTAACTTGCCTTCTGTGCCACCTCTTTCGGAAAACGTGACAACCTCTGACGCCAACGCCCCCAGGTTCCTTTCTTTGCTTGGGATTGTCGTAGTCTGCGTTGTAATCCTTATCTCTACCTTTACCTTGTATAAAAGCGCCCTTTCTAGGCAGATAGATCTCCAACACCAAATGTTGAGCGTGGAAGTCAACCGCGTACAACGTGCCATTGAAGTGAACCTACAAAAAGAAGCCTATTTTTTGGTGTGGTTAGCCAACAACCTTCAAAACAAAGGTCAGGTAAATGAGGATATCTGGCAGAGTGCGACCACAGGTATCGAGCGCACCTTTCCCTTCTTCTCGGGTGTTTACTGGCAAGATGAAAACCAAGAAGTCCTCTATACATCCCCGGCTTATTTCACACCGAAACGGATGGAAAGTGCCTGGCAGATAGCTCCTTCCGTCCGGTTCAATAGCATGCCCGTTTTATCAAAGCTTTCTACTTCAGAAGTTCAGGTTGCCCCCAACGGTGCCATTGCTATTGAAATGCTCCACCCCGTTTTCTTTGAGGGACGGGTAGCTGGTTATTTGGGCGCAAGCTACAACATTAAACAGATGATCGAAGCTATTGCTACGGAATTTCTCCGCCCTGAACAAGAACTCGTGTTGAGCGACGGCAACGCCCCGTTTGTTGGAAGTCTGCCAGATTTTAGCGGCGCAATGATGGATACGGTTGAACTCACAGCACTCAATGGGCAGTGGCAACTGACAGTTTGGCAACGACCACAATTCGACCAAGTCTATTTCTCGCTGCCTATGCTGATTTTCCTTGCCGGTATTATCGTGACATTGCTCGTCGCCATTTCTCTGTACCTTTTGGAAGTCAACATTATCGGGCGTCGTGCAGAGTCCAAAACCGTTTATAAATTGAAAAAAGAGATCATCCAAAGGCGTGAAGTCGAGGCTCAGTTGCAGTTCACAGCGAACCATGACCCACAAACCCATCTGCCAAATCGATTTGCACTGCAAACCTATCTCGACCGCGCACTTAGCTCAGAGCAGGATATCGTCTTAATGTGTCTTTCTCTCGACAAGTTAAGAGAGATCAATGATATGTACGGTCATCTGGTTGCAGACCAATTGGTGTTCGAGGCAGCTAAACGTTTTAAAACGGTGCTTCCCCCGCACGCGATCCTTGCGCGAACGGGCCACGATCAATTTATGATTGCCTGCGCAGGCATGTCCCAGCTGGAAGCGGAAATGCAGGCCAACCAGTTGAGAATGTGCCTGGAAGAAGAGTTCTACATTGAAGACAACGACATATTGACCAGTTGTGCCATTGGGATCGCCTATCGCTACAGTGATGATCTTCGTGCGGAAAACATGGTGCGTCATGCAGATACCGCCGCCAATAAAGCACGAGCTCTTGGAAACCGAAAAGTTGTCGCCTACAACCAAACCATGCAAGACCAGCTCAATCACAAGAAAGAACTGGAACGTGCGATCCGCAAGGCAATCAATAACGACGAGCTTGAGCTCTATTTTCAGCCACAGGTCGATCTTCGCACGCGACAGATTGTCGGCGTAGAGGCTTTAGTGCGTTGGGAAGCCAAAAGTGGCGCGGCGATCAGCACCGACATCATCATCAAAACTGCCGAAGAAACAGGCCTGATGCAACGACTTGGTCATTGGGTCGTTGATACTGCGCTTAAACACTATTCGCACATGCTCGATGAGCGCTGTGCGCCAAAATGTATTGCTATCAATGTTTCTGGCCACGAGTTTCAGGATGGCTATCTGGCAGATTATGTCATTCGCTCCGTTACCCGATACGACATTCCACCTTCGCGCGTTCAGATTGAGCTGACAGAACAAGTCTTCATTGAAAACCTTGAACGAAACCAACATATTCTCAACCGACTTACCACCTCGGGAATCAGTCTGGCGATTGACGATTTCGGTACCGGCTATTCCTCGCTGGCCTATTTGAAACATTTCCCTGTGAACACCGTGAAGATTGACCGTGGCTTTATCAAAGATTTGCCCGAATCCAAAGACGATTTGGTCATTTGTCAGGCAGTGGTCAGCATGGCGAACTTACTGCAATTGAAAGTGGTTGCGGAAGGTGTAGAAACACTCGATCAACAGGAACTACTGAGAAACATTGGTTGTAATTTTGCCCAGGGCCATTACTACTATGCGCCAATGACCGCAGAACAACTGATGACAGAGCTCAAGAAACAAAGAGCCGGGCGTTTATACCCGGCTTCTTGATTGACATTATTATCGCAAATTGCAAAGCATTCTGGTTATGCCACTGCAGTTTTCCAGACATCCGGTTGAATCGCGATGACCGAATCCCCTACTGAGAACCAAATCTGGCCATCTTCAATTGTCGCCTGAATGGCCATCGTGCGGCTACTTGCCGCAGCGGCCGCATCCAACACTTCATCAATCACGTTGATAATGGTCAGGTTCTTGAACGGGAACAGTTTGTTCAACATGTTCGCTTTCCAAACGGCGGCCGGATTGTCGTCATAAGTGAACAACACCACTTCTTTTGCCTGCGTACAGGCTTTCTTCAGGCGTTTTTCATCCGGCAAGCCAAGTTCAACCCAGGTTTCAATCTCGTCGCTGTAGTTTTTGATCCACAGCTCCGGCTCTGTGTCTTCGCACAATCCTTTTGTAAATTGCAGACGCTCATCGGCGTACATGGTCCATGCAAGCAGACGAAGCATCATGCGCTGTTCAGTTTCTGACGGGTGCTGCGCCAGCGTTACTGAATGATCGAGATACACATTTCTCGACATGTCAGCCACATTGATTGAGGCTTTATACACCGTTGCTTTAAGTGCCATGGTTATACCCACTCTAAAATTTGTCGTTCAATAAGACCTGTATACGGTCAGGTTCTTTGCAAAGTTGTTCTTTTTCACGTTTTGTCAGCCGCTTGATATACCACTCCAGCGACATCGCCTGTTGTTTCGTTCCTACCTCATACGACCAGGCTAGTGTAAGAGGCTGTTTGCCTCTCAAGTACTTTGCAGTTTTTGTGCCGTTTTGCTGGTGCTCATCAAATCGACGCATAACATCAGTGGTAACACCACAATACAAAGAGTTATCACGCGCACGAATGAGATAGACGTGCCAGAGCGGCACGTCGTTGGAAGGAGTCAAAGTCATGACGTAAAGATGTTCTAGCCTTGGTTGTCCATGAGTTGATTAACCAAAGCTTTGAGTTCAGCGACTTCTGCTTCTAATGCTTCGACACGCTCAGTGAGACCTTCTTGTTGCGGTTCTGATGAGAATGAAGGTGTCACCGTCTCGGTTGGAGCTTCTGTTCCAAAGAGATGAGCGTAGCGGCTCTCGCGTTTACCAGGCTCTCTTGGCAATTGAGCAACATAACCCTTTTCAATCATGCCATTAAGCACTGATTCAACCTGACCCACATCGCTGAATTCGCACAAACGGTTTGTTCTGGTACGAAGCTCGCCTGGGGTTTGGGGGCCACGCAGCAGCATCACGCATACGATACCCTTCTCTTGCTCCGAAAACTGGAGCGATCCAAATTCTGTGTTACAGAATCTGTGTTGGTATTTGGTCACTCGGCTACCAAAACCTTCCAAATCACTGATCAGTCGTTTGGATTTGAGCGATTCCACGGCGTCTAGTACTTCCGCTTCGCTAAGCGCATAAACAGGTTCGCGGTTACTTTTCTGGTTAGCGGCAGTGGTTAGGCTGTTGAGGGTCAATGGATAGAGATCCGGCGTAGTGACTTCTTTTTCCAATAAACATCCAATCACTCGCGCTTCATAAGGGTTGAGTTCAATCGCCATGAGAATACCTCAGTTAAATCCTATGCAGCGGTTTATAGCAATCTAGTGCTAGCACGGCAACTGCACATACGAGTATTTGCCATATTGGCGCGGTAACTGCCGGAACTTTGGTCAATTTATGGAATGTTGACCCGCAAAATTGTCTTATTCCTGTGATTTTGGCTCAACAGAGACAATTTTCTGTCACGTGATTTATCAGTTTTCAGATAAGATCGTTCGATTGTTGTTTTAGGTGAAAGATTTTGCCGACTTGGAGTACAGGAGAAAGTAATGGGTATGTTCGGAAAAAAGGCAACATCTAGCCCATGTTTGTCACTAATCGCTAAAGAGTGCCGTGTAGTCGGTGAATTTGACTTGGAAGGTGACATTCAGTTTGACGGCCAAGGTGAAGGCACCATTATCAACGCACGCAACGTCGTTATCTCTTCTACTGGCCACTTTAAAGGCGACATTCGTGCAGAGCACGTCACCATCAATGGTTATGTTGAAGGCACCTGTATTGCACGCGAAGTCAACATCCTGAGCTCGGGTAAAATGAAAGGCCAAATTCAAAGCGAGCAATTGACCATTGCCAAAGGCGGTTGCCTAATGGGCGAAAACAAACTGAAAGACGAGCCATCACTCAAAGTGGTCAACGAGGACAAAAACTCAGCAGAGAAATCAGCTTCAAATCAGGAAAAAGCGTCTGCTTCGGCTTAAATCCGCATTCTGATGCAATGATCAGCAGTTGACTGCCCTATTGTCTTTCAACTGTTGACTTCATTCGCCAACATTATACGATCCGCGAAATTATATTATTTCGGAAGTACCAAGATGTCTGAACAAGCAAATCAAACGCAAGAAACCGTCAAGCTGGAAGATCTGTCTGCAGAGCTGCAGCAAGTGATCAAATATGAACAAGTACCAGCCGAGCTGTTCACCATGCTGGCATCTATTCATGAAGCGTCTGAGAGTGTTGTTCGCGAAGCTTGGGATACAATGCCTGCAAGTGCACAAAATATTCTGGACAACTTCGAGCAGTTCCACGCGCTGGTTAGCCTGAGCCAAAGCTACGCGGGTCTGGATTTCATGCAAGAAACCCAAGACATGAAGTTCGATGACATGGACGAAGAGCAAACTGCAGAATACAAAGCCGTTTTGCTGGATAAACTACTACACAACTGTGTGAAAGACCTGGTTAAGCAACTGAAGCAAGCTCGCTTGAAACCAGCGATGAAACGCGAATTCCGCGAAATCTTCACCAAGTAATTTCAGACTTGCAGCAGAATAAAAATGAGGTGACAGTGTCACCTCATTTTTATTGCTCAATCAGTATATGACTTATGTTCTGTAAAGAACCTTCACCACGTGCCAACCGAAGCGGGTTTTCACAATGTGCGGCGTCAGCACTTCAGCGTTAAAGCACACTTTGTCGAACTGAGGCACCATTTGACCGCGTTTGAATTCGCCCAAATCGCCGCCCTTCTTGCCTGACGGACAAGTAGAGTATTTCTTTGCCAACGTCTGAAATTTTGCGCCTTTCTTCAACTGGCTGACGATATCTTCTGCCTGATTTTGGTGTTTAACCAAAATGTGGAGTGCGTGTGCTGTTTTGGCCATGGTTGCGCCCTTATACTGCCTTTCTTTCATTGGCCGCGGATTATATCGCCGCAACCTTAGCTAGCGTTAGTGTTTTTCAATGCTTCTAGCGGTAGCCAAGTCACTTGTACACCCGCTTGTTTAAACATATCTGCGCTAACTTTAATTTTTTCTCCCCAACGGGAAAGAAAGTCTTCCGTTTGTTCCGGGCAGTGAACCTGCGTGATGCCAGTCTGGATAATCTTCGCAGCGCAATTCGGACAAGGGAAATGCGTTACCCAAATTTCGCAGTCAGCCAAATCCCGCTTTGCAAAGAGAATGGCATTTTCTTCTGCGTGCAGTGTTTTAAGAAGCTTCATTTCACGGTCGTCAGTATCTGCACTATCAGAAATGCCATGCGGATAACCATTGAATCCGACAGAGACAATACGATTGCCTTTGGTAATGACTGCACCAACCTGCGTTGAGGGATCTTTACTCCAAGAGCCTACTAGCTCTGCCATTTGATAGAAACGTACAGCCCACTTCGAGATCATTGCCTTTCCAATAAGTTACCCATTCATAATGACGCTATTTTGCTTAATCCATGAGCTTAGCTCAACAAAAAAGCGGCCTTAAGGCCGCTTTCATTATGAAAAGCCAAAAATCGTTAAAATAACGACTCATTAAGCACTATATGACACATGATTGATGCTGCATAACCCAGCATAATCACGGGGCTCCACTTCAAATGGCCAAAGAAAGTGTACTTACCTCTAGCCTGCCCCATCAAAGCAACGCCAGCAGCTGATCCCAAGGACAACAGGCTACCACCTACACCGGCAGTTAGTGTCACCAACAACCAGTTACCCATAGACATATCCGGCTGCATCGTTAGTACGGCAAACATCACTGGAATGTTATCAACAATCGCCGATAGCAGACCGACAATAATATTCGCCCAGATGGGATCCCACTGTAGGTACATGACATTGGAAATCGTCGCCAAGTATCCAATCAGACTCAAACCACCTACACACATTACGACGCCATAGAAGAACAACAATGTATCCCACTCCGCATGGGAGACGCGGCGAAACACATCAAAAGGAATGACTGAGCCAAGACGTTTAAGTGCGGCTTCATCCTGTTTTGCCTGTGCAACGGCGCGTTTTCTCGCCAGCGAACGTGGCAGAGTTTTGCGAAGGTAGAATCCGAAGAATTGCAGGTATGCCAAACCCATCATCATACCGATGACTGGCGGGAAATGTACCAGACCATGGAACCCTACTGCTGTCACTATAGTAAAGAGGAACAAAACGACAATACGCTTCGCACCGCGTTTGATTTCGACATACTCATTTACCACGTCTGGTTTATCTTTTGGTATAAACAGAGACATGATGAATGCTGGCAATACATAGTTGACCACAGAAGGGATAAAGAGCACACCGAATTCAGAGAAACTCACTAACCCCGCTTGCCAAACCATCAGCGTGGTGATATCGCCAAACGGGCTGAAAGCCCCACCAGCGTTAGCTGCTACAACGATATTAATACAGGCTAAGTTGATGAATCTTGGATTATCGCCACCAATCTTCAGCACCACAGTACACATCAATAGTGCCGTGGTGAGGTTATCTGCAATCGGAGATATAAAGAAAGAAAGGATGCCGGTAATCCAGAAAAGCTGGCGAAGATCATAACCTTTCCCAACGATCCAGGCTTTCAGGCCATCAAACAATCGGCGCTCTTCCATCGCAGAGATATAGGTCATGGCCACTAGCAGGAACAGCATTAACTCGGCGTACTCGAGTAAGTTGTGCTCAATCGCGCCTTGTGCCACCTCAATTTCACCGGCATTTGAATAGACAAAGCCAATCATCAGCCAAATAAGGCCTGCTGCCAGTAATACTGGCTTGGATTTTCTTAAGTGGAGTTGCTCTTCGAGCATGACCAACGTGTAAGCCGCGGCGAAAATGAGAAGAGAAAGGTAACCAACGGCTGATTGGGTTAAATCTAGGGGGTTGCCACTACCTGTGGCGGCGAATGCATTACCGGAGAACAGCAACACAAACGCTAATAAACACTTCATCCTTGTGCCTCCAAGCGAATTTAAATGAATTTCGCGAGGGGCACTGCCGGGCTACATGAGCTCGTTCAATACACTCACAGACGCAACGCCCCTAAATCATGACTCCCTGATATATATGAATTTATTGTTACCCTTAAGGTTATTAAAGGTCGGGAGCCTAATTGTCGCGCCACAATGATAGATCTTGTTACAGAATAATGCAGAGTAAATTGTTTACTTTTCAGGCATCACCCACAAACCTGATTTTTAAGGCGATAAGTGGCGTTTCACTGTTGGTAAATGAGAGCATGATCTGCCATTTCAAAACAGAAAAGTGCTAAAGCGCTGTGTCACAGAATCTCCGCATTCCTTTTAGGCCTCTCGATTTACAATGTAAAAAACCGAGCGACGATCAACGCAGATCAAACTTTTTTACAAAAAGCACAGGCAACTACTGTAAAGTGATTGTGACATATCATTCACTGCTTTATAACTTATCAATGAGATCTGTAGCTAACTTGAACAACAATAATCAGTTGATGAATAGGTGCGTACAATCTTTAAGCAGTGTTTACTTGGCGATTAAATTCCTATTTTATTCATAGACTTAACAACAAATATGCAAATAAGACCTCTGCAACCACTTAAACAGTCGTCTTAATCCACAACTTTAGTGCCTGATTTTGAATCAGATTTTGGATATAACAATGGATTAACACTGGCGGAAAGATTGGGTGTAACACTCAATAGCCATTTCATCACGGAGAATGATATGAACGTGTCCAAACTACTTCTTTCGGCATGCTGTGCCGCAACACTTTTATCTACCCCTTTCACAGCAATGGCCGACACTGCGAAAGTCGCAGTTTCTCAGATCGTTGAACACCCAGCACTCGATGCAACCCGCCAAGGCCTGTTGGATGGCCTAAAAGCCAAAGGCTATGAACAAGGTAAGAATTTAGAATTTGCTTACCAAACCGCGCAGGGTAACCCTGCGATCGCTGTACAGATTGCCCGCCAATTTGTTGGTGAGAAGCCGGACGTGTTGGTGGGTATTGCAACTCCTTCTGCGCAAGCATTAGTTGCTGCAACCAAGTCTATTCCTGTCGTATTCACCGCTGTTACCGACCCTGTGGGTGCGAAACTCATCAAGGACATGGAAAAGCCAAATGCTAACGTAACTGGCCTTTCAGACCTTTCACCCGTTGCTCAACATGTAGCACTGGCAAAAGAGCTTCTTCCAAATATGACTTCTATTGGCGTGGTTTATAACCCAGGTGAAGCGAATGCAGTTGCATTGGTTGAGCTTCTGCGTGAAGCCGCCGATGCTCAAGGCCTGAAAGTGGTTGAAGGAACTGCGTTGAAGAGTGCTGACGTTCAGTCTGCTGCGCAAATTGTCGCTTCTCAGGCAGACGCTATCTACGCACCCACTGACAACACAGTAGCGAGTGCGATTGATGGTCTTGTTGGTGCAGCGAATCAAGCGAAAAAGCCTGTTATTGGTGGTGCAACCTCATATATCCCTAACGGCGCTGTAGCAGCACTGGGCTTTGATTACTACCAAATCGGTGTTCAAACTGCCGACTACGTTGCTGCTCTATTAAATGGCGAGCAAGTATCTGCACTGCCAGCAAAAGTAGCAGTAGGTTCTGACTTGGCGATTAACCTGAAAGCCGCGCAAAAACTGGGTCTGGAAGTGCCACAAGCATTGCTGGATCGTGCAACAACAGTAGAAAAATAATAACGTCAGGAGCAGTAGATGACCTCAATTGCCTTTTTTGGCACGCTGGAAGTAGGTCTGGTTTATGGCCTGGTCGCTCTGGGCGTATATCTGACTTTCCGGGTTTTGGATTTTCCGGATTTGACTGTCGATGGCAGCTTCCCGATGGGAGCTGCTGTTGCAGCCACGCTTATCGTTTCAGGCGTTGACCCTTGGATTTCCACTTTTGCCGCTATCATCGCAAGTTCTATGACAGGCTTAATAACCGCATTTCTTACTGTGAAATGTGGCATCTTGAATCTGCTTGCCAGTATCCTGACGATGATCGCCGCGTTCTCTATCAACATCCGCATCATGGGACGCCCAAACATCGCCTTATTGGGTGTAGACACCATTCTTACGCCGTTCGAAAACATGGGTATCGATCCTGTCTATGCCCGACCACTGGTGGTCTTCGTACTGGTTGTTTTGAGTGCTTGGTTTGTCATTCGGCTTCTCAATAGTGATTTTGGCTTAGGACTTAGGGCGACCGGTGTCAACGCCCGTATGGTGAAGGCACAAGGTGCAAGCACTGCGTTTTACACCTATTTTGGTCTTGCCTTATCTAACGGCTTTGTTGGCTTTTCGGGTGCGCTTTTTGCCCAAACCAACAGCTTTGCTGATGTCACCTCAGGTGTCGGTACCATCGTTGTAGGCCTCGCAGCCGTCATCCTTGGCCAAACTTTGCTTCCAGGACGAAAAGTCTGGGTGGCTGTGGTTGCCGTTATTCTTGGTTCGGTTCTTTACCGTTTGGCCGTCGCATTTGCACTTAGCTCCGGTATGTTCGGATTGGAAGCTTCCGACCTTAACCTAGTCACCGCAGTGCTCGTTGCACTCGCTCTTGTCGCGCCCAAAGCCAAGCAGCAGTATCAGAAGAACAAGAAGATGAAAGAAGCGGGAGCGGTGAAATGATCGAGCTAAAAGACATTCAAGTCACCTTTAACCCAGGTACCGTGCTGGAAAACCGCGCTCTGCGCAGTGTCTCCCTAACGGTTCCAGAGAACCAGTTTCTGACCATCATCGGTTCGAATGGTGCGGGCAAATCCACCCTGCTTGGTGCAGTTTCCGGTGAAACGCTTATGGTCGGCGGTCGTGTAATCATTGATGGTACTGATGTGACAAAGCAGCAGGTTCATCAACGCGCCGCCCTGGCTGCCCGTGTGTTCCAGGATCCACTGGCCGGTACTTGCGCATCTTTAACCATTGAAGAAAATCTGGCTTTGGCTTACAAGCGCGGAAGTATGCGTGGATGGAGTCTTGCCCTATCGGGCAAACGCCGAGAAATCTTCAAAGAGCGCATTTCCATTCTGGGATTAGGGCTGGAAGATCGTTTAAGCGACAGCATAGGCCTTCTTTCAGGTGGTCAACGTCAGGCTGTCAGCCTGGTGATGGCAACGTTGTCTGACAGTAAATTACTGTTATTGGACGAGCACACTGCGGCACTTGATCCTCGAATGGCAGCCTTTGTTATCGATCTGACCAAGAAAGTCATCACAGAGTTTGGTTTGACTGCGCTCATGGTGACGCACTCGATGAAAGATGCCCTAGCCTGCGGTGATCGCACCGTGATGCTTCACCAAGGTGAAATTGTTCTGGATGTCGAAGGTGAAGAACGTGCCAACATGGGCGTTCCTCAGTTATTGGAAATGTTCAGCAAAGTTCGTGGTGAAGAACTTGCAGACGATAGTTTGCTTCTGAGCTAACAGTTGAAACCCGACCCTATCATATTGGGCAGTTTCGACTGCCCTTTTGCTTTTAAAACGGAAGTATTGGTCAGGGTTTCAAATCTACGACAAATAAATTTAGTCAATTGATGACATAGTCAAATGGCGAAATGGAAAGGAAGGAAATAATGGTAAGTCTCGAGTTTCTAATAACCTCTTTAGTTGTTGTGCTAATTCCTGGAACTGGTGTGCTTTATACCGTTTCAACCGGACTGTTCCTCGGCACAAGGGCAACCATCTGGGCGTCTTTGGGCTGCACAGTGGGTATTGTTCCTTCCATGCTTGCCAGTATCACCGGTCTTGCCATCATTCTACATACCAGTGCATTGGCTTTTCAGGTCGTGAAATACGTTGGGGTGGCTTATCTGCTTTACCTTGCCTGGACTATGTGGCGTTCGAGCAGTGCTTTGTCGCTTAGCGAAGAAAAAGAGCCAATGAGCATGTTGGGTGTGGCGATTAAAGGCTGCCTGATGAACATTCTCAACCCCAAGCTGACGATTTTCTTTATGGCATTCTTACCACAATTTGTTCCCGCTCAAGCGGTATCTCCAACCACCAACATGTTGGTATTGGGAAGCATCTTTATGGCGATGACATTTGTGGTTTTTCTGATGTACGGCGCTCTCGCCGCTTTAGTTCGAGATTACATCATCAATTCAGAACGTTTAACCGTGGCGTTGCAAAGACTATTCGCTGGCAGCTTTGCCGCTTTGGGGATAAAGCTGGCGTTTTCTGAGAAATCCAACTGATATCGAAAGGAATCAAAAGAGAAAGCCCCGGATTTCCGGGGCTTTCTTTATGTGCTTTCGTTTGACAAGAACGCTAAAAGCGTTTGAGCAACCGCCCCATCAATGACGGATGGTAATCCCAAGTGTGATCGAACATTTCCATCAACTTAGGGTTTCCATATTTGGAAAGATTGATGGCGTGGAAGCGGTTGTGCTGCTGTTTCAGTGCGTCCACTTTATCCTGTACTTCTTTTGGCTGTACCGGGGCGATGAAATCCGAAATCACAACCAAATCAGCATTGCGATATTTATCTGTTCCCATCAGACCTATCGAATGATTTAAAACAGGTTCAAGATCCGTCCCACCGTGGAAAGAATAAGACAAGAAGTTCAGTGCCTCTTTCAGTCCATCTTCCCCCGTCAACTCATAGGTGATGTGGTCTGTTGAGAAAATCATCACTGAGCAATCTCGGTCTTCCTGAACCGCTATTTGCATCAGCGCATACGCCATGGCTTTTGCACACTGCTCAGGGAAGCCACTCATAGAACCGGAAGCATCCACACAAATCAGGAAAGGCCCCTTTTCTATCTCGACCTGTTTGCTTTCGGGTTTGAAGGATTTCACTTTTCGCAGGGTGCGTTGCATCCCTTGCATGCGATAAGTCAAAAGACGTTTATCCGCAAAGTGCTTGTAGAAAAGGATTTCGAGCGCGGGTTCAGCCAAATAAATGGTTTCGTTCGGGACGATTTTCTCTAAGTTATCGCTCTGGTGAATACCGACAATATCATCAGCTACGCTGTCATCAGGTTCCTCCACCAGCTTCAGCTCTTCCGCCGGAGAACGGTGTAGCGAAGGGTCATCAACGTCATTCGCCATACGACCAAGCTTTTCTGCGATCTCCTGAAGATCTTTGTTCTCTTTTAGAAATGCGACAAAACGTTTGAGCAGTTCTACATCCGTTTGTGTCACCTTCGAAGATGCCAAATCCCAGAGGCGGCCAACTTTTTCAATGGTGCCACGCTCCTGAACGTTCTCCAGCGTTTTGTAGGTTTCGATGCGCTGGTAGAGCTCTTTAAGCAATTTATCCTTATGTGCTTCCAGCTCTTTTTGTTGTGCATCTTGAATAGCACTGGCCAGATGTTCATACCACTTATTGCAAAAATACGCCTGAAACATCGGTGTTTCTTTCGCGATGTTCTTCTCTAACATACGGCGCGCTTCGAGATAAAAGCTCGATTTACCCTCGAGCTTTTTAATCATAGATTTCGCATTCGTGGTGAAGTCTTGCTGAGAGAGAGAGACAGCATTCTGATAAAGCTGTATCTCTTGCTTCAGATCGTTGGTAATACAATCTGTGCTGAGACGACGTTTAACCGAGTGACGCCATTTGCGAATGTGCTGACGCACCGCGGATTTCGCAGACGGACTGGTTTCTGTCATCACCAGAAGTTGGGGCTTGGCCATCACCTCAGTGACAGCGTGCTCAAGCATTCCAGTTTCCGCCAGCATCATGCCAAGATGGAGGCTTTCTGGACTTACCATAGCTCCTCCTTACTCAAAGTATTCGGTTAACATGCGCGTTCGGAACGCGCCTTTCTCAAATTTGGTGGTTTGGCGCTGCAGCGTTTCTTCCGCATCGGTAATGCTGTTTGCCAGAAGTTCGAGTAATTCAGAGTTGGCAAAGTGATGAGGTAAAGCAGCGTTAATTTGTGTTCGGGCAACCCGAATTAAGTGTTTCGCCTCTTCAATTTTAGCAATAGAAGCTTCATTGCGCGTTTGCCACTCAGTAAAGGTATTTGGGTCATTGTCGTCGATACCAGCAATGGCAACAGGAACAGGACGGTTTGCAATGTCTTTGATCACGAGACGATACTCGCCGTCGACATCAAACTTCAACATGCAGAGATTAGGGTTTTTGTTAACGTAACCGTAAACGTCACACGCACCATTTTTAATTTTCTTTTCAAATTCATTGGCGTCGACATACACCCATCGGCTGTCACCCTTCTCTTTTTCAGACACAGAAGGATTTGTATCCAGCATCACGAACTTCACCAGATTGTTCGCCATGTTGACTGAATAGCGGCGCGCACCGGCTAAATCAATCCGATTCTTTTCCTTTCGCATTGAAAGTTCGGTTTCTGCCGTGTGGCCGAGTACATCTTTGATTTCTTCTGCCAATTCCCGACTGTCTTCATTCGCCTCGTCAGCAATCGCCAACGCTTCTTGCTGGTTAAAGCAAATCTCTTGAGCGAAACGGCGCATCACTTGCGTGACCACATTGCGTGATTCTGGGCTGTGCCATAAGCACTCCTGCAGGAGTAAAAGATCGACGGGATTGACGTCATGTCGGCCGTTAAAAAATGCACTCGCTTTAAGCAAACGTACTGCTTTTTTCCAACGACGATCAGAAATATACAGTTCTTCTGATGGGAAGTTATTTCCGTCTTCTTCCGCTTCTCTCTCTAGAAGCATTTTCAGGGCGTAGATTTTCTCGAACACATCATCAGACAGCGAAACATTGTCGATCTGACGCTGCCATTGTTCATATTCATGGGCTTTGATGGAAATATCACTGCCGATGGAAATCTCAGTCTCTCCGCTGTCACCCGTCAGCAGACGCTTGAAGTTACTCTTTTCCTGAATACGGTTGACGAAAATGCGTACCAGCATACGGTCATAAAGCGCGTCTAAGCCACTATCTGGCTCAGGCAGCTCATTCGACGCGGTCACCAAAAGGCGCATCGGAACCGGCAGTACTTCACTACCGTTGCGGAAAACGCGTTCGTTAACGACCGTCAATAAGGTGTTAAGAATCGCGGGGCCCGCTTTCCAGATCTCATCCAGAAACACCACGTCTGCGGTGGGCAGATAGCCTTCTGTTAAACGGACATACTTACCGTTATCTTTGAGCTCCTGAATAGAAAGAGGACCAAACACCTCTTCAGGCGTTGAAAAGCGGGTCATCAGGTACTCAAAAAACTGGCTGTCATCAAATGCTTCAATCAAGCGTTTTGCGATGTAGCTTTTCGCAATCCCCGGAGGCCCCAGTAAAAAAACACTTTCACCACTGAGTGCTGCAAGCAGACAAAGACGAATAGTGTTCTCCCTCTCGTAAACGCCATTTGAAAGGGCATGTACAAGTTTCTGAATGCGCTCTGGGAGTAAAACATTGTTTGTCGTCATAGCAATTTGGTTCGTCACGTTGCTGCTCCATTTATACTAATCAACAACATGACTCCACTCTTATCATATTGTTAACACTTTGTAACCATTAATATCTGCTTACATCTTGTATACCATTTCAAGTTTGATCCCTTCTACCTTTCAATCTTAGTTTTCATTTTTGTTGCATGGAAATTACGCAATACATGTCGAGTTTTACACCGTTTAATTAATACCCAAACAACCAAGACTTTCTTTATCGCAGACATAAAAAAGCCCCCGCATTGGCGAGGGCTGTCATCAAACATTGAGCTAGTCTTTCACAACGGGTAACGCAGTATGACTGCCCCACTCACTCCAGGAGCCATCGTAAACCGTGACTTTCCTTCCTAACGCCCATTCCGCTGCGAGCGCAAAGGTACAAGCGGTGACCCCCGAACCACAGGAAGACACATTGGGAAAATCGTCAGAAAGGACGGGTAATAGCAGTTCAGCCAGAACCTCTTTTGACTTGAACTTACCGTTCTCCGTCAAAGAAGGAAAAGGTAAGTTCTTAGCTCCGGGCATATGTCCACTTCGCACACCGGGTCTAGGTTCCGCGACGCTGCCGGAAAAGCGGTCTGCCGGCCGGACATCAATCACATTAAGCGTTCCTGCTTCAATACCAGATAGCAACGCGTTGGCATCAATCACGCCTTCTCTATCAAGACTCGCCCGATATACTTCTGGCTCCGGTGATGTAGGCGCATCTTTGAAGGTCTCGCCGCCAATGACCTCCCAGGCTGGCATGCCACCATCAAGCAATGCGACATGCTCATGTCCCATCACTTTAAACATCCACCATACGCGCGGGGCTGAGAAGATACCTGCAGTGTCATAAACAACGATGTGATCATCATTACTGATACCTAGCGCTCCCACTGCATTTTCAAATTGTTCTTCTGAAGGCAGCATATGCGGGAGTGAAGAAGACTTATCATAAATCTCGCCATCAAAGTCGAAATACACCGCGTCGGGAATACGCTTCGTGAACCATTCCAATTTGGCGTTTCTGTCTGTACCTGGCATGAACCAACTGGCATCCACCAGCTTTAACTGTGGTGAATTCAGGTTATCTCTTAACCACTCCGCACTCACCAGCACTTCATTTCTCTGTAGCAAGTCACTCTCCTTATATCTCACCGTCGTAAGACCCTAACGAATGGTATAGCATGAGCCAAGTCGCTATTAAATATTAAAAAGGACAATATGTTGTCACGCAGATTATTTGGCGCTGCAATTTTTGCTTTTCCACTATTATGCGCCCCGTTACAGGCTGCTTCCGTGTCTTTTTCTCTCGATAATGATGGTGCTCTGGGAACAGACAGAGATTACACCAGTGGTCTTTTCCTGCGTTGGTCTTCTGACCCGGGTGTGATCGGTTACAGTCTGGAAATTGGTTCTCAGATGTGGACGCCGTCAGATATCGAGCTCACTACCCCGCAACCAAATGAGCGCCCCTATGCAGGATTGGTTTACGGTATGGGACGTGTCTACCACCAAACCGATTTTTACGCGGTAAAAGGGAGTTTAATGTTAGGTACCGTTGGGCCAGACTCTTATGCTGAAGAAGCTCAGTCCATTGTTCACGAAATTGTGGGCTCTCCAGATCCTAAAGGCTGGGCATACCAAATTGATAACGAATTCGTTTATCAGGCAGGTATCGAAGCGCACCAACTTATCGCCAGAGGACAAATTGGCGAATTTAGCGTATTTGGCCGGGGCCAGGGAGGCAACTTTCAAAGCGAAGTGGCTATTGGCGGCACATACAGGATCGGATTTGATCTACCGAACACCTTTGGCTCTACATCTCTGTTGCCGGGTAACGCCGTTGATGTCGGACTTTTAAGCCATAGCGACAACGGTATGTTCTTCTTTACCTCGGTCGAAGCCCGATACCGTTTTGATGACATTACGATTGAAGGTGACAAGCCGCCCGAAAATGATGATGTCCACGTTGAGCACGTGCAGGCCGGCGTAACCGGTGGCGTGACCTGGTATTCACGGCATTGGGGAGCAGTGGCATCCGTCACCGCCCACTCAAAACAGTACGAAGAAGCGTCGCGCAACCATAGCGCCTACGCCAACTTCACACTTTTCTATCGCTACTGATTAAAGCAGTTCGAAGATAGAGGGCAGGATTTCCTGCCCTTTTTCTTGTTATAACCCTAACTCTTTAACGACCATTTCTAGCAAGTAGGTTTCTCGCTCAATCGACAAACCTTGCTTATCGCTGTTTGCGATTGTTTCCTTGTTGTGGGCAATCGCTTCATGGATATTTACCCAAAGCGGTCGCATGCCATTTTTTACTTCGTAATCTTCCAGCGAAACGTCGCCAAGCTCATCGTCAATGTCACACCAAAAGCAATAAGACAACATATGAACCACATCAAAGTCCGATTTGTGCCAAGGGCGAAACTCCTCATAAGCACCAAACGCTCGAATGTTGCGAATGTTCTGAGCACCGGTTTCCTCGCTGAGTTCGCGAACTAGCCCCTCTACTTCGTTTTCGTGCTCATCAATCCCCCCGCCAGGAAGCGAATAGTCATGATATCGCTCGGTGAACAAAAGAAGGATCTCGTCCTCTTTCACTACGATTGCTCGGGCGGCGCGTCGATGAAAGACAGATTTCTCCTCAAGAGGAAGTACTTCGGGGTGGTAACTGGTTTTTAGAATATTCATAGATAGCAAGTGGACTCGCGGCGATTAGAACTTTTCGAAGAGACGCACTCTAACGGGAACAGATAATCAGAGCAAATAAATGGCTATCATCCAATTCATCAAGAGATGCGAGCCACATAAAGCTTTTTTGCTGCTGATAATCGAGTCATTTATTGCTTTTGACGACTGACTTCTTAAAATACGGCCAATCTTAAACATTGATTCTGGTTAGACCACTGAAACCTGCGTCGCAATGGGTAAAAGAAGCACGTTTCTAAACGTTAACTCTTTAATATTCAGTACGTTATGCCACCAGATAACGCTGACATTCAAGGTTGAAAGAAAGTCCGACATGCATACATGTAAATTATTACGACAATTGAGTCTCATTATTAAGCCTTAAACTCGTATTTTGTATATAGTTATATTCATCAATAACGCCTTTTTCCTGTCACTTTTTCAACACGGTGTCGGTTAAACCAGAGAGAAACGACCACGAATGATTTTTAACGGAGCAAACATCAATGCTGCAGAAAGTCACCATTGATAACGTTGAGATCGGCATGTACGTCGAGCAAATAGAATCTCAACTCGCCCGCACAAAGATGAAAAAGCCGGGTTTCATCCGACGACAGGAAACCATTGATAACCTGCGTGAAAAGGGGGTGCTTTTTGTTTATATCGACGCTGACCAAATCACTTCCGACGAAGACATTCAGTACCGCGAAACTAAAGTGGGTAAGCACTCGTCCGTTAAAGGCAATGACGAGTTCGGTGCCGCAAAAGAACTCGTAGATAAATCAAAGAAGCAACTGAGCAAGCTACTCAACGATGTCTATGAGAACAAACCCGTCGACATTGAACCCGTCAAGCAAGTCAGTTCCGATATCGTAGAAAACATTTTCGAGCGCCGAGACGCGGTGCTTTGGATCAGCGGCATACGTGAAAAAAGCGCCTACCTGCTGGAGCATTCAATGAATGTGGCATTCCATTTGGTGAACTTTGGCCGTTATCTGGAACTTGATCGTCAAACGCTGGAAGAGCTCGCTATTGGTGGGCTTGTACACGATATCGGCAAAATTCTGGTCCGTGATGAAGTCTTAAATAAGCCTGGCAAGCTTAGCGACGAAGAATTTCTTCACATGAAAGAGCACCAAACACTGTCACAGCCAGTTTTGGATAGCATGATTGATTTGCCGAAGCTCAGTAGAGACGTCAGCTTGATGCACCACGAAAAGATTGACGGTAACGGCTACCCGAATGGGCTCAAGGGCGATGAACTTACTTTGATTGGGCGCATGTCCTGTATTGTCGATATTTATGATGCCCTAACCGCAGAGCGCTGTTACAAGCCCGCGCTATCACCGTCAGAGGCATTCAAGATTATGATAGGTCTGACACCCTTCCATCTCGACCCAGATCTTCTCAAAAAATTCATCCGTTGCATTGGCTTCTACCCTATCGGATCAGTCGTCGAACTCAGTAACGGTCGCGTGGGATTGGTGTGTAAAGAAAATCCAGATGACTTGATGACCCCAACGGTGAAAATGTTCTATTCCGCGAAAACGGAATCCTTCCGTGAAGTCGAGTACATTGACCTCAAGAAGCGTCCCGATCTCAAAATTATACGCGGCCTGACCGAAGCAAAACTAAAAACGGATTTTGCCGAATTCCGTTGATCGTTCCATTCTTCGCCAATCGCACCACTTCTCTTTTTTATTTCATGACCTAGCCGACAGTTTTTCTTATACTTGTCGGCTCTTTTACTTGTGGAACTGAAACAATGCGTATTTGTGCTGTCGATTTAAAAAGCAACGAAGCAAACATTTGCCTGCTGGAATCTAATCAAGGTCTGTTTGATGTGCCTGATTGTCGCGCGCGAAAGTTCACGATCACTGATGCGGCAAGTGCCGAGCAGATCCGCAACTTCCAAAAGCAATTCGCCAAGCTGGTGGAAGACTACAAAATCGAAAAAATTGTTATCCGTGAACGTCCTACCAAAGGTAAGTTCGCGGGCAGCGCAGTAGGTTTCAAAATGGAAGCTGCACTGCAACTTCTGGAAGGCGTAGAAGCGGAGGTGTTCAGTTCTTCTGAAATGAAAGCATCACTGAAACGCAACCCTATTCAGGTTTCGCTGAAAGAAGTCGGTCTTAAGCAATTCCAGGAGCAAGCGTTCCTAACAGCTTGTTCTTACCTGAACAAATAATCCCTAAGGTCAACAGACCCTAAGAACTTCAAGGGCTGCAATCGCAGCCCTTTTTGTTTTTTGTTCAAACCTGATCGTCTATTCAGTTCCGTTTCTGGCTAATACCCTTCATTCATGATGATATGTTTATTGAAACTCACATCACGATTCAGATAGAGACATGACGGACAACACGACTTATCAACAAGCCAGACTTTCCCGCGACGCACGCTTTGATGGCTTGTTCTTTACCGCCGTAGTCTCAACCGGTATCTACTGCCGTCCTATCTGCCCTGCACCTTCGCCAAAAGAAGAAAACGTACGCTACTACGCTTCGGCAGTTGAAGCCGCAGCACAGGGCTTTCGACCTTGTCTTCGCTGTCGTCCAGACAGCGCACCCGGTTCACCAGCCTGGTTGGGCAAAGAAACGACATTTCGACGCGCATTGAGCCTGATACAAGAAGGCTACCTGCATGAACACAGTGTGCCTGAGCTTGCGGAAAGACTGGGCGTTAGCGATCGATACCTTCGCAAACTCTTTACTGCTTCGTTGGGCTGTTCGCCAAAGCAATATGCCCAATACCAACAGATCCTGTTTGCGAAAAAGCTCTTGCATGAAAGCCAGTGGTCAGTCGCTGATATTGCTTTTGCATCGGGGTTTAACAGCATTCGACGCTTCAACGACTGCTTTCAACAACAATTGTCGCTTTCACCCACTCAAGTGCGCCGTAAAGAGTTTAAAAGTCATGAAGCAATGACCCTCAGTATGAGTTTTCGTCCTCCCTACAACTGGGAGGCTTTTAAACGTTATATGGCACCGCGGATCGTTCCCGGCCTTGAATGGCTCGGCGAAAATAGTTACGGCCGACGTTTTACTGTTCAGGAACAACAAGGCCGTTTCACCGCCACACTAAAGAAAGATAAGAATATTTTTGAGGTGGAAATTGAACTTGAAGATCCCAAGCTGCTCTATCACGTGGTCAACCGCATTCGCCACCTGTTGGATTTGGACGCAAATCCAGAAGTGATTGATGAAGTGATGCGACATGTCGCACCATCGTGCGATGCAAAAGGGCTTCGTATTCCCGGATGCTGGAATATGGAAGAAGCAGGGCTGAGAGCCTATTTGGGTGAACATATAGACCCCATCAAAGACGCATCATTACTTGTCAAAGAGCCTTTCAATAAAGAAGACCACGAACAAGCACCTTTCATGGCGCATTGGTCGGCTATTTGTGAACGCTATAAACACGAACCGTGGCCAGAAGCATCACCAACCCCTTACTTAAACGACGAACAATATACCTATGTACGCCTGCGGGGGTTGAGTCTCCCTGATTTGGCGGGTTTTGAAATAATTAGCCAGAAGTCTGCACTTTCTGCGAAACCGTGGAGAAGCTATCTGGCATTGGCTTTCACAGACCATTTGGCTACAGGAAACGAGAAAGCCATCGCGGGCAACGAATAAGGATATTTCATGAAACAGTACCGATATGAATACGACTCGCCACTTGGCACCATTACCCTTACCGCTTCAGATAAAGGGCTGACCTCCCTTTCACTGCCAGAATATAAATACGATATTCCAGTCTCTGATGAAGAAGTCTTCGCACGTGAACCTTTCGAAGCTGCTCTTTCACAGCTGGAAAAATACTTTGCCGGGGAAGCCGTCAAATTTAATGTACCCTTGGATCTATTGGGTACTGCCTTTCAATGCGAAGTATGGGAGGCATTACAATCCATTCCTGCGGGAGAAACCCGAAGCTATGGCGAACTGGCTCAAGACGTTGGCAGACCCAAAGCCTCCCGCGCTGTCGGTGCTGCAAATGGTCAGAACCCTGTAGCGATTATTGTTCCCTGTCATCGCGTCATTGGAAAGAATGGAAAGCTAACAGGATACGCAGGAGGACTGAATGCCAAGGCCTGGCTGCTAAAGCATGAACAGGCCATGGCGAAGTAGCTTAACTCGCTGCCACCAGCACACGTTGAGCCAGCAATTTGATAAACCGAAGGGGCGTAATGCGGTAACCCAAGTGAAGATAAAACCCATGCGCCTCCTCACGGCTGATATGACTGGTTACTTCAATGCGATGGCAATTTTGTTTCTTAAGATATGTCTCAGCATGTTCGAGTAACTGCTTGCCAATGCTCATATCTCGAAAGTTTTCATCAATCACCATGGATGAAATTCTTCCCCAAGGCATATCATCGTGAACCACATCAACGGTATGCACGGCGATAAAACCCACTACCATGTCGCATAGCTCAGCCACAAACAATGCATCCCGCGGCTGGGTCATGATCTTTTCTAAGCGATGCTCGGTGCCTTCGAGTTCAGAAGGGTAGCCAAGGGTATGGCAGAGCGCATTAATGCGCTCTGCATCTTCCAATGTTGCCGGACGAATAATCATCTCCAGCTCCTTTTACTGGTTGTTTGCAGTAGGCATTGCATCTGACACAGAACGCAGGCTCACGCGGCGGTCAAAGAAGTAGCCTTCGCGGTCACCTTCTTTTTCCAATGCCAGTTGATGACCAAATGCGGTTTGAGCCAACTGCGAAGGTGCAACACCCTGCTCAACCAAGTAGTCATAGACAGCCTGAACACGCTGCTGAGAGAGTTTCAGGTTGTACTCTTCATCACCACGTACGTCGGCATGCCCTTCCAAATCCCACTGCACATCAGGTTGTTGGCGCATCAAAGCCGCCACTTCATCGAGCTGTAACCGGAAATGTGGCTCAATTTCTGATGAATTAGTGCGGAATTGAATATCCATTGCCAATTCCATCGCGATTTCTTTCTCGTTCATTTCGGCTTTGAGTTTCGCCAGTTCGATTTCGTTTTCCGCATATAGGGAGCGATAAGTTTCCAATTGCGCGTTTTGTTCGCTGATATCAGCAATCACATTCGCCTGCTGTTCGTTTTGCTCATCGATACTAACCACTTGCCCTATTAAACCGCCCACAACAGCACCAGCGATTGCTCCAACAGGACCACCAATCACCGCCCCCAGCGCAGCACCGCCACCAAAGCCAATCATTTCGGTTGTTTGGTCACGCTCTGTGTGTAGCGTTTGGTCTGCCGCATACGCCGTAGAGACTGTCATAGGGATAACCAGAGAGATTGCAGCCAGAGTTTTATTCATCTTGTTCATTGTTATTTCCTCATCCATTTCAGGTTTTGAAGGGAGAACCCGTTCGTCGTTTCGATGAGGTCATTAAAACAAGGCAAAATGGCACTGGCTGGGAACAAAAAAGGCAATGCTCGGGGCAATTGTGGCAAAAAAATGGCTTTTGCCCTGAATCGGCTTGATCCCCTTTTTCAACGCACGAATTACGGTATAGTCAAACCATCTACTGTTTGATTACCTGAATAAAAATGAAACGTATCGCTATTGTTGAAGACGAACCAGCCATTCGAGAGAACTACGCAGATGTACTGCGTAAACAAGGTTATTCGGTCTCTACCTATGCCAACCGCCCTGACGCTGAAGAAGGCTTTAAGCAACGCCTGCCCGACTTAGCCATTATCGATATCGGTTTAGCAGAGGAAATTGATGGAGGTTTTCAGCTTTGTCAGTCGCTACGTGCGATGTCCGCCACCCTTCCGATCATTTTCCTTACCGCAAGGGACAGCGATATAGACACGGTTGTCGGCTTGCGAATGGGTGCTGATGACTATCTAACAAAAGACATTAGTCTTCCTCACCTGATGGCACGCATTGCCGCTCTTTTCCGTCGCAGCGAACTGTTGAGTCTCGCTTCGACCCAAACAGAGTCCTTGCTAGAACGCGATAACCTCACGCTGGATCTCAACCGCATGCAGGTTAAGTGGAAAGATCAAACGGTGGATCTGACCGTGACGGAGTTCTGGATGGTTCATGCGCTAGCGAAGCGACCAGGCCACGTGAGAAGTCGTCAGGATTTAATGCAGGAAGCGCATGTGGTCGTCGATGACAGCACCATTACCTCTCACATTAAGCGCATCCGCAAGAAATTCATCGCGCTGGATAACACGTTTGACCATATCGACACTGTGTATGGTATGGGTTATCGCTGGGACAGCACAAAATGAAGTTCATCACCGAAAAGGTGTGGCGCTGGGTGTCAGGCATCCGCACAAAAGTGGTGCTGTTAAGCGGCCTGTTACTCCTGCTGCCCTTTATTGGTTACAACTACGTGTGGGAGCTGGAAAATGTGCTCAGGCAAGGTCAGGAACAAACCCTGATGGGATCTGCCCGCGCCTTTTCAATGGCACTGAATCAACAGCCTAAACTGTTCGAAC
Organism: Grimontia sp. SpTr1; assembly: GCF_947387585.1. NCBI lineage: Bacteria > Pseudomonadati > Pseudomonadota > Gammaproteobacteria > Vibrionales > Vibrionaceae > Grimontia > Grimontia sp. SpTr1. The sequence continues at coordinate 837,940 of NZ_CANDOD010000001.1, forward strand.
GCCAACAAAACACCAAGCCACGGCTAGAAGAAGGCAAAGACCTCTATGCCCTTGCATTAAAATCTCCCATCGATATCGATGGAGCAACCTTAGATTGGGATCGCTACCAGACGCATCGCGTGAACTATGCAGACGCGCATGTCATTTTCAGCCGAACACCTTATCAAAGGAACGAACTGAACTTTGATTTGATCATGGCCAGCGATGGAGACGACCTCTACGCCCTGATAGATATCGTCGATAAAACCCCGATACTCAGACGCGAGAACACTGCCAGAATTGACCGCAACGACCATCTGGTGGTCACCTTAACTACGCAGCAAGGAGAGCTGAAACGTTACGCGGTCACTGCCAAACAAAGCGGCAAAGCAGATATCTACCTAATTGAAAACACGATTGATGATACGGAGCATACTTTTCCATCGGAAGCCATCAATGGCTGGTGGCAGGAAACCGCACAAGGGCATGTTATCGAGCTGGCCATCCCTGATTGGTTAGTCGGCGAAAAATTGAGTTTCGCCTACTACGACGTGACCAATCGTTACAATCGCGATATTGAAACCATACTCGCTACGTCAAACCCAAGAAGCGCCGAAACCCTCGGCACTCTGCTAGTCCCCTCCCCAGATATCGAGCGCGTATTAATGCGAATGAACGATGGAAGCTCGAGAGTTTGGGTGGTTGATCAACACGGCCGGGTACTCGCGAAATCAGGCGATCTGCAATCTGCCAATGGTGTATGGGAAACCACCATCAAGTATCAGGAAGCACCAAGTGGATTGATGGGCTGGATTCAAAACAACATTCTCAATCCTTTCTACTACCGATTGCTTGAGCGACCACCCGAAAAGATCATTGATGCAATGCACAATGCCGCTGTCTTCCGTGGCGTTGAAGTACAGCAGGCATTGATTGGTCGCCCTTACGCAAATTGGCGCCTGACACCCGATGAAAGCACCACCATTCTTTCCGCGGCTTACCCTGTAAAAGTTGGTGATACCGTCGTCGGAGCTGTCGTCGTGGAAGAAACCACCAAAGGCATTAAAACCCTGCGTAACAAAGCACTGGAGCAACTTTTTAATGTCTTGCTGGCGGTTATTTGTACTGGCGTGGTTGTACTTCTGCTTTTTGGTTCTCACATTTCTCGACGTGTCAGGAAACTGCGTGATGACGCAGAGAGCGCCATCGACTCGCAAGGACGTGTTCTGCATCAGTTGGAACCCGCGACCAGCAAAGATGAAATCGGCGACTTATCCCGTACTCTATCCACCATGGTCACGCGTCTTTCTGACTACAATGCTTATCTCGAGAAGATGTCGTCCAGTTTGTCACACGAGCTAAGAACCCCCGTCGCGGTTGTGCGGTCTTCCCTGGAAAACCTCGCGTTTGTGACTAAAGAAGAGGACCAGCTTCGCTATATCGAACGCGCTCAGGAAGGTGTATCCCGCTTGGCGACGATTCTCTCAAGCATGACGGAAGCGACCCGGTTGGAGCAGAGCTTTGAACATGCCGAGCGCACAGAATTTCCGCTCGACAAAGTGGTATCCGGTTGCGTCCAGGGCTACGAGTATGCCTACCCTGGCCAAGGCTTTACTCTGCACATCAAAAATGGCAACTACCAGATGTCCGGCGTACCAGAATACATCGCACAGCTTTTGGATAAGCTGGTTGCCAACGCGGTTGAGTTCCACCAACAAGACACCAATGTCGAAATATACATGCTGATTCACGACAATATGGCTCGCATCACAGTCTCTAACATTGGACCTCAATTGCCTGAAAATATGGGAAATCAGTTACTCGGTTCCATGGTCTCTGTTCGGGAGGAAAAGCATAAATCAGACAAACCACACCTTGGTTTGGGCTTGTATGTAGCCAGATTGGTGGCGGAGTTCCATCAAGGACGGCTCTCTATAACCAATCGACCAGATGGCAAAGGCGTGAACGTTACGGTTTGGCTGCCACTCGCATCTACCCAAACGAGCTGAGTATACAATTAGGGAAAACAACAGAAGGAATATCCATGAAACTACATGAGTTTGCACCAGCACCTAACGCACGGCGCGTTAGACTTTTTCTTGCTGAAAAGAAAATAGATATTCCTTCAGTGCATGTCGATATTCGTGGCGGCGAAAACCTAACAGACAAATTCAAAGCAATGAGTCCAAACGGACGCATCCCCTTCTTAGAGTTAGATGATGGCACAACGATCTGTGAGTCCATTGCGATATGCCGTTATTTGGATGCCGCTTTTCCAACTGACCACAGTTTGTTCGGCTCTACGCCAGCAGAGATAGGCAAAGTGGAAATGTGGAACCGAATTGTCGAACTTCAAGGTCTCTTTACTGCTTTCCAAGCATTTAGAAATCTTACTGGCATATACAGTGACCGTGAGCGCTGTGTTGAAGCCTGGGGTGAAGAAAGTAAATTAAGAAACATCGAATTTTTGCCAGTACTGGAAGAGAGACTTTCGCAGTCAACCTATCTGGCCGGGGAGCATTTTTCCGTGGCGGACATTTCCGCTTATATCATGGTAGATTTTATAAAGCACATTGATATTCACATCGATGACAGCATGCCCTCTATTCAGCGTTGGTATAAGCAAGTCAGTCAACGAGAAGCGTTCATCGAAGCCAACTCGAAATAACAAGGATTGAAAATATGATTGAGCTCTACACTGCAGGAACGCCGAATGGCTACAAAATATCGATTGCCCTTGAAGAAATGGGGCTTCCTTACGAGTACCACGCGCTTGATTTGATGGCCGCAGATCAGAAGAAACCTGAATATCTGGCGATCAACCCCAACGGCCGTATTCCAGCGATTGTCGATAAAGACAATGATGACTTCGCAGTTTTCGAATCAGGTGCAATTCTTATTTATCTCGCAGAGAAAACGGGAAAATTCCTTCCTACCGATCCAAAGAAGAAAAGCCAAGTGCTGCAATGGTTGATGTTCCAAATGGGTGGTGTTGGGCCAATGATGGGTCAGGCTAATGTATTCTATCGTTACTTCCCTGAGAAAATTCCAGCTGCGATCGAGCGCTACCAAAACGAAGGGCGTCGCCTGTTCGAGGTCATGAATGGTCAATTGGCTAACAATCGTTATCTGGCTGGTGATGAATACACAATTGCAGATATCTCGACCTGGCCATGGGTTCGCATTCATGAATGGAGTGGCGTCGATATCTCCGGTCTTGAGCACTTGCAACGCTGGGTAGATGAGTTGGCACAAAGACCGGCTTGCCAGAAAGGTTTACTGGTTCCTCCTCCGTCTAATCTGTCAGACGAAGAGAAGGCAAAACAAATCTCTAAGATGGTAACGAAGTAAAATCTCTCATCTCCAGAAACACTAAAGCCGTCCCGAAGGACGGCTTTTTAAATTTCTTTCACGTATTCGATAAACACTTGGTCGCCTGAATATTCGACCTTGGCAATGGTGCCATCAACGGTTAAAGAGGTTCTTACCACGATGGCTCCGTTATTCATGATGTTTTTGTTGTCTTTTAGACTGGGTAGTGAGCTACCGGGATCCAACCCCATCTCTTTACAGAAACGGAAAACGAAGTTTCGATCCATTGGAACATCACCGCGCATGGTCTTTGAGAAGTCCAACTGACTCACCCCAAGGCGTTTGGCCATCTCAATTTGGGTGATTCGTAATTTCGCTTTGTAAGACATCCACGCGTCATAAAGTGTCTGCCTGTCATGATAGGTAAATTCCATAAATCCCCGCTTGTTACCTACCTCTCCATAGACAAAATCATAACGGTGAAGCGCTTTCTCAATGTCAGCGAGGCGTAAGTGCGGCGTAAACACTTGTCGAAACTGGTGCTCTTCGCTATGTTATCGCCCTGCCTGGTCGTTCATTTTATTCTGGGCACATTATGACAAAGAGAGAGTTACTATGAGCCACAACCTTGCATTGCTGCCACCTGATGAAAAACAAAAAATTGAACTTGATAAGCAAGCAGCTTATTCGGTGTGGCAGGTGAAAAATGCGCTGGCTGAGAGAAGCGTTCTTGCACAACAGGCAAGAGACATTTCAGATGAAAATGAACGTGCGCATTTTGTAGATTGCGTAGATAAGTATTCAAAAATAATGGGGCTCTAAAGCCCCATTTTTCCATACCGACTTAGGAAAAGTCTTGTTTACCGTTTTGTCAGCAAAGCCACGTACTTATTGCTGTCATCACAGTAAACGATGCGACAGTTAAAATTGTGACTGTCTGCCACTCTTCGGAGTGTAGACATGCCGATATCAAACCACGGCACTTCCTCACTCACTCTCCCGTCAAATTCAAACGTCAAATGACGTGTGCGATAGCCTTCGTAACGAAGGTTTTCTGAGCTTAAAATCAATCTGCCGCCCGGATACAAATTACGGTGCGCCAGATTCAGAAAGTGAAAGAAATTTCGAATATTTCCCAGTTGGCCAATCACACCGCGAAGTGCCAGCCAACTAAAGGTGCGGTCAAACATTGGGTGTTGATCGAACAGATGACCGCATACCACTGATGGCACACCTCGCTGGTGCATGATCGCGCAGGCGATTGGTGAACTGTCTATCGAGGTAACCTTAATGCCTTTAGCTGTCAGGTAGAGAGAGTGCTCCCCACTGCCAGCGCCCACGTTTAACACACTTCGTCGGCAATAAGACAACGCAATTCTGTCGGTGGCGACATCTTCCGGACGGCGAAAGAAATCTGATGTTGGGATAACGGATGTACCATTGTTTTCCCTCACAATCAGTTTTCCTGATTTATTGCCGTTGTAATAGCTGGCAAGCGCGGTACCAAATACCTCAACAACACTCTGCATGACCATTCCCTCTGTTATTCAACAAAGAGAATACTCGGAAGCGTTACACTCAACTGTCTCATTTTCGAAACAGATAATAGGTATCAGAAAAAAGTCTTAGAAGACTGAGATTCTAGCTACCATCAATGGTGTCAGAAGCAGAAAATCAACGAGTTAGCGAGGAATGATAAATGGCGGTGAGTCAGTAACGTTCAGATTATCTTGGTAAAACATAGAATAGCTGCGAAGTGGTCATTTCTAATGCTTTCGACTGAGGCGCATTTTCTTTCGCGATCGTTTGTGCTGATACATGGTTTTGTCTGCCTCGCTAAGCCATTGTTCTGCTGATACAACTTTCTCTGAAAGCTCAATCGCACCAAGACTTATCGACACATTGACACCTTCCGGAAGACCATCACTCTCAATGTCACATTTCAGGCGTTCAAGAATGTGTGGGATCTCTGCCGTGGCGGTGTGTCTGAGCAGTACAACGAATTCATCACCACCAATTCGACCAGCGACATCGGAGTCACGGATATTTGAGGTCAAATGTCCGGCTATCGCTTTCAAGACTTTGTCGCCTACGTCGTGCCCGTAAGAATCGTTGATGTTCTTAAAACCATCTGCATCGATATATACCAGCACAGATGGATCGCTGGTCATATCGAACTCCTGATAAGCTTCCTGTATGTCCGTCATGATGGCATGACGTGACTTAATACCGGTCAGCGAATCGTATTCCACCATTTCCCGCAGCTTTTTCGCCATCACAACCACGGTATCCCTTTGGTCAATCTCTGCGGTGATATCAGTCAGTGTGCCTACGCGATAAATCAGTTCACCGTTTCCATCAAAAACACAGTTGCCGCTGTCCCGGATGTGTTTCACTCTGCCGTCATCAAACAACAGTCGATAGTTAATATTCCAAGAGTCGGTTGATGAGGAAAAACGTGTTCTCTCTGCCATCTCTCTTTCAGAAGGATGGATCTTGTTTAAGAAGGCGCGAGGATCGTGATAAAGAACTTCGACTTTCTCTTCCCAGATAGTGTCGTAGCATTTGTTGACGTAAAACAGGCGCTCAGGATCCGCAGCAGAAATCCACACCACGGAACTGACATTCTCAGCGATCGCACGAAACCGTCGCTCTGATGTGGTAATAGCTTCCTGCAATTGCTTTTCTTCATGGATATCCAACACGGCAATCAGAAACTGCTGTTGATTGGTGTACTTGCAGGTAATCGAAGAAACAAAAGCACGCACCCAGATTTGATGCCCATTTTTGTGAATATAACGTTTGTCGACTCTGTACTGGTTGCCCGAACGCAACGTAAGGTTTTCGCGCAGCGGCTTTTCGCTGTTTGCATCAGAATGGTAAGTAAGATCAAACTCAGTCAGTGGCTGAATCTCTTCATCCCCATAACCCAACATGGCCAAATATGCTGGATTCACACTGATAAAACGACCTTCAGTATCCACACGTGCCATGCCCATAGGTAACCGTTCCTGAAGGGCTTCATTCAATTCATCATCAGGATAGTAAAGGGTTAGTGCCACAATGTAGATGTTGCAGGGAACCGTATTGAGTAGGTTCACTTTGAGGATGTAAGTATCTTTGCTTCTTGTCAGGCGGACAACTTTGGTAAATGGCTCATGCTGCACCGCCTGGGAAACGACCTGAAAGTAACGGATAACTTCATTCCACGTAGCCGAGCTGAGATAACCGTCGATGTTGGCTTCATCTGGCATAATCTGGAACAGTTGCTGACACTCACGGTTACTCTGAATGATCTCGCCGAGGTCATTGATAATTACCATGGGTACAGGTGCCAGTTCAAAAAACTGCATCTGGAAGGGGCTGTCTGTCTGAAACATCCGAGTCTGTCATGTCCTGTTGCCACTGAGGCACTTTCAAGAAAAAGGCTCATAAGTTTGAGCCCTGCACTCAACCAACATACTAGCGATAAACCACGAAGACATTTGTCTCAGATTTACGTCCATGAAGATAAAACATGCAATGATATCAATCGTCGTTGGTTAATCTGTACATTCTTCTGTGTTCAACCAGCCATCTATTTTCAACTGACACCAGGATAAGGAAGATGTCCTACCTTTACCCATAGTAAAGTGTCTTCCTCTGCGTATGGGTTGTATTCGAACATATGCGGATTACGTATCCAGGTTCCCTGCCCATATCTGCCAAATTCGTCTCGATACTCCCCTTCGAGTACATATACTTCTTCACCGCAGAAATGGGAAATATTGAAAAAGTGCTGTCCCGCTGGCCATCGAATCATGGCAACCTGCTCGCCATTGAATTCATGTAGTGGAAGCATCAACAAGCGCCCCTGACCTTCTATCCAATCTTCTTCCGAACGCGTATTGATTCGTACCTGATTGCGATCGTTAGCTGAAAACTGATGAAGTTTAACCAGTAAGGTGCATCCAACTTCGCTATAGGGCGCATGGGAAGAGCCGGGGGGATTCCGAATATAGGTACCTGCCGGATAGTCCCCTGTTTCATCAGAAAAGATGCCTTCAAGGACAAGAATTTCTTCTCCTAAAGGGTGTTCGTGACGGGAAAAGGAAGACTTGGGTGCGTATTTCACAATACTGGTGGCATGCCCACGTTCGGCTCCCTCTTTGGCAAGAGGCTTGCGAAACACACCATCCGAAGGCGATGGCTGCCAGTCCATATCGGTGGTGTCTATGATCACCCGCTGATCAAACTGCATATTCAGCATAAAACAGTCCTCAAACAGGGAAACAACCTACACGACCTACCCCAGATTGTTTAAATGTCTGGAATCAGTCATGCACATCTTTACCCAAGCTACATCAATGATGGAGCGTGGGTTACAGAGTTAACGCCCAGTTTCGGCTTGCTGTTTCAACAATATAGCAGTGCGAATCCGACAGCCTCGTCCCAAACCTTGGAACAGCGTCTATTGATTTAGCAAATACGTAAGTAAATATTTCAAAGCCACACAAATGCAAAAAGCCCGCTTTAAAAGCGGGCTTTGGGATATTGAATTGCTAAACGGGCAGATTATGCGTCAGCGTGACGGCGCTCACCACGGAAAGAGCGTTTGTCGCCACCGCGGTCACGGTCAAAGCGACGACCACCACGATCACCACGACCTTCACCACGATTGCCACCACGAGGACCACGGTCATCAAAGCGACGTGGACCGCGCTCGCCACCACCGTTACGGTCACCGCCATTGCGACGACGTGGTGGAGACATGTCAACGTGACCTTCAACCAGTTGTGCATCAGTTGCTTTCTGGCGAATGCGCAGTTGCTTCAACTGACCCAGGATTTCTTTTGGCATTTTCTTCGGAAGCTGAACGTAAGTGTGACCGGTTGCCAGCTTGATTGAACCGATGAATTGCTTCTCAAGACCCAGTTCGTTAGCAATTGCACCAACGATGTCTTTAACTTGTACGCCTTGATCACGGCCAACTTGCAATTGGTAAGTGTCCCAATCTGCTGCGTTGTAGCTGCGACGCTCACCGCGCTCTGAACGATCACGTGGACCACGATCATCACGGCGAGATTCACGACGACGGCTGTCACGCTCCATCGCTGCGATCATTGGATCTGGACCGTTGTAGAACAGCGGGCGTTTGCCTTGCTGACGTTGAAGCAGCATTGCAGCCAGTGTTGCCGCATCTACATCGATTTGTTCTTGCAGTTTTTCAACCAGACCAACGAACGCTTCAATGCTGTCAGACTCCTTCTGCTCTTGCAGATCAGCAGCCAGACGTGCCAGACGTGCTTCAGCGACTTTGTCACGCAGTGGAAGTTGGATTTCTTCCATACGGGTAGATGTCACACGCTCGATGGTACGCAGCATACGGATTTGGTTAGTACGAACCAGCAGGATTGCTTTACCTGCACGCCCCGCACGACCTGTACGACCGATACGGTGAATGTACGATTCAACATCGAATGGGATGTCGTAGTTGAACACGTGAGTAATACGTGGCACATCAAGACCACGTGCTACAACGTCAGTCGCAACCAGAATGTCGATAACGCCACGTTTGATATGATCAACAGTACGCTCACGCAGAGACTGTGGAATATCGCCGTGCAGTGCGGCAGCTTTGAAGCCACGCGCGCTCAGCCAATCAGCCAGACGCTCGGTGTCCTGACGGGTACGTACGAATACAATAGATGCGTCAGTTTCTTCAGTTTCAAGCAGACGAGACATCGCTTCGTCTTTCTCTACGCCTTTAACAACCCAGAACTGCTGTTCAACTTTCTCAACAGTACGGTTGCTGCCTGCTACGTCGATGCGAGCAGGTTCGCGCAGGAAGCGGTCAACAATTTCTTTAACCATTGGAGGCATGGTTGCAGAGAACAGAACACGTTGTGCTGATTCTGGCGCTTGTTCCATGATCCAGGTAACGTCATCAACGAAGCCCATTTTCAGCATTTCGTCAGCTTCATCCAGAACGAAAGTGTGTACTTCGTCCAGCTGCAGACGTTCACGGTTGATCAGGTCTTTAACACGGCCTGGGGTACCAACAACAATGTGAGCACCGCTGCGCAGAGCACGCATTTGATCAACGATCGACGCGCCACCGTAGATTTCGAGAACTTTCAGGCCATTGATGTTTTGGCCAAGTTGTTTTACTTCCGCCGCAACCTGAATTGCCAGTTCGCGGGTTGGAGCCATAACAATCGCTTGAGGTTTGTGCTGGTTCAGGTTCAGTTTGTTCAGCAGAGGCAGAGAGAATGCCGCGGTTTTACCGGTACCTGTTTGTGCTTTACCGAGTGCATCAACACCGGTCAGTAGTAGAGGAATTGAAGCTGCCTGAATAGGAGTCGGCGCTACAAAGCCGATTGCGTCAAGAGCAGAAAGAATGTTTTCAGCCAGATCTAACTGGCGAAATTCAGTAACAGTATCTTGCATTGGGATCCCAATATATAGACAAAAAAAACGGGGCCCCTGCTAGCGGTTTCGCACTGTTATTATTCACTGATACAGGGTCACTACTCAGAACTAAGTGACTTCCTACTCTCTGTAACAGTATCTAACGCTACGGGCCTCGACAAATAAGGCGTGCATTCTGCGCCACTAGACCAAAAAAAGCCAGAAAAAATTGAACAAGTTCACAATTCTTTCTACGACTGATGGCTTTTTGACTGCAAACGCCTATTTCGAAAACAAATTGCTGTTATTTCAGGCAAGGCTCTGTGGTGAGGTTTGATTTTTTAGTCAAGACAAACTCTATTTTGTCCCAACTTAATCGCAGTTGTTTTCAGTTTCTCTGCGCGTTTCATGATTTTAAGTTTTCGGGTAAAGACTGAAACTGAGCTGAGTGTCATGCCAAGACTCAAGGTCACACGCTGATAGTTCGCAGAAGGTTTGTTTGGAATATTGAGATGATATACACCATGCACCATGCTTTCCGCGACTTCTCGCAGCATCAAATCATCATCATGTAATAAAAGAAGAGAAAATGTTCCTGGTGACGAATAAGCAAACATCCCCGAAAGGTGCGAACCCACCTGTCTTTCCATCACATCAGCCAGTTTTTTCACTAAATTTGTCGCAGCCACATCGCCATAAAATTTTCGATACCCTGCAAAGCAATCAATATCGATAGACAGGGCCGCAATCCGCTGTTTTTCTTTTCTCGCCTGTTTTAACAACCCGGGCAATGCCATTTGCATTGCCAAAGCATTCGGCAAGCCCGTATCCTGATCGGTGATACCCATCCAGCGTTCATTTCGTTTCTTGGTAAACAACTTATGCTTGAGTGCCTTTAATTCAGATTCCCGCTCACTATTGATGGTAACAAGTTGACTGTATCGGGCATCAGACGCTTCTGTGTGCCTAAGCTTAACGATTTTCTGGCAAACTGAGGCGGCAAGCAGTTTTATCGCTTCTTTTTTCGGCTCATCAAGAGGAGTCCGGTATAGAAGGTTATCTGCAGCCAGCCAACCAATACACTCATCACCGTCCCACATCGCCATCATGATATTCCAGCCAATACCCACTTGCTCCTTTCCAAAATAAAGGGGCACGTTTTCTTTTACGATCAGTTCATTTTTTTTGGTAAAGGCTTCTTCCATGAAAAGCGTATTTGGCATTTCCTGGCAAAACTCAGAACGGTCTACCACCTGACCATCAGGATCCGTTCCCCAGGTCCCCCACATTTTGTGGGTTTCCACATCACACAGGAAAATACCCATACGATCAATTTGCAGCTTGTCCCGCCCTAATTCGACAGCAATCCGACATAAGGAATTAATAGTGGTGGCTTTGGTAAACCGTAGGGAAATTTCATGCAAGTTTTTCAGGTAGCCCAGTTGCGAAGCAAGCGTGTGATTATGTAACGCGAGGTCGAGTTCGCTTTTACGGCTTTTGACGTTTTGCTGATTTAGACGATGCGCAAGGATTTTACATTTCAGGTGCGTATCGACATTTTCTCGCACCCAGTCAAAGCCTTTTTCGGACAGTCTGCGGTCGCGGGTTGATGTTTCAGCCTCAACCAGCAGATACCCAAGCCGATGCTCTCTTTTATACAGAGGAATGACGGCATGTTCCCAGAGCTGATTGTCTTGCTGCCAACCACCGTTGAATGCCAGTTCGGAAATAAAAGAAAAATGCTGTTTGTGCTTGTTGGCGAGGGATTCCCAGTCAATATAGTACCCACTATATTCTTCGCAGGGTTTGAAGGCTGGGTAAAAGTTAAATACATCCTGTGTCTGGCTGGCGATGAGCTTCAGCTTATCATCGACTAAGACAAACAGAGCAATATTGTTGATTCCGTTTTCACAGACCAGACGGCTAAAGATGTCTTCACACCATTTATCCAGCGTGCTCGACACATCTTCAGCTGTACACCTTTGCTGTACTTCAGCACTTTCCATACGCCAAACCGTTACTTCCCTTTACGAAAGTGTCATTCTGTCATTAATGTTGAATATGGCCTCTTCGTTACATCAAGTTTGCGAGAGAAATGTTCATTCTTGTTTCATTTCGCTGACTTACCTCTCAGTTTGCGCTAAGGCGTAACAGATATCGTCACGTAGGTTTAATGAGTGATGACTTGGTTTTGGGCTACCGAATCCGTATAGTGTGGCGGTTCACAATCTGAGACCAGGCTAATGTTTCAAGACAATCCATTACTTGCACAGCTAAAGCAACAAATCAAAGAGACCATTCCCAAAAAAGAAGGGTCGATCAAAGCAACCGAAAAAGGGTTTGGCTTCCTCGAAGTAGACAGTAAAACCAGCTACTTCATTCCGCCTGCATACATGAAAAAAGTCATGCATGGCGATAAAGTCGTCGCGCTTATCCGCACCGAAAAAGAAAAAGAAGTGGCTGAGCCAGACGAGCTGATTGAACAATCGGTAGAGCGTTTCATTGGCCGTGTAAAAATGATCCGCGACAAGTTGAATGTCGTGCCTGATAGCCCTCAACTTAAAGATGCCATCCGCGCAAAAACAAAAAAAGGTTTGAGCCGTGATGCACTGTCTGAAGGTGACTGGGTCGTCGCTACTCTGATTCAACATCCATTGAAAGGCGACAATAACTTTTTCTGTGAAATCAGTGAGAAAATCACAGATGCCAATGACAAGATCGCGCCTTGGTGGGTAACGCTGGCTAAACATAATCTGCCAAACCAAGAACCGGCACCACAGCCTAGCTGGGAAATGCTGGACGAATCTTTGGTTCGTGAAGACCTGACTCACCTGCCTTTTATTACTATCGACAACGAGTCCACCAAAGACATGGACGATGCGCTGCATACAGTGGCAAACGAAGATGGCACTTTCACGCTGACCATTGCGATTGCAGACCCAACGGCATATGTCGCTCAAGGTACTGATCTGGATAAAGAAGCGCGTGAGCGTGGATTCACTATTTACCTGCCGGGCCGCAATATTCCAATGTTGCCACGCGAACTGAGTGACGACTTGTGCTCACTGCGTGACGAAGAAATTCGTCCTGCTCTATGCTGCCGCGTTACCCTATTGGCAGATGGCACTATCTCAGAAGATGCGCAATTCTTCTCAGCGACCATTAAGTCTCAAGGCCGACTGGCTTATGACAATGTTTCTGATCTCCTGGAAACAGGTTCTTGTGATAAATGGCAACCGTCAGAGATCATTGCTGAACAAGTGAATGCACTACATAGTCTGGCTAAAGCGCGTATGGCATGGCGTGAAGCAAATGCTGTGACCTTCCCAGATCGTCCTGACTACCGCTTCGAACTTAGCGAAGACAACGACGTTGTCGCGATTCACGTGGATCCTCGTCGTATTGCAAATCGCATGGTAGAAGAAGCAATGATCACGGCAAACATTTGTGCTGGGCGTGCACTTCGTGAACACTTTGGCTTCGGCGTATTCAACACCCACGCTGGCTTCCACCCAGAGAAAATGGCGGATGCAGTTGAGCTTATCAATGGTCACGGCGGCAACGTGACTGCTGAATCACTGGAAACAATTGAAGGATTCAGTGCTCTGCGTCGTTGGTTGAATGAACAGGAAACCACTTATCTGGATAACCGCATCCGTAAGTATCAGTCTTATAGTGAAATTGGTAATGCACCAGCGCCACACTTCGCCATGGGCCTTGATGTTTATGCCACATGGACATCTCCAATCCGTAAATATGGCGACATGGTCAACCACCGTCTTCTGAAAGCCATTATTCGTGGTGAAGATGCCGCTCAAACACCAGACGAAATGATCGGTGAAGAATTGGCATTGCACCGTAGACACCATCGAATGGCAGAACGCGATGTGGCAGATTGGTTGTATGTCCGTCTTCTTAAAGATTGCGTTGCCGAGAAAACAACCTTTACCGCGGAGATCTTCGATATCAACCGTGCAGGCATGCGTGTTCGTTTGCTGGAAAATGGCGCAATGGCGTTTATTCCGGCGCCGCTGATTGTGGACAACAAGAAACGCATCGAATGTAATGGCGACGCTGGCACCATTTCTGTTGATGGCGTGAAAGAGTTCCAGCTTGGCGATACCATTGAAGTCGTTCTGGCTGAAGTTAAAGAACCTACCCGCTCTATCGTTGGTAAACCTACCCGCGAATTCGCAGTGATTGCTGAAAAAGCGGAAGAAGAATCTGCCAAAAGCGAGTAATCACACTCCAAAATGACAAAAGCCAGACATCAGTCTGGCTTTTTTGTTTCTAATTTGGATCTTTTTCGTTTACTTCAGGCAATAAAAAACCCGGTCCATGGAAGCCGGGTATCGGTTACTTATTTGACTTTTCACGCAGCAAGCGAATGTAAAGTCCAGCTATGCAGTAACGCCAAAATTGGACCAATCATTGAGTTGTCGGCGGCCAAACCAAAGCCCAGTGACTGTTTGTGTCCAATGATTTGTCTAACGACAAACCTTATTGTTATGAAAAAAATCTTACCAAGTGTTGCTGAAAAGCAACTGAACGAAAGAGACATTGCTTAGTGTTCTATCGCTCATTAATTTGTATTGCGTCGCAATATTATACCAGCATAAGCAATATGGTCGACATCAATGGTGACAATAATCACATAAAACCAGGTCGGTTGTAAAGTTTTTGTCAAAACCCACATCCACAGCGATAACAAAAACTGATTCATATTCATTAAGTTACTAAAAGTGTAGTCAGCCAAATCCTGTCATGCCAAATTTTTAGTACAAAACACGCCTATAGATTCAGGCGGTTATCCTTCACATCCCAAAGGCCAGTAAAACAGCAGAGTTTTTCAGTTGTATTAACAACACAAATCAATTGAACACTCATTATTCGTGGCGTTACTGAAGGATCGATGGGGTAAAAAAATACCGCAGCACCAGACTGGCGTGCGGTCGGATAGTTGGAAGCATCCAAGGACTCGATTCTTAAATTTTACTTTGACGAAGCTTCTGTATTTCTTTTTCTACTTGTGCCCGCGTCAAACCAACATCTTTTAGAAATCGTTCGTCATCTAGATTTTTAGAAAGATCTTCAATCAAAAAATGTTTGCGATTAAAGCGCCATAACCCATGAATCAGTCTGGCGACAATCCCGCCTTGATTTACGAAGCGATGGATTCCTCGCTGGTCATCACTGATTAAGTCACTTTCGTTGGTTTTTACTACCATGCCTGCTCTCCCCTGACGTTGTTATTGTTTTCCTTCTTGACAGTGCAATATTTAATCAATTTAATTAATCAGAAAAGCCAATATTTCTTTCAAAATACTTCAAAGGAGTTGAAGTAATGACCAATTTCGACATTGACCAACTTCGTACATTGGTAGCGATAGCAGATTGCGGGAACTTCGCAGCGGCTGCAGACAGCGTTCACAGGACACAATCAGCAGTGAGCATGCAGATGAAAAAGCTTGAAGAGTTAGCGGGCGTGTCTATTTTCCAGAAACAAGGAAGGCGACATGTTCTTACTTCTCATGGCTTAACCTTGGTCAGTTATGCCCGTCAAATGCTTAACCTCAATGATCAAGCTGTCGCACATTTCCATAGCCCGGATATGAACGGCATGGTGAAATTCGGTGTTTGCGATGACTACGTTAACCTGATTTTTAGACGCGTCTTGAATGGATTTACCGAGCGCTATCCTAATCTACAGTTATCCGTACAAAGTAACAGCAGCCAACGGTTGTTGAAACAGGTTCAAGATGGACGACTGGATCTGGCTTTAGTGAATATTCATGATGATCTATACCCAGTTACTCAAGTCTCTACCGAAAGGCTTGTTTGGGCGAAGTCGCGCCACGTAAGCTACTGCAAAGACAAGCCTTTACCTGTCGCGATAGAAAGTGACTGTCGTTGGGGGCGGCTGGCGTTGGAATTACTAAATCGTGAAAATATCTCTCACCAAGTCGTTCTCACCGCAGCTGATTTCCATGGCTTAAATGCGGCCATTGAATCTGGTATGGCGGTCTCTCTGATCGCCGCTTGTTCGGTCACCGAAAAAATGGATTTACTTGAGCATGTGAATTCAAATTCTCTCGAAACGGCAATTGCAAATGGAATAGCAGTCAAACCCGGCGCAAATGAACCTGCGGTTCTTGCATTGGCTGATTACATTACAGAATGGTATGTACGGAGAAACCAGAGCGCTGCATAGAGTTTTAGACTTGAGACTTCTGTAAAAGCATGAGTGGAACATCATTGCACAGTTATTTTTCTGTCAATAAACTTAATAAAAATCAGCGAACGCTATGTTTCACTGCAATCATAAACTTTCTCTGTAGAACAGACGCAACTTTATAGATGAACATGCCAATGCCGAGAATCTGGATGCTCTTTACTGGCTTTTTTTCTGCCCTATTCATGACGGGTTGCGAGTCGCCAACATCTGCAGAAAATCGTTCAGACCATTCGACATACTACGAAACCACTCGTCCAGCGACGTTAGCACCCTCTGGCTCTGACTTAGATACATCAAAAAGTCTTGCGTTATTTGCATATTTTGAGGAATGGGAAGGAACACCTTATCGCTACGGAGGTGCATCCAAGCGAGGTATTGATTGCTCCGCATTTACCCAACAGGCCTTCCTCGCCGTGTTCGAGCATTCACTTCCCAGAACAACAAGGCAACAGATCAAAACTGGCGATAAAATTTCTCTGGCAACTGCAGATCATGGAGACCTGATTTTCTTCAAGACCGGCTCTACGCGCTATCACGTCGGGATTTATATTGGCGAAAAACAGTTCATGCATGCTTCTTCCTCAAAAGGCGTCACGATTTCCCGTGTCGATAACCCCTACTGGTCTGCAAGAGTCATCGACGTCCGACGCTACCCTCTTCAATAATCACCAAGGGATCACTGAACCATCGTGATGATAGAGTTTTCCTGACCTTTCGGGCGTCATGTGCTCAAACACGGTAACGATTCTTTTTGCTGTGAGTTCAGGACTATACAGTTTATCTTTCGGCCAATTTGTGGTGAAAGGCTTAGAGAGTGTGCTTGGCGTGGTTCCAGGGTGCATAGCAATCACAGAAGATGCCGGCGCTTTTCTTCCCCATTCAATGGAAAGATTTTTGATAAACATATTAAGGGCGGCTTTAGACATTCTATAGCTGTACCAGCCTCCCAAACCGTTGTCTTCTATGCTGCCAACTTTAGCGCTTAGCGATAACCAACGAAGCTTCGAATGACGCTTTACGAATCCGTCCAATGCCTGCGCAACGTGGACATGACTCATCACGTTCACCGCCATTGACTGACTGAGCCAGTCACCGCTAAGTTGCTTGAGGTTTTTCTCGGGCCTCTTTTCGCCCGAATGAAGAAGGCCTGCACACTGAATAACCCCTACCAAACCCTCAACACGCCGTTCAAGCCAACGAGACAAAACAGCCACGCTTTCTGGTTCGCTCATGGAAAGGATAAGGTGGTTGTCTGACTCCTTTCCTTCACGGCTCAGTGTCAGTACCTGATACCCCAAGTCCTGCAGCTGAATGGCTATCGCTTTTCCAATAGTTCCGTGTGAGCCAACCACCAATACGCTCTTTTGCATCCTTCCCTCACTCGCCGTTCTGCTAGAATCTAACTTACTGATTTTAAAATTATCATCGCCCAACTCTGATCTTTTCTGATCGGCATTCGTATTGGGTTCCGCACATCAAACGCTATAAGAGTTATATGACTGATAAAACAATTGTGATCACTGGTGCTGGTCAACGTATCGGATTTGCGCTGGCGAGCCATTTTCGGACTTTGGGTCTTCACGTGATCGCGTCATATCGTTCGGAAAAACCCGGTGTGACTGCCTTGCGGGAAATGGGGGTCACTTGTATTCAGGCCGACTTTTCAGCCGATGGCGCTATCCATCAATTCGCAAGGGAAGTCGCTGAGCAGAACATTCAGATCCGTGCGTTGATCCATAACGCGTCAGACTGGAATGCCGAAAGTAAAACGGATGACTATGCCGCCCTGCTGGATGACATGATGCAGATACACGTTAAAACGCCGTATCTGCTTAACCTCGCCTTGTCTCCCTTTATGGCGACTGACTCAACGGCGGGTTCAGACATTATTCATTTTACGGATTACGTCGTGCGCAAAGGTAGCGAGAAACATATCGCCTACTCGGCAAGTAAAGCGGCATTGGACAATATGACGCTTTCCTTCGCACAGAAATTGGCGCCGAGTGTCAAAGTCAACAGCATCGCTCCAGCGCTTATCATGTTTAATGAAGGCGATGACGAGGCTTACAGAAAGAAAGCGTTGTCTAAATCACTGATGGCGATAGCGCCTGGCGAACAAGAAGTGGTGAACGCCGTCGAATTCATCATGAACAGTAACTACATGACCGGCCAAAGCATCAATTTGGATGGCGGTCGAGCACTCAAATAACTAACGGAGGCTGCGCTATGCAAAATGCCATTATCAAAATTACAAATCTTCGCCTGCGTACCTTTATTGGCTTCAACCCTGAAGAACAAGAGAAGAAACAGGACGTAGTACTAAATATTGAAATCCACTACCCAGGCGATAAAGCCTGTATGAATGACAATGTAGAAGAAGCACTAAACTACAAAGTGATTACCAAATCTATCATCGACCATGTCGAAAATGGCCGTTTCCTACTGTTGGAAAAATTAGTCTCCAGTGTGTTAGAGATTTCTCGCTCTCATCATTGGGTAACATTTGCCAGCGTCACAATAGATAAGCCACATGCCTTGCGTTTCGCTGACTCTGTGTCTCTAAGTTTAAGTTGGCAACAAGAAGAGTAATGTAGACAGAGTTCCATCGAAATTTTCGAATGACTCGTTCAGTTGTATCCGGTTCACCTACAGTTAATGATGATTATAATTCTCATTAACTTATTTGATTGGACACAAACGTAAGATGGAACAACCTTCGCAATACAATGCTGTTTTGCGCGCCATCCATTGGCTTACAGCCTTGGTCGTTATCGGCCTTTTTGCTGTTGGTCTATGGATGGTTGACCTCACTTACTACAGCACTTGGTACAAAACCGCTCCCTACTGGCATAAATCCATTGGCATTCTCCTTTTGGGTTTAACCGTATTCAGGTTGGTCTGGCGCACAATAAAAGGTACACCTCAAATAGTGGGGAATCGTCTCGAACGCGCGGGGGCCCATGCCGCTCACCATCTTATTTATGTGTTGTTGTTCGTTATTTTTGCATCTGGTTATCTGATCTCTACGTCAGATGGTAGAGCCATTGAAGTATTTAACTGGTTTGAAGTACCTGCTCTTGGAGAGTTATTCCCGGATCAGTCAGATATTGCGGGCGCAATCCACTACTACGCTGCCTTTACATTGATAGGTTTAGCTGTTCTTCATGCGGCAGCGGCACTTAAGCACCACTACATAGACAAAGACAATACATTACGGAAAATGATTGGAGACAAATCGTTATGAAAAAGACTCTTGCTGCTCTGGGACTGGCCGCGGCTACCATGCTGCCAACAATGGCGGTTGCCGACAACTATGTGATTGACACCAAAGGTGCTCATGCATCAATTAATTTCAAGGTGCCTCATCTCGGCTACAGCTTTATTAAAGGCCGTTTCAACGACTTTGATGGTGAGTTTTCGTATGATCCTGCCAATGTTGAAGCATCAACCGTTGTTGTCAATATTGATACTACCAGCCTGGATTCAAACCACGCAGAGCGAGACAAGCACATCCGTAGCGGTGACTTCATCAATGCTTCGAAATTCTCTACGGCGACGTTCAAGAGTACTTCAGTAAAAGACAATGGTGATGGTTCGATCACCATCAATGGTGACCTGACACTTCACGGCAAAACTAATCCTATCTCGATCGCTGCAAACTTCATTGGCGCTGGCAGCGACCCGTGGGGTGGCTACCGCGCAGGCTTTGAAGGCACTACTCGCCTTGAACTGAAAGACTACGGTATCGCGGTTATGGGCCCATCAAGCTACGTTGATATGGAGCTGCACGTAGAAGGTGTCCGCAAGTAATTCTGGTAAATCATAAAGAGAAAAATGGCAGGTTTTACCTGCCATTTTTTTACCTGTTAAGCACAAACGATACGAATAACAACTCTGATCACCATGCCCTCTCAGATCTGACTTCGATCACATAAATCACGTGCTTCAGAGCGTACAGTGTGGAGCTTATTTCCGGCTGTAGGGGGAATCATGTTCAATCCTATCCTGTTTAGACACCAGTTACATAAAATGCCTGAACTCTCTGGTTTTGAAGACAAAACTGGAAAACTGATTGCGGATACATTGCAAAGCTTTGGCTACGATCCTCAGGTTGGTATCGGTGGACATGGGATAGTATTACATCTCGACAGCGGCCAGCCAGGACCCCATCTTTTATTCCGCGCCGATACTGATGCATTACCCATTCATGAAGTGGCCTTACACAGTCATTGCTCTGGTAACGTCGGCGTCATGCACGCCTGTGGGCATGATGGTCATTCCGCCAGTTTGATGGCACTGGCTTACCGCTTGTCCAAATCGGACATCCAGCGAGGCAAAGTCACGCTTATTTTCCAGCCGTCAGAAGAAAATGGCCAAGGAGCCAGAGCCATGTTGGATGATGAAAGTTGGGATAAGGGAAAAGTCGATTATGCCTTTGGATATCACAATGTGCCGGGACACCCGCTAGGGCAAATCCTATGTCGGGAAAACACCTTCGCATGCGCGTCTGCAGGTGTTTCTATCACACTGAAAGGCAAAACAGCCCATGCAGCTTACCCAGAAACAGCGGTCAATCCGACTCCAGCCTTAAAAGCTCTGATGAATGATATTGAAAGACTGCCAACTGCTTTTCCAAGCAGCTTTGCGCTTGCAACCATCGTTCATGTCAGCCTGGGCCAACCAGCCTTCGGTACGACGCCGGCACAAGCTACTGTAATGGCAACGCTTCGAAGCGACAGCAATAAGTGTTTTGAATCTCTCTGCTATCAGGTTGAAAGCATGGCAAGACATTATTCTGAGCGGGATGGGCTTGAGCTCAACATTGAATGGTTCGATAAATTCAATGCCATCATCAATCACAGCGAAGCAAATATGCTTCTTAAGCAAGCATGTAAAGATCTGGGGTTTGTTCACAACGACCTCGATGTGCCAATGAGGTGGTCTGAAGATTTTTCAGAATATTCCCGAACCTGGCCATCAGCATTTTTCGGCCTTGGAAGCGGCGTTGATCATCCACCTTTGCACGATCCTCACTATGATTTCCCGGATGCCTTGATCGATGTCTCCAGTAAGATCTTTGAACAAATCATTCGGGATATGAACGGATTGAAATGTCAGGATTTTATTTAAGGTATCTAGGTCTGTTGAACGTCATAGAAGCATCCAAATAAAATCCACCTACAAAGCATGCAGTACTGCCATAGTTTCCTTAAGAGAATCAGATAAAAAGGCCTCGTATAAACGAGGCCTTGTCGGGATATAACGCTAAGGATTATAGAAGTTCCCAAGGACCCCAAGCAGATCCTGGTGCTTCACCTTTCGTCCACCACTTTGCTTTGTAGGTGCTGCCGTTATAGATAGCAACATCACCACCGTTGTAGACTTTGTCAGCGCTCCAGTCTTTTGCTGAACCATCATCAAACGCTTCCCATACTGCTGACGTTCCCGGCTCTTCGCCTTTGGTCCACCATTTAGCAGTATATTCAACGCCATTGTGGGTTACTTTATCGCCAGTGTTGTAAACCTTGTTTCGATCCCAGTTGCTGTCTACTGGCGTATACCCTTCAACGTTCACAACGACTGTTGCTTCAACAGTTTCTGCACCATCAGTCACAGTAACGACGACGTTAACCACGCTGTTTTCTGTTGAGTCTACTGTCGCCACAGATACTGTTGCGCTGTTACCTGTTTGAACCAGCTCTCCCGCAGATGCAGTAAACGTCAGAGAATCGCCTTCTGCATCAGTTGCTGAAAGGTCAATCACTGCGGTTTCACCTGCTTTGACAGAAACAGATGCTGGTGCAGTCAGTACTGGTGCAGTGTTAACCACATCACCTGAACCTTTCACATTCACCGTCACTGAACCGCTGTCAGATTTACGTCCGTCTGAAACTTTCACGGTCACCGTTTCAGTCAGGTCGACTGCGGTGTTTGGCGCTTTATACGTCACCGTTGCGGTACCATCACCGTTGTCGGTTACGTCGGCACCTTGTGCAGTGAACGACAGCGCGTCGCCGTCTGCATCAGTCGCTGACACAGTAAAGCTAATCACCGCCCCGCTCTCTGCATTTTGAGCACCTGGCAAGGCCAGAACTGGGGCTTCATTTGGAATGATATTCGCGCTGAACACCTGATCAATTTGCTCAGCCAACGGCGAACGGAGATTGGTACATTGCTTCAGCTTGGTGCCGTAGTTAACGAAAGTGCCTTCACACTGAATGTCACCGTGCACCTGCCATACAATGATGCCGCCCAAATCGTTATTAACGATGTACTCCGCTTTCTTACGAATTGAATCTGGATCGTCATAGCTCAGGAAATACTTGCCTTTCACTGCATATGGTACTTCCGCGTTTGCGTCCCACTTGTGTGCCCAACCTGGCTGTTTGATCAGATAGTTGTAGTTTGGTTGACCTTCGAACGCTTTCCAGTTTGTCAGGTCAACGGCAGAAACACTTGGGCCATCAACTGAGAAGTTCACATTACGTTTGTCAGTCGGTGCACCAAGGTAAGCTTCCGCTTCTGTTGTTTGAACACCACGGCCATAGAACGCAGCACCAAAGTTAATTTGTTTCGGGTTGATACCCTTAACGTTCACCATCCAGTTTTTCAAGGTATCGAGGTTTAACCCTTCAAACTCTTCTTCTGGATATGGGTATAGTGGAGAGTTATGACCGGTAACATTAGACCAACCACCATTCAGGTCGTAAGTCATCATGTTGAAGTAGTCCATTGAACGTTGCAGTCGCGCCCAATCGTAACCTTCCAATGCAGCTGGCACAGCTTTAAAAGCAGCTGTCAGAAGACGGTCTGGGCCAATACGTTCACGGATATCATCCATCAGCTGCTCGAAGTTTGCGTAGTCTGCATCCGTACCGGTGAAGTTCATGCCGCCAGAGCCCGGGTATTCCCAGTCGATGTCAATACCGTGGAAACCTAGGGCAATCAGTTTGTCGATGTCTTGCAGGAAGCGTTCTTTTTTGACTGGGTCAGCAGCCATTTCTGGGAAGTGCTTGGACATACTCCAACCACCGATAGACGCCATCACCTGTACGCCTTTTTCATTCGCCAAGTCGATTAAACCCGGTGCACCGCCCGCTTTTTTCAAAGGGATTGGCATTTGGCCAGTGATACCGGTTGGCGCATGCTTCCAACCGCGACCGTCTTTTACAAAACCTTGGGCCTGAACTTTTGCCAGTGCTTCTGCTTGCCAAGGTTCAGTTCCAGGGTATTCATGAATGTATTCCAACTCACCCCATAGGATGTGGAAGTCCCAGCTTGAATACACATCAGGGTGAAGCAGCGGGCCCGGCTCTTGAACCGCACCAGGCTGATAAATGCTCTTGTTGCGAAGGTCTCCACTGTGCAGGGAGCCGTCTTTCGCTACGCCGAAGAAAGAAAAGTTGAGGATGTTGTAGATGTCCATATCTACGTTGAGGTGTGTAGCTTCACCTTTTACGCTAAAACCAGCATCGGTTCCCTTCCATGCCTCCCATTGGGTTAGGTAGCCGATAACCGCTTTATCGTGCGATGGTGCAGCGGTAGCAGTCGCGGCAACGCCAAGCGCTCCGGCCACACATGCAGCAATCGCGGTGAACTTAAGTCCTTTATTCATATTATTTTTCTCCACGTCTTGGGTGTTGGTGTTTTCCTTCGGATTTACTCTTCCACCACTTAATTTCTGACGCGAATGAAAATCGCAAACTTTGGTATCGTGCTTCGGAATGAATTTAATTAATTACATTTTTTGCGGAAATTTTTTGCATGAAGGCATCATGGTTCACAAGTTTTGGCTGGTAGGTTTCCGCACAGCGGACTGTATGTAATTTCTTTATAATTCAATGAGATTGAACAAAGATCACAGTAGGGAGTCACAGGCGAATTAAGTTTGAAGAAAAAAAATCTCCGCCAGTCCAAAACATGGCGGAGACAAGCAACAAGGAGAATGCGCTAACTAATTCATCTCCTTTCGGAGATAGTGAGTGTAAGCCGTGCTGTGGAGCACAAATTCTATATAGCAAACACCGTACCAATTATTAAATTGCCCTCTAAGCTGGGAAATCTATTATTTTCAGTTGTTTACAATCGCGAAAATGATTTCATTTGGGGCAAGAGTTGCACCAAAGCAATGCACCATAGCCAAACAGGACGAGGATGTAATTCCATGTATTCCAATTCGTTACTGAGTTCTGGATAATGAATGCTATCCACTGGCGCAGCCAGGTCACCAACTGAGAGAGTTACAATGGATTTCGCTTTACCCCTCGTCATCCTCGTGATGATTGTTTTCATTATCCTTATCCGCCAAAAATCGAAAAAAGCGGCTGAAGAAAACAAGAAAATCGGTGCAGAGTTCCTCGCTAAAAACGCCAAGGAAGAAGGTGTTGTTACCACTGACTCTGGATTGCAGTATCTGGTGTTGGAGGAAGGTGAAGGAGATACGCAACCTTCGGCCACATCTCGTGTAAAAGTGCATTATCACGGCACCTTACTTGATGGTTCAGTGTTCGACAGTTCAGTCCAACGTGACGAACCCATCGAGTTCGGTTTAAACCAAGTCATCAAAGGCTGGACCGAAGGCGTTCAATTGATGAAGAAAGGCGGCAAAACGCGCTTCTTCATCCCTGCCGAGCTGGCTTACGGCAATATGTCAGCAGGTTCGATAAAACCAGGTTCAACTCTGATATTCGAAGTAGAACTTCTCGATTTCAAATAATCAATATCCGACATAGCAGAAGGCCGCGTTTATCGCGGCCTTCTTTTTATCGCTCTGCTGGTTGTAATTGTTTGCCCCCAGTCGCCTCTGTGTGCTCCTTAGACCAAGCAATAGCTTCATCAAGCGGTAATGGGCGTGAGAAATAGAATCCCTGGCAGATATCAATGCCACAGCTTTCTACGAACGTTTTTTCCGTTTCAGTTTCAATGCCCTCAGCAACCAATGCACAACCTGTTACTTCACTGATTTTGGCTAACAGTTGATAGAGGTTTTGCCCTCTTTCTTCTTTCACGTTCAACAACAGAGAACGGTCCAGTTTCACCTTGTCGAAGTTGTATTTCAGCAAGTGAGGGAAAGACGCGTAACCAGAGCCAAAGTCATCAATCGCGACTTTCACACCAAGGCGTTGCAGCGCGTCAATGTTGCGGCTGATCTGTTCATGGTCTTCAAGAAGGGCTTCTTCTGTTATCTCGATTTCCAAGGAGGTTGCTGGAATTTTGTAGTAATGCAGCCTTTCCGCAATGCTATCGACAATATCTCTGTCTGAAATCGATTCTGCGGAAATATTCACTCCCACCTTACAACGTTCGAGTAGAGGTAATGTCTTCATATCTGCTAACACGAGATCGATCACCATCTCATCGAGCTGCTTAATCGCGCCCAACATTTGAAAGTCGTTGATGAAAGTCGGAGGTATCATGTTTCCCTGTTTATCACGGTATCGAACCAATGACTCAAATACCAAGTGAGAGCAGTCTTTCACATTCACTTGAGGCTGATAGTACATCACGAATTCACCGCGATTCATCATTTTGCTGATGCGCTGGCTGACTTCATGTTTACTGATATAACTCCCCATTGACTGATTCACATCCCCTAAGAATGACTTCAGGGTACTGCGCTCAATTTCCATCTTGCGGAGGATACCTTTACTGTCTGTGGAGCTTTTGCCCGCATAGTTCAGATAGAAAGGACGGTAAATCAACACACCCAACCCAATCACGACGATCTGGAGTGCTGTACCTGCAACGCTGTTTTGGGTGGCCAAATATCCACTCAAGAATGGCGGCGTCATCCAATCAACAATGGTGCTAACAGGGTTAACCAATCCCAAAGCCATAACGCTGTAAACCAGAATGAAGCTTGCCATGGGTACCAAAACAAACGGCAAAATCAGCGTCGGGTTAAAGATAATTGGCAACCCAAACAACAGCAGTTCGTTAATGTTAAACATCACCAACGGTAGCGCTGAAAGCGCCAACGCAATGTGCCTTTTCTCTCTGGAAAAAAGCAGGATACACAAAAGCAGGCTTAGCGAGTTGCCAGAGCCGCCGATGGCAAGAAACGCATCATAAAAACCTTGGCTAAGAATATTCAGTGGTTCTTCACCAAACTGCCACGCCGCAATGTTCTGTTGAGTGTCTTCGAACAGTTGCTGTTTGGCGCGAAACAGAAAGTTATGACCATTAATCCCCACTGAACCCAAAAGACCTAGGACAAACTGATACGCCAAGCCACCAGCAAACGTGAGTGGGTCTAAGCTGAGATGATCTTTAAACAGCGTCGAGCTTTGCATGATGCTGCCTGTCACGCGGCTAAAAAATATGGTCAACAGCAGAAAGCCGAAAAAGTGAGCCGCTTGCTTATAAAGCGCACTAACAAAATCAAGTCGCGATGGGTCGAGTGGATATATTCGTGCAGAAACACAGCAAATAGCAGCAACTACCGCTGTTAGCAAAGCAACAAGCGGGTTATTCGGCAAGCCATTATCAGCCACTAACCCATTGGACAGAGAAATCGCAATAAACATTACCAACGAATAAGGCACCACAACCATAGGGTTTACGTTATGCTTCGTCGACAAATAATAAGTGGTAATAATACAAAGCGCGGTTGGATATATTCCAATCAGCAAATTTGAAAAGTAGAAAAACTTTTGCGCAATATCAGGCATTGCCGCAAAGTTCAAAAAATGGCCTACAAATATCGAAATCGCATTACAAATGGTCAGAGGGAGCAGAAGCAGGAAGACGATTGAGATGTCACGAACATAGGTATCGTAACAAGACCTTAAAGAAGGCAGTTTCCACATATTGATGAATTGGTTCTCGGTTCAAGGCCAAAAAAGATGCCGGATTATATATGTGGGATTAAATGCTCTCAATTAAAAATAGATGGAAATCTAATATTAATTCAACGAAAAGATTTTTGCTTACTGTTAATAAATATAATTATTCGTAACCAACCAAAAACATTAACAGCGAGGCTATTTAAATAGACATCGCCGTCAATGATATTACATACTAATAGTTAATTTATTTCGTCAACTCAGTTAAAAACATTTGTTTATTTTGAGAAATATATTGAATATCTCTCTCGTAGGCTAAGTGGTGTCCATCTTCTAAGTTCTGTTGAAATGCCTCGTTCCCCTTTCCAGCTTCTTCTCGCATAAACGAAACCAAAGCCTGCAATCTTTCGATCATGACATCAGGCAAATTAATTAACATATCTTGGGTCGCACCATATGCTTTGCAGAACATGCGCGATCGGGCGATCTGATCATCCAATGTCCCCATTTTATCGAATTCATGGGTCTTAAAAGGTGCCCAACAATAGATCGCGTAGGCTAAATCCCAGACTCTCGGTGCAGGATGTGCAGTATCAAAATCAATGACACCCACTGCTTCTTGCCCATTAAGAACGAGGTTGTATGGCGCGTAATCGCCGTGGCAAATCACTTCAGTTGGTTCGCGTGCTGGAAGCATCCAGGATTCATTCCCTTTCAAACTATCGATATAAGAAGCTGACGCATCGTGCATTTGTCTCAGTAACTTTGCCGCACTTGTTAACGCCTGTTTAGATGCAATATTGCCTATAAGCGGATAGTTATAAACCTGACCTTCAACAAAACTGACCATTTCATGTTCATGGTCGAGCGCAATGGGTTTAGGACAGTGATGAAAGCCTTGCAGATGAAGGTGGTTCAAGAGGCTATGAATCGTCTGGGTCGTTTTATTAGTAGGTCGGATTACTTGATTGCGAACCCGATAAATACCTTCTCGACCGCCGGGGAGTTTTTCCATATTAGGCTCCGTGTTTGGCGTTCAACGACATATCAGAGGGTAAGCATGGGAATAAACAGAACAACAAAGCTCACCATGATGGATCGCGTCATCACCAGATAAAATTAAGCGTAAAAACAAAGGCATAAATTTAAGGTGATTAGCAATTCAACATTGGCATTCGCTCCATCAGTTCAGAAAGATGCAAGAGCAAGGATAGTATCGAATTTTATCTGCTATATCTTTGAACCGTATCGAGTTCGATAAAAATTCGCTCTAATTTTTATCGATTGATTGCAAAGATCAGAAATTCCGCAGTCACGTATCAATAATGAGAAACCCAGATTTTCAGCCGTGTCGAGCTACGATTAATGCTCATAAGCACAAACTATTGAGTAATTTATTATTGACTGTTTTTTGAACAGTGGTGTAAGTGTAAGTAATGAGATGCAAACAACTTGCGTTACATAGCAATAGAGAAAGGTGACAAAACTAGCAGCGCACCCGCACAGCAAAAATGAAAACGGGTAGCGCAAAGCTGAGAGGCAAAACAGTTATCTGGTCTGAGCGATAAGTCGCCCCAACAAGACCCATAGCGATAACTGGCGATGACTCTGTATGTCAACGTTCGTCCTGTATGGGCGGTACCAAAAGGAGCATGGGGCATGAGTGACGTTGTGCTTAATTTTACGCTTGATGAGTTCAGCGTCCGGCTGGCAAAAGTTCGTGCGGCCATGGAAAAGCGTGAATTGGATTTACTCATCATTCACGACCCTTCAAACATGGCGTGGCTAACGGGTTACGACGGTTGGTCTTTTTACGTTCCTCAATGTGTCGTTATTGGCCATGCCGGCGAGCCACTATGGTTTGGAAGAAATCAGGATGCCAATGGCGCTCGGCGTACTGTCTACATGAGCCACGAGAGTGTTGTCGGCTATCCCGACCACTATGTGATGAACCCTCCCCTCCATCCGATGGAATATCTCGCCAACGCTGTTTTGTATGAAAAGCTTTGGGACCGAGGCCGTATCGGGGTGGAGAAAGACAACTACTACTTCAGTGCCACGGCCTATGAATCTCTGCAGGAAAATCTTCCTAATGCCTCCTTTGCGGATGCAACAGGGCTAGTGAATTGGTGCCGCGCAGAAAAATCAGACCAAGAGCTTTACTACATGCGCGCTGCAGCAAGAATTGTGGAAAACATGCATCGCGTGGCTTTCGAACTTATTGAGCCCGGGCTGCCAAAACATATTCTTGTCGCGGAAATCAACAAACATGCGGTCATGGGACATGATGGCCACTTTGGTGACTACTCTGCGATTGTACCGCTTTTGCCTTCCGGTGTAGACGCATCAGCGCCTCATTTGACCTGGGATGACAGGCCATTCAAATCCGGTGAAGGCACCTTTATCGAAATGGCGGGGGTTCATCGCAGATACCACTGCCCACTTTCCCGCACCATCTATCTCGGTGAGCCGGAAGACCACTTCAAACGTGCCAATGACGCGCTCAATGAAGGCTTGGAGGCCGGTATGGCAGTCGCCAGGCCCGGTAACACCTGCGGTGATATTGCGGCGGCGCTGAATGCCACAATGGAAAAATACGGCTTTGACCGCGGAGGTTCGCGCTGTGGGTACCCTATCGGACTTAGTTATCCACCTGATTGGGGCGAAAGAACCATGAGCCTGCGTCCAACCGACAACACGGTATTGAAAGAAGGTATGACGTTCCATTTTATGCCGGGATTGTGGATGGATGATTGGGGAATGGAGACCACAGAGAGCATCGTGATCACAAAACACGGCGCTGAGACACTCTGTGATTTCCCGCGACAGCTATTCATTAAGCATTGATTCAAAAAATCGGGATGATCTGTTATGCCGAAACTTCCGCCCAGTTCAGTATCTGCCACTGTCGATTTTGATGCCGACGGTGTTCAGCATGGATTTCTGAAACTTCCCTATTCCCACAACGACTCGGCTTGGGGCGCGATAATGACACCCATCACCGTCATTAAAAACGGAGATGGACAAACTGCGCTTCTGACCGGCGGTAATCATGGCGATGAATACGAGGGAATCACCTCGCTGTTAAAGCTCACCAGTAAGCTCAAGCCGAAACAAATTCTGGGACGGGTCATCATCATCCCAATGATGAATGCGCCAGCGGTTCAAGCATCGGCGCGGGTTTCACCGATTGATAATGGCAATATGAACCGCGCCTTTCCCGGTCATCCCTATGGTGGGATGACTGAACGCATGGCGGATTATTTCACCCGTCATCTGATCCCCATGTGTGATACGGCATTAGATATTCATTCCGGTGGCAAAACGCTGGATATCATTCCTTTTGCTGCTGCCCACCGCTTAAAAAACAAAGCGCAGGAATTTCGCTGTATTGAGGGAGCACGTTTGTTTGGCGCGCCTTATACCTTCTACATGGAGGAAATGGACCCCACCAAGCTTTACGATACCGCTGTCGAATCCAACGGTAAGGTGTTTGTCACCACAGAACTTCGCGGCGGTGGCACCACCACACCCGACACCATCGCGATAGCAGATCGTGGCATCCACAACTTTCTGGTTTACAGTGGCATCTTGCAGAAAAACTATATTGATCCGCCAAGTGACCCCGTCTCGCTGGAAATTCCAGACAAAGACGCATACCTACAAAGTGAACACAACGGCATTATGGAAATGTGTGTAAGCCTGGGTGATGAGATCAAAGAAGGCGACCTGATTGCACGTATTTATTCCACCGAGCGAACAGGACAAACACCTGCTTATTATCGCGCTACCGCTGAAGGCATTCTGGCGGCCAGACGGCACGTCTCGAACATCAGTATCGGCGATACTTTTGCGGTTATCGCCAAAACTGTTGAATAAAACTCGCTTCCCCCCCAGTCTATATGCCACGCTTATATGCGTGGTTTTCTTTATTTTTCTGGGAGTAACGATGAAGCTTGATCGATATGACATCAAAATTCTGCAAATCTTATCCAGAGATGGAAGGATCACTAAATCCAATCTCGCAGAATCCATAAACTTGTCGGTCAGCCCTTGCTGGGAACGTGTTAAACGCCTTGAAGAAGCAGGCATCATTGAAGGCTATGGTGCCAAAATCAATGCCGACATCTTTGCCAAAAAAACACCTGTGATGGTCGAGGTGACACTCGGCAAGCACCATGCAACCAGTTTCCAGCGTTTCGAACAAACCATGCAGGATTGCCCAGAAGTAGCGGACTGTTTCGCCACAGGCGGTGGAGTAGATTACATCATCCGTGTCATGGCAAAAGACATCGACCAGTACCAACGCCTGATTGATAGCTGGCTGATGTCAGATTTAGGCATAGAGCGCTACTACACCTACATCGTTACCAAAACCATCAAACAGACACCGCAATCACACGATATCGACGACAACCCTGTCGAATAACCGCCATTAAATACTATTTATATTCAGACACTTACAATTATCACAGAAAAAACACTAAGTTTTTGGCTGAAAATCCGAAAAATCTCCAACCATAACCCCCTCATACAGAAAACCCATTCCCAGATGCTGGCTTAGAGTTCTACTGAGAACATCATTTTGCTTTGGGAGGTCAACGTATGGCCGCATTGAATTTGCCCCATGATGGTAAAGCGACGGATGCCGTGCTCAACCACTTGCGTGACGCACGCCTGTTCCGTCAACTTGCCTACATCAATGGTAAGTGGGTCGCAGGTAACAAAGATATCGCAGTATCCAATCCAGCCGATGATGATGTGATTGGTTATGTCACCGCACTTCGAAAATCGCAGATAGATAGTGCTATTAATGTCGCAGACAAAGCGTTCAAAAAATGGCGCGCGCTATCCGCAGAACAACGTGCCACTAAGTTGATGGCTTGGCACGACTTATTACTCGATAACCGAGAAGATCTCGCTCATTTGATGGTGCTGGAACAAGGCAAAACCATTGATGAGGCTCGCGGAGAAATCGATTACGGCGCTTCCTTTGTCAGTTGGTTTGCTGAAGAGGCTAAACGTGCATATGGCGAAACTATGCCAAGCCATATACCCAATGCACAATTGGCTACATTGCGTGAACCTATTGGCGTCGCTGCCCTTATCACACCGTGGAATTTCCCCAATGCGATGATCACGCGAAAGGCTGCTGCGGCACTCGCGATTGGTTGTACCGTAGTGGTGAAGCCCGCAAACGAAACGCCTTTCTCTGCCCTCGCTTTGGCTGAATTAGCAGAGCGCGCAGGTATTCCAGCCGGCGTCTTCAATGTTGTCACTGGCGATGCACCGATGATCTCCGAAGTGCTGTGCGCTTCAGAGAAGGTCAAAGCACTCTCGTTTACCGGCTCAACAAGGGTCGGGAAACTACTGCTTCAACAAAGCGCAAACACAGTGAAAAAGTGTTCGATGGAGTTGGGCGGTAATGCCCCTTTCATTGTGCTGCCTGACATGGACATCAAACAGGCAGCTAAAGCGGCGATTGATGCCAAGTTCCAAACCTCCGGGCAGGATTGTCTGGCGGCGAATCGCATATATATACCTCGCCAACATTACGATGCATTTATCGATGCTTTCGCCACCGAGATGCAAAAACTCCGTGTGGGTAACGGCATGCAGAAAACCACGGACATTGGCCCTCTCATCAATGCTCAGGCAGCCGAGAAAGCTCAAATGCTGGTAGATGACGCACTCGCGAAAGGCGCGACCTTGATTGCCACGAGCCACAAGAAAGTGCCTGGGGCGAATTTCTTTAACCCAGTGCTACTCACCAAGGTCACACCCGAGATGGCGGTATTCCGCGAGGAAAACTTCTGTCCGGTGGCGGGTGTACTCGCCTATGACGATTTGGACGTCTTGATTGAGTCCGCGAATGACACTGAATACGGCTTGGCGGCTTATATCTATGGCCACGATATTCGCGACATCTGGAAGTTAATGCGGGGCCTTGAGTTCGGCATGGTCAGCGTCAATAGCGTCAAGATGACGGGACACCCTATTCCCTTCGGCGGGATGAAGCAATCCGGTCTTGGACGCGAAGGCAGCCGCCACGGCTTCGATGAATACAGCGAAATTAAATACTATTGTCTGGGCGGTCTCGACACTGCCAGCGGATGCTAGGGGCTGTTGACCTTTGGTGGTTAAATTTTGTTCTAGCTGTAAGCGTTTTAGGCGCGGCGAGGTGTGTGCCGCCTAGTCATTCTAAGCAAATACACCTCAACAAAGCATAAAACGCTTACAG